>NZ_JBIFFY010000002.1:0-764966 GCF_043558125.1 Sulfitobacter sp. 1A12056 | reverse complement strand
CCTCTAAAACCAGCTATAGATCGTAGACTTGGTAGGCCGTTACCCCACCAACTATCTAATCTAACGCGGGCCGATCCTTCTCCGATAAATCTTTCCCCCGAAGGGCGTATGCGGTATTACTCACCGTTTCCAGTGGCTATTCCGCAGAGAAGGGCACGTTCCCACGCGTTACTAACCCGTCCGCCGCTAGACCCGAAGGTCTCGCTCGACTTGCATGTGTTAGGCCTGCCGCCAGCGTTCGTTCTGAGCCAGGATCAAACTCTCAAGTTGAAACGCATTGCTGCGTATCCTTGACGTCGAACCTCTGCACATCGACCTACATCCATTACTGAAAGATGCAGACCATTCTCTGCTTGTTGTGCTTCAGCTACAAAGTAGCGAAAGCCGTCCAAACAGTGAAGCTGACACTCTATCATCGGGCCGAAACCCTAAGAGCGCGATATACAGACGTTGATCCATCGAATGAACCAAACCGCCCACATATCTCTTCAGATATCAAATTTTCAAACAGCGTTGAGACAAAAGAAACTGAGATGCGCCCTAACTTCTTGGCGCGCCCCGCCTCTAATACCTCGAATTCTTATCCGCCTCGTGATCCGAACCACCGCGTCTCCGCTGCCGTCCGCCCCGTCTGGCGCCCCAGCGGTGCGTCTCAGCGCCGCCGGTAGAGGGGGTTCTAAGGTGAGTGGGACAAAGCCGCAAGCCGTTTTTTGAAGTTTTGTGCAGTTTTTGTGAAAGCCTTATAAAAGCCCTTCAGAACAGTGATTTATGGCATGCGAGACACTGCAGAGGTTAACGTAACCCCCCCTAATATGCCGCCGTTATGTTAACGCCATCAGTTATCCACATGCCACAGCCCGGAATCGCGCGTTTCAGACGCGTGAATCACGACCCTTGTTGCCCCTTCCGAGTCGCCCATCCCCGCGGGCCTTTCTGCCAAAGGCCCCCAAACGGCAGCCGATAGATCAAAAGCCCCGCGACAAGGCCGGCATAGACCAACGGCTCCAGCTGAAACCCTTTCGCCAGCCATAGGAAATGTAGGGCTGCCAAGAGCGCTGCTACATAGGTCAGCCGGTGGAGCTTGCGCCAACGCGCCCCCAGCTTCCGCAGCGACCAGTTGTTGGATGTGGCCGCCAGCGGCACAAGGCAGAGGAACCCCGCCATGCCGATGGTGATATAGGGCCGTTTGAGAATATCCGCCCAGATACGCGACAGCCCTTGCACGTCGAGCAGCGCCCAGACAGTCAGATGCGCCAGCGCATAGACGAAGGTCATCACACCGAGCGCCCGGCGAAAGCGCAGCAGATTCACCCCAAACACCCGGCGCAACGGGGTGATCGCCAGACCGGCGATCAGCAGGCGCAGCGCCCATAGACCATAGAGGTGTTCGAGCCCCTTTACCGGATCGCGCCCCAGCCCGCCGGTGAGCCCTTGGTAAAAGAACCACGGGATGGGTAGGGCCAGCAAAAGATAGACCACCCAAACCGGAATGCGGCGGGTGGCCCTGTTCAGGGCATCGGCCAGGCGCGTCATGCTGCGGCCACGCCAGACTGAGGCGCTTGGGCGAAAGGACGGGGCATATATATCGCGGCAGGCATCAGAAGTTCGCCGTCAGGTCCATACCCTCGTAAAGCGACGCCACCTCTTCTTCGTAGCCGTTGAACATCAGCGTCGGCTGGCGCCGTGCGAAGAGCCCGCCGCCGATGGGGCGCTCATCGGCCTGCGACCAACGCGGATGGCTGACCTTGGGGTTCACGTTGCTGTAAAAACCATATTCTCGCGGCGCGGCCTTGTTCCAACTGGTGGGCGGCTGCGCGTCGGTGAGCGTGATGCGCACCACGGATTTGATGGATTTATACCCGTATTTCCACGGCACGACCAACCGCAGCGGCGCGCCGTTCTGGTTCGGGATGTCTTTGCCATAGATGCCGGTGGCCATGATCGTCAGCGGGTGCATCGCCTCATCCAGCCGCAGCCCTTCAACATAGGGCCAGTCAAGCACGGGGAAACGCAGGCCCGGCATCTCTTCGGGGCGGTAGGCGGTTTCAAAAGCCACGTATTTCGCGCCGGATTGCACCCCGGCCATATTGAGCAGATCGGCCAGTTCGAATCCGTTCCACGGCACCACCATCGACCACGCCTCGACACAGCGCAGCCGGTAGATGCGCTCTTCGATGGTCATCGCCTTCATGATATCCTCGAAAGCGTAGTCGCCGGGCTTGTCGACCATGCCCGCGATGGTCACGGTCCAAGGGGCGGTCGTCAGCGCGCCTGCGTATTTCGCGGGATCGTCCTTACCAGTGCCGAACTCGTAGTAATTGTTGTATTGGGTGATGTCTTCGTAGTTATTCGGGGTCAGCCCCTCTTGGGCCGCGGCCCCCTGCCCCAGCCCGGCAAGGCCCAGCCCCGCCATCGCACCGCCCATGATCTGCCGCCGGTTGAGGTATTGCGCCTCGTCGGTCACGTCACGGTCCGTCAGTCGATTGATCCAGCGATTGGCCATTTCAGCGCTCCCTACTATACTCATGCAAAGTTAGCGCCCGCCGGAAGCCATACCAAATCCTTTCGCCCGGATTTCAGCCAGCACACCGGAATGTCAGGCGCCGTTATTCAAAGGAGTGCCGCCATGATCCGTTTTCTTTTCGCCGCCGGTCTGATTTGGGCCAGCGCCGCCCAAGCGGATGAGATGGTCACCTATACCACCGACCAGAGCTTTGGTGATGTGACCTTCGGGGTGGAGAACGCGATCCTGAACCAAGGGCTCATCCCCGAGAACGTCAGCCATGTCGGTGAGATGCTCGACCGCACCCGCGCCGATGTCGGGTCGGACGTGGTGCTGTTCGAGGCGGCGGAGGTGTTCAGCTTTTGCTCGGCCGCGCTGTCGCGCAAGGTGATGGAGGCGGATGTGATGAACATCGGCTTTTGCCCCTACGACATTTTCGTCATGCAATTGCCCGAGAGTGACGAAGTGACCATCGGCTACCGCGCTTTCCCCGACGGCGCGATGCAAGAGGTGCAAAGCCTGCTGGACGAGATCGTGAAAGAGGCGATTGGAGAGTAGGTCCCCTTCCAGATTAAAAAAGGGCCGGAAAATCCGGCCCTTCTCTTCATCGCATAACGGTTAGTGCACCGTTGCGTCATCCGGCTTGGGCCGGTTTGATGCGGCCACTTGATCGCCGATGATCAACCCATCGGCCCCGGCGCGGACGGTGACGGTATCGCCATCCTTCACATCCCCGGCCAAGAGCATCTCGGCCAACGGATCCTGCACGGTGCGCTGGATCACCCGCTTCAAAGGACGCGCCCCGAAGACCGGGTCATAACCCTCATCCGCCAACCACTTGCGCGCGGCCTCATCCAGATCGAGCGTGATCTTCCGCCCGGCCAGCCGTTTGAGCAGCCGTGCCATCTGAATATCGACGATCCCGTCCATATCCGCACGGCCCAGACGGTCAAAGATGATCGTCTCGTCCAGACGGTTCAGGAACTCCGGCCGGAAATGCGCCCGGACCGCATCCATCACGTCACGCTTGGCCGCCGCCATATCGCCGCCCTCGGGCAGTTGGCTCAGCGCCTGCGCCCCGAGGTTGGAGGTCAGCACGATCAACGTCTGTTTGAAGTCAACCGTGCGGCCCTGACCATCGGTCAGCACACCATCGTCGAGCACCTGCAAGAGCACGTTGAAGACATCGGGATGCGCCTTTTCGACCTCATCGAAGAGCACGACCTGATAGGGCCGGCGCCGCACCGCTTCGGTCAGCACACCGCCTTCGTCATAGCCGACATAGCCCGGAGGGGCACCGATCAGACGGGCCACGGCATGTTTCTCCATAAACTCCGACATGTCGATGCGCACCATCGCATTGTCATCGTCAAAGAGGAACTCGGCCACGGCCTTGGTCAGCTCGGTCTTGCCCACACCGGTCGGCCCGAGGAAGAGGAAGCTGCCCAACGGGCGATTCTCATCGTTGAGCCCTGCCCGCGCGCGGCGCACCGCATTCGCCACGGCCTTCACGGCGGCGTTCTGCCCGATCACCCGATCATGCAACTGCTCTTCCATTCGCAGCAGCTTGTCGCGCTCACCCTCAAGCATTTTGCCCGCCGGGATGCCTGTCCAACGCTCGACGACGGAGGCAATCTGGTCGGGGCGCACGGCCTCTTCGACCATCATGTCATCCTCGCGGCCCTCGGCAGCTTCAAGGTCGCGTTCCAACTGCGGGATCACGCCATAAGATAGCTCGCCCGCGCGCGCGAGGTTGCCTTCGCGTTTCGCGATGTCGAGTTCGGCTCGCGCTTGGTCGAGCTTCTCCTTGATGTCACGCGCGCCGGCCAGCTTGTCACGCTCGGCCTGCCACTGCGCTGTCATCTCGGCGCTGCGGTCTTGCAGATCGCTCAGGTCTTTCTGCAAAGCCTCCAACCGATCCTTGGACGCGGCATCGTCTTCTTTCTTCAGCGCTTCGGCCTCGATCTGAAGTTGCAGGATCTGACGGTCCAGCGCATCCAGTTCTTCAGGCTTGCTATCGACCTCCATCCGCAGACGGCTTGCCGCCTCGTCCATCAGGTCGATCGCCTTGTCGGGCAGGAAACGGTCGGTGATGTAGCGATGGCTGAGCGTCGCCGCCGCGACCAGCGCGGTGTCGCTGATGCGCACGCCGTGGTGCAGCTCATACTTCTCTTTAATACCGCGCAGGATCGAGACAGTGTCTTCCACCGTCGGCTCCTGCACGATCACCGGCTGGAACCGCCGCGCGAGCGCCGCGTCCTTCTCGACATATTTGCGGTACTCTTCGAGCGTGGTGGCACCGACACAGTGCAGCTCACCCCGCGCCAGCGCAGGTTTCAGCAGGTTCGACGCATCCATCGCGCCATCGGCCTTACCGGCACCGACCAGCGTGTGCATCTCGTCGATGAAGAGGATCACCTCGCCCGCGGCTTCGGTCACCTCGGTTAGCACGGCTTTCAAACGCTCTTCGAACTCACCGCGGTATTTCGCGCCAGCGATCAGCGCGCCCATGTCGAGCGCGAGCAAACGCTTGTTGCGCAGGGATTCAGGCACGTCACCATGCACGATGCGCAGCGCCAAGCCTTCGGCGATGGCGGTCTTACCGACGCCGGGCTCACCGATCAGCACCGGGTTGTTCTTGGTGCGGCGGCTCAGCACCTGCATGGCGCGGCGGATCTCTTCGTCCCGGCCAATGATCGGGTCGATCTTGCCCTCTTCGGCCCGCGCGGTCAGGTCGAGGCTGTACTTCTCCAGCGCCTCATAGTTGTCTTCGGCAGTGGCGCTGTCGGCCTTGCGGCCCTTGCGCACATCATTGATGGCGGCATTAAGCCCTTGGGCGGTCACCTGCCCCGCTTCTAGCGCCGTCTTTGCGCCGGATTTCACCATGCAAAGCGCGGTCAGAATGCGCTCGACAGTGACGAAACTATCGCCTGCTTTCTTGGCAATCGCTTCGGCCTCGGCCAGCACCTTGGCGGTGGTGCCGTCCAGATAGACCTGCCCCGCATCGCCGGTGACTTTCGGGATCTTGCCAAGCGCCAGGTCAAGCGCCTGCACCACGCGCGCCCCGTCGCCGCCCGACGCGGCAATCAGATTCCGCGCAAGCCCTTGGTCGTCGTCCAGCAGTGCTTTGAGGACATGTTCCGGGGCGAGCCGCTGGTGGCTTTCCCGTGTTGCAATGGTCTGCGCCGCCTGAATGAAGCCGCGCGATCTTTCCGTGAACTTGCTTAAGTCCATGGGTCTCTCCTTTTCTACAAGCGCTCTAAAATGCCGCGCCCGATATGTGGCACGCGGCGGTCTGAGCCTCGGTATCAATTTGGGAAGCGGTGCTGCCGGTTCAAGACCATCCAGATGCAAAATACCGCCGAGAGCGGCGCCGCCAATAGGAAGAAATCAGCCAATAAGGCAAAAATACGGCAATTTTGAGACATAAAATACATCTCTATGTTACTGATATAAATACATTGTTAACCTTTATCCACAGAAGCTGTAACCATAATGAAACCATTTTGCCGCCTCTCGCGTTTACCCAGCAGAGGAGAGCAGGACGAAGCAGCCTGCCAAGGTTCAGAAGAACGCAAGAGGTGAAACGATGCAGACGCGCCCGATCCAGTTGACAGATGTCACCTATAATGCGGCCACTCAGTGTTTCGAAGCGCTGGTGACCGTCCAAGACGGGGAGCAGCTGCGCCGTTACGCCTGCGCCATCGATGCCCCGATCACCATGTCATACCACGATGCCGCCGACGGGCTGTCCCGTCAGGCGCTTCGCCGTCACGCACAAAAGCGTGGCCTGAGTTCCGATGTTCTGCGCCACGTCCCCGCACAGCGGGCCGGACGCCGCAGCTTCGACCCGCTGCGTTGGCTGGAAGAGGTCATGCACCTCCCCGGTCGCGACGCGGCTTGACCCCCTTCCGCGCGGCGCCTGCCTGCCGCGCGGCTGCCCGCGGACCTGCCGCCACCTCATCTGTCCCGATGTGGCGTTCCGCAAACCAGAGACCAGTGCCTGCCTGCTAAGTCTCTGATCACTTGGCCCGGACCCGCTCAGCGGTGTTCGGGCCTCTTTTTTGCGCCCTCCCCGCATGAATGATGGACTTGCCCCGCGCCGCGGCGTAGGTCAAAGCCGTTTGAAATTTGGCAGGAGCCCTCGCATGTCTGATGACCGTCTGATTGTCGCCCTTGATGTTCCCCATGCGGTCGCGGGGCTGGAACTGGCCGAAAAGCTCGGCGATGCCGTGGGCTTTTACAAAATCGGCCTGGGCATGCTGACCGGCGGCGGCTTGGCCTTGGCCAATGAGCTGAGGCAAGAGCATGGCAAGCGCATCTTCCTCGATATGAAACTCTTTGACATCGGCGCCACTGTAGAGGCGGCAGTGCGGGGCCTTGCGCAGTTCGATCTGGATTTCCTGACCGTCCACGGCGACCCGCATGTGGTGGCTGCGGCCAAACAGGGGGCCGCGGGCACCGATATGAAAATCCTAGCCGTCACCATCCTCACCTCGCTGGACCGCGCCGATCTTGACGCTGCGCTGATCCAGCCGGGCGATCTGGGCGATCTGGTGCTGACCCGCGCAGGCCGGGCGCTGGACGCGGGCGCGGATGGGGTCATCGCCTCCCCCCAAGAAGCCGCCGCGATCCGCGCCCTGCCCGAAGCGCGCGGCAAGCTGATCGTCACCCCCGGCGTGCGCCCCCAAGGGGCTTCATTGGGCGACCAGAAACGCGTCGCCACACCAGGGCAGGCCATCGCGGACGGGGCCGATCACATCGTGGTAGGCCGCCCGATCTGGCAGGCCGAAGACCCGGCCGCCGCCGCCCGCGCCGTGCTTCAGGAAATTTCCGAAGGTTAACAACGGGCTCGCCCCCGCCTGTAGCAAATCGACCACAGAGCGCTGACATGCGCCGCGAGCGCTTCCATCAACGTTAGGCGAAAACCGCCTCACATGTTATGTTGAACTCAGGTGATACTCCCCGACGAACTGGTTCTTCCTGATGTTCGTCACCTCCCCCCGCTCACGCAGGCGGGGGGCCTTTATTTGCCCGAAACCTTCGTGTCCGCAAGATAGACCCGCAAGCGGTCCTGAAAGGCGGGCACGGCGCGGGGATGGTTGAGAAACTCCGCCACGGTCATCAAGCGCCAGCGCTGCCCCTCGTCGCCAAAGACGATCTGGGCCTCTGCCTCGGCAGGCAAGCGCGCGACGAAGAACCATTTGATCCGCCCGCCCTCGTCAAAGCTGCCCTCCCAGATTACGGCATCTTCAGGCACCACGATCCCCAGTTCTTCGCGGCATTCGCGCAGGGCGCAGGCCAGCGGGGTCTCCTCCCCCTCGCGCCCCCCGCCGGGAAAATCCCAGTGATCGGCAAAGAGCAGCCCCGGCAGATCGTCGCGCAGGATCACGGCCAACTTCTCCCCAAGGTAGAGCGCGAGCTTTGCGCCATCAAAGACCATGTTCAATCCCTCGCGATCTGGTTAGAATCGTCGCCCGAACCCTGCCCTCCCGGTGTACCCATGGCTACCCTCTGTCGCGATTGTCTGACTGAAATCCCGCCGTCGCGGCGCTGTCCGCGCTGCGGCAGTCCGCGCGTGCTGTCCCACCCGGAACTCTTTGACCTCTCCATCGCCCATATGGATTGCGACGCCTTCTATGCCTCGGTCGAAAAACGGGACAATCCCGAACTCGCGGGCAAACCCGTCATCATCGGCGGGGGGCGGCGCGGGGTCGTGTCGACCGCCTGCTATGTCGCGCGCATTCGCGGCGTGCGCTCCGCCATGCCGATGTTTCAGGCGCTCAAGCTTTGCCCCGAGGCGGTGATCATCAAGCCGCGGATGGAAGTCTATGTCGAAGCCTCCCGCGCGATCCGCCAGATGATGGAAGAGATGACCCCGGCAATCGAGCCGCTGTCGCTGGACGAAGCCTTTCTCGATATGACCGGCACCGCGCGGCTGCATGGCCAGCCCCCGGCGATGATGCTGGCGCGGCTTGTGCGGCGGATGAAGACCGAACTGGGGCTGACCGGCTCCATCGGGCTGAGCCACAACAAGTTTCTGGCCAAAGTCGCCTCGGACCTCGACAAGCCGCATGGGTTTTCCGTCATCGGCGCGGGGGAAACGGCGGACTTTCTGCGCGACAAACCGGTGGGCATGATCTGGGGCGTCGGTGCCGCCACCCAGACCGCACTGGAAAAGGCCGGCATCCGCAGCTTTTCCGATCTCTTGCGGTGGGAACAGACCGATCTCATCGCGCGCTTTGGCAGCATGGGGGACCGGCTGTGGCATCTGGCACGGGGCCAAGACACCCGCCGCGTCTCTCGCCACCGCCCGGTGAAGTCGATCAGTAATGAAACGACATTCTCCGACGATACGGGCGATGCAGAGATTCTGGACGGCCATATCTGGCGTTTGGCAGAAAAGGTGGCGGACCGCGCCAAGGCGAAAGAGATGGCGGGCCGGGTGGTGACGCTCAAGCTCAAACGCGCCGATCATACCGTCCTGTCGCGCCGCCTCTCGCTGCATGATCCGACCCAATTGGCCGACCGGATTTACCGCACCGCCCGCGCCCTCTTCGACCAAGTCGATCACCAAAGCGCCTATCGGCTGATCGGCGTGGGCCTCTCCGAACTGTCGGGCGCCGAGGGGGCGGATATGGCGGGCGATCTGCTCGACCCCGGCGCGGCACAACGCAGCCGCGCGGAACGCGCCGCCGATAGCATCCGCAGCCGTTTTGGTGAAAAGGCCATCGTCAAAGGCCGCGCGCTGCGCTGAGCCTACTCCGCGGCGAGCGGAAGCCGCTCCTGCCCGATCTGGGCCACCTCGGCCACGACGCGTTGCAACGCCGCCTGTACCGCCTCGAAAGCGCCATTGGGGCGAATCAACCGCTCGTTCATGTAAAGCGCACGATCGATCTCGACCTGCACTGCATGTTGCCCGCGCGACGGGCGGCCATAGGCTTGGGTGATATAGGCCCCCGCGAAGGGCGAATTGCGCGTCACGACGAAGCCCGCATCGACGAAAGCCGCTTCGATCCGGTCGACCACCTCGCCCCCCGCCGCCGCGCCGAAACGGTCCCCCAGCACGACATCGGGCCGCCGCATCCCGCCGCGGGCCACGCCGTCCATCGCCTCATGCGGCATGGAATGGCAATCGACCAGCACCGCTTGGCCATGGCGGCGATGGGCCCCGCTCAGCAACTCCTGCAATTTGGCGTGATAGGGCCGCCAGTAGCTGTCGATTCGCAACTGCGCCTCTTCTTGGGTCAGTTTGCCGCGATAAATTGCCCGGCCATTGGCCACCACACGGGGAATCACCCCCAGCCCCGAAGCCACGCGCGGGTTGTGCCCCTGCCGCGGAATGCCTTCGATGACCGACGGATCGAGTTCCTCCGGCGCGCGGTTAAGGTCGATATAGGCCCGCGGTGCCCCTGCCTTGATAAAAGAAGCGCCATGCAGCGGTGCGCAGTCGAACAAGAGATCAACAAAGGCATCCTCGGACGACCGGATCGCATGTTCATCCAAAACCGACCGCCGCAGGAAAGACGCCGCATAATCCCGCCCCGAATGAGGCGACGCAAAGACCACGCAGGAGTGGTTTCGGTCCGGATGCAGTACTTCGTAAGCGGTCATCGGCATAATAAATTCCTCTAAGTCGAACATAGCGTGTTTATTCCGCGCCAAAAGCCCTTGATCCCGCCGCCGACTCCTTTTATAGGACCCCAACGGCGCGAAATTTCGCGCCCCATTTAGTTTTGGGGCCGATATGGAAACGCTGAAAAGTGGGTGATTAGCTCAGCGGTAGAGCACTTCGTTGACATCGAAGGGGTCACTGGTTCGATCCCAGTATCGCCCACCATTTATTCATCGACCCGCCCTTGGCGGGTTGCCCGCAACCCAGGCGCTGGCCCGCGCCACGACATGAGGAGACGACCATGAAGGTTCGCAATTCGCTCCGCTCGCTCAAGAATCGGCATCGCGATTGCCGTGTTGTGCGTCGCAAAGGCCGCGTTTACGTCATCAACAAGACGCAGCGCCGGTTCAAAGCCCGTCAGGGCTGAGCTTCGCAGCTTTGTAGAATTAAAGGCCGCTCCTTCCGGGGGCGGCCTTTTTCGTTGCGGATAACTGCTTGCAACCCCGGCTCAAAACCCCACCTTCAAGGCAGGCTTGAATAACAAGGAAAACCATCATGTCGGACACGCCCGAATATACGCCCCCCAAAGTTTGGAAATGGGAATCAGAGAGCGGCGGCAAATTCGCCAGCACCAATCGGCCCATCGCCGGCGCGACCCATGACAAGGAGCTGCCGGTCGGCGAACACCCCTTCCAGCTTTACTCCCTCGCCACGCCCAACGGGGTCAAAGTCACGGTGATGTTCGAAGAGCTGCTGGCGGCGGGCCACAAAGCGGCGGAATATGACGCCTGGTTGATTGATATCTCCGAGGGCGATCAGTTCGGCTCGGGCTTTGTTGAAGTGAATCCCAACTCGAAAATTCCCGCGCTGATGGACCGTTCCGGCGAGACCCCGCAGCGGGTCTTCGAATCGGGGGCGATCCTGCTCTATCTCGCCGAGAAGTTCGGCGCCTTCCTGCCCCAAGACCCCGCCCGTCGGACCGAGGCGCTCTCGTGGCTCTTCTGGCAGATGGGCAGCGCGCCCTACCTCGGCGGCGGCTTTGGCCATTTCTATGCCTATGCGCCTGAGAAGTTCGAATACCCCATCAACCGCTTCGCGATGGAGACCAAGCGCCAGCTTGACGTGATGGACAAGCATCTGGCCGAGCATGAATATTTCGCCGATGAATACTCCATCGCCGATATGGCGATCTGGAGCTGGTATGGGCAGCTGGTTCTCGGTCGGCTCTACGCCGCGGCGGAATTCCTCGATGTGACCTCTTACAAGAACGTCATGCGTTGGGCCGAGGCGATTGACGCGCGCCCTGCCGTGACGCGGGGCCGGATGGTCAACCGTGCCTTCGGCGATGACCTGTCGATGCAATTGCACGAGCGTCACGACGCCAGCGATTTCGACACCAAGACCCAAGACAAGATCGGCAGCAAAGACTGACCACGCAGCCCCCCGGCCCGGCTTGGCCGGGGGCTTTCCAACCAATTCTGGCGGAATTGGTTGCAGGAAAGGGTGAAATCTGTTTCTTACTGTTTCAGTCAAGTTATCCCAATGGAACAGGACCCTGATATGACCTTCTGCAAAACATCGACTGCCGCCGCCGCGCTGATGGCGCTGGCCCTTCCTGCGCTGGCCGATGGCGAGTTGAACCTCTACTCTTCGCGTCACTACGACACCGATGAGCGGCTCTACTCCGACTTTACCGAAGCGACCGGCATCACCATCAACCGCATCGAAGGCAAGGCCGACGAACTGCTGGCGCGCATTGAAGCCGAAGGCGCGAACTCCCCCGCCGACGTCCTGCTGACCGTGGACACCAGCCGCCTCAAGCGCGCCAAGGACTTGGGCCTGCTGCAAGCCGTCGAGAGCGAGACGCTGGAAGAGCGCATCCCCTCGAACCTGCAAGACGACGACAACCAGTGGTTCGGCCTGTCGCAGCGCGCGCGGATCATCTTCTTCAACAAAGAGACGATGGACAACCCGCCCAAGACCTACATGGACCTTGCCGATCCGGCGTACAAAGGTCAGGTCTGCATCCGGTCCTCGACCAACACCTACAACCAGACCCTGCTGGCCTCCATCGTGACCCATGAGGGCGAAGAAGCCGCGACCGAATGGGCGCAGGGCGTGGTCGACAACATGGCGCGCGCCCCGCAGGGCGGCGACACCGACCAGCTGCGCGGCATCGTTTCCGGTGAGTGCGACATCGCGGTCTCCAACAGCTACTATTTCGCCCGTGCGATCCGCACCGATGTCGATGGCGTCAGCGCCGATATCGGCAAGATCGGCGTGATCTGGCCGGATCAGGAAGGCAACGGCGCGCATATGAACCTCTCGGGCGGCGGTGTGGCCAAGAACGCGCCGAACCGTGAGAACGCGGTGAAATTCCTTGAGTATCTCGCCTCGGATCAGGCGCAGGTCTACTTCTCGGCGGGCAACGACGAATTCCCCACCGTGGAAGGCGTGGAACTGGCCGACAGCGTGAAACAGTTGGGTGAATTCAAAGCCGACGACGTGAACCTGTCGGACGTGGCCGAGAACATCGGCACCGCGCAGAAGATCTTTAATTCGGTCGGCTGGGAATAATCAGCACGACAATCGCGCAGGAGGCGGGCTTTCAGGCCCGCCTTTTTTTTGTTGGACAAAGCCTGCATCGAACGCCCCGCCCGGCGGCACGCCGGGCATCGCCCTCCCTCCCCCCCGGAGGGCGATTTTGCAACGCTGGGTCCTGACGCAGGGCCTGCGCCTTTGGCAATGACATTGCAGAAAGCAGGCCGATCATCGCCCCCCAGGGAGGGCGCTGCCCTCATCGTTCCCGGCCCGGAATCAAGCCGCAGGCGCCGGGCCATCGCCTGCCCGTCCCCACGGGGAGGCGATTTGGTGAGGCTCGATCCGACCTGGAGAGCTCACATCACGGCTGTGAGATAAAGTGGCACGAAGGCACGTTAGGATCGCCACCCCACGGGCAGGCGCTGGCCCTCGAATTCTACCGCTGCCGCCCCACCTGACGGCAGATCAGGATCACCGGCAGCAACCCCATCGCCACGATCACCAAGCTCGGCACCGCGGCCCCGTTCAACCGCTCATCACTCGCCAACCGATACGCCTGCACCGCAAGCGTGTCATAGTTGAACGGCCGCATGATCAGCGTCGCGGGCAGTTCCTTCATCACGTCGACGAAGACGATCAGCAGCGCGGTCAGCAGGCTGGGCGCGAGGATCGGCAGATGCACCCGGCGCAAAGTACCCAGGGGCGTCTGCCCCAGCGAGCGCGCAGCGGCGTCCATATTAGCATGCACCATGGACTGCCCGCCCTCGTAGGCGCCAAGCGCCGCGGCGAGGAAGCGCACCAGATAGGCCAGCACCAACAGCCAGATCGACCCGGTGATCAGAAGCCCGGTGGAAATGTCGAAGGTCTCACGCATCCAGGCGTCGAGCGCGTTGTCGAAGGCCGCGAAAGGCACCAGCAGTCCCACCGCGATCACCCCGCCCGGCACCGCGTAGCCAAGCCGCGCCACATAGGCCGCGCCCTGCGAGACCCGTCCCGGGCGCAGCCGCCGGTAGAACCCCACACTGATCGCCGCCAGCACCGTCAGCACCGCCGCGACCCCCGCAAGCGTCACCGAATTGCGCAGGAAACCGAGGTAGCGCGGGCTGAACAGGCTCTGCTCACTGTCGAGCCCCATGGTCACGAGGATCACCACCGGCAGCACCGCCCCGAAGAGCACCGGCACCCCGCAAAGCACGATCGCCGCCGCGGCCTGCCAGCCCTTCAACTCGGCCGGCGGCGCGGACTGGGTCCGGCGCGCGGGGTCGTGATACTTGGCCTTGCCCCGCTGTGCGCGCTCCAGCATCGCCAGCAGCAAGGCGAAACTCAGCAGGCAAAGCGCCAATTGCGCCGCCGCCGCGCGGTCGAACATCGAAAACCAGCTGGTGTAGATGCCGGTGGCGAAGGTCTGCACGCCGAAATAGGCCACGGTGCCGAAATCGGCGATGGTCTCCATCACCGCCAGCAGCACACCCCCGGCAATCGCGGGTCGGGCCAGCGGCAGGCTGACCTTGAAGAACGCGGCCCATGCGCTGGAGCCGAGCGCGCGGGCGGCCAGAAAGGTCGTCCCGCTCTGCTGCAGGAAGGCGGCGCGCGCCAGCAGATAAACATAGGGATAAAGCACCAACACAAGCATCGCCGCCGCCCCGCCGAGCGAGCGGATCTCAGGGAACCAGTAATCGCGCGGCCCCCAGCCGGTGACGTCGCGCAGCACCGTCTGGACGATGCCGGGATGGTCCAGCACATGGGTATAGGCATAGGCCAGCACATAGGCCGGGAAGGCCAGCGGCAGCACCAGCGCAATCTCCAGAAACTTCGCCCCCGGAAAACGCGTCATCGTGACCAGCCACGCGGCCCCCACACCGATGGCGAAGGTGCCTAGAGAGACCAGCAGCACCAAGAGCAATGTCGTCACCGTGTAGCGCCCCAGCACCGTGTCGATCAGGTGCTGCACCGTCTCCGTCCCGCCGCTGAGGGCGGCGATCAGCACCGCCAGCATCGGCAGCGCACAGAAAACGGCCACGGTCAGGGCAACGCCCGATAGCGCGCGCAGCCCGTCGCGGGCGCGGCGCAGATGGGGCGTCTCGGTGGAGGCGGCGTTCAGCGTCATGCGCCCTATTTCGACGATTTCACTCGGAAATGCCAGAGGGCGCGACGCCGCGCCTCAGTCGTAGCTGCGGGTATCCTCGATCACCAGCCCGTCGCGCGGCAGGCTGCCGGGGGCGACCAGTTCGACCCGGCCCTTGAGCTTGAGCAGATCGGCCACGGATTGGGCATAGGCGTCCTTATCCTCTCCGGCGGTCTCGATCTGCACCGTCATGACATCGGCCTCGCCTTCGCGGCTGGCGATGACGCGGGCCTTCTCGATCTCGTCGTGCTGGGCGACCAGCGCCGCCACCTGCTCGGGCCGGACGAACATGCCCTTGATCTTGGTGGTCTGATCGGCGCGGCCCATCCAGCCCTTGATCCGCATGTTGGTGCGCCCGCAGGGGCTTTCGCCCTCCAGCACGGCACTGAGATCGCCGGTGGCGAAACGGATAAGCGGGTAGTCGGGGTTCAACGTGGTGACCACGACCTCGCCGACCTCGCCGGGAGCCACGGGAATGCCGGTGCCGGGGGTGACGATCTCGACGATGACCTGTTCATCGACGATGAGCCCCTCCATCGCAGGGCTTTCATAGGCGATATTGCCCAGATCCGCCGTGGCATAGGATTGCAGGCAGGTGATGCCGCGCTCTTGATAAAAGGCGCGCAGGCTGGGGAACAGGGCCCCGCCGCCGACCGCCGCCTTGGTGATGTTCAGCGTCACCCCCATGGCATCGGCCTTCTCGAGAATCACCTTCAGGTAATCCGGCGTGCCGGCATAGGCGGTGGAGCCCACGTCCCGCGCGGCGGTGACCTGAAGTTCGGTCTGGCCGGTGCCCGCGGGCAGCACGGTGGCCCCCACGGCCCGCGCGCCGGACTCGAAGATCATGCCAGCGGGGGTCAGGTGGTAGCCAAAGCAATTGTGCACCACGTCGCCCGCGCCAATTCCGGCAGCATGCAAAAAGCGCCCCATGCGCCACCAGTCGGGATCGTTGCTCGACGGCTCATAAATCGGACCGGGCGACTGGAAGACATGGGAGAAGTCATGCACCGGCTTGGTGGTGAAGCCACCGAAGGGCGGCTGGCCCGCCTGCGCCTTGCCCAGTTCAGATTTGCGCAAAACCGGCAGATCGGCCAGCGCTTCGGCGGAGGTGATCTGCGCGGCATCAATCCCCTTTAGCGTGTCACCATAGCCCGGCAAGCTCTGCGCGCGGGCGATCTGCTGCGGCAGAGCCTGCGCCAGATCGGCCGCCCGTTGGCCGGCGCTGCGGGTTTCCAGATCGTCGAAATGGGGCTTGGTCAGCATCCCTGTCACTTTCCTGCTATGGCATCACTGGAGAGGGCATAGGCCCGCTCAGGTCTCGTCTTGGTCTTTCCTTCGGGTCCGGGGGGCCGGCTTAGCTGAGCCAGCGCTTGCGGCGGCGGTAGCTGCGCACGTCGCGGAAGCTTTTGCGGCCTTCGTCGGACATGCCGAGGTAGAATTCCTTCACGTCTTGGTTCTCGCGCAGGTCCTTGGCGGGGCCGTCCATCACCACGCGCCCGGATTCGAGGATGTAGCCGTAATGCGCGAAACGCAGGGCGACGTTGGTGTTCTGCTCGGCCAGCAGGAAGGTCACGCCCTCCTGTTCGTTCACCGATTTCACAATCTCGAAGATCTGCTCCACCAGTTGCGGCGCCAGACCCATCGACGGCTCGTCCAGCAGGATCGTCTCGGGCCGCGACATCAGCGCGCGGCCGATGGCGCACATCTGCTGCTCGCCGCCCGAGGTATATCCGGCCTGGCTACGGCGGCGCTCCTTCAGACGGGGGAAATAATTATAGACCATCTCAAGGTCCTGCTGGATCGCGGCATTGCCGTCGCTGCGCGTGTAAGCGCCGGTGAGCAGGTTTTCCTCGATGGTGAGGTGCTCAAAACAGTGCCGGCCTTCCATGACCTGTACGACCCCCTGTTTCACGATCTCGGCGGGGTCCTGATGCTGGATCGCGCCGCCGCGGTACTTGATCGAGCCCTTGGTAACCTCGCCACGTTCCGAGGCCAGCAGCCCCGAGATCGCCTTGAGCGTTGTCGTCTTGCCCGCGCCATTGCCGCCCAGAAGCGCGGTGATGCCGCCCTTGGGCACGTTCAGGCTGACGCCCTTCAGCACGAGGATGACGTGGTTGTAGATCACCTCGATATTGTTGACCTCGAGCAGGTTGTCGACTGCGACGTCATTGGTGTTGGCGGCATCCAGCATGGGCATGACCTTTCTTGGGGTTCGAAGATGTCCCCGGCCACCCCCAAGGTGGCCGGGAGCAGGGTTCTTAGCAGTTGCCCTCGATGGCGTTTTCCTCGGCATAGGCCGAGCTGTCGGCATCGATCAGCGGCTGGATCACTTCCTGATCCGACTGCATGAAGTCCGACACGAGGTTCCACTCCTTGGCCTCGGCATCCCATTGCGTCACGGCCACGAAGCCTTCGCCGCCGTGGTTCTCACAAGAGACGCTGAACTCAGGCCCGAAGTCCGGCAGGCCAAGCGCCGCCATCTTCTCTTCGGTGATCTCAAGCTGCTCCATCCCGTCGCGCATTTGGCCGCTGGTGATGTCGGTCACGCCGTGGATTTCCTGCGCGGTGCGCGCGGCCTCGGCCACCAGCATCGCGGCGTAGATGCCACGGTTGTACAGAACAGAGCCGACCTGATCGCCTGCGCCCGCGGCCTTGCCCGCATCGACAACGTATTCCTGAAGGTCGTCATAGAGCGGGTAATCGGAACCGACATTGTGGAAGGTCAGCGCCTTGTAGCCATCGGCCTTGGCGCCCGCGGCCAGCACGTCGTTCTCAGAGCCGGACCACCAGATGCCGATGAACTTGTCCATCGGAAAGCGGATGTTGGCGGCTTCCTGAACGGCAACTTGGTTCATCACGCCCCAGCCGTACATGATCACATAGTCGGGCTTGTCACGGCGGATTTGCAGCCACTGTGATTTCTGCTCCTGACCGGGGTGGTCAACGGGCACTTCCTTCAGCTCAAAACCATGTTTCTTGCTCAGTTCCTGCAGGGTGCGGATCGGCTCCTTGCCATAGGCGGAGTTGTGATAGACCAGCGCGATCTTCTTCCCCTCAAGGCTGCCGCCCTCCTGCTCCATGATGTGTTTCACCGCGACCGAAGCGCCGTCCCAGTAGTTGGCCGGGAAGTTGAAGACGTGGCTGAAGACATCACCGTTCTTGGCCGAGGTACGGCCCAAACCGGAGGTCAGCATCGAGATGTCATCGGCGGTGACTTTGGGGATCAACTGGTAAGTGATGCCGGTCGAGAGCGGCTGGTACACCAACGCGCCTTCACCCTTGGTGGATTCGTAGCATTCCACGCCCTTCTCGGTGTTATAGGCGGTCTCGCATTCCGGGACGCGGATAGGCTCGCCACCGATGCCGCCGTCACGCTCGTTGAGCAGGGTGAAGTAATCGGCATAGCCGTCGGCGAAGGGGATGCCGCCCGCGGCATAGGGCCCGGTGCGATAGCTCAGCGACGGAAAGACAAGGTCCGCCATCACGGGGCTTGCGGCCATCAGGCCAACTACGGCCAGAGTTCCCAGTTTGTATTTCATCGGTGTTTCCTCCCTTGGATTGTCCGACTTGGGTGTTTGGGCCGGGTTTCCTCCCTCCGGCCTCGCTTTTCATGGCTCCCGCCTAGTGCGGGAAGGGCCACAATCTCAGTTTTTCCTTGGCCACGCGCCACAACTGCGCCAGCCCGTGCGGCTCTGCGATCAGGAAGACCACGATCAGTCCGCCCACGATCACCAGCTGCAGATGCGCCACGATATCCGTGGGCCAGCCCAGCCAGTCGACGCCGACGATCTTGAGCAAGACAGGCAAGAGCACGAGGAACGCCGCCCCGGCAAAGCTACCGAAGATGCTGCCCAAGCCCCCGATGATGATCATGAAGAGCACGAGGAACGACTTGTTGATGCCAAAGGCTTCGCCCACTTCGACCGCGCCCAGATAGATCGAGAAGAAGAGCGCGCCGGAGATGCCGATGAAGAAGGAGCTGACCGCAAAGGCCGTGAGCTTGGCGCGCAACGGGTTCACCCCGATGATCTCGGCGGCGATGTCCATGTCGCGGATGGCCATCCACTTGCGGCCCACCGAGCCGCGCGTCAGGTTGCGTGCCACCAGCGCCGAGCCCACAGTGAAGATCAGGCAGAACATATAGGTCGCCCAGGCTTCGGTATTGGGGCCGGTGATCAGGATGCCAAAGGTGTCCCGCTCGGGCGCGCTGATCTGGCCGGAGGCGGAGTAGTTGTAGAACCACGGCACCCGGTTAAACAGCCACACAAGGAAGAACTGCGCCGCCAGAGTCGCCACGGCGAGGTAAAAGCCCTTGATCCGCAAGCTCGGCAGACCAAAGAGCGCTCCCACGGCGGCGGTGATGCCGCCCGCCAGCAGGATGTGGATGAACATGCTGACCTCGGGCATGGCCGTCATCAGCTTGTAGCAGGCATAGGCCCCCACCGCCATGAAGCCCCCGGTGCCGAGGCTCACCTGCCCGCAATAGCCCACGAGGATGTTCAGCCCGATCGCCGCGATGGCGTAGATCAGGAAGGGCAGGAACAGCGAGTTCACCCAGTAGTCGTTGACCACGAAGGGCACGACAAAAACCGCGATGAACAGCACCAGATAGTAGCGGTACCGGTCGAACCGGATCGGGAAGGTCTGCTGGTCCTGGGCGTAGGATGTGTTGAAATCGCCCGCTTCACGATAGAACATTAGACTGCTTTCCCTTCTGCGGTAGTCATTTGCACTGCACTTGCCTGCAATGCCGTGCCATAGGGTGCGCGCGCGCCGCGCACCAAGCCGTTATCAAACCCGTTCAATGATCTTCTCCCCGAACAGGCCCTGCGGGCGGAAGACAAGAAAGACCAGCGCCAGCATGTAAGCGAACCAGTTCTCGGTCGCGCCGCCAAGGAAGGGGGCGCCGATCAGGAACTCAAACAACTTCTCGCCCACGCCGATGATCAGACCGCCGACGATGGCGCCGGGGATCGAGGTGAAGCCGCCCAGCATCAGCACCGGCAGCGCCTTCAGCGCGATGAGCGAGAGCGAGAACTGCACGCCCGACTTGGCACCCCACATGATGCCTGCAACCAGCGCCACGAAACCCGCGAGCGACCAGACGAGGATCCAGATGAAGTTCAGCGAGACACCGACCGAAAGCGCGGCCTGATGGTCATCCGCCACGGCGCGCATGGCGCGGCCCTGCTTGGTGTATTGCGCGAACATCACCAGCCCGATCACGAGCACCGCCGCGACGATGGAGGCCACGATATCGAGGTTGTCGATGAAAAAGCCGTAGCCGGTGGCGTTATAGGTGAATTCGTCGATCCAGACGTTGATGCCCTGCGGCAGGCCGACGTCTAGCGTCTTGATCTCGGAACCCCACATCAGGTCGCCCACCCCTTCGAGGAAATAGGCCAGACCGATGGTCGCCATGAAAAGGATGATCGGCTCTTGCCCCACAAGGTAGCGAAAGACGAAACGCTGCACGCAATAGGCCAGCACGATCATCACGACCATGGTCAGCACGATGGCAAGGAACGCCGGAATGTGCCAGCCGAAGTGATGCACCTCGGTGCCAAGGATCGCGTTGATCAGATGGCCGAAAGGCACCTGCCCTTCCATGATCCCCACCAGCGTCAGCGCGGCGAAAAGCGCCATGACGCCTTGGGCGTAGTTGAAGATGCCAGAAGCCTTGTAGATCAGCACGAAGCCAAGCGCCACGAGCGCGTAAAGCACCCCGGCCATCAGCCCGTTGAGAAAGACCTCGATCGTAAACGCCAGTTGCTCAGGCATCATTGGCCCTCCCCAAAGTCAGAACGGCAGTGTCGTTGCGGGTGATCAAACGGGCCTCAGTCATGGGCCACCCCCAGATAGGCGTCGATCACCTCTTGGTTGTTGCGCACCTCGTCGGGCGAGCCGTCGCCGATCTTGCGGCCGTAATCCATCACGACCACGCGGTCGGACAGGTCCATGACCACGCCCATGTCGTGTTCGATCAGCGCGATGGTGGTGCCGAACTCGTCGTTCACGTCGAGGATGAAGCGGCTCATGTCCTCTTTCTCTTCGACGTTCATGCCGGCCATCGGCTCGTCCAGCAGCAGGATCGTGGGCTCAGCGGCCAGCGCGCGGGCCAGTTCGACCCGTTTTTTCAGACCGTAGGGCAGCCGCGCCACGGGTGTCTTGCGGATCGCCTGAATTTCCAGAAAGTCGATGACCTTTTCGGCGATTTCACGGTTCTCGATCTCTTCGCGCTCGGCTGCGCCTTTCCAGAAGGACTGCGCCAGCATCCCGGTCTTCATCTGCGTCAGACGCCCCGTCATCACGTTGTCGAGCACCGACATGCCCTCGAACAGCGCGATGTTCTGGAAGGTCCGGGCGATGCCCTGCTGGGCCACCTGATAGGGTTTCATCGGGGGCCGCTTGGCGCCCTTGTACCAGACCTCCCCCTCCTGCGGGACGTAGAAGCCGCTGATCACGTTCAGCATCGAGGACTTGCCCGCCCCGTTCGGCCCGATGATCGCGCGGATCTCGCCCTCGCGGATGTCGAAGGAAATATCCTTGATCGCCTCCACGCCACCGAAGCGCAGCGTAATGTTCTTCATCTCCATCACCGTCGGGCCGATGGTGCGGCCGTCGTCGGTGACATAGCTGTCAGCCTGATCTTTCACGCTGTCCCTTTCCATAGTTCCCGCCTGTCCGGCGCTGGCCGCGCTCATTCCGCTGCCATCCGGCGGCTGACCGGCTGCACCGCGGCGTCGCGAATTTCGAGCGTCGCCTTGATCGAACCCTTGCGCCCGTCCTCATAGGTCACTTCCGTCTCGGTGCTGACCTTGTCGGAGCCGTCATAGAGTGCGGTGATGATGTCGGCGTATTTCTCTTCGATGATCTTGCGGCGCACCTTGCGGGTCCGGGTCAGCTCGCCATCGTCGGCGTCGAGTTCCTTGTGCAGCACGACAAAGCGGTGCACCTGACAGCCCGAGAGCATCTCGTCCTCGGCGACCGAGCGGTTCACCTCCTCCACATGGGACTGGATCGTGTCCATCACCTGCGGATGCCGCGCCAGTTCCTGATAGGAGGCGTAGCCGATGTTGTTGCGCTCGGCCCAGTTGCCCACCGCCGTCAGGTCGATGTTGATAAAGGCGGTGCATTCGGTGCGCTGGTTGCCGAAGACCACGGCCTCAAGGATGTTGGGGAAGAACTTGAGTTTGTTTTCCACGTATTTCGGCGCGAACAGGCTGCCGTCGGCCATCTGGCCCACGTCCTTGGCGCGGTCGATGATGCGCAGATGGCCCGAGCTTTCCTCGATGAAACCCGCGTCGCCGGTGGCGACCCAGCCTTCCGGGTCCTTGGTGTCGGCGGTGCTTTCGGGGTTCTTGTAGTATTCCACGAAGACGCCCGGCGAACGGTAGAAGACTTCGCCATTGTCGGCGATCTTCAACTCCACCCCGGGGCAGGTCACGCCCACGGTATCGCTGCGCACTTCGCCATCGGGCTGCGCGGTGATGAAGACCGTCGCCTCGGTCTGGCCGTAGAGCTGCTTCAGGTTGATGCCGAGCGAGCGGTAGAAATCGAAGATTTCCGGCCCGATCGCTTCACCGGCGGTATAGCCGACGCGCACGCGGCTGAAGCCGAGCGTGTTCTTCAGCGGGCCATAGATCATCAACTCGCCCAACGCGTATTTCGCGCGGTCCCAAGCGGACACTTTCTTGCCGTCCAGAATGGCGGGGCCGACCTTGCGGGCATGGGCCATGAAGGTGTCGAAGAGCCACTTCTTGAACCGGCTCGCGTCCTCCATACGGATCATGACGGAGGTCAGCTGCGTCTCGAAGACACGCGGCGGGGCGAAGTAATAGGTCGGCCCGATTTCGCGCAGATCGACATGCATCGTGTCGGCGCTTTCGGGGCAGTTGGTGCAGAAACCCGTCCAGAGCGCCTGACCCACGGAGAAGATAAAGTCCCCCACCCATGCCATCGGCAGATAGGCAAGAATCTCGTCATTGCGCTTGAGGTCGTCGAACTCCGACGACGACTTCGCCGTCTCGATCACGTTGCGGTTGCTCAGCACGACGCCCTTGGGCTTGCCGGTGGTGCCCGAAGTATAGAGCATCACGCCGGTCGAATCGTAATCCAGCTTGGCCTGACGCGCCTCCAACTCGGCGATATGCTTTTCGCGGTTGGCGCGGCCCATCTCCTGCACGGCGGTATATTGGTCGAGCTTGGAATGGTCGTATTTGCGCAGGCCGCGCGGGTCGAGGTAGATCATCCGCTCGAAGTCGGGCAGTTGGTCCTGCACTTCGATGATCTTGTCGACCTGCTCCTGATCGCCCACCACGGCAAGGCGCGCGCCGCAGTGGCCCATGACATAGGCCATCTCTTCGGCATTGGCGTCCTGATAGAGCGGCACCGGCACGGCCCCGGCCATCTGCGCGGCCATCATCGCCCAGTAGAGATAGGGACGGTTGCGCCCAATGATGGCGACGAAATCGCCCTCGTTCAGCCCCAGTTCCAGAAACCCGAGGGCCAGCGCCTCGACCTCGTCGCGGGTCTGCGACCAGGTCCAGCTTTGCCAGATCCCGTATTCCTTCTCCCGGTAAGCGGGGGCGTTTGCGAATTCACTTGCGTTGCGGTGCAACAGCGCCGGCACGGACTGAGGTCCGTCGGCACGCGTCAGCGGCTTGGCCAAATTGTCTTCCTCCCATGCCCGCCCTCCCCGGCGGGTTCGATCACTTGTGCGATTCTATGATCCCACAAGTGACGTTCTCTTTTTTGTGGAGGTCAACTTTTTCCTGATCTTTTCCGAATTCTAACGAATTGTTACAGCGCCCCCGCGCCGCATTTTCCGCTAGTCGATCCCGTTGGCGCGCTGCACTTCGCGCACATAGGTCACGATGGATTCCACCTCTGCCGGGGTAATCCCTTCGACCGGGGGCATATTGCCGAAAGACCAGTGATGCTGGCGCACGCCATTGGTGGCCGCGACCATGAAAGATGCATCGCCGTGATGGCTGGGTTCATAGATCTTGTGGATCAGCGGCGGACCAACCCCCTCGCGCCCGGCAGCGTTGACCCCGTGGCAGGCGGCGCATTGCGCCTCGAACGCCCGCGCGCCGATCTGCGCGGGGCCGCTCAGGCTCTCCGGCACGGTGACCTTCACCATGGCCGCGCTGCTGGCAGCGGGGGCCGGGGCCTCTTCGGCCTGCCACCAGATATACCCGCCTGCCAAGACCAGTGCCGCCGCTGCGCCTGCTCCGATTTTCTTGTTCATGCTCTGCCTTTCCGGTTTCCATTCGGCGCGCTTCTCGGGGCCTCCAGCGCAAGAAGGTCAAGCGCGATTTACGCGCGGCTCTTTGCCTTTCGCCCGCGCGATGCTAGCCCTATGCGAAAGGATGCCGATGCAGATCACCGACGACCAAACCAAAGCGCTGACCAATGCCGGTCTAAACCTGATCGCTCAGGCGCTGACCATCTATGACAGCGACCTTCGGCTCGCGGTCTGCAACGCCCCGTTTCAATCCATGTTCGACCTGCCGGACCGGCTGGTGACCCCCGGCGCGCCCTTCGAGGATACGATCCGCCATCTGGCTGGCACCGGCGAGTATGGCGAGGTGGGGGATGTCGACGCCTTCGTGGCCGAACGGGTGGAACAGGCCCGCGCCTTCGTGCCGCATTACATGGAGCGGACCCGCTCGAACGGGCGCACCATCAGTGTCGAAGGCTCGCCCCTGCCACAGGGCGGCTGGGTCACCGTCTATACCGACATCACCAACACCAAGCGGCAAGAAGCGCTGTTGCGCGCACGGTCGGACGCGCTGAGCGATCAACTGCTGTCCCATGCCGAACAACTGGCCGCCACGAACCGCCAGTTGGAGGCGACGATTACCGCGCTGGAAGAGGCCAAGCGGCAGGTCACCGAAAGCGAGGCCCGCACCCGGCTCACGACCGAGATGATGCCCGCCCATATCGCCCATGTCGACGCGAGCGGACATTACATCTACTCCAACCGCCGGCTCAGCAGCGTGATGCCGGGGCGGCCCAGCAACATCTACGGGCTGCATATCAGTGACGCGCTTGGGGCGGCGGCCTATGCGCGGATCAAGCCCGCGCTGACCCAAGCCTATGCGGGCAGCCCGGCGGTGATCGAATTCACCCATGATGAATCCGCCCGCCGCATTCGCGGTGCCTTTACCCCCGATGGGCGCGGCGGGGTCTATATCCTGTCGATGGACATCACCGAAGAGACCCAGACCCGCGTCGCCCTGCAACAGACGCTGAAACGCGAGTTGGCCTCGCGGATGATCTCTGGGCTGGCGCATGACTTCTCAAACCTTTTGACGATCATCCTCGGCATGCAATCGAAACTCGCCCGGCTGCCCGACATGCCGCCACAAGCGGGCGAATTGGTCGAAGGCACCTTGGCCGCCGCACGGCGGGGCGGCACGCTGCTCAGCTCCATCGCTGATGTGACCGAACCCCGCGCCCTGCGCCCCGTGGCCACCGACCCCGCCGCTTTGCTGAGTGAGCTTTCGACCCTCGCCGCCCCCACCCTGCCGCCGAAATGCGCGCTGGTGGTGCACAATGACGTGCCCGAGGGCGCGGTGCTGCTCGACAAAGGCCGGGTGCAGGATGCGCTGTTGAACCTCATCCTCAACGCCCGTGATGCCTGCGGCGCGCGGGGCACCATCACGCTGACCCAACGGCTGGTGCATAACACATGGATCGAATGGGTGATCCACGACACCGGGCCGGGCTTTGCGCCCTCGGCGCTGGAACGCGGGGTCGAGCCCTTCTTTACCACCAAGGGCAGCGAGGGCTCCGGGCTGGGCCTGTCGATGGTCTATGATATGACCAAATCCTCAGGCGGCGATCTGCGGCTGAGCAATGCGCCCGAGGGCGGCGCGCAGATCAGCCTGCGCCTGCCCTACCGGGTCGCCGTGCCCGCCACCACCGGGCTGGTGCTGCTGGTCGAGGACACCACCGATATCCGTGCCGTGGTGCGCGACATGCTCATGGATCAGGGCCATTCGGTGATCGAGGCGACCAGCGCGGATGAGGCCACCGCCCTCATCGCCGATCTGCCTGACATCGCGCTGGTGCTGTCGGACATTCAGCTTTCGGGCGAGGGCACCGGGATCGACCTTGCCCGCCGCGTCGGCAGCAGCCTGCCGCTCTTGCTGATGACCTCCCTGCCCCCCGATCACCCGCTTTTCGTCGAGGCGCAGACCCTCGCGCCGGTGCTGCGCAAACCCTTTGAAAAAGACGATCTGCAAGCCTTGATCGCCCCATTGAAAGCCACCGCCCCATGAGCCGTGATACCGCCCCGCGCCCGCTGGTCACCATTCTGGATGACGAACCCGAGATCCGGCAGATGCTGTCGGACACGTTGCAGGAAGCGGGCTTCGACACGCTCAGCTTTGGCCGCGCGCGGGCCTTTGAGGCCGCATTGGCCAGCCATACGCCCGATGTCTGCCTTGTCGATCTGTCGCTGCCCGACACCGACGGGCTGACGCTGGTGCACCGTCTGGCGCTTGAGCAGGGCGCCATCGTGATAATCATCTCGGGCCGCGCGCAGGTGCAGGACCGTGTCACGGGGCTGGAACTTGGCGCCGACGACTACATCATCAAACCCTTCGACCCGGCCGAGGTCGTGGCCCGCATCCGCGCCCGCCTGCGCAGCGCCAAGCCGACGCCGCAGGCCGGCACCACGGCGCGGTTCAACGGCTGGACCGCGCATTTCGACCGCTATGTGCTACAGGACGCCTCGGGCGCCGAGGTCACCTTCTCCCATGCCGAGGGCGAGGTGCTGCGGCTCTTCCTCGACGCCCCGAAACGGCTGATCAGCCGCGCGCAGATGCAAGAAAGCCTCGGCGGCGTCGCCTCTGAAAGTTTCGACCGGGCGATGGACGTGCGCATCTCGCGGCTGCGCACGAAGCTTGGCGAAGACCCGAAGAACCCGCAGTTGATCAAGACGATCTACGGCGCGGGCTATATCTTCCTCGGCGATGTGGACTGGGACTGAGCGCGTTTAAAGCGCCGCCACCGCCCGCCCCAGCACCTCGACTGCCGCGACCAAATCGGCCTCATCCGTGTCTTCTTCGAAGGCATGGCTGATCCCGTTGATCGACGGCGCGAACAGCATCGCCACCG
Source organism: Sulfitobacter sp. 1A12056 (assembly GCF_043558125.1). Taxonomy (NCBI): domain Bacteria; kingdom Pseudomonadati; phylum Pseudomonadota; class Alphaproteobacteria; order Rhodobacterales; family Roseobacteraceae; genus Sulfitobacter; species Sulfitobacter sp. 1A12056. The sequence continues at coordinate 738,050 of NZ_JBIFFY010000002.1, read as the reverse complement.
GCATCAGCCGCGCCACATTGGTCGCGTCATGCAGCGCACCCGAGGGCATCTTGCGCCATTTGCCGGGGGCCACGGCTTCAGCCGCCTCCGCCAGCGCATCGCGCAGCCGCGCGTCCATGGCAACCGGCTCCAGCCCCAGCATCGGGCCAAAGCTCAGGTCCATCCCGCGTGTCTGGGCCACCTCTTCGGCGGTCTCTCGGATGACCTTCTCCATCCGCCCCAGACGGTCACTGTCGCCATCGCGCCATTGCATGGAGAACACGGCCTTGCCCGGCACGATGGACGAAGCATTGGGGTGCAGGCTGACGTGGCCGATGGTCCAGACGGTGCTCGGCGTCACCACATTGCGCAGCCGGTCGTTCAACAGACTGTTAAACTCCGACACCGCCTGAAACGCATCGCGCCGCACCGCCATCGGAGTGGTGCCCGCGTGGTTCTGCTGGCCCTCAAAGGTCACCTTCATATCGCGGATGCCGACGATGTCGCTGACCACACCGATCTGCTCACCGCTGTCATCCAGCGTCGGCCCCTGTTCGATGTGCAACTCGATATAGCCGGTGAACTGCGCGGGATCGACGGGGCCGGTGACCATACCCGCCATCGCGCGGCGCGCCTCGGCCAAGCTGACCCCGGCGTCGTCGGTAAAGCCATCGGCCTCGGCCTGATCCAAAGCGCCGGACCAGACCGTCGAACCGGTGGTCACGCCAAAGCGCCCCTCTTCATCCTGAAAGGACACGACCGAGACCGCAGGCCCTCCGGCCTCACCCGCCGCGCGGGCGACTTCAAGCGCGGCGATCACGCCCAAAGCCCCATCAAGCCAGCCGCCTTCGGGCTGGCTGTCGGAATGCGACCCCAACAGGATCGACGGCCCCTCGGCCAAGCCAAAGAGGTTGCCCATCGCGTCGACCTCGACCTTCAGCCCCGCATCGCGCATCCGCCCAGCAAGCCATTCGCGCGCCTCCACATCGGCGGCGGAATAGGCCGGGCGCACCACGCCCTTGCCGACACCCGCAGCGCCGATGGCGCGCAGATCGTGCAGGTCTTTCAAAAATCGGGCGGCATCAATCTTCATTCTTCCAAACTTTCCTTACTCGGCGGCGACGGCCCCTTTCGCCGCCTCCACCCTGACGGCAGAGAACTTAAACTCCGGGATCTTGCCGTAGGGGTCAACTGCTGGATTTGTCAGGATATTCGCCGCCGCTTCGACATAGGCGAAGGGCAGGAAAACCATGTCGGGCGCCACGGCGCGATCCGCACGGGCCATGATCTCGATACTGCCGCGTTTGGTTGACAGCCGCACATGCTCCCCCGGGGTCACGCCAAGGCGGCGCAGGGTCGAGGGGTGGAGCGAGCAATTCGCCTCCGGCTCCAGTCCGTCGAGCACCTTGGAGCGCCGGGTCATCGAGCCGGTGTGCCAATGTTCCAACTGGCGCCCAGTGGTCAGGATCATCGGATAGGCGTCATCCGGCGCGTCATCCGGGGCCACGATCGCGGCGGGGGTGAATTTGGCGCGGCCTTCGGGCCGGGGGAACCCCTCGCTAAAGACAATGGCCTGCCCGGGATCGTTTTCGCTGAGCGACGGGTAGGTCACCGCATTTTCCTGCGCCAGCCGGTCCCATGTGATATTGTCGAGCGAGGCCATGTTGCACTTCATCTCGGCAAAGACCTCAGCCGGGCTTTCGTAGGACCAGCCCAGCCCCAGCCGCTTGGCCAGTTCCACTTCGATCCACCAATCCTCGCGCGCCTCGCCGGGTGGAGTCACGGCCGGGCGGCCCATCTGTACTTGCCGGTTGGTGTTGGTCACCGTGCCGGTTTTTTCCGCGAAGGCCGAGGCGGGCAGGATCACGTCGGCGTAGTTTGCCGTTTCGGTCAGGAAGATGTCCTGCACCACGAGGTGGTCGAGCTTGGCAAGGGCAGCGCGGGCATGCGCCACGTCCGGGTCCGACATGGCCGGGTTCTCGCCCAGCACATACATCGCCTTGATGTCGCCGTCATGCACCGCATCCATGATCTCGGTCACCGTGAGACCCTTCTCGGCGCTAAAATCGCCTGAGCCCCAAACTTCGGTGAAAGCCGAGCGCACCCCGTCGTCGCCGACGGGCTGGTAATCGGGCAGGAACATCGGGATGAGGCCCGCGTCCGAGGCGCCCTGCACGTTGTTCTGCCCGCGCAAAGGGTGCAGCCCGGTGCCGGGACGGCCGACATGGCCGGTCATCAGCGCCAGAGAAATCAGGCAACGCGAATTGTCGGTGCCGTGGATGTGCTGGCTCACCCCCATGCCCCAGAAAATCATCCCCGCCTTGGCCCCGGCAAAGATGCGCGCCACGTCGCGCAGCACCTCGGCCTCGATGCCGCAGACGGCGGCCATGGCCTCGGGCGGGAAGTCCTTCAGATGCGCCTTCTCGGCCTCCCAATTCTCGGTATAGGCTTTGATGTATTGCTCATCATAGAGACCTTCCTCCACGATCACATGCATGATCGCGTTCAGCATCGCCACGTCGGTACCGGGGCGGAATTGCAGCATATGCGACGCAAACCGGCGCAGGCCCTGCCCGCGCGGGTCCATGACGATGAGCTTGCCGCCGCGCTTGGTGAACTGCTTGAAATAGGTCGCAGCGACGGGGTGGTTCTCCACCGGGTTGGCACCGATCACGATGGCCACATCGGCGTTCTCAATCTCGTTGAAGGTGGCGGTGACCGCGCCGCTCCCGACATTCTCCATCAGCGCCGCGACTGAGGAGGCGTGACACAGCCGCGTGCAGTGGTCGACGTTGTTGTGGCCAAACCCCTGCCGGACCATCTTCTGGAACAGATAGGCTTCCTCATTGGTGCATTTGGCACTGCCGAAGCCCGCCACCTCGCGGCCGCGCCCTTTCAGGCCCTTGGCGGCAAAATCCAGCGCCTCGTCCCATGTCGCCTCGCGGAACACCTCGCCCCAGTTGCCCGGATCGACGTTCAGTTCCTTGGCGGGCGCGTCGTCGCGGCGGATCAGCGGCGTGGTCAGGCGGTGATCGTGGTGGATGTAGTCGAAGCCAAAGCGCCCCTTGACGCAGAGCCGCCCCTCGTTGGCCGGGCCGTTGATGCCTTCGACATATTTGACCTTGTTGTCCTTCACCTTGAGCGAGATCTGGCAGCCGACGCCGCAGAAGGGGCAGACGCTGGCGACCTCATTGTCAAAGTCGGCAGAGTCACCGACCTGCGCCTCGTCGACCACGCTTGCGGGCATCAGCGCCCCCGTCGGGCAAGCCTGCACGCATTCGCCGCAGGCCACGCAGGTCGAGGCACCCATGGGATCGTCGATGTCGAAGACCGGATAGGCGTCATGGCCGCGTCCCGCCATGCCGATCACGTCGTTGACCTGCACCTCACGGCAAGCGCGAACGCAAAGGTTGCACTGGATACAGGCGTCGAGGTTCACGCGCATGGCGACATGGCTGTCGTCCAAAAGCGGCACGCGGTCGCGCTCCAACTTGGGAAAACGGCTTTCCTCTACGCCATTCAGCGCCGCCATCTCGCGCATGTGGCTCGACTTGTCATGCGCCACGTCCTGCGCAGGCTGGTCCGCCAGCAGCAATTCCATCACCATCTTGCGCGCATTCTCGGCCCGGGCGTTGTTGGTGGTGACGACCATCCCCTCGGCAGGTTCGCGGATGCACGACGCCGCCAGCACACGCTCGCCCTCGATCTCAACCATACAGGCGCGGCAATTGCCATCGGGGCGGTAGCCGGGGGCGGGTTTGTGGCACAGATGCGGGATTTTCAAACCCCGACCGTTGGCGACCTCCCAAATGGTCATGCCGGCCTCGGCCTCGACGGTCTGCCCATCAAGCGTGAATGTGATCCTCTCGGCCATGGCTGCCCCCTCCCCTTGGCTATTGCCCAAACTATAGGCAAAATCCGGCGCTTGTCAGGGGCCAATCCCGACACCCCGTCACGGATAAACGCCGCGCCAGCGCATTGCGGCGCATTGCATTGTATGGCCCGACAAGCTGCCCTATCACTTGGGCGAACAGTGAAAGCCATTTGATGTCCCACATTACCCTGATCCGCCACGGCCAAGCCAATTCCATCGCCAAGGACGAGCTGAGCTATGATCAACTCAGCCCGCTTGGCCATGAGCAAGCCGCGTGGCTGGGCGACCATCTGCGCCAGAGCGAGACCTACCACACAAGGCTCTATACCGGCACGTTGACCCGCCATATCGAAACGGCGGAGGGGATGAACACCGGGCTTGAGCCGATCCGCGACGCGCGGTTGAACGAGCTGGAGTATTTCACCCTCGCCAACTTGATGGAGCAGCAGCACAAGGTGCCCTTCCCCCGTGAGGGCGAGTTCGTGCACCACCTGCCGCAGGTCTTTGACTATTGGAAAGCGGGCAAGCTTGCCGATACGCCAGAGACCTATGAAAGCTTCGAGACGCGGGTGCAATCCGTCCTCGCCGAGATCGCCGAGGGCGAAGGCCCGGCGCTGGTGGTGACCTCGGGCGGGCTGATCTCTCTAGCGATGGCGCAGGCGATGGGCGTCGGGATTCCGGCGATGGCGCGGCTGGCGCTGGCGATCATGCATACTTCGATGCACCGGCTCTTTCCCATCGGCGGGCATTGGTCGCCGGTGCTGTTCAACGCGGTGCCGCATCTTGACCGGCCCGACCGCCGCCTTGCACAAACGCATATGTAACCCCTCGCCCGCGAAAGGCTGACCCATGCTGAAACTTCACTACGCCCCCGGCACGATCTCGGTCGCCGTTGCTATCGCCCTCGAAGAAGCGGGGCTGCCCTATGAGCCGGTGAAGGTCGATTTCGCCAGCGCCGAACAGACCGCCGCACCCTATCTGGCGCTGAACCCCAAGGGCCGCGTGCCGACCCTCGTGACCGAACCGGGCAGCGCCCTGACCGAGACCGGCGCGCTTTTGGACTATGTCGCCGCCCGCGCGCCCGATGCGGGGCTGGTCCCTCCCGACCCTGAACGCGCGGCGCATATGCGCGGGGTGATGTACTACCTCGCCTCGACCATGCATGTGGCCCACGCGCATAAAATGCGCGGCCACCGCTGGGCCGATCAGCAATCGAGTTTTGACGATATGAAAGCCAAGGTGCCGCAGACCATGGCCGATTGCGCCGCCTATATCGAGAATCACGCCTTTAGGGGTGACTTCGTGGCGGGTGATGCCCTGTCGCTGGCCGATCCCTATCTCTTTGTCGTCTCGGGGTGGCTGGCCGGTGACGGGGTCGACCGTGCGGCCTACCCACGGCTCGACGCCTTCGCCGCCCGGATGGAAGACCGCGACAGCGTCAAGGCCATGCGCGCGAAAGGATTCTTGGCATGACCCACCTATGGCTCCGCGCCGAGCAGCGCGACAATGAGACCCGCACCGGGCTGACGCCCGAAGGGGCCGCCGCGCTGATCGCATCCGGCACGAAGGTGAGCATCGAAGACAGTGACAGCCGCGTGATCCCCACCGCCGCCTATGCGCGGGCGGGGTGCGAGATCGTTCCGGCCCATAGCTGGCCCGAGGCCCCGCGCGATGCGGTGATCTTTGGCCTCAAGGAACTGCCCGAAGACGGCACGCCCCTGCCGCATACGCACATCATGTTCGGCCATGCCTACAAGGGCCAATCCTCGGGCCGCAAACTACTAGAGCGGTTCAAGGCCGGCGGCGGCGCGCTGCTGGATTTGGAGTACCTGACCGATGACGATGGCCGCCGCGTTGCCGCCTTTGGCTATTGGGCGGGCTTTGCGGGGGCAGCCGTCTCGGTCAAATGCCGCATCGCGCAGCTGCGCGGAGAGACCTGCGGGCCGGTTGCGCCCTACGCTAACGCCGAAGCGCTGAAAGCCGCATTGAGCAAAGAACTCGCCCAAGTCGACGCGAGCGGCGACCGCGCGCTCGTGATCGGGGCCTTGGGCCGGGTGGGACGCGGGGCGAGCGATCTTTGCGCGGCACTTGGCATCCCCGTCACCGGTTGGGACATGGCAGAGACCGCCCACGGCGGACCCTTCCCCGAAATCCTCGACCACGCCTATTTCTTCAACTGCATCCTCGCAGGGCCAGACACCCCCGCCTTCGTCCGCCCCGATGCCCCTCAGGCCGAGCGCGCCCTGCGCGTGATCGGCGACATCGCCTGCGACCCCGACAGCGCCTTCAACCCGGTGCAGGTCTATGACCGCGCGACCACTTGGGCGGAGCCAGCGCTGCGCGTGCATGACGCGCCGCCGCTGGATGTCATGGCCATCGACAACCTGCCATCCATGCTGCCGCGCGAAAGCTCAGAGGATTTCGCGGGCCAGTTGCTGCCGACCCTGCAGGCGCTGTCAAAGACGGATCATGCCGTCTGGCAACGTGCGCGAGTTCTGTTCGATCAGCATGTCGCCGAGGTCTGACCTTCAGGAAAAGAACCGGTAATACAGCCAATCCGGCAGGAAGCGCCCCAAACGGAACAGCAGTGAGAAGCCGTAAGGGAAGTCCAGTTTAAAACTGTCCCTGTTCATATGCTCGAAGACACGGCGCGCGGCGTCATCGGGCTCCATCAAAAAGGGCATCTTGAAATCGTTCTTGTCGGTCAACTGGGTCTTGATAAAGCCCGGGTTGATCGCCTGCACCTGCACGCCGGTCTTGCGCAGATCGGCATGCATGCATTCCGCCAGCGACAGCGTCGCCGCCTTGGAGGCCGTATAACCGATGGAGCCGGGCAGCCCGCGATAGGCGGTCAGGCTGGAGGTGATGACGATATGCCCATGATCGCGGTCGACCATCTGCGGCACCACCTGCCCCAAGACACGCATCAAGCCGGTGAAGTTCACATCGGCCATCGTTACCCCATGTTTCGCGTCCCAATCCTGTGCGCCAAAGGGCCAATAGGCCCCCGCCAGATAGACCAGCCCGTCGATCGGCCCCACGTCCTTGGCGGCCTGTGCGACGTCTTCGTCATCGGTCACATCCATGACCCGCACCCGTGCCCGCCCCGGCAGCGCCTGCGCGAGTTCGGTCAGCTTATCTTCGGACCGGGCAGAAAGGATCACCTCGGCCCCGGTGCGGCTGAGTTGATGCGCCAGTGCCGCGCCAAGCCCGTCGCTCGCGCCCACCAGCCAATAGGTCTTGCCTTGCCAGTCTTTCATCTTTCCTCCGCCGGTCGCAGGGTGGCGACCAATTCTGCTACTTTGATCCCGAACTTCCGAAACTGGCTGCGATTGACGATGGTGCCATCGGGGGTGAGATACATCCAATCGACGGTTTTCAGCACATGGCTGCCCAGTTCCTCGGGCAGTTGGATACGATAGCGCAACTGCAATGTCGGACCAGCCTGAACGCCCTGCCCCACCCCGATCACATCCGGCGCAGTGCTGGTGAAACGTCCATTCTCGCCCAGTGTCACAGTCCATTCGCGCTGCTGACGCGAGCCATCGTTATAGCGAAAACTCTCGGCCACGGTGGCGACATCGCCCTCCCAAGACACGTCGAACTTGGCCGTGAAACTGCTGGTGACCCGACCAAGGGGGCCGAAAATCACGCCCTCGCAGATCATCTCATCGCGCAGATGCAAACGCAGGTCGAAGACGGGGAAGGAATCCACATAGTCGCTGGGCGATTGGCCGTGAAACTCCCCCAACCGGCGGCGCAGGAAGGTGAGCAATAGACCAAGGCCCAGCCCGACAGCGATAAAGATTAGCGGCTCTGTCACGATGTCTCCACGTCTTTTGCACCGGCGAGAAGAGCAATCGCCAGCAATTTCAGGGCGCAAGGTACACCGGCATAGAACCAGATCAACAGGGAGATGGATGTGTCGGAACTGGTCCCCGTTGCGGTCTGCAACCCTGCACTTTCTAAGGCGGGAAGTAGGGCCGCCGCCGCGAAAGCCAAGGTCAGTTTGGACACGAAAGACCAAAGGCCAAAGCCTTCGGCCGCCGAGGGAGAGATCTGCGCCATGCGGCTGGCGAACATGGCAGGCAGCAGAGTCAGGTCGGCTCCCAAGACCGCGCCGGAAGCCAGACAGACCAAGGCGAACAGCACTACATCCCCCGGACCCAGAAACAGCGCCCCGCCGAAAGCGGCGATGCCCAAGGCCATCGCTGCCAAGAGCACCCGGCGCGGGCCGTGGCGTTCGGCCAGCATCCCCCAAAGCGGTGCTGCCGCCGCCGCCGCGATGAAAAACAGCAGCAAGAGCGGCCCCTCCCATCCCGGTGCCTCAAGCGCCAGTTCGACGTAGAAGAGAAACAGGGTTGAGGTCACGGCGACCGGGGCGGCATTGACCAGTGCGATTAGCAACAGCCGCCGCGCCTGCGCGTCGCGCAAGACGGTGCCGAAACCGCCCGCGCTCGGCAGCCCCGCTGCCCGCCACTCCCCGCGCATCGCGACCGTGGCCCAAAGCGCCAAAACCGCGAAGCCCACCGCGAAACCGGCAAAGGGGCGATCCAGCGCCAAGCCCAACAGCAGGGGCGCAACCGAGGCCAGACAAACGCCCAAAAGTGCCCCGGTCTCGCGCCATCGGGCTAACGTCAAATGTCCGGCTCCCGGCAGGCTGTCGGCCTTGGCCACCCCTTGGGCATAGAAACAGATGGTCAGAAAGCTGAAGGCCGAGAAGACCAGCGTCAGCATCAGGGCGAACCACAGCACGGGCGCCATCGGCGCGGGCACCGCGAAAAGCCCCAGCATCGCCAGCGCCATCACCGCCCCCGCCACCGTCACCGCCAGCCCGCGTTTGTGGCGGAGTGCTTGTGCCAGCCACCCGAGTGCCGGGTCTTGCACCACGTCCAACAGCCGCAGACCAAAAAGGACAGAGCCAAGTGCCGTCAGCGAAACCCCGTATTCATCGACATAGAACTTCGGCGCGTGAATGTAGATCGGCAGCCCCGCCGCGGCGAGCAATGCGGCGAAAAGCGCATAGGCGGGCAGCCGGGCCGCGCGCGCCCTCATCGCCCGCCCGCGCCATGGGCCGCATCGCAGGAAACCTCGACCTGCGGTGCCTCGGGGCGGTTGCGGAACCCCGCCCCCTTGAGCCAGAGTTTCAGCGCCTGCCAATGGATCAACGCCAGCACCCGCCGCGCCCCAAAGGGGCGGCGCAGCAGCGACCAGAGGATACGGCCATTCGTCAGCGGCGCACGCGGCCCGGTCAACGTGGCGATCAACCCGTTCTCCCCATCCGTGAAATCGATCCAGATGCCGATCCGCTCAGCACTGATGTCAAAGCGAAAGACATAGCCGCCCGAGATGTCCTGAAAGGGCGAGACATGCATGAGCTTTGCGGCCCGCAAGCGATCCTCGGGCGCGATGGGGCGCAGATCGGGGTGATGGCAGAGATAGGAATGCCGGTCACCATAGGTATTCGTAACCTCGGCAATCACGGCGATCAGCGCATCATCGGCCCGACGGCAGAGCCAAAAGCTGACCGGGTTGAAGACATGGCCCAGCACCCGCGGCTGCGCCAAAAGTTCGATCTGTGCGACCCCGGTGATGTCATGCGCGGCCAGGACATCGCGCACCCAAGAGGCCCCGCGCCCCTGCCCCGGCGCGCCGCCGTGGTCGCTGTCGTGCAGGCTGGTCACATTTCCACCATTGCGGGCGAAAAGCGCAGGCGTCGCCAGCGCCTCGGCCTCGGCGTCGCAGATCACATAGTCGACCGAATAGCGGAAACGGTTCTCGACCGCGCCCTTGCGGCCATGGAAGGTCTGGCCGCGGATATGATCGACCTGTGCCGTCACTCCGCCGCCAAGGGCGCCGCCCGCGCGGCTTGCATCCGTTCGACCACATCCACCGCGCTGGCCAGCCCGTCTTCGTGGAAACCATTGCGCAGCCATGCCCCGCAGAACCATGTGTTATGGCTGCCGTTGAAGGCGCGTACCTCGTCCTGCGCGCCCAAGGCGGCAAGGTCATAGACCGGATGGCGCAGGGTCACTTGGTCATAGATCAACTCCTCGCGGATGGTGCGTTTGGTGTTGAGCGTGACAAAATGCGGGTCGTCCTGCGGGATCGGTTGCAGCGAGTTCATCCAATAGGTCAGGTCGATCCGGTCGGACTTCTGCTCGCGATCCTCGGTATAGACCCACGATGCCCAAGTGGAGCGCCGCTTGGGCATGATTTTGGCATCGGCATGCAGCACGATGTCATTGGGCTGGTAGCGGATGGCGCCGAGGGCGCGTTGTTCGGCCTCCGTCGGATCGGAAAGAATCGCCAGCGTGTCGTCGGAATGGGTGGCAAAGATCACCTCGTCGAAGGCCTCCCACTCCCCGCCATAGGCGCGGACCTCGGCCCCCTGCGCCGTGCGGCGCACCGCCTGCACAGGGCTGTCGGTACGCAGGTCGACACCTTTGGCGCGCAGGGCACTCTCCAACCGGTCGACATATTGGCGCGAGCCGCCCTTTACCGTGTACCACTGGTGCTGACCGGAATAATTCAGCAGCGCGTGGTTCTCGAAGAAATTGACCATGGCATGGGCGGGAAAATCCATGATCTTTTCCGTCGGCGTAGACCAGATCGCGCCCGACAGGGGCGACAGGTAGAAGTCGCGGAAATATGGCCCGGTGCCCAGCTGGTCGAGAAACTCCGCGATGGTCATCGACGGGTCACGCGATACGGCCAGCGCGTTCTTGTTAAAATGCAGAATGTCCCGCAGCATTCGCAGGAAAGGCGGGCTGAACATATTGCGTTTCTGAGCGAAGACCGCGTTGAAATTGGTCAGCGCATATTCCAGCCGCCCGCCATCGATCGACGCGCCAAAGCTCATGTTCGAGGGCACGACCGGCACGTCCAACTCCGCAAAGAGCGCCGCAAGATGCGGGTAGTTGGCATAGTTGAACACGATGAAACCGGTATCGACCGGCTGATCGCCATTCTTGCCCGCGATCACCGTCCGCGCATGGCCGCCGATCTTGGCCCCCGCCTCATAGAGGGTGACGCGGTCCGCAGGTGCCAGCATATGCGCCGCCCCCATGCCGGAAATCCCGCCGCCGATCACGGCGACACGCCGCCCAAGCGGCTGTGGGGGGAGGGTACTGTCGTTCAGAGCTTCGAAAGGCATAGGCGTCCTGCTTTGGTCCGGAACTTTGGATATGGGGCACCCACGGGTAAAGGGGAGTTAAAGTTGCAGCGCCCGATAGATTTTCTTGGAAAATGCACGCAGCACCGCGACCACGTTCAAAGGCCCTTGGAGGGCACTAGGACAGCAGGCTGTCGAGCGCCGCTTGCCCGCGGCTGAGTTGGCCCAAATAGCTGTCGGTGTCGATATTGGCCCCGCAGACGATCACGCCGACCCGCCGCCCTGACAGTTGCCCGCGCAGGGGGCCGAGCGCCCCCGCCATCGCGGCCCCGGCGGCAGGTTCCACCGCCAGTTTCGCCGCCTGTTGCAGCACCACCATCCCAGCACAGATCGCATCGTCGCTGACCGTGACCACATCATCGACATAGACCGCGCAAAGCGCATGGCCGAAAGGCAGCGCCATTGGCGGCCCAAGGCTGTCGGCGATCGTGTTGACCTGAGGAATGGTCACCGGCGCACCGGAGGCGAGGCTTTGCGACATGCTGTCGGCGCCCTCGGGCTCCACGCCATAGACCCGACAAGCGGGGTTGATCGCCTTGACCGCGGCGGCGACACCGCTGATCAGCCCGCCACCGCCGACCGAGACGACGACCGCGTCCAAATCCGCCACCTGCGTCATCAGTTCCAGCCCCACCCCGGCGGTGCCGAGCGAGGTGTGCAGCCCCTCGAAAGGATGGATAAAGAACCGCCCCTCTTCGCGCACCAACCGCTCGGCCTCGGCAAAGGTCTCTTGCCCGGCGGGTTTCAGGATGACCTCAGCCCCGGTGGCACGGGCGAGGGCGACGCGAAAGGGGTTGGCATTGTCCTGCATCACCACCTTGGCGCTGATGCCAAGCTTGGCCGCGGCCCAGCCTGCGGCAATGGCGTGGTTGCCCGCGCTGGCCGCGGTGATCCCGCGCCCGCGGGTGTCATCGTCAAGCTGTCGCGCCACCGACAGCGCGCCGCGGGCCTTGAAGGTGCCGGTATGCTGAAAACACTCCAGTTTGAGCGCGACCCGCGCGCCGCCCAGCACCTCGTCGACCATGGGAGAAGACAGCGTCACCACCGGCGTTTGCAAGATATCGCTGCGCAACGCAGCGGCCCGCGTCTGCATCGCCTCCAGCGTCATCCCGGTAATGTCTACGTCGTTCATTCAGCCGTTCCCTTCGGGTGTCCTTAGGGGAACAATAGCCTCGGTTTTGGCTTCTGCCAGCTCTTCGAAGTCGAAATTATGCAAGCGCCCCGCGCGTTTGGCGGCTTTTTCGCTGCTGACCTTGATCTCTTCCACGTCCCGTCGGGCTTGGGTGAAATGCCGATCAAGGTTGCCCACCCGCGTCGCCAGACGTTCGACATCCTTGTTCAGATTGCCCAACTCTTTGCGGATCGCGCCTGCCTGTTCGCGCATCCGCGCGTCCTTCAGGATCGCACGCATGGTGTTGAGCGTGGCCATGCAGGTGGTCGGGCTGACGATCCAGACGCGTTTCTCAAAGCCTTCGCGCACGAGTTCGGAAAAATTTGCGTGCAACTCGGCATAGACCGCCTCGGAGGGCAGGAACATCAAGGCGCCTTCCGCCGTCTCCCCCTCCAGAATGTATTTGTCGGCGATGGCATTGAGGTGCACCCGCACGGCGGTTTTCATCTGTTGAGCGGCGGCGCGGGTCTCGGCTTCGGTCTTGGCGCGGCGCAGGGCCTCATAGGCTTCCAACGGGAATTTACTGTCGATCACGATCGGGCCCGGAGGATTGGGCAGATGGATCAGGCAATCGGGCCGCTTGCCGTTGCTGAGCGTGGCTTGCAGCGAATAGCTGTCCGAGGGCAGGGCTTTCGACACGATATCGCGCAACTGGATTTCACCAAAGGATCCGCGCGTTTGCTTGTTGCTCAGAATGTCTTGCAGCGACAGCACGTCGCCCGACAGTTTGGTGATATTGTCCTGCGCCTTGTCGATGGAGGCGAGCCGCTCCTGCAATTGCGCAAGGCTGGAGGTGGTGCGTTTGGACGAGCCGTGCAGCGTCTCGGTCATGCGCTGCTGCATCTCGGCCAGCGAGCGGGCCGAGCGGGCGGCGTTGTCGGCCAGACGGTCCTGCATCTGCTGCTGCACATAGGCCAGCCGCGCTTCCATCGTCTGCATCATCTGCGCTTGGGTATTGCTTTGCGTGTCCGAGACCATTTGCAAGCCACCCCGCAACTGCTCCTGCCCCTGCCCCAACTGCTGCACATGGCCGCCAAGCACGCGCATCTGCTGTGCCAAGGGGGCGGCGACCCGGGCCGACCGACCCGCCGCGCGCACCGCCATGATCAGCAGGATGACGATGAGAAACAGCAGCCCCGCCCCCGCGAGCGCCGCGAGAGTCACAGGGTCAGACAGGGTCAAAGTCGCGCCGCCAAGCTCCATCAGGTGCGCCCGAAAAGCCGTTCGATGTCCGCCAGTTTAAGCTCGACATAGGTGGGCCGCCCGTGGTTGCACTGGCCGGAATGCGGCGTCGCCTCCATCTCGCGCAAAAGCGCGTTCATCTCTTCGGCGCGCATCCAGCGGCCCGAGCGGATCGAGCCGTGACAAGCCACCCGGCTCAGGATTGCTTCGATCTTGGCCTGAACGATGTTGCTGCTCTCGCCCTCAGCCAACTCATCGAGCACGTCGAGGATGAGCGCACGCGCGTTGACGGTGCCGAGGATCGCAGGCGTCTCGCGCACCGCGATGGCGCTGCCGCCGAAGGCTTCGATGCCAAGGCCGAGTTTCGCCAGTTCCTCCGCCAGTTCCAGCAGCCGCGCGCAGTCATTGGCGGACAGTTCGACGATCTCGGGGATCAGCAACGCTTGGGCCGCGACGCCGTTCTCGTTCATCTGCCGTTTGAGTTTCTCATAGACCAGCCGCTCATGCGCCGCATGCTGATCGACGATGACCATGCCATTGGCGGTCTGGGCGATGATGTAATTTTCGTGCACCTGCCCCCGCGCGGTGCCAAGCGGGTAATCGGGGGTGGGCGCGGCCTCTTCCGCTTCGGGGGCGGCGGCATGGCTCGGCGCGGGGGTCTCGGGCAGCGGCGTGCCCTCCACCCGGCCCCAAACGCCTGCGGTCTCGGCAAAGCCCGGGGCCTGCGCCTGATAGGCGGCCTCCCGCGCGGCGGGGCTGGGGCGGTCCATGCCGGCGCGGTCCATCTGGTAGACCCGCGCGCCCTGCGGCTCGGGTTGCATCGCGCCCAAGGTCGCCTGCGCCACGGTGGTCGAGGCACGGTGGCCCGCTTCAGCCAGCGCGTGGCGCAGGGCCGAGACGATCAGCCCGCGCGCCAACCCCGGATCGCGAAAGCGCACTTCGGATTTCGCGGGATGCACGTTCACATCGACCAGCGTCGGCGGGCATTCCACGAAAAGCGCCGCTGCCGGGTGACGGTCGCGGCTGAGGAAATCGAAATAGGCGCCGCGCAGGGCGCCCGTCAGCAGCTTATCCCGCACCGGGCGGCCATTCACGAAGAGATATTGCGCCACGGCAGAGCCGCGCGAGTAGGTCGGCAGGGCAGCGAAACCGGTCAGATGCAGCCCCTCGCGCATCGCATCAATAGGCAGGGCATTCTCGGCAAACTCGCGGCCCAGCACCTGCGCCAGACGCCCATGCAGCGCGTCGAAAAGATCGCCCTGCTCGGCCTCAGCACGGAACACATCGCGGCCTTTACCGTCGCCCGACACATCGCGCAGCACAAAACGCACAAAGGGCTCGGCCATGGCAAGGCGCTTGATGACATCGCCGATCGCCTGCGCCTCGGCCCGGTCGGTACGCAGGAATTTGAGCCGCGCAGGCGTGGCGAAGAACAGATCGCGCAGGGTGACGATGGTGCCGCCGTTCAACGCCGCCGGGCGCACCTCGCCCATGCGGCCGCCGTCGACGGTGATCTCGGCCCCGTCGAACCCAGCCGCGCGGCTGGTGATCGTGAGCCGTCCGACAGCGCCGAGCGACGGCAGCGCCTCGCCGCGGAAGCCGAAGGTGTGGATATCCAGCAGGTCGGAACCGTCGATTTTAGAGGTCGCATGACGCGACAGGGCCAGCGGCAAATCTTCGGGCGCGATGCCGCAGCCATCGTCCGTCACCCGGATCATCGTCTTGCCGCCATCGGCATATTCCACGGTGATGCGCCGCGCGCCCGCGTCGATGGCGTTCTCGACCAATTCCTTGACCGCCGAAGCGGGACGTTCGACCACCTCCCCCGCGGCAATCCGGTTGATCGCGGAATCGTCCAATTGACGGATGACGGGGCGATTTTCGCTTATATTGGGGGTCGGGCTGGGCATACCGCAAGACCTAGCATGGCGGCTTTTGATTCTGCCAGATGTGAATGCGTCTATCAGAGCCGGGTATCAGAGGTTCTGGGGAAAGTCAGCGGACCGCCGCCAAAGGTGGGGCGATCCGCTGCTGGGTCGGCTACTCGGCGCACTGGTGCTTTTGTTATTCCGGTCTTATCAGAGCGGCGGGCGACCCGGGTACAAGTCGTCTCCGGCGGAGCTTGCCACCTGTATAGACGCAGGACGAATCACAGGTCAAAGCAAAAGCGAATCAGTCGCCGATAAAACGAATCGTTGCGATTCGGTTAAGCGGCGGGCGCGGCGGCACCTCTATGCCGATGCGGCCCCATCACTGCCGCGGCGCCAAGGATCAGCCCTGAGACAGTCGCGATCATCCCCGCCGCCGAGACCGAATCCCGCAGCCCAATCCACAGCGGCCCGTAACCTGCCAAGACATAGCCCAAAATCGCGGCCACCGTGGCAAAACCCACCGACCATGCGATCTGATGCTCCAGCCGGTTGGTCATCATCCGCGCGGCAGCGGGCGGGCAGATGAACATGGCGATCACGATGATGCTGCCCACCGCGTCAAAGGCGGCCACGGCGGCAATGGCGGCAACGATCACCAGCCCGAGGCCCAAGGGGCCGGTCTTCATCCCGATGGTGCGGGCAAAGCCTTCGTCGAATGTGCTGATCTTGAGCGGACGCCAGAACACCGCCGTGAAAAGCGCCACGAAAAGAAACGTGATCGCCATGCGCGGCAGCTCCACCGGGATGGTCGCCAGCGCCTCGGGGTCGAGCAGCGACCCCCAGCCGGTCGCATCCAGCCAGATCAGGCTTTCGAGGTTGCCATAAAGCGCATGTTCCACGTCGAGATGCACGTTGCTGGTGTCGGATTGTTCCAGCAGCAGCACGCCGCCCGCGAACATCGCGGTAAAGACCACGCCCATGGCCGCGCCGGATTCGATCTTGCCCAAACGCCGCACGCCTTCGATGGCCAGCACGGCGACCAGCGCCGCGCCCGCCGCGCCCAGCAGCATCGGCCAAGTGCTGACCACACCGGTCAGCAGGAACGCCACGACGATCCCCGGCAGCACCACATGGCTGATCGCGTCACCGATCAGCGCTTGGCGGCGCAGGACAAGGAAGTTCCCCGGCAAGGCGCAGGCCACCGCCACGAAGATGCCCGTCAGCATCGGCACCAAGGACAGGGGGACGAATTCGGAACCGTTCATGCCATCACCCCGCCGCGCATGTCGATGCGGCTGTCGATTTCGCGGATTTGGTCGGCGGTCAGCACCGTCTCAATGGGGGTCAGACCGTCATATTGCTGGGCCGCCGCCTCGTAAGCTGGATCGCGGCGGATCAGTTGCCAGCGGGTTTCATCGCGCAGCGCCTTGGCCGCGCGGCCCCGGCCCGCCTTGGTGGCGACCCCATCGGGCAGGGCGTAGCCCTCGGCCCGCAGCAGGCGGAGGGTAAGTTGTTCGTAGATCGGCTGCCCATGGGCCAAGGCCAAGAGCCCCTGCCGCAGATGGACCCGACGCTGATAGCGCCGATGCCGCAGTAGCGCCGACAGCGCCCCGCGCCCCGGTGCCAACAGCAGCGACAGCGCAAAGAGCGCGAAGCCCACCAGAACGATGATCGGTCCCGTCGGCAGGTTCGGCTGCGCCGCCGACAGCGCCGCGCCGATATAGGCCGCGATGCCGCCGAGCGCGCCCGAGATCAGCACCACATGGTCGGTCCGCTCGCTCCAGAACCGGGCTGTCACGGGCGGGATGATCAGCAGCGCTACGATCAGGATCAGCCCCACGATCTTGAGCCCGACCACCGTCACGGCCAGCACCAGCCCCATCATCGCCAGATCCGTGCGCGGCACGTTCTGCCCGATGGCGGTGCCATATTCGGGATCGAAAGAGGCCAGCGTCAGCGGGCGGCGCAAGAGCAGCACCAGCGCCAGCGTCAGCGCCGCCGCCACGGCGATGATCAGCGCATCGCTGCGCAGCATCCCGGCGGTGGAGCCCAAAAGGAAATCCTCCAGCCCCGCCTGACGCCCCGCGCTCATGGTTTGGATCACCGTGAGCAGCACGATGCCAAGGCCAAAGAAAACCGACAGGACCGAACCGATGGCCGCATCCTCGGCCAGTCGCGTGCGGTTGCTGAGCCATGAGACCAAGAGCAGCCCCACCCCCGCCGACAGCGCAGCCCCCAGCAGCAGGCCGATCAGGTTGCGCCCATCGCCGCCCAAAGCGACCATCACCATGAAGGCCAGCGCCACGCCGGGCAGTGTCGCATGCGAAATCGCATCGCTCACCAACGCCCGTTTGCGCAGAAACAAAAAGGTGCCGCCGACGCCTGCCGCCATGCCCAAAAGCGTGGCCCCCAGCGTCACCAGCGTGGCGTTATAGCCCAGTTGCAGTGTCAGCGCGTCCCAGATCATGACAACTGCAAAGCATCCATCTGCGCGCCTGCCAAACGCCCGCCATAGGCGTCTTGCAGGTGGTTGGACTTGAAGACCTCAGCGACACTGCCTTCGGCGACGCGGTGGGTGTTGATCAGGAAGACATTGTCGAAATACTCAGGCACCGTGGACAGATCATGATGCACGGCGACGACCGTCTTGCCCGCATCCCGCAGGGATTTAAGCACCGCGATGATCGCCTTTTCCGTCGCCGCATCGACCCCGGCAAAGGGTTCGTCGAGCAGGTAGAGATCCGCATCCTGCGCCAAGGCCCGCGCAAGGAACACCCGCTGCTGCTGGCCGCCCGAGAGTTGGCCGATCTGGCGGGTGGCGAAATCCTCCATCCCGACGCGGGCCAGACAATCGGCGGCGCGGGCGCGGTGTACGGGGCGGATGCGGCCCAGAAGGCCCAGTTGCGGGTAAAGCCCCATCAGCACCACGTCGATCACGCGGGTTGGGAAGTCCCAATCCACGCTCGCACGCTGCGGCACATAGGCGATGCGGTGGCGCTGCTCGGCCACCGGCTTGCCATAGACGGTGGCGGTGCCCGCCAGCGGGGTAAGGATGCCCAAAGCGGCCTTGAGCAGCGTCGATTTCCCCGCCCCGTTCGGCCCGATGATCGCCGTCATCTTGCCCGGCGCGACGGTCATATCGACCGAAAAGACCGCAGGCTTCTGCCCGTAGGATACGGTCATCCCACGCACGGCGAGCGGGCTGTCGGCGCGGGCGGTCGGCGCGGTCTCACGCGTGCTGGCGATTTCGAGTGTCATGGATCAGCTTCCCTGTGCCAGCTTGCCGGTCATCCCGCCCGCATCCACCGGCGCGCCGAGCGCGCGGGCGATGGTGGTGACGTTGTGATCGATCATACCGATATAAGTGCCCTCATAGCTGCCGGGTTCCCCCATGGCGTCACTATAGAGCGACCCGCCGATCACGACCTCATGGCCGCGCGCCGCCGCGCCTTCGACCAGTGCGCGCATGTTACGGTCGGACACCGAGGTTTCGACGAAAACCGCGCCGATCTCGCGTTCGACAAGCTCATCGACGAGCGAAGAGATGCGATTGAGCCCTGCCTCGCTGTTGGTCGAGATGCCTTGAATGCCGATCACCTCGAAGCCGAAGGCGCGCCCGAAGTAGCTGAAAGCATCATGCGCCGTGACCAAGACGCGCTGGCCTTCGGGCACCTGCGCCACGGTCTCGGCGGCATAGGCGGCGAGTTGGTCCAGTTCCGCGCGGTAGGTCTTGGCATTCGCGGCAAAGGTCTCGACCCCCGCCGGATGTGCTTCGCTCAGCGCGCGGGTCACCTCATCCACCACGGCGGTCCAAGTGTTGGGGTCCATCCAGACATGCGGGTCATAGCGGCCCTCGTAATCCGGGTGGCTGAGCAGCCCCTCCCTGGGCAGGGCTTCGGCCACGGCGATCACGGCGCGTTTGCGGCCCAGATCCTCAAAGAACCGCTCCATCTGCGCTTCAAGGTAAAGGCCGTGCCAGAGCACCAGATCGGCCCGCGTCAGCGCCACGATGTCGCTGCGCGTCTGGCGGTAGCTGTGCGGATCGACGCCCGACCCCATGAGCGAGCGGACCTCCACCAGATCGCCACCAATCCGCCGGGCGGCGTCGGCGATCATGCCGGTGGTCGCAACGACGTTGAGCTTTGGAGCGGCAAAGGCGGCGGGCGCGGCCCCGAGCAGGGCAAATGCGCTCAGGCTGCCGATCAAAGCGGTGCGGCGGGACGGGCGAAACGGATCAGATGCATGTGTCATGGAGGTATTAGTGAGAACGATTCTCAATTAAGTCAACATTTGAGAATGGTTCTCATTAACAATTTCCGCATTTCGCCTGTTTTTCAGGCATTCGACCGGTGACGCGGGGTTAGCGTCGCTTGCTTTGGCCCCTGCCCCATGCCATTTTGCGCGCCAGACCAAACCGGAGAGACCCCGATGGCCACCCAGACGACCCCGCAGCACCGTGAGACAGAAACCGACGCGCCGGGCCATCTGCCCCAGGTCACCGAACCCCGCGTCGAACCGATGCCGCTTGATATGGATTGGCTGCGCTCGGTG
Organism: Sulfitobacter sp. 1A12056; assembly: GCF_043558125.1. Classification (NCBI taxonomy): domain Bacteria; kingdom Pseudomonadati; phylum Pseudomonadota; class Alphaproteobacteria; order Rhodobacterales; family Roseobacteraceae; genus Sulfitobacter; species Sulfitobacter sp. 1A12056. Next base: position 718,248 of record NZ_JBIFFY010000002.1, on the reverse strand, counting down.
CAGGCGAATACCTCGGCGATCGAACGCCGCGCCGCCGCCCTGCCCGCCCGCCGTTCGCTGAAAAAGGACCACCAAGCCGCGTGGCTGCTGCGCGCGGTGACCTGTATCGACCTGACGACCCTTTCGGGCGACGACACCGCACGCCGGGTCGAGCGGCTTTGCGCCAAGGCGCGCCAACCGATTGCGCCCGATCTGCTCGAGGCGCTTGGCATGGCGCCGATCACCACCGGCGCGGTCTGCGTCTATCACGAGATGATCCCCGCCGCGCGGCGCGCGCTGGAGGGCACGAACATTCCCATCGCCGCCGTCTCAACCGGCTTCCCAGCGGGGCTGTCGCCCTTGGAACTGCGCATTCGCGAGATCGAAATGAGCGTCGAGGCCGGGGCGAGCGAGATCGACATCGTGATCTCGCGCCGTCATGTGCTCTCAGGCGACTGGCAGGCGCTTTACGATGAGATGCGCGCCTTCCGCGAGGCCTGCGGCGAGGCCCATGTGAAGGCGATCCTCGCCACCGGCGAATTGGGCTCGCTGCGCAATGTGGCGCGGGCGTCGCTGGTTTGCATGATGGCCGGGGCCGATTTCATCAAGACCTCGACCGGCAAGGAAAGTGTTAACGCCACCCTGCCCGTGAGCCTCGTCATGATCCGCGCGATCCGCGAGTATTATGCGCGCACCGGCGTGCGCGTGGGCTACAAGCCCGCGGGCGGCATCTCGAAGGCCAAGGATGCGATCACCTATCTGGCACTGATGAAGGAAGAGCTGGGCGACCGTTGGTTGCAGCCTGACCTGTTCCGCTTTGGGGCGTCCTCGCTCTTGGGCGATATCGAGCGGCAGTTGGAGCATCACGTGACCGGCAATTATTCGGCGGCTTACCGCCACGCGACCGCCTGAGCCCGTTGCAGGCTGCGGGAAGGTATTTGGAAAAGGATGAAGGCATGAGCGTGTCCGACATATTCGAAAGCATGGAATACGGGCCAGCCCCGGAATCGGCGGCAGATGCGCTGGCGTGGATCGTCGATCAGGGCGGGCGGTTTGGCCATTTCATCGATGGCGCCTTCACTGCGCCGGCGGCGGGGTTTGACAGCACGAACCCGGCGACGGGTGAGGTCTTGGCCAGTCTAACGCAGGCGTCGCAGGGCGATGTGGATGCCGCCGTGAAGGCGGCGCGCAAGGCGCAGCCCAAGTGGGAGAAGCTTGGCGGCCATGGCCGGGCGCGGCATATCTATGCGCTGGCGCGGCTGTTGCAGAAACACGCGCGGTTGTTTGCGGTCTTGGAGGTCTTGGACAACGGCAAGCCCATTCGCGAGGCGCGCGATATCGACGTGCCCTTGGCGCAGCGGCATTTCTATTATCACGCGGGCATGGCGCAGTTGATGGAGAGCGAGTTGCCCGATGCGCAGGCGCTTGGGGTTTGCGGGCAGATCATCCCGTGGAACTTCCCCCTGCTGATGCTGGCGTGGAAGATCGCGCCCGCGCTTGCGATGGGCAATACCGTGGTGTTGAAACCTGCGGAATACACTTCGCTGACCGCGCTTTTGTTTGCCGATATCTGCCGTCAGGCTGGGCTGCCCAAGGGTGTGGTCAATATCGTGACGGGCGATGGCACCGTGGGCGAGATGATCGTCGGCCATGACGATATCGACAAGATTGCCTTTACCGGCTCCACCGCCGTAGGCCGCCGCATTCGCGAGGCGACGGCGGGGTCCGGCAAGGCGCTGACCTTGGAGTTGGGTGGCAAATCGCCTTACATCGTTTTCGACGATGCCGATTTGGACAGCGCCGTCGAAGGGCTGGTCGATGCGATCTGGTTCAATCAGGGGCAGGTCTGCTGTGCCGGGTCGCGCTTGCTGGTGCATGAGCCGGTCGCGGATCGGTTTTATGCCAAGCTGCGCGCGCGGATGGAGAAGCTGCGCGTTGGCGACCCCTTGGACAAAAGCATCGATGTGGGCGCGCTGGTCGACCCGGTGCAATACAAGCGCGTGAGCGAGATGGTCGAGGCCAATACCGCCGGTGAGCGTTTCGTGACGCCGGGGGAGATGCCGGAGAATGGCTGTTTCTATCCGCCGACGCTGATCACCGGGCTGAACCCGGCGGATCGGCTGATGCAGGAAGAGATTTTTGGGCCTGTGCTGGTCTCCACCACCTTCCGCACGCCCGGCGAGGCGGTGCAGCTGGCCAATAACACGCGCTACGGTCTGGCGGCGACGGTCTGGACCGAGAATGTGAACCTTGCCCTCGACATCGCGCCGAAGTTGGAGACCGGGATCGTTTGGGTCAATGGCACCAATATGATGGATGCCGCAGCCGGGTTCGGCGGCAAGCGTGAAAGCGGCTTTGGCCGCGAGGGCGGTTGGGAAGGTCTGGCGGGCTATACCAAGCCCAAGACGGCGCGGAAGCCTTTGAAGGAGATCGAAGCCTTCTCAGGTGAGGGTGTGCCGGAGGATGGGATCGACCGGACTGCGAAGCTCTATATCGGTGGCAAACAGGCGCGGCCCGATGGCGGCTATTCCGCGCCGGTTTGGGGCAAGTCGGGCGGTCTGTTGGGGCATGTGAGCCTCGCCAACCGCAAAGACCTGCGCAATGCGGTCGAGGCGGCGCATGCGGCGAAGGACTGGTCGAAAACCACCGGCCATCTGCGGGCGCAGATCCTGTACTACATTGCCGAGAACCTTTCCGCACGGGGGGATGAATTCGCAGCACGTCTGGATGCGATGCAGGGCACGAAGACGGGCCGTAGGGAGGTCGATGCGGCCATCGACCGGCTTTTCACCTATGCCGCTTGGGCCGATAAATACGACGGTCAGGTGCACAGCGTGCCGATCCGCGGCGTGGCGCTGGCGATGAAGGAACCCGTGGGTGTGATCGGCGCGCTTTGCCCTGCCGAGGCGCCTTTGCTGGGGCTGATCTCTTGCATGGCCCCCGCCATCGCCATGGGCAACCGGGTGATCCTCTCGGCGTCCGAGCCCTTCCCGCTGGCGGCGACGGACTTCGTTCAGGTGCTCGAAACCTCGGACGTGCCTGGGGGCGTGGTGAATATCCTGACCGGGCCGCAGGGGGATCTGGCCGAAGCGATGGCGCGTCATATGGATGTGGATGCGGTCTGGTCCTTCGGCGCCGCAGCGCTTTCCGGCATTGTCGAGAAAGGGGCCGCGGGCAACATCAAACGCAGCTGGGTCAACCATGGCATGGCGCGGGATTGGTTCGGGGCCGAGGGCGCGGGGCGCGACTTCCTGCAGGCCGCGACCGAGGTCAAGAATATCTGGGTGCCCTACGGCGAATAACGCCCACTGCCCGGCCTAAGCAGAAGCGCCGCCCCCTTTCGGGAGCGGCGTTTTTTTCATTCCTGCGCTGTGTCTGCGGCCTCTAGCCCTTCGGGCTGGCCGACGACAACGAAATGCAGGTTTTCGGGCTCCAACAGCTCGGCAGCGACGCGTTTGACGTCTTTGAGGGTGACCGCCTCGACCCTGTCGTTGCGGGTGGCGATATAGTCGGTCGGCAGGCCAAGCATCTGCATCCCGACGAGGATGTTGGCAATGGGCGTATTCCCATCGAAGCGCAGCGGATAGGCGCCGGTGATATAGGTTTTGGCGGCGTCCAATTCCTCTTGCGTGATGCCTTCGGCGGCGGCCTTGGCCCATTCGGCGCGGATCATCTCGATCGCTTCGGCGATGCGGTCATTGGCCGAACTGACGGAGCCGAGATAGGTCTCGGCCAGATCGCGTGGGGCGAGGTAGGAATAGACGCCGTAGGTCAGGCCACGTTTCTCGCGCACCTCGGTCATCAGCCGGGATTCGAAACCGCCGCCACCGAGGACGTGGTTCAGCACCGTCGCGGTGAACCAATCGGGATCGTCCTGCGCGAGGCCGGGCTGACCAAAGAGCGCGACGGATTGCGGCGTGGCGAAATCGACGACCGTGGTGCCACTGGGGATATCGACCTCGGCCCGGGGCGGCATCGGCGCGCCTTCGGCGGGCAGCCCCCCCAGCAGTCTGTCGAGCATTTGGCCCAATTCCTCGGGTGTGATGTCGCCCACCGCGCCGACGATGATGCGGTCCCGCGCCAGCACCGCGCGATGCGCGGCGAGCAGATCGTCACGGGTCAGGCCCGCGACGCTTTCCAATGTGCCGTTCAGCGAACTGCCATAGGGGTGATCCCCAAAGGCGATCCGGTCAAAGGTCTGTTGGGCGATTTTGTTGGGGTCTTTCTGGTTCGACTGGATGTTCGAAATCACTTGGCCGCGCACCCGCTCAATGGCGTCTTCGTCGAAACGCGGCTCCTGAAGGGCCGCGCGCAGAAGGTCGATCGAGGGCGCGCGGTTCTCGGTCAGGAAACGTGCGGACACGGAAAGCGCATCGTCAGAGACATCAAAGCTGAGGTTCGTGGCCAGCGCTTCGGTCGCGCGGCTGAAGGCGCGGGCGTCCATCTCGCCCGCCCCTTCTTCCAAGAGGCCGGTCATCAGGTTGATCGCGCCGCGTTTGCCGGGGGCATCGAGAGACGCGCCGCCACGGAAACGGATTTCGAGTGCCACGAAGGGGATCGAGTGTTCCTCGACCAGCCAAGCGGTGATGCCGCCGGGGCTGGTCACCTCCTGAATATCGATCTCGGCGCGGGCGGGGAGTGCGGCAATTACCGTCAGGATCAGGGCGTAGATCAGTCTCATTGCGCGTCCTCCTTCATCAGCCAGCCGGTGACCGATGCGCGTTTGTCGAACAGGTCGCGGGCGGCCTGCATGATGTCCTCGGCGGTGACGGCCTGAAGCACATCGGGCCAGACCTGCACGTCTTCGACCGTGAGGCCGATGGCGAGGGCCGAGCCATAACGATGCGCCACGCGGTCCGCGTCGTCGCGGGCGTAGATTTGATCGGCGCGCAACTGCGCCTTGAGACGATCAAGGTGTTCCGGGTCCACACCGGCCTCCATAAACTGCGCGAGCGCCTCGTCCAGCGCCTCTTCGGCCTGTTGCAGGCTGACGCCGGGCACGGGCAGCACGACGAGGTCAAAAGTCGTGTCGTCCAGCGTGTCGGCCTTGTAGAAGGCGCCGGTGTAATTGGCGATCTGCGCATCGAATTGCAGTTTCTCGGCAAGGTAGGACGTGGTGCCGCCGCCCAGCAATTCGCTGAGCAGCAAGAGCGCCGCCGCTTCCTCCTGTTCGCCGCTGTCACGTTCTTGGGCAAGATAGGAGCGGCGGACATAGGGCTGGGCCACGCGGGCGTCTTTGTAGATCAACCGGCGCTCCGCGATCTGGGGCGGCTCTTCGGTGCGCAGGCGTTCCGGCAAGGCGGGGTTGGCGGGGATTTGGCCATAGGTGGCCTCGGCCAGTTCGCGCACCTCTTCCGGCGTCACATCGCCCGAGACTACGAGGATGGCGTTATTGGGCGAGTAGTAGAGTTCATAGAACGACAGCGCATCTTCGAGGTCCAGCTCCTCCATCTCATGTTTCCAGCCGATGATCGGCACGCCGTAGCGGTGATTGAGATATTGCGCGGCGTTGATTTGTTCACTGAACAGCGCGGCGGGGTTGTTCTCGGTCCGCTGGTTGCGCTCTTCGAGGATCACATCGCGTTCGGTTTCGATGTTTTCGGGGGTCAAACGGATGTTCTTCATCCGGTCGGCCTCCATCTCCATCATCAGGCCAAGGCGGTCTGCCGCGACGCGCTGGTAATAGGCGGTGTAATCGTAGCTGGTGAAAGCGTTGTCGCGCCCGCCGTTGGCCGCCACCGTGGCGGAAAATTCGCCCGCTTCCAGCTTGTCGGTAGCTTTGAACAGCAGGTGTTCAAGGAAATGCGCCACGCCCGATGACCCTTTGGGTTCATCAGCCGAGCCTGCGCGGTACCAGACCATCTGCTGCACGACCGGGGCGCGGTGGTCTTCGACGACCACGACCTCCATGCCGTTATCAAGGGTGAAATGGGTGACCGCTTCGTTCTCGGTCTGCCCCGCCTGCGCGGCGGGAGCTGTGAAGAGCGTCGCCACCAGGGCCGCCATCATCGGCAGTCGGATCATTGCTTACCTCGAAATATATCGCCTCTCGCATTACCTACGCGGTCTGGCGCTACTTTCAAGAAGCCTAGCGAAAACGTGTGTCCTGCGGCGGGTAGGACGGCGTGCGTCCGCCTGCCTTGCGCCAGCGCTCCGCCTCGCTATGGGCGTCGAGGATCATGCGCTTGTAGGCTTGGCCGTAGCGGTCAACCGGCACGATACGGAATTGGGTGAAACGGCCCTTGCGCTTGCGGAATTCCGCGTCGGCCTCGGCCAAGCTCTCACGGATGCCGGGCTGCACGCCCATCCGGCCCGCATGTTGGACCAGCGCCGCATCCCCCGCCGGGATGCCAGCAGAGGTATCCAAACGCCCGCCGAATGCCGCCACCCCTTCGGCCACCGCCGAGCGGTCGGTCAGGTTCGCCTGCCCCGGCGCCGGCGTGGGCAGGGTGTTCAAGTTGTCGGGGCGTTCCAGCGGCTTGACCGGTTGGATCAGGAACTCATCGGGCCCTTCAGAAGTCGGCTGCAAATCGCGAAGGCCCTGATTGCTGCAGGCGGCGAGGGCCAGCGGGATCAAGCTGATGAGGGCAATGCGGCGCATGGTGTCTCCTTTCGGGGTCTGCTTGTTCAATATCGCAGGCAAGCGGGCAATGTCACTGACCTTTTTTGCCCCGGCGCTTGGGCGCGCTTTTCGGCTCTCCGGTAAAGAGGATCAGCCCCAAGGCCCCGGCAAAGATAAAGACATCCGCCAAGTTGTAGACGAAAGGGTTGTTGATGCCGCAGCAGGAGTTGTTCAGGAAATCGAGCACATAGCCGTAGATCAGCCGGTCCGCCACATTCGCCTGCGCCCCGCCGACCAGCAGGCCACCGCTGAGCTGCGCCCAACGCCCATGCGGGCTGCGCCAGAGCCATAGGGTGACGCCCGCGCAGATCACTAGCGCCACCACGATCAGCACCCATTGGCTCATGTCGCCGCCAAGGCCAAAGTTGATGCCCCGGTTTTCCCCGTAGCGGAAATTCAGCACCGGCGGCAGCACGTCGATGGAGCGGACACGCGCCAGTTCCATCATGTGAATGACCACGTATTTGCTGATCTGGTCGATCAGAAAGGCCACGAAGGCCGCGATGCCGAATGTCCGCATGGGACTCCCCTTCGTTTAGTGCCGGAAGTGGCGCATGCCGGTGAAGACCATGGCAAGCCCCGCCTCATCCGCCGCTGCGATCACCTCGTCATCGCGCATGGAGCCGCCGGGCTGGATCAGCGCCGTGGCACCGGCCTCAGCGGCGGTGATGAGGCCGTCCGCGAAGGGGAAGAAGGCATCAGAGGCCACGACCGAACCCTGCGTCAGGGGGGCGTCGATGTCCATCACCTCGGCCATGTCTTGGGCCTTGCGCGCGGCGATGCGGGTGCTGTCCACGCGGCTCATCTGGCCCGCGCCCACGCCCACGGTGGCGCCGTCCTTGACGTAGATGATGGCGTTAGACTTGACGTGTTTCGCCACGGTCCAGGCAAAGAGCATGTCATCGAGTTCTTGATCCGATGGCTTGCGCTTGGTCACGACTTTCAGATCATCGCGCGTGATGCGGCCTACGTCCTTGTCCTGCACAAGGAAGCCGCCCGAGACCTGCCGCACCGCCAGTTCGGCAGCGGTCGGATCGGCGAGGCCTTCGGTGGTCAGCAGGCGCAGGTTCTTTTTGGCGGCGAAGATGCGTTTGGCATCCTCATCCGCGCCGGGGGCGATGACGACCTCGGTGAAGATCGCGGCGATGGCCTCTGCTGTCGGCCCGTCCAGCGGCTGATTCAACGCGATGATGCCGCCGAAGGCCGAGGTGCGGTCACAGTCGAAGGCGCGTGTGTAGGCTTCCAGCAGCGTCTCGCCCCGGGCCACACCGCAGGGGTTGGCGTGTTTGATGATGGCGCAGGCGGGGCCGTCCTTGGGGTCGAACTCGCTAACCAGCGCAAAGGCCGCGTCGGTGTCGTTGATGTTGTTATAGGACAGCTCCTTGCCCTGATGCTGCACCGCGTTGGCCAGACCGGGGGCGTTCGAGCCATCGGTGTAGAAGGCCGCCTGCTGATGCGGGTTCTCGCCATAGCGCAGGGTCTGGGCCAACGTGCCGCCAAAGGTGCGGCGGCGCGGCGTGGCCTCGACCTGCGCGGCCATCCATGTGCTGACGGCGGTGTCATAGGCGGCGGTGCGGGCATAGGCGGTCTGCGCGAGACGCTGGCGCAGGGCGTAAGAGGTCTGGCCGTCGTTGGCCTCCAGCTCCGCGATGACCTCGGCGTAATCCTCGACATCCACCACCACATTGACGAAACCGTGGTTCTTCGCCGCCGAGCGGATCATCGCCGGGCCGCCAATGTCGATGTTCTCGATCACCTCGGCGTATTCCGCGCCCTTGGCGACGGTTTCCTCGAAGGGGTAGAGGTTCACCACCACCAGATCGATCGCGCCGATGTTGTGTTCGTTCATCGCGCCGACGTGTTCGTCATTGTCGCGCAGGGCCAACAGACCGCCGTGCACGACCGGATGCAGCGTTTTCACGCGCCCGTCCATCATTTCGGGAAAGCCGGTCACATCGGCTACATCCAGAACCTCCAGCCCCGCGTCGCGCAGCGCTTTCGCGGTGCCGCCGGTGCTGAGCAATTCGACGCCCCGCGCCGCCAAAGCCTTGCCAAGGTCCAAAAGACCGGTCTTGTCGGATACGGAAAGCAGGGCGCGTTTGATGGGATAGAGGTCGGGCATGGGGCTGGTTCCTTGGTCAGTCTTCATCAGCATAGGGATCGTCGATCGACAAATCTCGCACGCCAATCGCAGTTTCCTGCGCTTTTGACAACGACCAGCGCACCCGCGTGGCATAGTTCATGGCATAGCCCGAGAGCACGATCTGCTGCGCGGCGCGCGGTTTCAGACGGGTTGTCTCAAGGTAAACCCCCGGTTCCAAAGACAGATTATGCGTGCCGTCATGGCGAAACACCCAAATCTCCCCGCTTTTCAGCGCCATTGAGATCGCAGCCCCGCCAAGGTCCAACGTGGCATCCACATCCGGGTGCAGGTGAAACCGGATATCGAAGGCGACCCCCTTTGACTGGGCGGCGTTCAGCACTTTGTCAAAACGCCGCTTCTCCGCCCCCTCGATCGCCAGCAGCATATCCTCCCCCGAAAGGCCGCGCCCGTCTGCGGTCAGCTCAAGCCGCCGCGCATGGGTCAGCCCGTGGCTGCGCAGATAGGCGTCATGCGCGCCTTCGAAACGCAGCCCATCCGCCGCCTCTCCGATCTCGACGGGCACATGGCGCGGGCCCGCGATCAGCGCCTCCGCCCCGCTATGCGGATCAGGCTCCGCCAGTCGCGCGCTGGAATGGCCGACGAGCGACAGGGCCGAATGCGACGGCGTGGCCCGCCCCGCCCGCCGCCACTCTAGCCCGAAGGACGCGCCGGAGCCGCAATTCACCACCAAGGGCCGCCGCCCCGAGGTCAGCTCGAATGCCAATGTCGAGGCATGGGCGTTGGTCGAGGCCGCACCGCTTGGCGGGGCTGCCGCATCGACGATCACGCTGGTGCGGCCTGCGGACAGTCTTGCAAAGCCCATGGCCAGCCCATCGGGCTGCCGCGTCCTGACTTTGGCCGCCGCCAGCGCGTGGTCCAGCCAGCCCTCCATGCCGCGCCCGCCGCCGTGAAACCGCGCCAACGCCCCATCCGCATGGCGTAGGCTGCGCAGGGTCGGCGCGATGCGCTCGATCGCGGTCAGATGCTCTTTGGGCGCGCTGCGGCCCGCATCGCTCAGCGCGGCGGCGGCCCATGTCAGCAGGGTGAAGACCGCCAGCAGTTCCTCGGGATTGCGCGTGGGCAGCCCCCCCTCGGCATCGATCTGGCTGGCGCATTCCCGGGCGAGGGCCTTGACCGCCGGATCGGCCAGTTCGGCCAGCCCCTCCAGCGACAGGCTGGCATAGATCAGCCCGGCCAGCGCCTCAAAACGCGGCAGGCCAGGGGCCGCCCCGCGCCAGCGTTTCGACAGGAACCGGGTCTGCTGTTCAAGGGATCGGTAGAAGGCATCGCTCTGCTCGGTCTCCGTCCCCCGCAGCATGAAAAGCGCGTGATTGATCCACCGGATCAGCCGCCGCCCGGTTAGCGCCGGGGTCCAGCCCGGCCCCTGCCCGCGCCCGAAACGGTCTATCCAGCCCCAAAGCCACGCCTGCGCCGCCCCCCGCGCCCGCGCATCGCCCACGGCAGCGAGGTCATCGAGCCACGCAAAACCGTGCAGTTCCGCAGCAAATGCGGGGTCAGGCGGGCTAAGGTCCCACATGGCGGCTTGCGGCGCGGTCAGCAGGCTGCCGGCAAAGAGGTAATTGCCCGCCATCAACTGCCGCCCCCGCGCGAAAGAGCCGATGGTGCGCGGCTCGGGCGAGGAGGTGAACGCGACGACCCGCCCTCGGCCCCGGGTCGCACGCCAAGCGTGCCAGCGGTTCAGAAACCGCGCCCTGCGAGCCATGACGCTGGAAAGATTAATCATATCAAGCTGCCCCTGACGCTCTGCTGGCGTTTGGCGGCAGCATAACCGCGGCCCCACAATGAGTCACCGGATTTTCCCCGCGCGGCGGAGGATCGGCGGGGAACCGACGCTTGCCACCGCGCGGCGGCGCGGCCTAAACAGGAACACCCCAAGCGGAGCCGCCGATGATCGCCAGCCTGATGATGTACCTGCGCCCCGAGACCGCCGAGGCGACAGGGCGCTACTGGGCCATGATCCGTGACGCCCTGCGCGCGCAGGGCATCCCGGCCCCGGAAAGGCTGAGCAATGATGCCGAGGAATTCGCCGTCTGGACAGCGCCCGACCTCACCTTATCCCAGACCTGCGGGATGCCTTACCGCCTGTGGCTGCATGACCGTGTCACGCTGATCGGCACGCCGGACTTTGGCGTCGAAGGCTGCCCGCCGGGGTATTACAACAGCGTTTTCGTGGTCCGCGCCAATGATCCCCGTGAAACAATTTCCGATTTCCACGCGGCGCGCTTCACCTACAACCAGACGTTCTCGCAATCAGGCTATGCCGCCCCTTACGCGCATTGCCGGGCGCGGGGCTTTTGGTTTGCAAAGCGTAGCCAAAGCCACGGTCACCGCGCCTCGGCCAAGGCTGTGGCCGAGGGACGCGCGGATATCGCGGCGCTGGATGCGGTGTCTTGGCGGCTGATCGAAAGCCATGACGCTTTCGCGGGTGACCTGCGGGTGCTGGAACGCACGGCCCCGACCCCCGGCCTGCCCTATATTGCGGCGGCGGATGCCGATGCGGCGGCAATAACCGCGGCGGCGCGCGCGGCCATTGCCGGGCTCACGGCAGCAGATGCCGCCACGCTAGGGCTCCGCGGCCTCATAGACATCCCGAAAGCGGCCTATCTCGTCGTCCCCTCCCCGCCCGACGGGGCGTGAGGGTCAGCCCTTGCGCAGGCAGGCAATGTAGAACCCGTCCATCCCACCTTGATCGGCCCAGAAATCGGGGCGCAGCCGCAGCCCGCCCTCTTCGGTGTGCCAATCGGCCTCGACGCCGGGCACCTCCAGCGCAGCGGTGTCGACGGTCATATCGCCATGCCGCTCCAAGGCTTCGTCGACCTGCACTTCGCCCTCGTCCGGCAGCAGGCTACAGGTGCAGAACACCAGCCGCCCGCCGGGCTTGAGCAGGCTCCACGCGTGGTCGATCAACTCGGATTGCAACTCGATCAGATCACCGAATTCCGATCCGTCTTTGGCATAAGGCAGGTCCGGGTGGCGGCGGATGGTGCCGGTGGCGGAGCAGGGCGCGTCCAGCAGAATGGCGTCGAATGTGCCCTGCACGGCGCGCGCGTCTTTGGTCAGCGTCTTGGCCTTCAGCCCGACGCGGGCGAGGTTTTCCTTCACCCGCTGCATCCGGGGGTGCGACTGGTCAACGGCGGTGACGACCGCCCCCGCGGCGGCCAGTTGCATCGTCTTGCCGCCCGGCGCGGCGCAGAGGTCCAGCACCGTCTCGCCCTCCTTGGGCGCCAGCACCCGCACCGGGATCGCGGCGGCGGCATCTTGCACCCACCAATCGCCCTCGGCAAAACCCGGCATGGTTGAGACCTGCCCGGCATCTGTCACCCGGACGGAGCCTGTCGGCAGCAGTGTGCCCCCCACGGCCTCTGCCAAAGCGGCGGCGTCGCCCTTGGCGGTCAGATCAAGCGGTGCGCCCGCGAAATGCGCCTGTTCCATCGCGGCCATGGCATCGGTGCCCCAAGCTTCGGCCAGCGGTCCGCGCAGCCATTTCGGCAGGCGCGGCGCGCGCAGGGCATCCCACGCCTCGGGCCCCTGAGCGGCGATCTTGCGCAGCACGGCGTTGGTCAGCCCCTTGAGATGGCTCAGCGTGCGGTGTTGCGAGACGAGGTTCACCATCGCATTCACCACCCCATGCGCGGCCCCGCCCTGACAAAGCTCAACCGTGCCGACCCGCAGCACATTGCGCACGGTCAGCGGCGGTGCCTTTTGCAGGTGCTTTTGCAGCAACCGATCCGCCCGCTCCAACCCGCGCAGCGTGTCCTGCGCCAAACGCTGCGCCCGGGCCCGATCATCGGGGGGCAGCTTGTCCAGCGCGCCCGCGGCAAGAAGCTCGGACATCAGCCGCGGCTCATCGTCCAAAATCTGATCCAGCAGATAAACCGCGCTTCTGCGGGCCTGAACGCCTGTGTCTGCCATGGTCATATCCTATCTGGGTCTGGCTTGAGGGGTTGCCGGGTTGTCTGGGCCAGCGGGCGACGTATATCAAGGGAGAACTTGGCTCAAGAGGACCATGATGCCCGATCAACGCCCCATTCCCGACAGCAAACCCGGCCCTGATCCCACGCCCAGCCCCGCGCCGGACCTGCCCCCGCAACCCAAACCGGGGCCGAAACCGATCCCCGACACACCGCAAGACCCAACGCCGGCCCCCGGCCCCGATCTGCCTGCCGCCGCCCAGCGCGCCTTGGCCGAGGCTGCCGCCCGGCGTGAGGCGGCAGCCGCGCTCGACATGCCCACCGAACTTGGCGGGCGCGATGGGCCAGAGCCTGTGCGCTATGGCGATTGGGAGAAGAAGGGCATCGCTGTCGATTTCTAAGCGCTTCAGCGCAGGGTCAGCACTGCCGACTCCCCCGCGCCCCTGTCGGAGGTAAAGCGGAGTTTCGCGCCATCGCGGGCGACCAATTGGCAGTTATAGCCCAGCTCCTTGCCGCCCCAGACCAGCGTGCGGCAGAAATAACCGTCTTGCCACGACCACTTGCCGGTCACCTCCCAAACCGCACCCTTGCCGGAAATGACCCCGCCGGAGGTGACCCGCAGATCGACCAGCGGGCGGGTCAGGCGCTTGCCATTCACCGCCGCGACGAAGTCCGACTTGCTCTGGATACGGGCATATTCCGCCGCAGCGGGCAGACCGACTGACACCAGTATCGCTGTCACGGCCAGTGCAAAGGTAATCTTCATCGAAACCTCCCTTGGGGTGAGTTGCCTGAGGCACTCACGTAGCCAAGGAAGGTAAAGTTTCAGAAAATCTGTTTGCGCCTCAGCCCTTCAGGCCAAGCACGTCCAACATGTCATATTCCCCCGGCGCTTTGCCCTGCCCCCAAAGCGCGGCCTTGAGCGCCCCGCGGGCGAAAAGCGCACGGTCCGAGGCGACGTGGCGCAGGATGATCCGCTCTCCGGCGGCGGCGAACATCACGTCATGTTCGCCCACGATATCGCCGCCCCGGATCGCGGTGAACCCGATATCGCCCTTTTGCCGCGCGCCGGTGATCCCATCGCGGCCCCGGTCCGAAACATCCGCCAGTTTGACACCGCGCCCTTCGGCAGCGGCTTCGCCCAGCATCAATGCGGTGCCCGAGGGGGCATCGACTTTCTGATTGTGGTGCGATTCGATGATCTCAATGTCGTAATCCACGTCCAGCGCAGCGGCGACCTGCCGGGTGAGCTGCGTCAGCAGGTTCACGCCGAGGCTCATGTTCCCCGCACGGACGATGACGGCCCCCTGTTCGGCAGCGGGGGCAAGCTGGGCGATTTCATCTTCGGTCATGCCGGTGGTGCCGATGACATGGACGATCCCGCCCTTGGCGGCCTCACCGGCAAAAGCGATGGTGGCCTGCGGCGCGGTGAAGTCGATGACGGCCTGCACCTTGCCAAAAGCCTCTGCCGCATTGTCCGTCACGGTCACGCCCGAGGCCGTGCCGCCCATCGCCTCGCCCAGATCGCGGCCAATCCAATCATGGCCCGGACGCTCCAGCGCGGCGGCCAGATGCATTTTCTCGCTGGCGTTGATCTCACGGATCAACATTTGGCCCATGCGGCCAGAGGCGCCGGTGACGGCAATGCCGGGGGTCTGTGTCATACTCGGTCTCCTGCGGTTCTGGCCGTGACTGGCAGGGCCGGTTTAGCCCGTCGCGGAGCGCTTGGCAAAGTGCAACCGAAGCCTTAGATGGGGGGCATGGCAAAGAACAAGTTTCATGAGGGCCCCGGCCCGTCGCAACGACAACTCCGCGTGGGCGAAACCGTCCGCCGCGCCTTGTCAGATGTCCTCGCACGCGGGGATGTGCATGACACCGATCTCAATCGGATGTCGATCACCGTGGGCGAGGTGCGCATCTCTCCCGACCTCAAGATCGCCACGGCCTATGTGCTGCCCTTGGGCGGGGAGGGTCAGGATGAGGTTCTCAAACTGCTGGCCCGCAACAAAAGCGAATTGCGCCGTCAGGTCGCCAAGAAACTGACGCTCAAGTTCTCGCCCGATCTGCGCTTTCAGTTGGACCAGACCTTTGACCGGATGGACGACACCCGCCGCATGCTGAACCAAGAGGTGGTGCGCCGCGATGCGGATGCCCCCGATCACGATGATGCGGGCGACAGCGCCGACGGCGCGCCGGACCAGTGATCCGCGCGGGTCTGATCGCATTCGCGCTAATCGCGCTGAAAGGCACGCCTGCGGATGCTGCCGAATGTCGCAACATCACCTTCGACGGCAGTTCCTACACGATCTGCGAAGTCGATCTGGAGCGGGACGACCTGCGGCTTTTCCTCAACGACGAGGCGGGCGCGCCCTATGGGTTCTTCGGCTCGCTTGACGAGGCGCTGAAAGCGCAGGGGCTGCGGCTTGGCTTTGCCATGAACGCGGGCATGTACCACGAAGACCGCTCTCCGGTTGGGCATTACATCGAAGAAGGGGTCGAGACGCGCGGCGTGATCGACAACGCGGGCCCCGGCAATTTCGGCCTGCTGCCCAATGGTGTCTTCTGCCTACGCGAGGGCCGCGCCGATGTGATCGAGACCAAGCGCTATCTCAAGGCCAAGCCGAACTGCCGTTTCGCCACGCAATCCGGCCCGATGTTGGTGATAGACGGGGCGCTGCACCCGCGTTTCCTGCCCGACAGCACCTCGCGCTATATCCGAAACGGGGTTGGCACAACGGCAGATGGCAAACGCGCGGTTTTCGCGATTTCCAACGATGTGGTCACCTTTCACGAATTCGCCCGGCTCTACCGGGATGAATTGGACCTGCCTAACGCGCTGTATTTCGACGGCAATATCTCGCGGCTGCGCGCACCCGGTCTGCGTCGCAGCGGGGCGGGCTTTACCACCTTGGGGCCGATCGTGGGCATCGTGACGCCCGCAAAGTAAGCTTTTCCCCGCTTGGGGGCTGGGCAGGGCGGCGCGGCTCCGATAGAGGGCAGCACCACAAAAGCGAAGGGGCAAGACATGGCACGCAAACGCAAGGGTCGCGATATTTCTGGTTGGCTGGTGGTGGACAAACCCGCTGGCCCCACCTCGACCGCCGTGGTCAACAAGGTCCGTTGGGCGCTGGAGGCCAAGAAGGCGGGCCACGCAGGCACGCTCGACCCCGAAGCGACCGGCGTTCTGGCCATCGCCTTGGGCGAAGCGACCAAGACCGTGCCCTATATCACCGACGCGCTCAAAGCCTATGAGTTCACCGTACGTTTGGGGATCGCCACCAATACCGACGACGCCGAAGGCGAAGCCATCGGCACCTCTGACCTGCGCCCCGATGACGCCGCGATCAAGGATGCGCTGAACGGCTTTATCGGTGACATTCAGCAGGTGCCGCCGCAGTTCTCCGCCGTGAAGATCGACGGCCAACGCGCCTATAAACGCGCCCGCGACGGCGAAGAGATGGAGATCGCCGCCCGCCCCCTATGGGTGGAAAGCCTGCTGCTGGTCGACCGCCCCGATGCCGATCATGTCACGCTTGAAATGGTCTGCGGCAAGGGCGGCTATGTCCGCTCCATCGCGCGCGATCTGGGGCAGAAGCTTGGCTGTCTCGGCCACGTCCGCGAATTGCGCCGCACATGGTCCGGCCCGTTCGAGGCAGGCAACGCCCTGACGCTGGCGCAGGTGGACGAACTGGCCCGGACACCGGAACTCGACACCTATCTGTTGCCGCTGGCCGAAGGGCTCGCCGACCTGCCCGAGGTCAAAGCCACCCCCGAAGGCGCCACCCGCCTGCGCAACGGCAACCCCGGCATGGTCATCGCCCATGACGTGGAATATGGCGATGAATGCTGGGCCTCGCTCGACGGGCAGCCTGTCGCCGTGGGCCGCTTCAAGGCGGGGGAGCTGCACCCGAGCCGGGTGTTCAACCTGTCGTCGGACGCGAATGAGGGCTGAATGGCCCTAATTACCCGCAGCCACACCAAGGGCGACGCCCCTTCGACCGCGGTCTACTCGCCCTGCGAGCAATACCGCTACAGCCTTACCCGGTTCTGGGAGCCAGGCGCGCCGCGGGTGATGTTCGTGATGCTGAACCCTTCCACCGCGACCGAGGTGCAGAACGACCCGACGGTCGAGCGCTGCGAGCGTCGGGCGCGGGTGCTGGGGCTTTGGCGGCTTCCGGGTGACCAATATCTTCGCCTTCCGCGCCACCGACCCGCGCGACATGCGCGCAGCGGCCGATCCCATCGGCCCCGACAATGACGCCACGCTGGTCGAAGGGGCCGATTGGGCCGACCGCATCATCGCCGCTTGGGGCGTGCATGGCGCCCATCTCGACCGCGGTCTCGCCGTCGCGGCTCGGCTGGCTGAGGGGGCGAAACCGCTCTACCACCTCGGCCTCTCCAAAGCCGGGCATCCGCGCCATCCGCTTTACCTGCCCTACACCCAAGAGCCGGTTCTGTGGCAGCCCGAGCCCCCGGCGCGGGCAGGCATTCGTTAACCATTTCCCCGCTATTCCTTTGATTTTACAGCCACGACATGCCCTTTTGAAGCTGGGACGATGTGTGGGGCATCAAGCAATCAACGGGTGGAACTGCGGATGTTGTGGCTGGCTGGGGTAATGGGTCTGATGGCGGTCGGCGCCGTCACTTTCGTGGAAATCGAAACGCCGTCGGAGGACGAGCTGCCGGATGGGGACAGCCCGGGCGGTGGCGGCACCACCACGGTCGGAGATATCCTGTCGGGCAGCGATGACGGTGAGACGGTGGAGGGCGGCCCCGGCGACGACCATCTTGGCGGCTACGGCGGGGATGACCTGCTTCGTGGCGGCGGCGGGGATGATGACCTACACGGCCACGGCGGCAATGACACGCTCCAAGGTGGCGCGGGCGGCGACATCCTGCATGGCAATGACGGGGATGACGACCTTTTTGGCGGCGCGGGCAACGACAGCCTCTTTGGCCACAATGACGATGACTTTCTCTATGGCGGGGCGGGCGATGACGCGCTGCATGGCTCTGCCGGTGATGACCTGCTTGAGGGCGAGGCTGGTGATGACGCCCTTCAAGGCGGGCTTGGCGACGATGCGCTGCGCGGCGGCGCGGGCGTGGATACGCTCTTTGGCGGCTGGGGCGACGACACGCTCACCGGGGCCGATGACCAACAAAGCCCCGATTTCCTGAACGGCGGCGGCGGCGACGACCTGATCATCGCGGGCGCCGGGGATGTGGTGACCTCGGGCGACGGCACCGATCAAATCGCCTTGGGGGACTGGATCGGCCAAGGCGGGGCGGCGCAGATCACGGACTACCACGCGGCGGACGATTCGCTGCTCTTTGTCTGGGACGACAGCAGCGCGGGCGGGGCGGAGCCGCCGCTTTCCATCCTGCCCGACCCGGAGGATGCAGGCCAAACCCTCGTCCTGCTGGACGATATCATCGTCGCACGGGTGGCGGGGGACAGCGTCACGCTGGACGATATCGCGCTGATCCCGCTCTCTGCAGCCTTCGACCTCGGCCTCGCGGCCTAAGGCGGGGCGGAGCCCATGCGCAAATCACCCTTTGCCAAAGGCGAAAATTCCTCCTATACGCCCCCATCGCCTGCTGATTCCGTCAGCGGGTGATATCTCCATGGGCCTGCGCTGGACGACATCCCGGCCTGCGCCATCCATTTTAACTCTTTTCGAAAGGAGACCCCGATGTCGATCACTGCTGAAGAAAAAGCAAAAGTCATGAAAGAATTCGGCACCAAAGAAGGCGACACCGGTTCGCCCGAAGTTCAGGTTGCCATTCTGACCTCGCGCATCACCACGCTGACCGAGCACTTCAAGACCCACAAGAAAGACAACCACGGCCGCCGTGGTCTTTTGAAAATGGTCGCGACGCGCCGCAAGCTGCTGGATTACGTTAAGGCCAAAGACGAGTCCCGCTATCAGGACCTGATCAAACGCCTCGGCCTGCGCCGCTAATCGCGCGCAAGCCGCCGGAAGTTCCGGTGACAGGACGACCAAAACCTCCCGGCCCCGCCGGGAGGTTTTTTGTTGCGCGCAGACCGGGGCGCGCTGCGGCGGAGAGAACCCGCCGCTTATGGCCCCGAGGCGACAGAACACTTCCCATTTGCCATGAAAACATGTATGCCCGCGCAATCTGAAATCCGGCGCCCGGACTCCAGCGCCTGAAAAAGAAGATACCGGAGTCAGGGGCAATACGGCCCCTATGCAATGGCCAATGGGCCAAAAAGGAAACGTAGATGTTTAATGTAACGAAAAAATCGATCCAGTGGGGCGAAGAGACGCTGACACTGGAAACCGGTAAGGTTGCCCGTCAGGCGGACGGGTCGGTGATTGCCACGCTGGGTGAGACCAGCGTCATGGCCAACGTGACGTATGCACGTCAGCAAAAGCCCGGGCAGGACTTCTTCCCCCTGACCGTGCACTACCAAGAGAAATACTATGCCGCCGGTAAAGTACCGGGTGGCTTCTTCAAGCGTGAGGCCCGCCCCACCGAGAAGGAAACCCTGACCGCGCGTCTGATCGACCGTCCGATCCGCCCGCTCTTCGTCCCCGGCTTCAAAAACGAAGTTCTGGTGATGTGCACCGTGTTGAGCCACGATCTGGTCAACGACCCCGACATGGTCGCCATGATCGCCGCCTCCGCCGCGCTGACGCTCTCGGGCGCGCCCTTCATGGGTCCGATCGCGGGCTGCCGTGTGGGCTATGAGGGTGGCGACTATGTGTTGAACCCGACCATCGACGACATGCAAGACCTGCGCCTGAACCCCGACCAGCGCCTCGACCTCGTGGTCGCGGGCACCAAGGACGCGGTGATGATGGTCGAATCCGAAGCCTATGAGCTGTCGGAAGAGGAAATGCTGGGCGCCGTGAAATTCGCGCATGAGCAGATCCAGCCGGTCATCGACCTGATCATCGATCTGGCCGAAGAAGCCGCGAAAGAGCCTTTCGACTTCCAGCCCGACGACTATTCGGACCTGTCGGCAGCCGTGAAAGCCGCTGGCGAAGACGAAATGCGTGCCGCTTTCGCGATCGTAGACAAGCAAGAGCGCACCGCCGCCGTTGCCGCCGCCCGCGAAACCATTAAGAGCAAGCTCACCGAAGAGCAGCTTGAGGACAAGAACCTCAGCTCCGCGATGAAGGGCCTTGAGGCCAGCATCCTGCGCGGCGACGTGGTGAAAACCGGCAAGCGTATCGACGGTCGTCGCACCGACGAAATTCGTGACATCGTGGCCGAAACCGGCATCCTGCCACGGACCCACGGTTCGGCGCTGTTCACCCGTGGTGAAACGCAAGGTCTCGTCGTGACCACGCTCGGCACCGGCGACGATGAGCAGTTCATCGACGCGCTACACGGCAACTTCAAATCGAACTTCCTGCTGCACTATAACTTCCCGCCCTACTCGGTCGGCGAAGTGGGTCGCGTGGGCCCTCCCGGACGCCGCGAAGTCGGCCACGGCAAGCTCGCATGGCGCGCCCTGCAGGCGGTTCTGCCCGCGGCAACGGACTTCCCCTACACCATCCGTCTGGTCTCCGAGATCACCGAATCCAACGGCTCTTCTTCGATGGCATCGGTCTGCGGTGGCTCCCTGTCCATGATGGACGCGGGCGTGCCGCTGAAATCGGCCGTGGCCGGTGTGGCGATGGGTCTGATCCTCGAAGATGACGGCTCCTACGCGATCCTGTCGGACATCCTGGGTGACGAAGACCACCTCGGCGACATGGACTTCAAGGTCGCGGGCACCGAAGCCGGCATCACCTCGCTGCAGATGGACATCAAGGTCGCAGGCATCACGCCCGAGATCATGGAGAAAGCCCTGGCACAAGCCAAAGAAGGCCGTATCCACATCCTCGGCGAGATGAACAAGGCGATTTCGGGTGCCGCGGACTTCTCCGTTCACGCGCCGCGTATCGAGACCATGCAAATCCCGACCGATAAGATCCGCGAAGTGATCGGCTCGGGCGGTAAGGTGATCCGCGAGATCGTCGAGGTTTCCGGCGCCAAGGTCGACATCAACGACGAAGGCACCATCAAGATCGCCAGCCCCAACGGCGAAGCGATCAAGAAAGCCTATGACATGATCTATTCGATCGTGGCCGAGCCCGAAGAAGGTGCCATCTACACCGGCACCGTCGTGAAGATCGTCGATTTCGGCGCCTTCGTGAACTTCTTCGGCAAGCGCGACGGTCTGGTGCATGTCTCCCAGATCGAAAACCGCCGCCTGAACCACCCTTCGGACGTTCTGAAGGAAGGTCAGGAAGTGAAAGTCAAGCTTCTGGGCTTCGACGATCGCGGCAAGGTACGCCTGTCGATGAAAGTCGTCGATCAGGAGACCGGCGAAGAGATCACTGCCGAGAAGAAAGAAGCGGCAGAGGGTTAATCAAAACCTGCTGCGGACCCTCACCGGGGTCCGCAGTTTCCCCTCAGGGCAGTACGAGACATGCGCGCAGAAAATCTGGTCACGATTTGCATCACCATGGGGCTGCGCCCCGATGTCTTGCAACAAACGCTCGAAAGCCTCGGCCCCGAGCTGCGCAAGCTCCCGATCATTGGCATCAACGACTTCGGCGATGCCGAAACGAGCGCGGTCTTCGACCAGCTCTGCCCTCATGGGCAACGCATCGATCTGGGCAAACAGGTCGGCCACCACCCCGCCGTCGACGCCATGTATGCCAAGGTGCGCACGCCTTATGTCTTTCACATGGAAGACGATTGGGAATTCACCCGCCACGATTTTTTAGATGACGCCCTGCGCTTGCTAGAGGCCCATCCCGATGTCTCTTCGGTCTGTTTCCGCGACACCGATAACTTCTTCATCGAAGATGCGGCCCGCGCCCAGATCGTCACCGAAGAATGCGCCGGCATCCCCTATGCCCGGATGGATGCGCTCAGCCCCAAATGGTACGGCTATACCTTCAATCCGCATTTGGCCCCGCTTTCCCTTTGGAAAGAGGTCGGCGGCTTCAGCGGTTTCAAACGCGAAAGCCACATCTCGCGCCAATTGCGCAAACAGGGTAAATTCACCGCTTTCATGAAACCCGGCGCTTGCCAGCACATCGGGTTTGTCAGCGTCGCCCACAAACCGCCCTCCGCTTTCAAACGGTTCAAGAACTGGCTGCGCGGGCGGCCCACCCCCAAAGTTTAACCCGTATAAGCCTGTCATCGCCCCGCGCGCCGCAGGAATGAGGTCACATCGATGTCACAGCGCCCAAAGGGATTCGTCATCAATCTGGCCGCCTCCCCCCAGCGACTGGACAGTGCGAAGGCCGAACTGGACGCCGCACAGATCGAGGCGGTCCGCGTGGATGCCTTCGACGGGCGCGAGATCGATCTGGCCCAATTCGCCCCCTATGACGATCGCAAGGCCCGGCGTTTCATGGGCCGGTCGATGACCCAAGGCGAGGTCGGCTGCTACGTCTCGCACCAACGTGCCGCCGCCGCCTTCCTAGAGAGCGGGGATGAGCTTGGTTTCGTCTTCGAAGATGACATCGCCCTGGAACCCACGTTCAGAACCGTCGTGCCAGAGCTGATAGAATGGCTGCGCCCCCGCACCGATTGGCACTGCGTAAACCTGGGCGCGACCCGTTTGAAAATCACCACCCCCATGGCCGAAGTCGCCGGCATTCCGGTGCTCCGCGCTCATTACTTTCCGATGCTCGCCCACGCGCTGATCTGGAACCGTGCCGGGGCCGAGACGTTCCTCGCCGCCTCCGAACCTATCTTCTGCCCCGCCGATAACATGCTCAGACAGGTCCTCACGCGCTCCGACATGGGGCTGGCCACGGCCCAAAGCCTCGTCACAGCAGGCCGGTTCGACAGTGACATTTCCGCTCGCTCTGGAGGGAACAGAGGGCAATACCGGCGCTCCGCCCTCTATGGCCTGCGCAAACAGCGTAGGTTACTATATGAAAAAGCGATGGCTTTCGCCCATAAGCTCGGCCATCGCTAAGGGCACATCAGCCCGGCAGCTGCGCTTTGCGCAAATAGGGCAACACCGTCTTAAACGCCCCGAACTTCGCCTTGGCGTCCTCATCCGACACCGTCGCGGGGATGATCACATCCTCACCCACCTGCCAATCCGCAGGCGTGGCCACAGCGTTCTTCGCCGCCGTTTGCAACCCGTCCAACGCCCGCAGAACCTCGGCAAAATTCCGGCCCACGTTCATCGGATAGGTCATGCTCAGCTTCAACTGCTTATCCGGCCCGATGATGAAAACCGACCGCACCGTGGCGCTGTCATTGGGCGTGCGGCCATCGGGCAGATAGGCCTCCGCAGGCAGCATATCAAAGGCTTTCGACACTTCCAGCCCCGCATCCGCGATGATCGGGAAACCGGCCTCGGCGCCTGCAACCTTCTCGATATCGCCCTTCCACTTCTTATGCTCTTCAACACCGTCGACACTGACGCCGATCACCTTGGTGCCGCGCTTTTCCCATTCCTCGGAAAGCCGCGCCACGGCGCCGAACTCGGTGGTGCAAACAGGGGTGAAATCCTTGGGGTGGGAGAACAGGATCGCCCAATTGTCACCGACGAACTCATGCAGGGAAAATCTGCCCTGATCGGTTTCGACTGTAAGATCGGGAATAGTGTCGTTGATACGCAAGCCCATGATATCCTCCGGGTCAATCTGTGAACAGATAGGTCAGAGGTAATCGCAAACCCCGCCGGTTTCACCCCCCGATCGCCACAAAGCACAACTTCACCGCAGCGCCACGGCCCCCCTTCCCCTTCATCCTTTCTCAAATACCAATCCCGCCCCCACCTCACGGCGCAAGGCCGGGCACGGAGCGCAACTCAAAAAGGCGCCTTGGCCCGCACCTTCGTCGATGCGCCACCCTGCGGATGATTGAACCGCAATTCCTCGCTATGCAGCATCAACCGCGGAAAATCCCGCGCGGGCCCCGTGGCATAGAAAGGGTCGCCCAAAATCGGATGCCCAAGCGCCAGCATATGCACGCGCAGCTGATGGCTGCGCCCGGTCTTGGGGAACAGCCGGAGGCGCGCAGTCTCCCCATCGTTCTTGACCATCTTCCAATCGGTCTGCGCAGGCTTCCCGGTCTCATGGCAGACCATCTGCCGGGGGCGGTTGGGCCAATCGACGATCAGCGGCAGATCGACACCGCCGGATTTCTCCGCTGGCACCCCCCAGACCCGCGCGACATAGGTCTTGCGCGTCATACGCTTTTCGAACTGCAACCCAAGGTGACGCTGCGCATGGGGCGTCAGGGCAAAGATCATCACGCCCGAGGTGTCGCGATCCAGCCGGTGCACCAGCAGCGCTTGAGGAAAGACCGCCTGCACCCGCGTGATCAGGCAATCGGCCAGATGTTCGCCCTTGCCCGGCACGCTGAGCAGCCCCGAAGGTTTGTCGACCAGCAGAACTTCAGCATCTTCATGCAGAATGACCAACGGGTCCTGCGGCGGGTTATATTCGCTATCCATGGCTCCCCCTCGCAGATGCAGCCCCGCGGATCAAGCGGGGGCGATGCCGTCAGGCGACGGCGGCGAAACTATCCTTGAGGATCGCGCTCAGCGCATCGGCATCGGCTTGGGTGAAAGCGTTTGGCTGGTCGCTGTCGATGTCGAAAACGCCCAGCAACTCCCCCGCGCCGTTCCAGACCGGCAGCACCAATTCCGAACGTGTCGAGGAGGCGCAGGCGATATGGCCCGGGAAGGCGTCGACATCCTCGACCAATTGCACCTCGCCCGTGCGCGCCGCGGCCCCGCAGACCCCGCGCGAAAAGGGGATCACCAGACAGCCGTGCCCGCCTTGATAAGGGCCGATCTTCAGCAATTCGGGCGCGGTCACCCGGTAAAAGCCCGTCCAGTCAAAGCGGTCATCCGCGTGATGCACTTCGCAGGCGATGGTGGCCATCAGGGCCACGGCATCGTCTTCGCCCTCGGTCAGGGCGGCGATGGTCTTGGCGAGGGTTTGGTAGTCGACGGTCATGGGGATACTCATATTGCAGACGGGAAAAGGGAGGCGGACCGCCTCTCCCATAAATACTCTAGTTGGCCCGTAGGATCAGGGGCGTTCGATCGCAATCGCGGTGCCTTCGCCACCACCGATGCAGATCGCCGCGACACCACGCTTCAGCCCGCGCTTTTCCAGCGCGTTCAACAGGGTCACCATGATCCGCGCGCCCGAGGCACCGATGGGATGGCCAAGCGCGCAGGCGCCGCCGTTGACGTTTACGATGTCATGCGAGAGGTCCATTTCATGCATGAAAGCCAGCGGCACAACGGCGAAGGCTTCGTTGACCTCCCACAGATCGACGTCCTCTTTCTTCCAACCGATCCGCTCCAGCAGTTTCTGCGCCGCAGGGACAGGTGCCGTGGTGAACAGCCCCGGCGCTTGGGCGTGGCTGGCGTGGCCGACAATGCGGGCGCGGATGGTCTGGCCGCGGGTCTTGGCAGTCTCCTCATCCGCCAGCACCAGCGCCGCCGCCCCATCTGAAATCGACGAAGAATTCGCGGCCGTCACCGTGCCGCCCTCGCGGAAGGCCGGTTTTAGCTGGGGGATCTTCTCGGGCCGGGCGCTGGCGGGCTGTTCGTCGGCGCTGACCGTCGTGCTGCCGCGGCGCGAGGTGACCTCGACCGGGGCAATCTCATCCGCGAAGGCGCCGCTTTCCTGCGCCTCGATGGCGCGCGACAGAGAGGCCAGCGCATAGTCGTCCTGCGTCTCGCGGGTGAACTGGAAGCGTTCGGCGCAATCTTCGGCAAAGGTGCCCATCAGGCGGCCCTTGTCATAGGCGTCTTCCAACCCGTCGAGGAACATGTGGTCGATCACCTGACCGTGGCCGAGCCGCGCGCCGCCGCGCATCTTGGGCAGGACGTAGGGCGCGTTCGTCATGCTTTCCATGCCGCCCGCGACCATCACATCGGTATGACCAAGCGCGATCTGGTCAAAGGCCATCATCGCCGCCTTCATGCCCGAGCCGCACATCTTGTTCAGCGTCGTGGCGGGCACCTCTTCGCTCAGACCGGCTTTGAACCCGGCCTGACGCGCGGGGGCTTGGCCCTGGCCTGCGGGCAGCACGCAGCCCATCAGCACCTCTTGCACCTCGGCAGGATCCGTCTTGCCCAAGGCCGCCTTGATCGCGCTGCCGCCCAATTCCGCGGCGGTCAGCCCTTCAAAGGCCCCTTGGAAACCGCCCATCGGGGTTCTGGCTGCACCGGTTATCACGACATTGCGCATCACGTTCTCCTAGAGTTGCACCGCATACCAGTTGGTAAGGTTTTACGGTTAATCACGTCTCGAACTTCAAAGTCTTGGGGCATGTCTATGGAAGTTTCCGCCAAAACAGAAGACCGCTTTTGCGTGGTCAGCGTGCTGCATGACCGGATCGACGCCGCCGCGGCGCTGGAGTTCAAGGATGCGTTGCGCCGTGCCGCGGCCCATGCGCCGCCGGTGGTGATCCTTGATCTACACCGGGTCAATTTCATTGATTCCAGCGGGCTCGGCGCGATCGTGGCGGCGATGAAACATCTGGCGCCGCAGCGCGCGCTGGTGCTGGCCGGGCTGACCCCGGCGGTGGAAAAGGTCTTTACCCTCACCCGGATGGATAGGGTCTTTGGCATTTTCCACTCGCTTGACGCCGCCCTCACCGCGCATCGAGAATAGCGCGATGCGGCTCTCCGCCGCGCGGTCCGCGCTCTGCCCGTTCGAGATCACCGTTCACAGCGGCCCGCAGGCCGCGCGGGAGGCGCTCACGCTTTTGCTAGACGCGCTCAGCTGCCTTTCGCTCGGGGCCGAGGAGGTCTGCGTGGTGCGTTTGGTGGTCGCCGAAATGCTGAACAATATCGTCGAACACGCCTACCCCGACCCGCACCACCCCGGCCCCATCCATATCGCCTGCCATCACGCGCCCGACGGCCTGCACCTTGCCGTGTCGGACGAAGGGCTGCCGATGCCCGACCTGCAAGTGCCCTTGGGCCTGCCGCAGGAGATCGACCGCCCGGTTTGCGACCTGCCCGAAGGCGGCTTTGGCTGGTTCCTGATCCGCGATCTGGCGAAAGACCTGACGTATCGCCGCTTGGCCCAAGAGAACCGAATCGACCTGCGGCTCCCGGTTGGCTTACCGCCGCGTTAACATCTGCGGCAGCGCGTCCCGCATATTTCCCAAAACGGCCCCGCTGGGATCACAATTGCGCCTTGGTTGCCGGTCATAAACGGGGCTGTAGCTGCATATGGCTTCCCTCGGTGCCGTGTTTAATAGCCCCCACCCAGTACGCGGTGCCGAGGAACTTTCCCCCGCATTGGCAGAACCGAGATCTCCGTCTAGGGTCGCGCTGACGTAATTCAGCGAGGGGCAGCACATGCGCGATTTTCACCTTCCCGGCCGGTCACCGGTCTTGGCCACCAACGGCATCTGCGCCACATCGCATCCGCTGGCGGCGCGGGCGGCGGTCGATATCCTTGCGCGGGGCGGCAACGCGATGGACGCGGCCGTCGCCGGGGCGGTGTTGCTCGGCATTTGCGAGCCGCAGATGACCGGGATCGGCGGCGACTGTTTCGTGCTCTACTCCCCGGCGGGGAGCGAGGAGGTCCATGCCCTTAACGGGTCCGGCTGCGCGCCAGCGGCGCTGGATGCCGCGAAACTGCGGGACCGAGGCGAGCAGACGGTGCCACTGCGCTCGGCGGATGCCGTGACCATCCCCACAGCCATCGACGCCTTCTGCCAGCTCTCCGAAAGCGCCGGCAAACTGGGGTTGGACGCCCTGCTCGCCCCCGCAGTCCACTACGCCGAGGCGGGGGTGCCCGTCGCCCCGCGCGTCGCCTTTGACTGGGCCACCGATGGCGGCACCCTTCAGGGGCGCGCGCGGGATCACTTCCTCATCAACGGCAAAACGCCCCGCACCGGCGACATCTTCCGCGCGCCGGGACAGGCCGAAGTGCTGCGCCGCGTGGCCGCGCAGGGCCGCGATGCCTTCTACACCGGAGAGATCGCCGAGGACATGATCGCCACCTTGCAGGCCGCAGGCGGCAGCCACAGCGCCGCGGATTTCGCCAAGGCCCACGCCGAGGTCACGACGCCCGTGTCAGGCCAGTACAAAGACCTTGAAGTGGTCGAACATCCGCCCAACGGCCAAGGGGCGACCGCCCTGTTGCTGATGAATATCCTTAATCACTTCGACATCGCCGGGATGGACCCGCTGGGGGCCGAGCGGCTGCATATCGAAGCCGAGGCAACCAAACTGGCCTATGACGCGCGCAACCGCTTTCTGGCCGACCCGGACCACACCACCCGGCTTGACCACATGCTGGCGCCTGAAACCGCCCGCGCCCTTGCGGCCCTGATCGACCCCAAACGCGCCATGGCCGCCGCCGCCCCGATCAGCGAGGCGGTGCATAAAGACACGATCTATATCACCGTGGTCGACGGCGACGGCATGTCGGTCTCGCTCATCTATTCGATCTTCCACGGCTTCGGTTCTGGCATCGCCTCGGACAAGTTCGGCATCCTGCTGCAAAACCGTGGCGCGGGTTTCACATTGGAGGAAGGCCACCCGAATGAGCTGAAAGGCGGCAAACGCCCGATGCATACGATCATCCCCGGCATGATCCGCGAGAATGGCCGGGTGACCATGCCCTTTGGCGTGATGGGCGGGGCCTATCAGCCCTGCGGCCACGCGCGCTTTGCCTCGAACCTCACCGATTTCGACATGGACGTTCAAAGCGCCATCGACGCGCCGCGCGCCTTTGCCGATGGGCAGGTGATGAAGGTCGAACGCGGCTTTGGTGGCGATGTGCGCCAAACCTTGAGCGATCTGGGCCATAGGGTCGAAGTGCCCGAAACGGCGATCGGCGGGGCACAGGCGATCCGCATCCGCGAAGATGGCGTGCTGGAAGGTGCGAGCGATCCGCGCAAGGACGGCTGCGCCTTGGGCTATTGATGAAAACGTCTGGCGGGCTGGCAACGGCCCGCCTGGCTCAGTTCATCTGGAAGTGCAGCGGATAGGCACCGTCGGTGAAGGGGCCAAACAGATCGGGGATGTCGGGGTGATCTACAGGCTCCCCCGAATAATCGGCCACGAGGTTCTGCTCCGACACATAGGCCACATAGTAGCTCTGATCGTTCTCGGCCAAGAGATGATAGAACGGCTGATCTTTCACCGGCCGGTTCTCTTCGGGAATCGCCTCATACCATTCTTCGGTGTTGGCGAATTCCGGGTCGACGTCAAAAATCACGCCCCGAAAGGGATGCTTCTTGTGACGGACAATCTGCCCGAGGTGATATTTTGCGCGTGTTCGTATCATAACATGCTGCCCCTACCCCTCGACGGTAGCCCTTTCAAGGGGCTTTTGTCCAATCACAGCGGCTGTGCGCGGGGAAACAGACTGTGAACGCCGCGCCGACAGTGGGTTTCCGGCGGCATCATAGCTGGGGATCAACCGCTTTGCTGCATTTCCGCGAAATACCGCCTGCGCGGAGCCGCATGGTCAGCGCAATACCGCCCAGCAAACCGAGCATTTTCCCAATTTAGTGATGTGATGGAGGGGGTGAATCGGTTAAACTCCTCCGAAAAAACGACCCTAATAAAAAACGAGAGGCGAGAGGCAGATGACCAAGCATTTTTGCGCAATGATGATCGTACTGCTGGTGGCATCCTGCGGCGGCGGGCCTCAAACGGCCCCGCGTGATCTGGATAACGCCTGCACGATCCTGAAAGAGCACCCCGACTACCTGCGCGCATTCCGCGCGACCGAGCGGAAATGGGGTGTCCCCATCCACGTCCAAATGGCCACTATCCACCAAGAGAGCAAATTCGTGGCGGATGCCCGGACGCCGTTCAAATATGTGCTGGGCGTGATTCCGATGGGCCGCCAATCCAGCGCCTTTGGCTATTCGCAGGCTTTGGACGCGACATGGGATGAGTATCTGGAGTCCGAGGGCCGCTGGCGCGCCAAACGCGACCGGATTCGCGACGCGAGCGATTTCATGGGCTGGTACATGAACCTGACGCGGGAGCGGAACGGCGTCTCCCTGCATGACGCCCGCAACCAATACCTCGCCTATCACGAGGGCCACACCGGTTTTGCCCGCAAGAGCTATAACAGCAAGGCGTGGCTGGTCGGGGTCGCGGGCAAGGTCGATTCCCGCGCCAAACTCTATCAACGGCAGATCGCCGGTTGCCGTCTGGGCCGCTGGTAAACCCGCTTACTCCAATGCAAACCGCCCCGGCCTGATCAGCCGGGGCGTTTTTCGTTTCAATAGGGCCGCTTAGCGTCTGCCGCCTGCCCGTGCGCCCGCGGTGTCGAACAGGCTGTTAGAGATATTGCCCCCCACCTGCATGTCACCCAACACAACGGTCGTGGCGCTGCCGTTGCCATCGTTGATGATCCACTGACGCAGCTGCACCGGGTTGCCGGTAAACTTCATCTGGATGTTGCCATATTGCGGGTTGGCGGGGTCTTGGGCCGTGACCGTGGTGGCGGTGCCGTCATAGCTGTGCCCCGTCACCATCTTGGCGCGGCCCAAATTGACGTTGTCGGCCAAGATGATCGACAGCGGTGTTCGCGCCAGCGGATAGGTCTCAGCCGGTTGGTTCGACTTCTTGTCGTAGATCACGACCGTATTCGCCCCCGCGACGACCAGCCCGGAATCCGGCGCGTTATATTCGAAACGTACCTTGCCGGGGCGTTTGATATAGATCGTGCCCGTGCTGATCGACCCGTCATCGTTGATCTGGGTAAAGTCGCCCTTGGCGGTGCGAAGCTGGTTCAGATAGCCCGAAATCTCATTCAGCGACAGTTGCTGCGCCGCCGCCGCGAGGGGGGCTGATACGGCCAGTCCAACCGCCAGAATCGCAGAAGTAAGTTTACGCATGTTGTTCGTCCTGTGTTGCCTCACGTTCAGACATAGGGCGGGTGGCCGTGATATTCGATATCAGGGGGCGGTTTTTCGCTATCGCCCGCCCTGCCCCATAAAAAAAACACCGCCGGGAGGGTGGCCCGGCGGTGTTTCTGATTGTCGCCCCCAAGAGGGGGGGGGGGAGAGGTCGCCCTATGCCTGTTCCGGCACCAGAATCTCACGCTTGCCAACATGGTTCGCCGGTGAGACCAGCCCCTCTTCCTCCATCTGCTCGACCAGACGCGCGGCTTTGTTATAGCCGATCGCCAGTTTGCGCTGAATGTAAGAGGTGGAGCATTTGCGGTCTTTGATCACAACCTGCACGGCGGTGTCATAAAGCGCGTCTTCGCTATCGGTATTGCCGCCAAGGCCCAGCACCGCGTCGATGTTGCTTTCCTTTTCCTCGGACGGCCCTTCGACCACGCCCGAGACATAATCCGGCTCGCCGAATTGCTTGAGGTGGTTGACGATCTCTTCGACCTCTTCGTCGCTGACGAAGGGGCCGTGGCAGCGGGTGATCTTGGCACCGCCCGCCATATACAGCATGTCGCCCATGCCCAAGAGTTGCTCGGCCCCCATCTCGCCCAAGATAGTGCGGCTGTCGATTTTCGATGTCACTTGGAAGGAAATCCGCGTGGGGAAGTTCGCCTTGATCGTGCCCGTAATCACGTCGACCGAAGGGCGCTGTGTGGCCATGATCAGGTGGATGCCGGAGGCCCGCGCCATCTGTGCCAGACGCTGGATGCAGGCTTCGATCTCCTTGCCTGCGACCATCATCAGGTCGGCCATCTCGTCGACGATGACGACGATATAGGGCAGCGCCTCGGGGGTGTTTTCCTCGGTCTCAAAGATCGGCTCGCCGGTGTCCTCGTCGAAACCGGTCTGCACGGTGCGCGAGAACATCTCGCCCTTGGCCAGCGCTTCGCGGACGCGGCCGTTGTAGCCTTCGATGTTGCGCACGCCCATTTTGGACATCTTGCGATAGCGTTCTTCCATCTCGCCCACGACCCATTTCAGCGCCACGACGGCCTTCTTGGGGTCGGTGACGACCGGGCTCAGCAGATGCGGGATGCCGTCATAGACCGACAGTTCCAGCATCTTGGGGTCGATCATGATCATCCGGCATTCCTGCGGTGTCAGCTTGTAGAGCAGCGACAGGATCATCGTGTTGATCGCCACGGATTTACCAGAGCCGGTAGTACCGGCGATCAGCAGGTGGGGCATTTTCGCAAGGTTGGCGACGACCGGATCACCGCCGATGTCCTTGCCAAGCGCCAGCGGCAGGCGGTGGTTGCCATCGCCGAAATCGCGGCTTGAGAGGATCTCGCGCAGGATCACCTTCTCGCGGTTCTCGTTGGGCAGTTCGATGCCGATCACCGAGCGGCCCGGCACGGTGGAGACGCGCGCCGAAAGGGCGGCCATGGAGCGCGCGATGTCGTCTGCCAGACCGATCACGCGGCTGGCTTTGAGACCGGGCGCGGGTTCGAGTTCGTACATTGTGACGACGGGGCCGGGGCGCACGGCGACGATCTCACCTTTCACGCCGTAGTCGTCGAGCACGGTTTCCAGCATCCGCGCGTTTTCCTCCAACGCCTCGTCGCTGAGGTGCAGGCGCTGCACGCTTTCGGGGCTTTCCAGAAGGCTCAGCGGCGGCAGTTCAAACCCGGGGTGCGTGTCGTCGAAGGTCAGGGTGGGCTGCGCTTCGACCTGCGCCTGTTTCGAGGGCTGGACGGGTTTGCGGGCGGGCTGCTGCACCACTTTGCGCGGCTCCGCCACGGGGATCTTCATCGCCTCAGGCGCGGGCGCCTGCTGCAACGGCAGGGTCTCAGACGCCACAGTGTCTTCGTAGGGCGCGGCCATCGGCGCCTGCGCTGCCGGTTCCTGAACCATCGGCTCGGGCGCCGGGGCGGGTGCGGGTGCGGGCTGGGCCTGCGGCCTGCGCAGCAGCGGCTCGGGGCGCAGGGTGGCCGGTTCGGCGGTCAAGGGCGGCTCGGCACGCAGCCCGGCGGGCTGGGCGGCGGGCTGGCTGGTGTTCAGCACCAGCGGGTCCGGCCCACGGCCCCGGCCCTTGGTCAGCGGCGCGGTCGTCGGCGTGTGGATCGCATTGGCATGGCGCACGCGGTTCTTGATGACATCGGCGATCTTGCTTTTGATGCGCTCTTCGCCCGGTGTCTCATCCACGATGGCGTCGCTGTAGGTCTCGATCAGTTCCGGCTCGGGCATGTCGTCTTCGGGTTCGGGCCGTTTGATCAGCCCGGGCATCCGACCGAACAGGCTGCGCGGTTCGGCTTCCGGCTCGGCCACCGGGGCGTGCTGCGCGGCATAGCTCTGTTCGGCTTCCTGCGCGGCCCAGGCTTCGGCGTCTTCGGCTTCCTGACGGCGGCGCTCACGACGTTCGGCCTGACGGGCCGAGAGGTTCTGCGCGGCCACGACGGCCCCATTGGCGCCACGGCCCAGAAGCGTCATCAGCCCGGCATAGGCCATGATCAGACCGACCAGCAGGAACCGCGCGATGCGGAACAGCTCGGCCTTGGTAAAGCCCAAGACGAAGGCGCCCAACGCGAGAATTGCAACCCCCATCAAAAGCGACATCAGCTTGACCGTCAGGGTCGAGCCGATGGGCAGGATCGTCAGCAGCGCGCCCATGACGGTATCGCCAAACAGCCCGCCCAGACCAAAGCTATGGGTCAGCAGCCATTCCTGACCGGGGGCCAGTGTGGCTGCATAGATGGCCCCAAGGGCGACGGCGATGGGGGCAAAGATCAGCCGCCCGAGGGCGCGGTCATCGCCCTGATGCAGCGCGAAACGTCCGCCCCAGAACAGCAGGACGATGGCGATGCCCCAAGCGCCCCAACCGACAATCATGAACAGCGGCGCGGCGATGGAGGCACCGATCCGGCCCATCCAGTTCTGCACCGGCGCATCGGTTGAGACCATCCAGTTGGGATCGTCGGGCGTGTAGCTGCCGATCATCATGGCGGCCATGATGCCCAGCATGATCAGCGCCAGCCCCAGCAGTTCACGACCGCGCTTTTCGATTGCCTCGGCCATGTTGCTGTCTAGCAATGGATCGCGTCCCCGTGTCTGATATGCCATGTCGTCCCTCGCTTATGCCGAATACAGACAATCGCGGATCGCTTCCAATCCGCGCGTCGTTTCGTCTTTTGGGGCCACCAAGGCGACCCGAATGTAATTCTGCCCGGGGTTCCCCCCGGCGACGTTCTGCGCCAGATAGCTGCCGGGCAGCACCCGCACGCCGGTCTCGCGCCAGAGTTTCAGCGCCGCGGCCTCGTCATCCTCGACCGGAAGCCAGAGGAAGAACCCCGCCTCGGGGCTCACATAGCCCGGCACATTGCCAAAGATGCGGTCGGCGATGGCGTATTTCTCTTGGTAGAGCGCGCGGTTCTCTTCCACATGCGCCTCATCCGCCCAAACGGCGGCGGCGGCCTGCTGCAAGGGCAGCGGCAGCGGCGCGCCCGCGTAGTTGCGCAACTGTTTGATCTGGCGCATCGTCTCGGCCCCGCTGGCGGCAAAGCCCGACCGCAGCCCCGGCAGGTTCGAGCGTTTCGACAGCGAATGAAAGATCACCACGCGGTTGCGGCCGGTGCCCAATTCTTTGACCACCTCCAGTGCCCCGGTGGGTGGCGTGTCGCGGTAGATCTCGGAATAGCATTCATCGGCGAAGATCAGGAAATCATACTTCTCGGCCAGCGCGATCAGATCGGCCCAGTAATCGCGCGAGGCGACAACGCCCTGCGGATTGGCAGGGGAGCAGAGATAGGCCGCCGTAGTCCGGCGCAGCACCTCTTCAGGCAGGCTGGCGAAATCTGGCAAATGCCCGGTCTCGGCAGTGGCGGGCACCATGATCGGGTCCGCCTCACCGGAAATCGCGCCGATCATATAGACTTGGTAGAAGGGGTTCGGCATCAGGATGGCCGATTTCTCCCCATTCTTGGTGGGCGGACAAAGCGCGATGACGGCGTTATAGAGCCCCTCGCGCGTGCCGTTCAGGGCCATCACCTCGCTGTCGGGGTCCATTTCGACCCCGTAGCGTCGCGCGATCCATGCCGCGATGGCCGCGCGCAATTCGGGCGAACCGTCGTTCGGCGGGTATTTGTTGAACCCTGCGGCGTGTTTCGTGATCTCATCGGTCACCCAAGCCGGAAACGCATGTTTCGGCTCGCCGATGGTCATATGGATCGGCGTGCCGCCGCCCTCATGCCCGTCAAGCAATGCGCGCAGGCGCGGCCACACGTGGGCCGGAAGGTTCGAAAACCGCTCGGTATACATCATCAAAACTGCCTCGGATCGGGATCATTCGCGCCCCGTTTGCCCCAAGGTACCCAAGGGCGCCTCTCCCGTCCAGAAAAACCGGGGAGTTTTGCCGCCCTTGTGGCTTTTCGGTCGTGCGCTGTTATGCCTCGCGCAGGGCCGCTTCAGCCGCTGCACCAAGGCGCAAAAGCTGTTCCTCGGCATTCGGAGCAACCATCAAAGAAATGCCGCAAGACGGCGCGCCCGTGGGCAACGTAAGCGCGCAAAGCCCCATGAGATTCGCGACTCGCGTGTTGCGCAGGGACAGGAGATTCTGCGCGAGGTAATAGTCGTGATCGCTGTTCAGCCGCTCGATGTTCGGCGGCAGCATGGGTGCTGTCGGCACGAGCACCGCGTCATAGCCCGCCACGGCCCGGTCATAGCCTGCCCGCGCCAGATCGAGCTTGGCCCAAGCGGCGACGTAATCGGGGCCGGAGAATCCCTTACCCAACCGGAAACGCTCAAGAATTTCGCTGAACATCGCTTCCGGGTCGGCTTCGATCACATCGCGCCACAACCCATAGGCTTCGGTGGTGTAGAGACAGGAACTCAGCGGCATCGCCTCTTCGACTTCGGGCACGGCGATTTCATCTACCGTGGCACCGGCCTCTCGCAACCGCGCCACCGCCGCGTCAAAAGCGGCCTTGGGCTCATCGGAAAGCTCATCCATGACAACATTGGTCAGAACCGCGAAACGGCAGCCCTCTAACTCGCTCTCTTGCAGATCGGCAGACTTGCCCCCCTCCAAGGCGGCAAGCAGTAGCGCCGCATCTTCGACCGAACGGCAAAGCGGGCCAACCGTGTCGAACTTCGCCGCGAGCGGCACAGTCCCGGCAAGGGACACGCGGCCCGCGGTGGTCTTGAGCCCCACCAGATCGTTCCACGCCGCCGGGATGCGCACCGACCCGCCAGTATCCGACCCGATCGCCGCCGCCGCCAAGCCAAAGGCAACCGAGGCCGCCGCGCCTGAGGACGACCCGCCCGAGACGCTGTCCGGCTCGTTCACGCAGGGCGGTGTGGCGGTGCTGGGGTTGTGCCCAAGGCCCGAGAAGGCCAATTCGCTCATATGCGTCTTGCCCAAGCAGACCAGCCCCAAGGCCGTCGCGCTGGCGAGCACTTCGGCGTCGCTCTCTGGCACCCGGCCTTCCAGCAGTTTAGAGCCCGCCTCGGTGGCGGTTCCGGCGGTATCGAAGAGGTCTTTCCAAGAGATCGGCACCCCGTCGAGCGGCGACAGGCGCTGGCCGTCGCGGGCACGTTCAGCCGCGGCGGCGGCTTCGGCGCGGGCGCGGTCAGGGGTGACGCGGGCATAGATACGGTCGCGCATCGGATGTGCGTCGATGGCATCGAGATAGGCATCGCAAAGCGCCACCGGGTCGATATCGCCCGCCGCGATCCCGCGCCCCAAATCCGCCGCCGTCATATCCAACCATTCTTGCATGTCATGCCCCTTACCGCTGTTCTTGGCGAACCTAGCGACCGTTCGGCGCATGGACAATCCCCGCGCGCAGGTCATATCTAGGGCCATGGATTTTGACCACGATATCGCGATCATCGGCGGGGGGCTAAACGGCCCCTCCCTTGCCTTGGCCCTCAGCCGCGCGGGATTGCGCGTGGCCGTGATTGACGCCCAGCCCGCACAAACGTTTGAGAACGCCGCCTTCGATGGGCGCGCCTATGCGCTGGCGCTCACCTCGGTCAGGTTGATGGAAGGCATCGGCATCTGGCCCGACATCGCGGATGACGCCCAACCGATGCTTGAGATCAAGGTCACCGATGGGCGTGCCGGCACCGGCCCCTCGCCCATGTTCATGCATTTCGATCATGCCGAGATCGAAGAAGGCCCGATGGGTCAGATGGTCGAAGACCGCCACCTGCGCCGCGCGCTGCTGAAAGCGGCTGCCGCCGATCCGGCGATCACCATGATGAACGACACCCGCGTCACGGGTCAGACAGTAACGCCGACCGGCATCACCCTGACGCTTGAGGGCGGCAAGAGCCTGCGCGCGCGCTTGGCCGTAGGGGCCGATGGCCGCGGCAGCGGCACGGCGGAACGCGCGGGCATCAAGCGTGTCGCATGGTCCTATGGCCAGACGGCGCTGGTCTGCGTGGTGGATCATGAAAAGCCGCACCACGGCATCGCGCATCAATTCTTCATGCCCCCCGGCCCGCTGGCGATCCTGCCGCTGACCGGCAATCGCTCCCTCATCGTTTGGAGCGAAGCCAGCGCCAATGCCACCGCGATCAACGCCCTGCCGGATGCGCAATACCTTGAGGTGCTGCGCCCGCGCTTTGGCAGTTTTTTGGGGGAGCTTTCGCTGACCGGCCCGCGCTACAGCTATCCGCTGGGCTTGTCGCTGGCCCATTCCATGACCGCCCCGCGCGTGGCGCTTTTGGGCGACGCGGCCCATGGGGTGCATCCCATCGCCGGTCAGGGGTTGAACGCAGGTCTGCGCGATGTGGCGGCCTTGGCCGAGGTGATTGCCGATGCGGTTCGCCGGGGCGAAGACCCCGGAAACGACGCGGTCCTCGCGCGCTATCAGGAATGGCGGCGCTTCGACAATGCCAGCCTCGCGCTGGCGACCGACAGTTTCAACCGACTGTTTTCAAACGATAATGCGCTTTTGCGGTTGGCCCGCGATATGGGCATGGCCGCGATCAACGCCCTGCCCGGCCTGCGCCGAACCTTTATCCGCGAAGCCGCAGGGCTGACGGGCGAACTGCCCCGGTTGATGCGTGGCAAGCCCCTGTAACGGAGCGGCGGGGCGTTACAGCCTCCGCGCTTCGTCCGGCAGCATGACGGGAATGCCGTTGCGAATCGGATAGGCCAGACCGGCGGCTTTCGACACCAGCTCTTGCTTTTCCGCATCATAGGTCAGCGTCGTCTGGGTGCGCGGGCAAATCAATGCCTCCAGCATCCGGCGATCGAATTGAACGGTCGCATCCGTCATTGCATCAACCCCTCTTCCTGACCGCCACGCATCGCGAATTCGATCAATGTCACCAATGTCTCCCGCCGGGTCTCCAGCGAAGGCGCTTCCAGCAGCGCCTGTTTATCCTCGGCCTCGAATTCCAGCATCATCGACAGGGAGTTGATGAGCAACTCATCTTCGGCGTCTTTCAACGTGTCCCAATCGGCGGAAAGGCCGCGGCTGTCGAAATAGCGCCCCAGAAGGTCAAGAAATCGCGCCCGGTCAAAGCTGTCGTCGACCTCATCCTCGCCCAGATCGCGGTCAAAGCCCGACCAGTTCACATCGCAGCGGCGATAGGGGGAGAAACCCTCGATTTCCTCCACCACGCGAAAGCGCGAGACGCCGCCAAGGGTCACCATATAGCGGCCATCCTCGGTCTCGGAAAACTGGGTGATGCGGCCTGCGCAGCCGATCTGGTGCAGCCCGTGGCCGTCGCGGCCGGGCAATTCGTTGGGCTGGACCATGCCGATCAACCGCGTGTCGGTCTTGAGCGCGTCTTCGATCATCTGAAGATAGCGCGGCTCGAAGATATGCAGCGGCAGCCGTGAGCGGGGCAGCAGCAGCGCCCCTGCCAACGGAAAGATCGCAATAGTCTTGGGCAGTTCTGCTGGCTTGATCATGACAAGGGACTTAGCGCGACCGACGCCTCAGGCAAATATCATTGATGACAGTTTGCGACGGCCATTCAGCACCACCGGATCATTGGGCTTAAGTGCTTCGAAAATAGTGAAAAGTTGCGTCTTGGCAGCGCCTTCGTTCCACTCCCGATCGCGGCGGAAAAGCTCCAGCAGGTGGTCGACGGCAGCCTCGGCATTGTCATGGGCATAGAGCGCTTGGGCCAAATCGAAGCGCGCCTGATGGTCGTCGGGGTTGGCCTCGACCTTCTCGGTCAACTCGGCCACGGGGCCGGCATCGGCGGCCTGATGCGCCAGTTGCAACTGGGCATGGGCAGCTTCGAGTTCGGGGGCTTTGGAGATTTCGATCGGCGCGCCGTTCAGCAGGGCTTCGGCCTGATCCAATGCGCCCATGGCGATGTGAGACCGAACCATGCCGCCATAGGCAGGCGCGTTCATCGGGTCTTCTTCGAGAATCGCGGCAAAGGTCTGCACCGCGTCGGTGGCGGCCCCTTCGGACAGCATCTCTTCGGCGGCGGCGACGGCATCGGCCAGCGTGTCACCGGGCGCTTCGCCGCCCCCCGCTTTTACCACACGGTCGACGAAGGCCTTGATCTCGGACTGCGGCAGCGCGCCTTGGAAACCGTCGACCGGCTGACCTTTGTAGAAGGCATAGACCGTGGGAATGGACTGGATCTGCAACTGACCGGCGATGTTCTGGGCCTGATCGACATCGACCTTTACCATCTTCACCGCGCCCTTGGCCGCGCGGACGGCGTCCTCCAACATCGGGCCAAGCGTCTTGCAAGGGCCGCACCATGGCGCCCAAAAATCAACGATGACCGGCACCGTTTGCGAGGCGTCGACGACGTCGGCCATGAAGGTCGCTTCGGTCGTGTCCTTGATCAGATCGGCATCCGCGGGGGCGGCGGTGGAAAGGTTCAGGTCGGTCATATCGTTATCCTCGCTAATCGCGTTTGGCCTTATATGGACGTGCAGGGTCGCGATTCAAAGGTCAAAACTGGCAAAAACCGGCGCGTGGTCGCTGGGTTTCTCCCAACCGCGCGCGTCGCGGACGATATGGCTGGAGTGCCCGGCCTGCGCGATATCCGATGTGGCCCAGATATGATCGAGCCTGCGGCCCTTGTCGGCGGCATCCCAATCGGCGGCGCGGTAGGACCACCAGCTATAGAGTTTGCCCTCCGGCACATCCTGCCGCGTGATGTCGACCCAATTGCCCGCATCCTGCATCGCGCCAAGCGCTTCGACCTCGACCGGGGTGTGGCTGACGATCTTTAGCAGCTTCTTATGATCCCAAACGTCATCCTCACGCGGGGCGATGTTGAGGTCCCCCACAAGGATCGACTTTTCGGGCTTGTCGCCATGGAACCAGTCGCGCATCTCAGAGAGGTAATCGAGCTTTTGGCCAAACTTCTCATTGATCTCGCGGTCGGGTTTGTCGCCGCCTGCGGGGACGTAGAAGTTGTGGATCGTCGCGCCGTTCTCCAGCTTGGCCGCCACATGGCGGGCGTGGCCCAGCATGGCGAAATCCTGATCGCCCGCATCCACCAGCGGCAGCTTCGACAGGATCGCCACGCCGTTATAGCCCTTCTGCCCCCGAGCGACCATATGGGTGTAGCCCGCCGCCTTGAAGGCCTCGACCGGGATTTTATCCACGGGGCTTTTGCATTCCTGCAGGCACAGAACATCCGGACCGTGTTCGGCCAGCAGTTTCAGCACCAAAGGCTCGCGCAGGCGGACGGAGTTGATGTTCCAAGTGGCGAGGGTAAAGGACATGGGGGAGGCTCCGGTCTGGGGGTGGTTCGGCACAGTAACGCGGGCGGCGCGGGGGTGCCATGCGGAAATGGGGCTTCCTTGCGGTGAGGGCCATCGTCCACGGCTTGATTTCGGTCCGGGGTGACGATCTCCCCCCCCCACCCCTCAAAAAAAGACCGGGCACAAAGGCCCGGCCAGTCCAACAGGGAGGTATGTACCTTTACCCGGGTACAAAAGTCGGGCTTCAAACCGAGGTGCGGGTCATGAAAACCCCGCCTCTCAGGTATTCCAACCACGGGGGTCGGATTTGGTTCCCGGTTTTTATGCCATCAGGCGATAGCCACCGGATTCCGTCACCAGCAAACGGGCGTTCGAGGGGTCAGGCTCGATCTTCTGCCGCAGGCGGTAGATATGGGTTTCAAGCGTATGGGTCGTGACGCCTGCGTTATAGCCCCAAACCTCATGCAGCAGCACATCGCGCGGCACCACACCGTCATTGGAGCGGTAGAGGAACTTGAGGATATTGGTCTCTTTCTCGGTCAGACGCACCTTGCGGTCGTCCTCCGTGGTAAGCACCTTCATCGCGGGTTTGAACGTATAGGGCCCGAGCTGGAACACCGCATCTTCGGACTGTTCATGCTGGCGCAGCTGCGCGCGGATGCGGGCCAGAAGGACGGGAAATTTGAACGGTTTGGTGACATAGTCATTCGCCCCGGCATCAAGGCCGAGGATCGTGTCGGCATCGGTGTCATGGCCCGTCAGCATCAGGATCGGGCTTTTCACCCCCTGTTTGCGCATCAGGCGACACAACTCGCGGCCATCGGTATCGGGCAGGCCCACGTCAAGGATGATGAGATCGTAAAGCGCCTCTTTCGCCTTGGTCATCGCCTCGGTGCCATTGGCCGCTTCGAAGACGTCGAAATCCTCGGTCATGATCAACTGCTCGCTCAGCGCTTCGCGCAGGTCATCATCGTCATCGACAAGCAGGATTTTCTTAAGCTGGGCCATCTGTCTCTCCGTCTGTTGCCTCATACATGCGCCTTGGGCGGGGCCCGGACAAGGGATGTGACCACTGTCTCACAGCCTCGTGTCAACAAAGCGTGAAATGTTTCAATTCCTTGCAATATAACCTAGATAGACGGGGAAGCCTTTGCGGAGTTGCAACAAACCATGAGTTTCGCCCCGGACATCACCGAACAACTGGCGCGTGCGCGGGCCGATCTGCGCATGGGCGTGCCCGTGGTTCTGGCGGATGGGGCGCAGGCCGCCCTCGTGCTGGCAGCGGAGACGCTGACCGCGCAACGCCTTGCCGATGTGCTGGCCTTGGGCGGTGCGCCGGTGCTGGCGATCACGGCGCGGCGGGCCGAAACGCTCAAGGCGCGGGCCTATGATGGCCAGCTTGCCCGCGTGCTGCTGCCTGAGGGGGCGACACCTGCTTGGGTGCAAAGCATCGCCGATCCGGCGGATGACCTGCGCGCGCCGATGAAAGGGCCACTTCAGACCGCGCGGGGTGGCGATACGGCGGCCCATCGCGCCGCGATTGATTTGGTGAAAGCCGCGCGGATGCTGCCCGCCGCACTGGTGCTTGATCTGCCGCAGGGGGCCGATTTCGCGCGGACGCATGGTTTGACCTTGATCGACCTCACCGCCGCCGCCCCGATCCTTGCCGAGCGCAGCGCGCTGCATCCGGTGGTGAACGCGCGCCTGCCGATGGAGGTTTCCGAGGCCGGGCGCCTGCATATCTTCCGCCCCGAGGATGGCGGCGAGGAGCATTACGCCATCGAAATCGGCCGCCCTGTCCGCGACACGCCGGTGCTTTGCCGCCTGCATTCGGCCTGTTTCACCGGTGACCTGATGGGCAGCCTGAAATGCGACTGCGGCCCACAACTACGCGCCGCGCTGGCGCAGATGGGCGGCGAAGGGCATGGCGTGCTTTTGTACCTCAACCAAGAGGGCCGCGGCATCGGTCTTGCCAATAAGATGCGCGCCTATTCCTTGCAGGATCAGGGCTTTGACACGGTCGAAGCCAATCACCGGCTGGGGTTCGAGGATGACGAACGCGACTTCCGCCTCGGCGCCGACATCCTACGCTCGA
Source organism: Sulfitobacter sp. 1A12056 (assembly GCF_043558125.1). Classification (NCBI taxonomy): domain Bacteria; kingdom Pseudomonadati; phylum Pseudomonadota; class Alphaproteobacteria; order Rhodobacterales; family Roseobacteraceae; genus Sulfitobacter; species Sulfitobacter sp. 1A12056. Next base: position 675,945 of record NZ_JBIFFY010000002.1, on the reverse strand, counting down.
TGGGGTTCTCCGCCGTGCGCCTGCTGACCAACAACCCGCGCAAGGTGGGCATGATGGAGCAAAGCGGCATCGCCGTGAGCGAGCGTGTCCCGCTGGCCGTGGGCGAGAACCGCCACAACAGCGCCTATCTGGCCACCAAAGCCGCGAAATCGGGGCATCTGCTATGACCCCGAATGACATGGTTCTAACGCCCACGGGGCTGCGGTTTCAGGGGCGGCGCTATGCCTGTAGCATCGGCAAGGGTGGGCTGACCGATGACAAACGCGAGGGCGATGGCGCCACGCCACGCGGGGCGCATCGTCTGGTGGGGATGCTCTACCGGCCCGACCGCATCCCGGCGCCAAGCGCTTGGGCCCAGCCGATCGGTCCGGGCGATCTGTGGTCAGATGCCAGCGGCCAGCCCGACTACAACCATCGCGTCCGCGCCCCCTACCCCCATAGTCATGAGGCCCTGCGCCGCGCCGATCCGCTTTATGATCTGGTGATCCTGACCGATTGGAACTGGCCCGACGCCGCGGCAGGGCGCGGCTCCGCGATCTTTATCCATCAGTGGCGGCGGCCCGGCTATCCGACCGAAGGGTGCATCGCCTTTGCACGGAACGACCTACATGAAATCGCCGCGTGCGTGGGCCCGGCGACGCGGCTGATTATCCGCTAACCCTTTCGCCGAAGATGGCGGAGCCGACGCGCACATGGGTCGCCCCAAGTGCGATGGCCTGCTCAAAATCACCGCTCATGCCCATCGACAGGCCGCTCAGATCGTTGCGCGCAGCGATCTTGGCCAGCAAGGCGAAATGCAGGGACGGCGCCTCATCCACCGGCGGAATGCACATCAGCCCCTTGATCGGCAGGTCAAGCGCGCGACACTCGGCGATGAACGCATCCGCGTCGCGGGGCATCACGCCCGCCTTCTGCTCTTCCTCGCCCGTATTCACCTGAATAAAGAGGTCGGGACAGCGGCCAATCTCCTGCGCCAGCCGCGCGATGGTCTTGGCCAGTTTGGGGCGGTCGACCGTGTGGATCGCCTCGGCCAGTTCCACCGCCTGCCGGACCTTGTTGCTTTGCAATGGGCCGATGATGTGCAGGTCGATCCCGTCAAAATCCTCGCGAAAACCGGGCCATTTGGCCGCCGCCTCTTGCACGCGGTTCTCTCCGAAAGAGCGGTGCCCCTCTTCCAAGACCGCACGCACACGCGCATCGGGCTGAACCTTACTGACGGCGATCAGCTTGACCGATCCTGCCGCGCGGCTAGCTTCGGCCTCGGCTTTCGAGATGCGGTTTTGGATGTCGCTCAGACTCATTTTCGGCCCTCCATGTCAGGCGCGCAGAAAACAACAGCCTTGAGTAAAAGAAAAGGGGCAGACCGAAAGGCCTGCCCCAATATTCAGAGTATGTCGTTCAACTTAGAAGTTGAAGCGAACACCCATGTCGGCAACGGTGTCGCCGTCGAACTGCTTAACCACACCGCCGCGCAGCGAGGTGCCGCCGCCCAAGTCGTGGTTGAAGTCGATGCCGTAGCCGGTGTCGTCTTCTGTGCCGCCGTCGTTGTCAGCAACATAGACTTCGATGTCTGTTGCAGCGCCTACGTCGAAGCGGCCAGCCAGAACAACGCGGTCACCACCGGTGCCGTTATCAGCATAGGCGAGAGTTACGTCTGCGATGCCGAAGGAACCGCCAGCTGTCGCTGTCCACTCGGTGTCGCTTGCCGCGTCGGAGTCTTGGCCACCAACTGCGAAGGTCCAGCCGCTCCATGTGTAAGCAACGTAACCAGCAACGCGGTCGTTGATGTCGGAAGCCGACACGTGCACTGCCAGATCACCAGCGGAGTAAAGGACTTCAACGCCGTTGGAGCCAGCTGCACCGTTACCGCCAGAGGAATACTGGTCGCCACGGTCATCAAACGCAGTGTAGTCATAGCCCAGACCGGTCAGACCCATGTCGACGGGGTACTGACCCGGCATGGATTCCAGAGCGCCGAAGATGTTACCAACGCCAACTTCGAAGCCACCGGTGCGAGCGAAGAAACGCACACCGTTGATGCCTGTACCGGCAGGACCACCGCTTGTGGTCACGTCGTCAGCTGTACCGTAAACACCATCAGGGCCTTTGGCGACGTTCACGTTGTCGTCAGAGTTGTTCTGCTGGATGCGCATACGCGCACCGAAGACAACGCCAGCGTCGGACTCAGCTGTCGCGTCGATCTGCAGGCGCAGACGCGAAGTAACGTCTGTGTCGCTGTCGCCACCAGTGGAGTCGTTGTCGTTGTACATGATACCGAAACGGCCGTAGCCGCCGAATGTCACGTCTGCTGCTGCTACACCGGCGGTCGCAACCAGGGCTGTTGTAGCGAAGAGAACTTTTTTCATGAGTTTTCCCTCGGTTTGAATTCATATGCCCAGACCGGGGAATCCGGTAAGGGTATGCAGGCTGTTTGCCCCCAATCCCCTGCACTTGGCAAGGTTCACGGCCTCCCCACCCGCAATGTCGCCGGGGTTGGTGCAGCTATGCCACAGTTCCTTCACCCCAGGGCCGCGGCTTTGCCTATGGCGGCGCCCGATGCCGCGCAGCGCGCTCCTATGACATAGACCTTGCCGATAAGGGCCTGCTTGGATAGACCGGAGCGCAAACAGGCAAAGGAAAGCTGCAATGGCCCTTCGTACCGCTTGCAAGATGGCAATCTCCGTTCTGGCGCTCAGCGCGCTGACCGCCTGTGGCGGGAGCTTTGGCAGCCCGGCCACAGATCGGCCGGATCAATACACCAATCCGAACAACCCCAATAACATTGAGACCAACCCCGACAATACGATCTGGTCGATCTTTAACCGCAAGAACACAGACACCAGTGTTTCGGTGAACAAATACCTCTGGTCGGCCTCGCTCGAAGTGCTGAACTTCCTGCCTGTGCAATCGGTCGATCCTTTCACCGGGGTGATCGTCACAGGCTATGGCACCCCGCCGGGCGGTGGCCGCGCCTATCGCGCGACCGTTCTGATCGACGATCCGGCGCTTGATGCACGCTCGCTCAATGTGGCGCTGCAATCTTCGGGCGGCCAGCCCGTGGCACGGGCCACCACCCGCGCGGTCGAGGATGCGATCCTCAGCCGAGCGCGGGAGATGCGCGTGTCCGACAGCAAATTCTGAGCCCGCTTAACTCAACACCGTTCCAACGCCGGGCCTTGTGAAAACAGCAGCCCGGCGTTTTTCATGTCACGAAGGTCCCCTCATGCCCCGCTATACCCCCGCCGAGATCGAAGCCCGCTGGCAGCAAGCCTGGGAAAAGGACGGCATTTTTCAGGCCGTTCGCAACGCTGACAAGCCGAAATACTATGTGCTTGAGATGTTCCCCTACCCCTCGGGGCGCATCCACATGGGCCATGTGCGCAACTACACGATGGGCGACGTGATCGCGCGCTACAAGATCGCGACCGGGCATAACGTGCTGCACCCGATGGGCTGGGACGCCTTCGGCATGCCCGCCGAGAACGCCGCCATGGCCATCGGCGGCCACCCGGCGGATTGGACCTATGACAACATCGCCGAGATGAAGAAGCAGATGAAGCCCTTGGGCCTCAGCATCGACTGGAGCCGCGAGATCGCCACCTGCCATCCCGGCTACTACGGCCAGCAGCAGGCGCTGTTTTTGGACTTCCTCGAGAAGGGTCTGGTCTACCGCAAGAACGCCGTGGTGAACTGGGACCCGGTCGACATGACCGTGCTTGCCAACGAGCAGGTCGAGAACGGCTGCGGCTGGCGCTCCGGCGCGCCGGTGGAGCGGCGCGAGCTGACGCAGTGGTTCTTCAAGATCTCCGACCACTCCGAAGAGTTGCTCTCGGCACTCGACAGCCTCGACAACTGGCCTGCCAAGGTAAAGCTGATGCAGGCCAACTGGATCGGCAAGTCGCGCGGGTTGCAATTTGCCTTCTCGACCATCGAAGCGCCCGAGGGCTTTGACCGGATCGAGGTCTATACCACCCGCCCCGACACGCTGCTTGGCGCTTCCTTCGTCGGCATCTCGCCCGACCATCCGCTCGCCAAGACGCTGGAGCGCGACGACGAAGCGGTGGCCGCATTCTGCGCCGAATGCCGCAAGGGCGGCACCACCGAGGAAGCGATCGAGACCGCCGAGAAGCTCGGGATGGACACTGGCATCCGCGTCCGCCACCCCTTCGACACGGCCCATGAACTGCCCGTCTATATCGCCAACTTCATCCTGATGGACTATGGCACCGGCGCGATCTTCGGTTGCCCGGGCCATGACCCGCGCGACTTCGAGTTCGCCACGAAATACGACCTGCCGATCATCTCGACCTTCCTGCCGTCCGAGGATGCCGCGCCCGAGCTGGACGCCGCTTTCGTCCCGCCGAAGACCGAAAAGGTGTTCTACAACCGGGGCTTCGCGGGCGACCAGTGGCAAACCGGCGAAGAGGGTGTCGACGCCGCCATCGCCTTTTGCGAGGAAAACGGAATCGGCCACGGCGTCACCAAATACCGCCTGCGCGACTGGGGCCTCTCGCGCCAGCGCTACTGGGGCTGCCCGATTCCTGTGGTGCATTGCAACGACTGCGGCGTGGTGCCCGAAAAGAAAGAAAACCTGCCGATCGAGCTTCCTTACGACGTCAGCTTCGACACGCCGGGCAACCCGCTCGACCGCCACCCGACATGGCGCAACTGCGCCTGTCCCGCCTGCGGCAAGGACGCCCTGCGCGAGACCGACACGATGGACACTTTCGTCGACAGCTCGTGGTATTTCGCCCGTTTCACCGCGCCGCGTGCCGAGACGCCGACCGTCATGGAAGACGCGCAATACTGGATGAACGTCGATCAATATATCGGCGGCATCGAGCATGCGATTCTGCATCTGCTCTACTCGCGTTTCTTTGCCCGTGCGATGCAGATCACCGGCCACCTGCCCGAAAGCGCGGTGGAGCCGTTTGACGCGCTCTTCACCCAAGGCATGGTGACCCACGAGATCTACCAGACCCGCGACGATAATGGCCGCCCGGTCTATCACCTCCCCGAAGAGGTGACCGAGGGCAAATTGGTAGATGGCACCGAGGTTGAGATCATCCCCTCCGCCAAGATGTCGAAGTCCAAGAAGAACGTCGTCGACCCGCTGCACATCATTTCGAACTACGGTGCCGATACTGCGCGTTGGTTCGTGCTGAGCGATTCGCCCCCCGAGCGGGACGTGGAATGGACCGCCTCTGGCGCGGAAGCCGCCTATAAACATCTCTCGCGCGTGTGGAACATCTGTGACCGCGTGGCCGAGATGGACCGCGAGTCGGCGGGCTCGGGCGACGACGAGTTGCTGCGCGCCATGCATAAGACGATCCATGACGTGACCATGGGCATCGAATCCTTTGGCTTTAACGCCGCGATTGCCAAGCTCTATGCCTTCACCGCGACCTTGCAGAAGTCCAAGGCGGGCTACGCCGCGCAACGCGAAGCGATCATGACGCTGGCGCAGCTCATGTCGCCGATGACCCCGCACCTGTCGGAAGACATTTGGGCGCATCAGGGCGGCGAAGGGCTGATCGCCAAGGCCCCATGGCCCAAAGCGGATGAGAAGATGCTGGTCGACGACACCGTGACCCTGCCCATCCAGATCAACGGCAAACGCCGAGCCGAAATTCAGGTGCCCGCCGATATGCCGAAGGAAGAGGTTGAAAAAACCGCGCTGGCGCATGAAGCTGTCATTCGAACGCTGGACGGGGCCACGCCGAAAAAGGTCATCGTCGTGCCCGGACGGATTGTGAATGTCGTTGCCTAAGACCACCCATATGCGCCGCTGCTTCCTGCTGGCCCTGCCCCTACTGGCGCTTGCCGCCTGCGGGTTCGAGCCGGTCTATGGACCCGGCGGCGCGGGCACGGCATTGCAAAACCGCGTGCTGGTGGACGCGCCGGAAGACCGCTTTGGCTATTTTCTGGTGCGCGAGGTGGAAAGCCGCCTTGGCCGCGCCGCCACCCCCCGCTGGGGGCTCGCCCTGACCACCACCACGGTCGAAGACGGGCTGGCCATCGACAGCGAAGGCAACACACGGCGCTACAACCTCGTGGGCACAACCGCCTATGCGCTGCGTGACCTCGACAGCGGGCAGATCGTGACCTCGGGCAAGGTCGAAAGCTTCACCGGCTATTCCGCCACCGGCACCACCGTGGCGACCCGCGCGGCGGAACTGGACGCGCAGGAACGTCTGATGACCATCCTCGCGGACCTCGTGATTAGCCGCCTCTATGCGGCCGACCTGCCCCAATGAAACTGACCCCGCGCGAGGCGAAACCCTATTTCGCGCGGCCCGATCCCGCGCGCACGGGGCTGTTGATCTATGGCAGCGACGCGATGCGCGTGGCGCTGAAGCGGCAGGAATTCCTGAAAAACCTGCTCGGCCCCAATGCCGAAGAGGAAATGCGCCTCAGCCGGATGCCCGCGGGCGAATTGCGCCGCGACCCGGCGATGCTGCTGGATGCGATCAAGGCGGTGGGCTTCTTCCCCGGTCCGCGTGCCGCGTTGGTGGAAGAGGCGAATGACAATATCGCGAAAATCCTGCTCGACGCGCTCAAGGAATGGCAGCCGGGCGATGCGCAGATCGTGGTCACCGGGGGCGATCTCAAGAAGACCTCCAAAGTGCTGAAGGCGTTCGAGACCCACCCCAACGCCTTTGCCACCGCGATTTACGACAACCCGCCCGACCGGGCCGAGATCGAGCAGATGCTGAAGGACGCGAAGCTCACGCCTGAGGCCGACGCCATGGCCGCCCTGACCGATCTGGCCCGCACCCTCGACCCCGGCGATTTCCGGCAAACGCTGGAGAAGATCACGCTTTATAAACTGGGCGACAGCACTCCCATCGGCCTTGATGACATCGCCGCCTGCGCCCCCACCTCGACCGAGGCCGAGGTGGACGACATCCTGCATGTGGTGGCCGAGACCCGCGCCGCCGAGATCGGCCCGGTGATGAGCAAGCTGCAAGGCCAAGGCGTGAATCCGGTGACCCTGACCATCATGGCGACCCGGCATTTCCGCACCCTCTACCGCATCGCCGCCAACCCCGGCGCGCCGATCTACGGCGTGCGCGACCGCGACCGCGCCATGCGCCAAGCCCGCAACTGGGGCGCAGTGAAGTTGGAAACCGCGCTGGCGGTGCTGACCGAGACCGACCTAAAGCTGCGCTCCGCAGGCCAGCACGCCCCGGCGTTAGCGTTGGTCGAACGGGCCTTTATCCGTCTGGCGATGCTGGGCGCACAACGTTGATTTTGGGAGAGGAAATTCAATGTACACAGTCATCGGCGGCACCAAGACCCGCGCCTTTCGCGTCATGTGGATGCTCGAAGAATTGGGCCAGCCCTACGATTTGAACCCCGCCGCGCCCCGCTCGGAAGAGGCACGCAAATACAACCCTTCGGGCAAGATCCCGGCGCTGGTGGATGGCGATGAGGTGCTGACTGATTCCGTCGCGATCATGACCTATCTCGCCGACAAACATGGCGCGCTTACCGCCCCTGCCGGAACCCCCGCGCGGGCGCGGCAAGACGCGATGACCTTTTGGCTGATCGATGAGTTCGACGCGATACTTTGGGCCGCGGCAAAACACAGTTTCGTCTTTCCCGAGGAAGCCCGCGTACCCGCGATCAAGGACAGCCTAAAGGCCGAGTTCGAACGCGCGGCCAGCACCCTGTCGGGACGCCTTGAGGGGCCGTTCCTGATGGGCGATCAGATCACCCTGCCCGACCTTCTGGCCGTGCATTGCATCAATTGGTCGATCGGCGCGAAGTTTCCGCGGGTGGATGACAAGCTGAACCTATGGGCAAAAACCCTGCGCGAACGCCCGGCCTTCAACGCCGCGATGACCAAGGAAAACGGCTAACGCCCGGCCCAGTCCGCCGCATGGCGGCCCGCCCAATGGCCGGTCGCCAGACAACCGTTGATCAGATAGCCGCCCGTGGGCGCTTCCCAATCGAGCATTTCCCCGGCGGCAAAGACGCCCGGCACCTCGCGCAGCATCAGCCCTGCATCCAGCGCGTCGAGCCGTATCCCCCCCGCCGTCGAAATCGCCTCACCCATCGGGCGCAGCCCGGCGTGGGCGATGGGCAGGTCTTTCAGCAAGGCGGCCAGCGCCTCGGCCTCCTGCGGCAGCGGGCGCGCCATCTCTTGCAGCAGTGCGATCTGGGCGGGGCTGAGCTTCAGCCGTTTGCGCAGATGGTTGGCCTGACTGTCCTTGCAGCGCGGTTTTGCCAGACGCGCCGCCACCTCGCGGACCTGCAAGTCCGGCAGCAAATCAAGCGTCAGCGGATGCCCCTCGCGCAGCCCGCGCGAGACGCTGTAGATGCCGCCCCCCTCCAGCCCGCGAGCCGAGATCACCGCCTCCCCGCGCGAGCGGTAGGGGCCCGCGCGCCACGCCACCCCTTTCAGCGCCGCGCCGAAATGGCGGGTCATATGCGCGGACCAATCGACCAACAGCCCGACATTGGCCGGAGCAAAATCCTGAAGGGCCACGCCGCGCGCCGCCAGCAGGTGCGCCCATTCGCCGGTGGCGCCAAGCCGCCGCCAACTCGCGCCGCCAAGGGCCAGCACCGTCACATCGGCCTCGACCAATTCCCGCCCGGCGGGCGTATCGAAGGTGAATGCGTCCCCCTCCCAGCCCCGCCAGTGCCAGCGGGTGTTGATCGTCACCCCGCCTTCAGCCAGCCGCGCGAGCCATGCCCGCAGCAGCGGAGAGGCTTTCATCGCCCGGGGGAAAACCCGCCCGGTGGAGCCGGTAAAGACCTCCTGTCCCAGCCCTTCGGCCCAGTCCTGCACCGCTTGGGCATCGAAAGCCTCCAGCATCGGGCGCAAGGCAGGCTGCGCTTCTTCATAGGCGGCGAGGAAGGGGGCCAAGGGCTCGGACTTGGTCAGGTTCAACCCGGATTTGCCCGCCATCAAGAACTTGCGCCCGACCGAGGGTTTCGCCTCGCAAAGCGTGACCGACAGCCCCGCCTGTGCCATGACCTCTGCCGCCATCAGCCCCGCCGGGCCGCCCCCGATGACCAAGGCGCGGGTCACGCGGCGCGCCCTTGGGTCTGCTTGTCTGACGGGGAAGCCATGGGCCTGTCCTTGCCTTAGGGAGGATTTGACACATCCTCTTGCCTGCCGTGGCCCTGCAATGCAAGCGAAAGGGAGGACCGTGACCCAAGGCGAAACCGTGCCACATTGCCCGCTCTGCCACCGGCCCATCCCTGAGGACGTGCCGCAGAGCCTGCATCACCTGATCCCCAAGCTGCGCGGCGGCAAGGGCGGGCCGACGGTGCTGATGCATCACATCTGCCACCGAGAGGTGCACGCCGCCCTGACCGAGACCGAACTGGCGCGGCACTACAACACGCCCGAAGCGCTGCGCAGCCACCCGCGGCTCGCCAAATTCGCCGCATGGGTGGCGAAACGCCCGCCGGGCTTCCGCTCCAAAGTGCCCGGAGGCACGCGCAAACGTTAAGCGGGGCCGCACATCCGTTTGATTTCCTGCGCGACGTCCGGACTTGCCGCCACTGTGTCGGCGGCCAGCGCCTGCGCGTGTTCCTGCACCTCCTCCGCCGCGACGATGCGGTCGATCAGGCCAAAACGCAGCGCCTCCTCCGCCGTGATCTTCTGCCCGCCCATCAGCAAAAGCTTGGTCCGCGCAGGGCCGATCAGCGCCGCCATCCGCGCCGGGTCAGAGGGCTGCGGCAGGAAGCCCAGCTTCATCACCGGATAGAAGAACTTCGCCCCCGGCACCGCGATGCGCAGATCACAGGCCAGCGCCATGCCCATCGCACCGCCCGCCAACGTGCCGTTGAGCGCGGCGATGCTCAACCCCGGCAAGGCGGCCACCGCGCCCGACAGACGCTCCCAAACATCCGATTTCGCAAGGCCCGCGCGGGCTTCGTCCAGATCGGCCCCGGCGCTGAACACCTTGCCGCGCCCGGTCAGGATCACCGCGCGGGCGGCCTGCGCCTCTTCCATGATCTCGGCCAATTCGACCAGCATGGCATGGGTCAGGGAATTGGCCTTGTCGGGGCGGTTGATCGTGACGGTCCAGATGTCGCCCGCGCGGTCAAGCTCGATCATATCAGGCCCACCGCCTTGCGGATGCCTTCGTCGCGCAGGGAAATCTCATCACCCAAGAAACGATCCGCCTCCGGGCCGCACATCCACAGCAGCGCGCGGGCGGGCCAATCGGCGGGGATATGCACGTCCCAATCCAACTGGCTGACCGGGTTCACGCCGCTGTCCTTGATGTCGCGCTGCATGTCGGTGGCCACGGTGCCGGGAGACAGGCCGATGGCGCGGATGCCGTTCCCGCCCTCTTCGTGGTGCAGACACTGGGTCAGCATATTCGCCGCCGCCTTGGACGCGCAGTAATGGCTCCACGCCTCGACCGGGTTATGCGCCGCGCCCGAAGAGATCGTCAGCACCGTGCCGCCGCCGTTTTCCTTCATCAAGGGCAGCGCCGCGCGCATGCCGTGGAAGACCCCCGTGACATTGATGTTGATCGCCTTCGCCCAATCCGCGGGATCGGCCTCTCCCATGAGCGAAATCGGGTCGATCACGCCTGCGTTGTTGATCAGCACGTCGAGGCCACCAAAGGCCCGGCGCGTGGTCTCGACCGCCGAGGTCATCTCGTTATAGCGGGTCACGTCGCAGGGGATGGCGATGGCCTGTTTGCCCAACTCTCCGGCCAATTCGGCGATGGCATCCTGACTGCGCGCCAACAGGGCGACATTGCCGCCCGCCTCGGCGAACACACGCGCGGCGGCGGCGCCGATGCCCCGGCTGGCGCCGGTAATCATGATCGTCTTGCCTGTCATGTCCATGGGGGATCCTTCCGCTTGTTTTGTACATTGCTTGAGGGCTGTGGTAATCTGCCGATCAACCCGGGTCCAGCCTCGCATCGCTTGACCCTGCGCGGGGATTGGCAGACCCTATGCGTAACTCATTGCCGAAAAGGATTTTCCGATGTCTCGCATTTCCACCGCGTCGCTGTTCCTCGCCCTGCCGGTCACGCTGGCTTCGACGCCCCTCTGGGCCGATCTGACCCCTTCCGACGTCTGGGGCGATTGGCGCCAGTATATGGAGAGCATGGGCTATGAGGTCGAGGCAAGCGAAGCCTTCAACGGCGATGACCTGACCGTCAGCGATGTGACCCTGAAAATGGACATGGCCGAAGAGGGCGGCGATTTCTCCATGTCGCTCGGCACGCTGAGCTTTGCGCCCGAAGGTGACGGAGCGGTCAATATCCGCATGCCCACCGTCATGCCGATGACGATCAACGTCGCGCCCGAAACGGCGGAGGATGAACCGGTGTCGATGGTGTTGAACTACGCCCAGACCGCGCCGGTGATGCGCGCCAGCGGCAGCGCCGAGGCACTGCAATACGACTATGCCGCCGACAGCATCTCTCTCACGCTGGCCGGGCTCAAGGTGGGTGAGCAAAGCTATACCGAGGAAGAAGCCAAGTTCACGCTGATCGGCACCGGTGTCAGCAGCCGGACCGAGATGACCGGGACCGAGACGCGCCGCTATGACCAATCGGGCCGCATCGACAGCCTGCAATATGACGTGGTTATGAAAACCCCCGAAGACCCGGCCCGCGTTGCCGTCACGGGCGGGGTCGATCAGGTGGTCTTTGACGGCAGCGGCACGCTGCCGATGATCGACGCAGGCGCCGACGTGGCCGCGATGATGCGCGAAGGTCTTGCCTTCGACGGCAGCTTTACAGCAGGCGCGGGCCGCACCGACATGCAGGTTTCCGACCCCGAGAATGGGGAGTTTCAACTGATCTCAAGCTCGACCGGGGCAAAGCTCGGCGTAGCCATGGGGCCGGAGGGGCTTTCCTATGACGGCGGCCAGCAGGACATCGAGGTCAGCGTGACCGCCGCCGACATGCCCTTCCCGATCCAGTTCAGCATGGCAGAAAGCGCCTTTAACCTCAAAATGCCGGTATTGAAGTCCGAAGAGCCGCAGGATTTCGCTTTTGGCGTCACACTCGACCGTTTTGAGATGTCGGACATGATCTGGGGCATCTTCGACCCCACCGGCCAATTGCCCCGCGACCCGGCGACCTTGGTCGTGGACCTGTCGGGCAAGGCCAAACTGCTGTTCGAACTGATGGACCCCGAAGTCACCGCCACCATGGGCGATGAGGCACCGGGCGAGATTCACGCGCTGAACGTGAACGAAGTGTCGCTGGACGTGGCCGGGGCCGAGTTCGACGCCTCGGGCGCGATCACCTTTGACAATGACGATATGCAAACCGTGCCCGGCATGCCGAAACCCGTGGGCGCACTGGATCTGTCGCTGGTCGGCGGCGTGGCCCTGCTCGACAAACTGGTGGCGATGGGCCTCGTGCCGCAGGATCAGGCGATGGGCGCGCGGATGATGATGGGCCTCTTCACCGTACCGGGCGAGGGCGAAGATTCCCTGACCTCCAGAATTGAGTTCACCGAAGAGGGCGGCATCCTCGCCAACGGTCAGCAGATCAAATAACCGGCGGCGCGGCCCTGCGCCGCGCCTGCCTTATCTGGGAAAATAGAGCCCAGCCCTTGCCCCCTGCGGGGCGGGGGATTACCCCTTTTCCAACCCCAAAAGGAGCCAGACCATGCCAGACGCCCTTGATGCATTGACCAAGTCCCTCCTTCACGCGGCCACCAAGGCCGGGGCGGATGCGGCCGATGCCATGGCGATCACGGCAAGCTCTGTCTCGATCGAAGTGCGCGGCGGGGCGCTGGAACAGGCCGAACGCTCCGAAGGAACGGACATCGGGCTGCGGGTCTTCGTCGGCCAACGTTCGGCCAATGTCTCGGCCTCCGACACGTCCTCGCGCACGATCGAAGAGATGGCCGAACGCGCCGTCGCCATGGCCCGAGAAGCGCCCGAAGACCCTTATTCCGGGCTGGCCGATCCCGATCAACTCTCACCCCGCCGCGATGCCGACGGGCTGGAGCTTTGCGACCCCACGCCCGAACCCTCCCCCGAAGCCCTGCAAGAGGACGCCGCCCGCGCCGAAGCCGCCGCGCTGGCCGTCAAAGGGGTCAGCCAAGTGCAATCGGCGGGCGCGGGCTATGGCGCGCAAGAGATTTACCTTGCCGCGACAAACGGGTTCGAGGGCGGCTATGCCCGCAGCGAACGCGGGCTGTCCTGTGTCGCCATCGCAGGCAGCGGCACCGGGATGGAGCGGGACTACGACGGCGACAGCCGCATCTTTCAGGCCGATCTGCGCGACGCGCAGGAGATCGGCACACGCGCCGGCGAACGCGCGCTGGCGCGGCTCGACGCCCGCAAGCCCCCCACCGGCAGCTACCCGGTGCTGTTCGACGAACGCATCGCCGCCTCGCTGATCGGGCACCTCTTAGGGGCGATCAACGGTCAGGCGATTGCGCGCGGCGCGTCCTTCCTGCGCGATGCTAAGGGCGAGCAGGTGCTGCCCGAAGCCCTGTCCTTGATCGAAGACCCGACCCGCATCCGCGCCACCGGCTCGCGCCCCTTTGACGCCGAAGGGCTGCCGACCCAGCGGCGGGCCATCGTCGACAAAGGCATCTTGCAAGATTGGACGCTCGACCTCGCCACCGCCCGCAAGCTGGAACTCAGCCCCACCGGCAACGCCGCGCGCGGCCCCGGCTCTGGCCCGCAGCCGTCGAACTGGAACATCGCGCTGACCCAAGGGGAGGCCAGCCGCGACGATCTGATCGCCGAGATGGGTACGGGGCTATTGGTGACCTCCATGATCGGCAGCACGATCAACCCCAACACAGGCGACTATTCGCGCGGCGCCTCGGGCCTCTGGGTTGAGAAGGGTGAGATCACCCATGCGATCAACGAATGCACCATCGCGGGCAACCTGCGTGACATGCTGCGGGCGATGATCCCCGCTAATGACGCGCGGACGCATCTTAGCCGCGTCGTGCCTTCGCTGCTGGTGCCGGGAATGACCCTTGCCGGTGCCTGAGGACGATCTTTCCCTCCTGATCGACGCCGCCCGCAAGGCAGGTGCCGTGGCGCGCGGCTTTGTCGGGGCCACGGCGAAACGCTGGGACAAGCCCGATAACGCAGGCCCGGTGACCGAAGCCGATCTGGCGGTGAACGATCTGCTGCTGTCGGAGTTGCGCGGCGCGCGGCCCGACTATGGCTGGCTGTCTGAGGAGACGGAGGACAATACCGACCGGCTGAGGCATGAGCGGGTCTTCATCATCGACCCGATCGACGGCACCCGCAGCTTTGTCGAAGGGTCCGACACTTGGGCGCATTCGCTGGCGGTGGCCGAGGGCGGCACGGTGACGGCGGCGGTGGTCTATCTGCCGATGCGCGACATGCTCTATGCCGCGCACCGGGGCGGTGGGGCCACGTTGAACGGCGCGCCGATCCGCACCTCCGAGGTGGGCAGGCTGGCCGAGGCGACCGTGCTTGCCGCGCGGCCCGCGCTGGTGGCCGAACGCTGGCACGGCGGCGCGGCACCGGTGTTCAAACGCAGCTACCGCCCCTCGCTGGCCTACCGTATGGCGCTGGTGGCCGATGCCTCTTTCGACGCGATGATCACCCTGCGCCGCACATGGGAATGGGACATTGCCGCCGGCACGTTGATCGTGGCCGAAGCGGGCGGCAGTTGCACCACCGCCACGGGCGCGCCGCTTAGGTTCAACAACCCGGACCCGCGCGTCGATGGCATCGTGGCGGGTGGCCCCTCGGTGCAGCGCGCGCTGATCGACGCCCTTGCGTGACCGGCCTCATCTGCTAGGCACTATGCGCAGCACCGCAGCTTTGACAGATCAAAGGACAGCTCCATGACCCAACGCCTGCACCTTGTTTTCGGTGGCGAACTTGTCGATCCGACCAAGAACGCGTTCAAGAATGTCGACGACATCCATATCGTCGGGATCTTCCCTAATTACGCCAGCGCCTATGACGCATGGAAATCCGAAGCGCATCGCACCGTGGATAACGCGCATATGCGCTATTACATCGCCCATCTGCACCGCCTGCGCGACGAAGAGACATCGGCCTCGCCCACCGAAGAGCTGGAATAAACCACCATGGCGGCGCGGTCGCTGGGGCTTGCAGCCTATCGCGCCCTCGTGCGCCGGGGCGGGGCCGAAGACGCGCCGCCCTACGCCCCCCGCCCCGAGGGGGAGCTGGTCTGGATGCATGCCGCCGAAGCGGGCAACGTGCTGGCCGTGCTCGACCTCGCCAAACGGTTCATGGCGATGCGCGACCGGGCCGCGGTGCTGGTCACCCTCTCGGAAAGCGCGGCGGCCCAAGAGCTGCCCACGCCCGAGACGCGCGATCTGTTCATCCTCCCCGCCCCCAGCGAACACCCCGACAATGTGGCGCGCTTCCTTGGCCATTGGCGGCCCGATTTCTGCCTGTGGACATGGGGCGGGCTGAGGCCCAACCTCGTGTTGGAGACCGCAGGGCGCGGTTGCCCCATGATGATGATCGACGCCGACAGCGCCGGTTTCGATGGCCGCCGCGACCGCTGGCTGCCCGATGTGACGCGGCAGTTGCTGGCGGCTTTCGATCAGGTGCTGGCCCGTTCCCCCGCCGTGCTGCGCCGTCTCGTGCAACTGGGCCTGCCGCGCAATAAGGGGCAGGTGACCTCGCCGCTGTTGGCAGGCGGTCAGGCGCTGCGCTGCGCGGAATCGGATTTGGCGGATATGTCGGCCTGCCTTGTCGGGCGTCCGGTTTGGTATGCGACGCAGGTTTTGACCGAAGAGATACCCGTCATTCTCACTGCCCATCGCCAAGCGCTGCGCCTCTCGCATCGGTTGCTGCTTATCCTGCACACCCATGATTACCCGACCGCCGATATCGCCCATGAGCGCGCCCGCGCGCGGGGGTTCACCACGATGCGGTGGGGCGATGACCCCTACCCCGACGAGACGACGCAGGTCATGGTGGCGGACGATCCGGGCGACCGGGGGCTGTTCTTTCGGGTGGCGCCGGTGTCTTTCCTCGGATCTTCGCTGGTCTCGGGCCACGGCGGCTGCGACCCGTTCGAGGCCGCGGCACTTGGCTCGGCGGTGCTTTACGGCCCCAAGGTGCGCAACTTCCTGCCCTCTTACGGGCGGCTCGCCACGGCGGGGGCGGCGCGGATCGTGAATGACGCGGGCGCGCTCGGCAATGCGGTGTCGCGCTTGATCGCGCCGGATCAAGCGGCCACGATGGCCCATGCGGGCTGGGACGTGATCAGCGAAGGGGCCGAACTGGCCGATAGGGTGATTGAAATGGTGCAAGACCGGCTCGATGAACAAGCGGGAGCATCCGATGCGCGCGCCTGATTTCTGGCATCTGCCCCGCCCCGACTGGCGCGCGCGGTTGTTGCAACCTCTGGGCGCGCTTTATGCCACGGCCAGCGCGCGGCGGCTGGCGGGCGGCAGGCCGCTGCGGTTGGGGGTGCCGGTGATCTGCGTCGGCAACATCAACGCAGGCGGCACCGGCAAGACGCCCACGGTGATGGCGGTGCTGCAATATCTGCTGGAGCGCGGCCATCGCCCGCATGTCGTCTCTCGCGGCTATGGTGGCACGCTAGAGGGGCCGGTGCGGGTCGACCCCCTGCAGCACAGCGCCGAGGAGGTCGGGGACGAGCCACTGCTGCTCGCCGCCTTTGCGGATGTCTGGGTCGCCCGGGATCGCGCAGCGGGTGCGCAGGCCGCCGAAGCTGCGGGGGCCACGGTGGTGGTGCTGGATGACGGTTTTCAAAACCCCGCGCTGGTGCAGGACCTGAGCATCGTCGTGGTAGATGCGGTCAAAGGGTTCGGCAACGGCCTCTGCCTGCCTGCTGGCCCGTTGCGGGAGCCTGTCGCGGCGGGGCTGGCGCGGGCCGATCTCTTGCTCTCTATCGGGGATGAGGCGGCGCAGGCGCGCTTTGCGAAACGGCTGCCTAAGACGGACCTGCCCCATGCGCGCGCCGAACTCGCGCCGCTGCAAACCGGAATGGATTGGTCGGGTTCCCAAGTGCTCGCCTTTGCAGGCATCGGCCATCCCGAGAAGTTTTTCGCCACGCTGCGCGGGCTGGGGGCGACGATCCTCCACGCCGAGGCACTGGAGGATCACCAGCCGCTGACATCGCGGCTGATGTTGCGGCTGGAGGCCGAGGCCGCGATGCGCGGCGCACAGCTTGTCACCACCGAGAAAGACGCGGTGCGCCTGCCGATTGAGTTCCGCGCCAAGGTGCTGACCCTGCCGGTGCGCCTTTCCCTGCCCGAAGGCAACGCGCTGCATGCAGCGCTGGACAGGCTGCCACCGCCTTAGGCCTTGTTGTCTTCGCCCAGTTTCGGCGCGGGCCGGTGCAGCGAAAGCTCGGCCCCCGAAAAGGTGAAGGGCGAGCGCAGCCCCGGCACACCGTCCAGTTCAATCTGCATGCCCCGCGCCACGACCTGCGGATCGGCCATGACATCGGCCATGTCGTTGATCGGCCCGGCAGGCACGCCATGCGCCTCGCAGGCGGCAAGCAGATCATCACGGCTGCGCAGACGGGTGGCCCCGGTCAGGCGGCGGATCATCTCGGGCCGGTTGGCGACCCGGTCGGCGTTCTTGAGGTACTCCGGCGCGGTGGCCATGTCATCCAGCCCCAGCAACTGACACAGGCGTTGGTACTGCCCGTCATTGCCCGTGGCGATGATGAGATGGCCGTCGGAACACTCAAACACCTCATAGGGCGTCAGGTTGGGGTGGGCGTTGCCCATCCGCGTCGGCGCCTTGCCGGTGGTCAGATAGTTCATCGCCTGATTGCCGGTGATCGCCACGGCGCAATCAAGCAGGGCCATGTCGATATGCTGGCCCACGCCGGTTTGGTGGCGCTGGTGAACGGCGGCCAAAATCGCGGTGCTGGCATAGACCCCGGTAAAGATATCGGTGATCGCCATGCCGGATTTCTGCGGCTGGCCGTCCGGCTCTCCGGTGATCGACATCAGGCCGGACATGCCTTGGATGATGAAATCATAACCCGCGCGATGGGCATAAGGCCCGGTATGGCCGAACCCCGTGATCGAACAATAGATCAGTTTCGGGAACTGCGCAGACAGGCTGGCATAGTCCAACCCGTATTTCGCCAATCCCCCGGTCTTGAAATTTTCGATCAGGATATCCGCATCGGCCAAAAGCTCTTTGACCTGCGCCTGACCTTCCTCAGTGCGAAAATCCACGGTGACCGAGGCTTTGCCCCGGTTGGTTGAGTGGAAATAGGAAGCGGTGACATCCTCATCCCGGGTGACGAAGGGTGGCCCCCATTGGCGGGTGTCATCCCCCGCCGGGCTTTCCACTTTAATCACCTCGCATCCGAGGTCCGACAGTGTCTGACCGGCCCAAGGGCCAGCCAGAACACGCGCCAATTCGACGACTTTCAGTCCTGCAAGCGGTGCGGTCATTAGCCAGCCAGCGCTTCGTCGAGGATTTCCTTCATGTCTGCATAGGACATGTTGGAGTGTTTCTTGCCGTCGATGACAAAGCTCGGCGTGCTTGAGATGTCATCCTCTTTGGCGTTTGCGGTGTACCATGCCACCAGCGCCTCGGCCTTTTCGCCGTCTTTCAGGCATTCATCCAGCGTCTCGTTATCGAGCCCGGCCAGACGGCCAATCTTGCGCAGCTCATCGACGATGGCGGCAGGCTCGCCCGCGCGGGTCCATTCGCTTTGCGATTTGTAGATCAGGTCAGCGATGCCAAAGAACTTCTCCTGCCCGCCGCAGCGCGCCACCATGGAGGCCCAGAGACCGTAGCGATCGAAATAGACTTCGCGGTAGATGAACTTGACCTTGCCGCTGTCGATGTAACCGGCCTTCAGCTTTTTGAAGGTGTCGTTGTGGAAGGTCGCGCAATGCGGGCAGGTGAAAGAGGCGTATTCGACAACCGTCACCGGCGCGTTCTCATCACCCAAGACCATTTCGGTGATGCCGGAGGTGTCGACTTCGCCCTCGGTCGTTTGCGCGTTCGCAGCGCCGACGAAGGGGGTCAGCGCAGTGCTGCCGAGGGGGGCCGAGCCAAAGCTGCTGGCAGCGAACCAGCCGCCGACGCCGAGGGTGGCAAGACCGCCAAGGATTACGTTTCTGCGATTCATAGGATGTTCCTTCCGTTTGACCAGCTATCAGATCGTCAGCTTTGGTTCTTGTTCAATATGTTCTCGCCCAGACGTGCAAGGGCCTCGCGCAGCCCCTCATCGGCCACCGGCTTGGCGGCTTCGGCTGCTTTTTGTTGCAACGCGGGGTTGGGGCGGGGCTTCTCGCCCTTGGGCTTGTGATCGAAAGCGACGCGCCCCTCGGCAAAGCCGGTCGCCGCCGTTTGGGTGATCCGCACCCGCGCGATGGCGTTGTAGCCATAGACCGCGTTGACCCGCGCGCGCAGTTGCTCTTTCTGCATTTCCAGCATGGGCGCATTGGCCCCGGTGGTCAGCAGGGTCAGGGTGGCACCGATGCCCTCCTTGCGGCCATAGCTGACCTCGACAGGGCGCGAGATGGCGGCAGTGGCCTCGCCCGCGATCTCGGCCCAATGGGTCAGCAGACGCGATTGCGCAAAGCCGCGCGTCTCGCTCGCCTTGCGGATCTGTTGCGAGAGCAGGCTGTTGGTGCGTTTGAACCCTTTTGTAGTCGTACGACGTGGCGGCATGGCTTTGTTTCCCGAATGTGCTGACATACATAACCATTTGCCCCAGCGTCACCAGCCCCCGACCCGTCGAAAGGCCTAAACATTGCGTGAGAAAACCCGCGTCAGCGAGCTGCCGCCGATCCTGCTAGAGTGGTACGACACCCATGCCCGCGCCCTGCCATGGCGGGTGCCGCCACAGGACCGGATCGCCGGGGTCATGCCCGACCCCTACCGCATCTGGCTGAGCGAGGTCATGTTGCAGCAGACCACCGTGGCCGCGGTAAAGGATTACTTCGCACGGTTCACCGCCCGCTGGCCGGATGTCGCCGCCCTCGCCGCTGCCGAGGATGCCGATGTGATGGCCGAATGGGCCGGGCTTGGCTATTACGCGCGCGCCCGCAACCTGCTCAAATGCGCGCGGGTGGTGGTGGATGAGCATGGCGGTAATTTCCCCGCGGATCACGACGCGCTGCTGAAACTGCCGGGGATCGGGCCCTATACGGCGGCGGCGATTGCCTCTATCGCCTTCGATCTGCCCCATGCGGTGCTCGACGGCAATGTGGAGCGGGTGATGGCGCGGGTCTATGACATCCACACGCCCCTGCCCGCCGCCAAGCCCGAGCTGATGGCCCGGGCCGCCGCGCTGACCCCGGCGGCTCGCCCCGGCGACTATGCCCAAGCGGTGATGGATCTGGGCGCCACGATCTGCACCCCGAAATCCCCCGCCTGCGGCATCTGCCCTTGGCGCGATCCCTGCGCCGCGCGGGCGGAAGGCACGGCAGCGCTCTTGCCCAAGAAGACGCCGAAGAAACCGAAACCCATCCGTCACGGCACGGTCTATCTGGCAGAGCGCGAGGATGGTGCATGGCTACTAGAGACGCGGCCCGAAAAGGGGCTGCTTGGCGGTATGCTCGGCTGGCCCGGCTCCGACTGGGTCGACACGTCAGAGCCGCGCCCGGAAGGCACACCGCCCTTGGCCGCCGATTGGCGCGCCCTGCCCGGCGAGGTGCGCCACACCTTCACCCATTTCCATCTGATGCTGACGGTGCAGCACGCGCGGGTCGGCCATGACAGCCGTCCCGAAAGCGGTGAATTCATCGGCCAGAACCAGTTCCGCCCCAGCGATCTGCCCACCGTGATGCGCAAAGCCTTCGACCTCGCGCGCTAGCGCCGCGTCAGGCTTTGTGCATCGGGCAAACTGCGGTATATCTGGCGCGCAACTATGAGGTGCCCCATGGCCAACCGCATCATCGCCGCCCAAGACCTCGCCCGTCTGTCGCGCGCCCTGCCTTTCTGGATGTCCCTGCTGCTGATCCCGCTGGCGTGGTTCTGTGCGGTGCAGGGCGGCTGGACCATCGCACTGCTGCCGCTGGTGACATGGTATCTGTTTTCGATGCTCGACGCGGTGCTGGGGCTGAACCTCGACAACGCCGATCTGGAGGCGACGGAGGATGATCTTTATTGGTACCGCCTCGTCACCCTGCTCTGGACCCCGCTGCAATTCCTGACCGTCTTTGGCCTGATCTACTACGCCACACGCGCCGGGCATCTGGACACGGCAGAGCGGATCTTTCTGTTCTTCGGCGTCGGCGTCATCACCGGCACCATCGGGATCAACTACAGCCATGAGCTGATGCACCAACGCAACAAGACCGAACGGCGGCTGGCGGATATCCTGCTGGCCATGGTGCTTTATTCGCATTTCCGGTCAGAGCATCTGCTGGTGCACCACCGCCATGTCGGCACCCCGCGTGACACGGTGACGGCGCGCTACAACGAAGGGTTTCATCGTTTCTACCCCCGCGTGCTGCGCGAGTCGCTGACCTCGGCCTTCCAAGCGGAGAAGAACATGCTGGCCCGCAAGGGGCTGCCCTGGACCGATCCGGGCAATCCCTTTTTCAAGTACTGGGCGCTGCAAGCCACCTTTTTGCTGCTGGCGCTAATCTTGGGCGGTTGGAGCGGGCTGGGCCTGTTCCTTGTCCAAGCCGGGGTGGCGATCTGGCAATTGGAACTGGTCAATTACATCGAACACTACGGGCTGACGCGTAAACATCTAGGCGGCGGAAAATATGAACATGTCCAGCCACGCCATTCGTGGAACGCGGCGCATAAGGCCAGCAACTGGCTGCTGATCAACCTGCAACGCCATTCCGATCACCATTACAAACCCGACCGGCGTTTTCCGGTCTTGCAGACCTATGGCACGGGCGATGCGCCGCAGCTTCCTTACGGCTATCCGGTGATGACCATGGCCGCCATGGTGCCGCCGCTGTGGCGGCGCGTCATGAACCCGCGGGTGCGCAAATGGCGCGAGATGTATTACCCCGAGATCACCGATTGGAAAGCCTACAACAAGGCCAGCAATCCCCTGCCCCGGCTCTGAACACGGCAACGCAAAGTTAAACTTTGCCTGCCAGAAAAGCTGCGATTGTTACCAGTGGAGTGGTATTGATGCAGCACCAACAAACGCCCGCGCGGGCGGCCTATGATGGCACCTGTCTGATCGTCGAAGACAGTGAGTTTGACCGAGAAAGACTGCGCCGCGTTCTGGCCCGCGCCTATGGCGGGATGCAGGTCGAATTCGCCCCCAGCATCGAAGCGGCACGCCGGGCGCTCAGCGCCGGGGACAAGGCGCTGATCCTGCTCGACAACAACTTGCCCGATGGGCTGGGCGCGAATTTCGCGCTGGAACTGGCCTGTGATCATCGCCACGCCCAAACCCCCGTCATCATGCTCAGCGATTGGCCCTCTCCGGTCATGTGGGAGAAAGCCGCCTCTGCCGGGGTGCTTTATGTGGTGAATAAATGCGATTTCGATGCCAGCTACCTCGCCGCTGCGCTGCGCGCGCTTCAGGGCCGCAACCGGCAGATGCATTAGGCCAGCCTCACAGGCTGATTCAAAAAAAACCCCGCCATCGGGCGGGGTCAAGGTAGGCACCCGTGTGCATGCCCCTCACGCAGAGGGGCCACGGGTGCCGGCGGTGTTCGATTATCCGGGGTGGATCAGTTCGCCATCTCGGCTCTGATCTGCTGACGCAGAATGTCGATGGGGACATTCTTGCCGTCTTTCTTGTAGCACCAATAGGTCCAGCCGTTGCAGCTGGGGGCTTTCTCATAGGCGGCGCCCACCTGATGGATCGACCCTTTGACATCGCTGCCGATCAAGGTGCCATCGGCGCGGACCTTGGCCTTGTGGCGTCCATTCATGGAATAAAGGTTCTCGCCCGGGCGCAGCATGCCGCGCTCGACCAACTGCCCGAAGGGCACGCGCGGCTCGGCGCGTTTGGAGGTGGTGGTTTGCAGCGCTTCGTTGTCGAACTTGCGCACCATCGAGATCCGCTTTTCAGCAACCTTGCGATAGGCTTCCTCACGTTCGATGCCGATGAAATCGCGGCCCAGCATCTTGGCCACGGCGCCGGTGGTGCCGGTGCCGAAGAACGGGTCGAGGATCACGTCGCCGGGGTTGGTCGAACCGACAAGGATGCGGTGCAGCAGGCTTTCGGGTTTTTGCGTCGGATGCGCTTTCTCGCCTGCCTCATCCTTCAAACGCTCATGGCCGGTGCAGATCGGCAGCACCCAATCGCTGCGCATCTGGATGCCTTCGTTCAGCGCCTTCAGCGCCTCATAGTTAAAGGTGTATTTGCTGTTCTCGCTCTTGCCCGCCCAGATCATCGTCTCATGGGCATTGGTGAAACGCTTGCCACGGAAGTTCGGCATCGGGTTGGACTTGCGCCAGACCACGTCGTTAAGGATCCAGAAGCCTTGATCCTGAAGCGCGGCACCGACGCGGAAAATGTTGTGGTAGCTGCCGATCACCCAGATTGCGCCATCGGGCTTGAGCAGACGCCGCGCGGCTTTCAGCCAGGCGCGGGTGAATTCGTCATAGGCTTTGAAGCTGGCGAATTGGTCCCACTCGTCATCAACTGCATCGACCTTGGAGTTGTCGGGGCGATGCAAATCACCTCGCAACTGCAAGTTGTAGGGCGGATCCGCGAAGATCAGATCCACCGATTCTGCTGGGAGGGCGTTCATTGCCTCAATGCAATCGCCCGCAACAATAGTGTTCAAGGGAAGCGCCGCGGCGCCCTTTGTCATCGTTTTCATATCTCTGCCTCATTACCCGGCGCTTAAGCGCTCATTGGTTGTGGATAAAATGAGCCATCAGAGAATCGTGGTCAATTTCTTTTTTGAATCAATCGGTTAACAAATTGGCTTGATACAAGATATTGTGTACCGGTTTGAACAAACGTCTATGGTGTGGGGTGACACCAAGATCCTGCAGGGCGGCGATGTGGCTTTTCGAGCCATAGCCCATATTGGTTTCCCAGCCGTAACCCGGATGCTGTTGCGCCAAATCCACCATGAGGTTATCGCGCACGGTTTTCGCAACGATAGAAGCCGCCGAGATCGACAGACAGCGCGCATCGCCCTTCACCACAGGTTGCGCGGGCAGCGCCAAATCACGCGGAAGCATATTGCCGTCGATCAGCGCATAGTCCGCTTTGCAGGCCAAACCGGCCAAGGCGCGGGTCATGGCCAGATGGCTGGCACGCAAGATGTTGTGTTCCTCGATCTCTTCGACCGTGGCATGGGCCACGCAGACCACGGCGACCGACATGATCTCTTCATAGAGCCGCTCACGGGCGCGGGCGGTCAGTTTCTTGGAATCGTTCAGCCCCTCGGGGATCTCCCCTTCGGTAAAGACCACCGCGGCAGCTGTGACCGGCCCGGCCAAGGGGCCACGGCCTACTTCGTCGACTCCGGCGATGGTGCGAAAGCCGCGTGCAGCCGCGCCGCGTTCAAGATCATAGTCAGGTATCATGGGGCTGGTGAAACCGCATGCGCCCAAAAGGTGCAACAAAAAAGAGAAAGGGGAGGCGCCCGAACACCCCCCCTTTCAAAACCCGAGCGACAGGGACGTGCCGCTCGGTCAAGGCACGCCGGATTTACCGACGCGCCAAGCTGTAACCCGAGTCGCGCAGACAGCGGGCGTCATAGCCGTAGCGCGCGCCCTCGGCGGTACTGACGCGTTTGGCGCAGTAGCGGGGCAGGCGATCGGCATAGGAGTAATTCTTTTCAAGGCAAGGTTCGCCAAACATCATGACCTTGCCCTCATCGCCCTCATAGCTGCGGAAGCACTGCTGCGGCAGCAGTTTGCGGTCCACCCGGTCCGGCAGGGGGCGCACTTCGCGCTCAGGGTACGTGGTACGGTCGCGCTCAGGGCGGGACCAGTCGTCGCGGCGCGGCGCGGGGCGCGGATCGACATAGGGGCGCGGATGGGGCCGTTTGGAAACCGTGGGATAATAACGGGGCGCCTCATAGACCGGCGCGGCACGGCGGCGGGTGACCGTCTCACGCTCCTCGCGCTCTTTCTTGTTGTCGTAGATCATCTTGCCCACGATCGCGACACCGGCAATCGCGGCAAGCGTGCGCAGCACCTCTTTTTCATCGGCAGCAGCCGGGCGGGCGCCAAAGGCAGTGATGGCAACCGACAGGGCGGCGATGGTAGCAATGAACTTGCGGTACATGGGTCTGGTCCCTTCTCGTTATCGGCGCGTTTCGCTGCGCCCTTGATCCTCTGCGGCCATAACTCGGGGGCCGCGTATCGGTTCGTGTGTCTGTTGGTGCCACCAAATTGGGATGAGGGCCAAAGACAGGCAATAACAGGGGGTCGTTATCCAATAACAAGGCGCTCAAAACGCCTTGGTTATTGAATATCAGCGGGTGAAAGCGCATTAAAAACATATGAAAAACCCATGTCTCTCATTGCTGACCGCGCTGGCGGTCATTCTGGCCCTGCCCGCCGCGGCAACGGCTGGATGCTTTGCCGATTACAAGGCCAAGCAAGACAATCCGCTGCGCCTTCACTATGGTGTGGCGCAGATCTCCGGGGCCTGTGAGCCAGCCTCCGCCGAAACCGAACTCACGCCGCGTCTTGCAGCGGAGGGCTGGACATTGTTGAATGTGCTGTCTGTTTTCGGGGACGAAGGCTTGGATCAAAGGAAAGACAGTGCAGGAACATTCTACCTCCGCTTCTGACATGCGCAGATTTGGCGGGCGTTTCGTGATCGGTGGCATCGCCGCCGTGGTCGCCGTGCTTTTGGTCGGGGCGCTTGTGCTGCTCTGGGCGCTGCCGGATGCGAACGTCTTTAACGCCCGGGTTGAGCGGATCTTTATCGATAATGACGATCTGACCACCCAGGCCGAGATCAAGCTGCTGGAAATCCTCGCCCAGTCCGGCACCGCCTTTTCCGAGACCTTGGCCAGCTACCGTATCGTGATCGTGGTGCTCTTGGTCTTTGCCAGCGCCATGCTGGTCGCGGCGATGGTGTTTCTGTTTATGCTGATCGGCTTCAACCGTCGCATGGCCCAGATTGAGCGGACGGGCATTCAAGTGAACTCTCTGCTGATCAGCCGGGAAGAGAATACCGTCTATCTCAACAACCTCGGCTTCAAACTGACCACCGCCGCGATGGAGACGATGTCGGTCCTTGCCGAGGCGCGGATGGATGATGACGTGCTCTCAGGCTCCGAGATCGAAGGCATGATCTCGGGCCGCAGCCCTGCCGACTGTGATGAGGCCGCGGGCGCCACGCGGATCAAACGCCTGCGCGACACGCTTGGCAACCAGCTGGTGTCGGAACTGCTGGTCAAGAACATCGCCCGCCGCGGCTATATGCTGGCGATCAACAAGGACGTGATCAAGGTTCTCTGACCCCGGCAAAGCACCGCCCTGCCCCGCCCGCGCGCGGCTGGCCCTAGCCAATGCCCCGCAGGCACGTTAAATGGCGTCAAATTAAATTGGACAGACTGGAGTAATCAAATGGGTTATCGCGTCGCCGTCGTCGGTGCCACAGGCAATGTGGGCCGTGAAATGTTGAACATCCTTGCGGAGCGTCAGTTCCCCGTGGACGAGATCGTGGCCCTTGCCAGCCGCCGTTCACTCGGGACCGAGATCACCTTCGGGGACAAGACCCTTAAGACCAAAGACCTCGACACTTTCGATTTCACTGGCTGGGACATGGCGCTTTTCGCCGTGGGCTCTGAAGCGACCAAGAAATACGCGCCTGCCGCTGCCAAAGCGGGTTGCGTGGTGATCGATAACTCTTCGCTCTACCGCTACGACAACGAAGTGCCGCTGATCGTGCCGGAGGTGAACCCCGAAGACGTGCACGGTTATTCCAAGAAGAACATCATCGCCAACCCCAACTGCTCCACCGCGCAGATGGTCGTGGCGCTGAAGCCGCTGCATGACCGCGCCAAGATCAAGCGCGTCGTGGTCAGCACCTACCAGTCGGTTTCCGGCTCGGGCAAAGAGGCCATCGACGAGCTTTGGGACCAGACCAAATCGGTCTACAACCCGACCGACAATTACGAGGCCAAGGTCTATCCCAAGCAGATCGCCTTTAACGTGATTCCGCATATCGACGTCTTCCTCGAAGACGGTTCGACCAAGGAAGAATGGAAGATGGTCGCTGAGACCAAGAAGATCGTCGACCCGTCGATCAAGGTCACCGCGACCTGCGTGCGCGTGCCGGTTTTCGTGGGCCATGCGGAATCGATCAACATCGAATTCGAAGACCACCTCGATGAGGCCGAAGCCCGCGACATCCTGCGCGAAGCGCCGGGCATCATGGTGATCGACAAGCGCGAAGACGGCGGCTACGTCACGCCGGTGGAATGCGTCGGCGATTTCGCCACCTTCATCAGCCGCATCCGTCAGGACAGCACCATCGACAACGGCATCAACCTGTGGTGCGTCAGCGACAACCTGCGCAAGGGTGCCGCCCTGAACGCCGTGCAGATCGCCGAGCTGCTGGGCCGCGAAGTGCTGAAAAAGGGCTGAGGTTCAGCCCCAGCTTAGGAATAAGAAAGGGGGCCAAGCGGCCCCCTTTTTCGTCTCTGCCATCTGTCTGCGCAAGCGTCAGACCGGCTCGAATTTCTGCGCCTTGGCGTCATAATATTCCAAGCTGCCCTCGCCGATGTCGGTCCACAGGCCGTGCAGGCTCAGCGTGCCGTCTTCGACCTTTTCCTTGATCCACGGGAAGGTCATCAGGTTTTCGAGCGAGGTTAGCACCGCCTGACGCTCCAGCAAAAGCTGCTGCTCTGCCGGGTCTTCGACCTTTTCCACCGTCTCGTATTTCGGGCGCAGCAGGTCCATCCAGCGGCCCACGAAACTGTCTTGGTTCTCAAGCTCGGGCGCGTTGCCTTTGCACATTTCGATGCAGCCCGCCACGCCGCCGCAACTGGAATGGCCCAGCACGATCAGATGCGCGACCTTCAGCGCGTTGACGGCATATTCCACCGCCGCCGAGGTGCCGTGCTGCTTGCCATCCGGCTCATAGGGCGGGACAAGGTTGGCGATGTTGCGGTGGATAAAGAACTCCCCCTGATCCGCCCCGAAGATCGAGGTCACATGCACGCGGCTGTCGCAGCAGGAGATCACCATCGCACGCGGGCGCTGCCCCTCGGCGGCCAATCGGCGATACCATGTTTGGTTCTCGGCATAGCCGGTCGCCTTCCACCCCTGATAGCGTTGCAACAGATACGACGGCAGAGCCTTGGCCTTGTCCATGTGTAAACGTCCCCTAATGCGAAATGCGGTTTTAGCGCAGATAGCGCAAATGCCATACGAATTCGAGAGAAAAGGCACAATCATCGCAACCCTTTGCACACCTTCACGCGCCATATTGCCCCTGAGGCCGTGGGGGCGTTTGAAGGATGTTAGCAATGCAACTTATGCAAATTCGCCCGACCGAACAGGTCTGCGTCGATCAAGAGCGGCTGGCGCTGCTCTACACACAACTGGGTGAGGTGGGGGCCGAAGATGTTCTCTGCCGCGCGATGGAGGAATTGGCCCTGCGCCTGTCCCATTGCAAAAGGCTCCATGAGGGCCAAGATCGCGCCGGCCTGCGCAAAAGCGTGCACCGCCTGATCGCCATCGCCGATCAAATCGGCATGGCGCTCGTCGCCCGGGTGGCGGCGGATGTGATGGTCTGTATCGACGACGGGGATGACATCGCCACCGCGGCCACGCTCTCGCGGCTGCTGCGCAGCGGGGAACGGTCACTGACCGCAATATGGGACTTGCCCGAGATCACGATCTGATCGCTTGCGGGTGGCGAAGGAAAAGGTAGGCTGCGCGCAAATCCAGATTTGCAAAGGTTTGTCATGTCCGCCGAATTCGCCACCCCCTCCGCCAATGCCCTGCCGCTTCATGTCTTGAGCGAGACCGCGCTTGAAGGCTGGCTTGCCGATCAGCCCGGCGCGGTGCAGGCATGGGTAAAGGCCAGCGGCTTTGTGGGCGGCCTTGGTCAGGCGCTTGTCGTGCCGGGTGCCGAGGGCGCGCCGGTGATGGCACTGGCGGGCTACGGGTCCGAAGCTGCCCGCCGCAGGGGCCGGTTTCACCTCGCCGCCGCTGCAGCCAAGCTTCCTGGCGGGGACTACCGGATCGAAAGCGGCCTGCCCGATGATCAGGCGGCGACAGAGGCGCTTGGTTGGCTGCTGGCGGGCTATCGTTTCGACCGCTACCGCGACCAGCCTGCGCTGACCGCCCGCCTTGTCGCGCCCGAGGGGGTCGACGCCGAACAGATCACCGCGCTGGCCACGGGTGAGATGCTGACCCGCGACCTGATCAACACGCCCGCCTCCGACATGGGGCCGCCCGACCTTGAAGCCGCCGCGCGCAACCTGGCCGAGCGGCATGACGCGCAGATCGAGGTGACAACCGGCGATGCCCTGCTGGAAAACAACCTGCCGATGATCCACACCGTGGGCCGCGCCGCCGACCGCGCGCCGCGGCTGATCGACATGACATGGGGCAACGCTGGGCCAAAGCTGACGTTGGTGGGGAAAGGCGTCTGTTTCGACACCGGCGGGCTGAACCTGAAGCCCGGCGCCTCGATGGCGCTGATGAAAAAGGACATGGGCGGGGCCGCCGCCGTGCTGGGGCTGGCGCATATGATCATGGCCACCGGCATGGAGGTGCAGCTTCGCGTGCTGATCCCGGCGGTTGAGAACTCCGTCTCGGGCAATGCCTTCCGCCCCGGCGACATCCTGACCTCGCGCAAGGGGCTGACGGTTGAGATCAACAACACCGATGCCGAAGGGCGTTTGGTGCTGGCCGATGCGCTGGCGCTGGCGGATGAGGACAAGCCCGATCAGATTATCTCAATGGCGACGCTGACCGGGGCCGCGCGGGCGGCCGTGGGGCCGGACCTTGCGCCCTATTACAGTGACGACGCCGCCTTCGTCTCGGCCTTGGAAAGCGCCGCTGCCGGGTCAGCCGATCCGGTCTGGCGGATGCCATTCCACGACGCCTACGAGGCGCTGATCGAGCCCGGCATCGCCGACCTCGACAACGCGCCCAAGGGCGGCTTTGCCGGGTCGATCACCGCCGCGCTCTTCCTGCGCCGCTTTGTGACCGACAGCAAATACGCGCATTTCGACATCTACGGCTGGCAACCTGCCGACGCCCCCGCCCGCCCAAAAGGCGGCACCGGCCAAGGCACCCGCGCGATCTATGCCGCCCTGCCCGCCTTGCTGAAACCATGAGCGATCCGCGTCTCACCCCGGACCCGGCACTGGCGACCCAGAACCGCCCCGCGCAGGTGGCGGTGCCGGTGGCCGACCTCTGCCGCCGCCCTGACGGGCCACGCGACCGGCAGTTGTTGTTCGGCGAGCAGATGACCGTACTTCATGAGGCGTCGGGCTGGGCCTATGTGCAGGCCGAGAAGGACGGCTATTGCGGGCATGTTCTGCAAAGCACCCTCAGCACCCCGCGCAGCGCCACCCACCGCGTCTGCGTGCCTGCCACCCATGCCTATCGCGACGCCGATCTGAAATCGCCGGACCTGCTGAGCCTCAGCTACGGTGCGCGCGTCACCGTCACGGCAGAGACCAAGGATTTCGCCGAAACCCCGCAGGGGCACATTCCGCGGGGCCATCTTGCCCCCGTCGAGAGCCGAGAGGCCGACCCGGCGCAGATCGCGGCGCTGTTCATTGGCACGCCCTATCTCTGGGGCGGGAATAGCCGTTGGGGGATCGATTGTTCGGGCCTTGTTCAAGCGGCGCTGCTGGCCTGCGGCATCCCCTGCCCCGGTGACAGCGACCAGCAAGAAAAGACGGTGGGCGCCCCCGTCAGCGATGCCTATCAGCGCAATGATCTGTTGTTCTGGAAAGGCCATGTCGCGCTGGTGGTGGACGGCGAGACGATGATCCACGCCAATGCCCACGCCATGGCCGTGAGCTATGAAAACATCGTCGAGGCCATCGCCCGGATCAAAGCGGGCGGTGACGGCCCGGTGACGGCACATCGCCGGCCCGGCGTTTAATCTACTGCACGGATCAGCTTGCGCTCCAACACGCGCAGCACGGCCTTCAGGTCATGGCCCCGGCGCAGCACCTGCCCGCCGGTGCCCACCACCGCATACATCCCCTGCCGGTTGCGCAGCTTGGGCCGCTTTTCGATCCGGTAAAGCGGTATCTCAGCCGTGCGGCGAAAGACCGAAAAAACGGCCACGTCCTTAAGGTGCGAAATCCCATAGTCCCGCCACTCCCCCGCCGCGACCATACGCCCGTAGAGCGATAGGATCAGCGACAGTTCGGTGCGGTGGAAAGCGACCTGTTCGGCAGGGCGCTCGAAAGCCGTGATTGGCGATGGGGGCTCTATGCTCATGGCTTTACAGTTGACCCTGACGGGGGCCAAATCAAGCCCTGAGATGGCCGAAAGCGCGGCTCAAAATTTCTTGAAAGCGTTACAGAATTGTGCAACCAATCTTGAAACTGAAACACAAAGGCATGACGGAATGACCCCAGACGCCCGCGCCCGCAAATGTGCCGAGGTGATGTTCGCCCGAGATCCCGCCTCGGCCGGATTGGGCATGAGGATCGACGAGGTCACCCCCGGCGGCGCGGTTTTGTCGATGTCGGTGCGCCCGGAGATGCTGAACGGGCATGGGATTTGCCACGGCGGTTTCATCTTTACGCTGGCCGACAGCGCCTTTGCCTTTGCCTGCAACAGCTACAACCAGACCACTGTCGCCCAGCAGAACCAGATCACCTATCTCAGCCCCGGCCAGCCGGAGGAGCGGCTGACTGCCACCGCACGCGAAGTGTCGCGCAGCGGTCGGTCGGGCATCTATGACGTGACCGTCACGGGCGAGGATGACCGTGTCGTGGCCCTGTTTCGCGGGCTGTCCCGCAGCATTAAAGGCCAGCTATTTACCGAGGAGGAGCCGACCTGATGAAAGACCTGACCCCCGCGAAGGATACGCTCGACCCGATTGAGATCGCCAGCCGGGACGAGATCAGCGCCCTGCAATTGGACCGACTGAAATGGTCCCTGCGCCATGCCTATGACAACGTGCCCTTCTACAAGCAAAGCTTCGACGATGCGGGCGTGCATCCCGATGATCTGAAACAGCTTTCCGATCTTTCGCGCTTTCCCTTCACGGTGAAGACTGACCTGCGTGACAATTACCCCTTTGGCATGTTCGCCGTGCCGCGCGATCAAGTGGCGCGCATTCACGCGTCCTCCGGCACCACCGGGCAGCCGACCGTCGTGGGCTATACCAAGGACGATCTGGCGAACTGGGGGCAAGTCGTCGCCCGCTCCCTGCGCGCGGCGGGGATGCGCCCGGGCGACATGCTGCACAATGCCTATGGCTATGGGCTGTTCACCGGCGGCTTGGGCATCCACCTCGGCGCCGATGCGCTTGGCCTGTCGACCGTGCCGATCTCGGGCGGGATGACCCCGCGCCAAGTGCGCCTGATCGAAGATTTCCAGCCCAAGGGCATCACGGTCACCCCGTCCTATGCCCTGTCGATCCTCGATGAATACGCCAAACAAGGCATCGACCCGCGTCAATCCTCGCTTGAGGTCGGCATCTTCGGCGCAGAGCCCTGGACCAACGCCATGCGGTTGGAAATTGAACAGGCCTTTGACATGCATGCCGTCGATATCTACGGCCTCAGCGAAGTCATGGGGCCGGGCGTGTCGATGGAATGTGTGGAGACCAAAGACGGGCTGCACATCTGGGAGGATCACTTCTACCCCGAGATCATCAACCCCGAGACGGGCGCCCCGGTCGAGGATGGCGAAATGGGCGAGTTGGTCTTCACCTCGCTCACGAAACAGGCCTTCCCGATCATTCGCTACCGCACCCGCGACCTCACCCGTTTGCTGGCGGGCACCGCGCGTTCCATGCGGCGGATGGAAAAGGTGACCGGGCGCAGCGACGACATGATCATCCTGCGCGGCGTTAACGTCTTCCCCACCCAGATCGAAGAGGCGCTGATGGCCACGCCGGGCTTGGCTCCGCATTTCCAGATCGAACTCTCGCGCCCCGACCGGATGGATCAGATGCGCGTGCTGTGTGAATGCGCTGACGCCAGCGTCACGACCGATGCCCGGGCTGCTGCGATCAAAGCGCTGTCGGCACAGATCAAACAGACCGTCGGCATTTCGGTCACGGTTGAGGTGATGGATGTGGGCGGCGTTGCCCGGTCAGAGGGCAAAGCCGTGCGCATTCTCGACAATCGGCCAAAGGGCTAGGGGCACACCCTAGCCGCAGGTGACCTTGGCGATTTTCCCCTCCGCGTCCAACACGATGTTGGTGCGGTTGGGGTTGGCATCCATGGTCACCGGGTCGCCCTCGGTATAAACGCGCTTGGGCTCGGAAACGATGCTCGCCGCCGACTTCGGGCGGCCGATCAGCCCCCACCAACTGCCTTCTTTGCAGGTGTCGATCGGGCGCTCGGCGGCGGCAAGCTCTTCTTGCCCGTCATCTTCAGAGGGGCTGGAGCTGTCGTTCACCGCGTTCACGACCGACTCCGGCAGCGGTTTGGGCTTGGCCGGACTGCTGGGGGTTTCGGACCGCGCCGGGGCCTCGGGCTCCGGCGATGGCGGCGGCGGTGGGGGTGTGGTGGCCGCAGGCGCGGGGGCCGGGATCGGGTTCTGCACCGGCGCTGTCGACAATTCAGCGCATCCGGCCAGCACTAGGGGTGCCAAGAAAACTACTCTCATATTCCAAACCTCGTTCTTCGCGTGGCGTCCATCCCGCAACAGGTAGCGCCCTGACCCGCCCCGCCAAGGGCCGAGCGCTTTGCCCTTGCCGGAACCCGCCGATAGGACTGCTGGGGCGGCGAGATCACGGAGCCGCCCGGGGCGTTCCCGCTGGCCGCAACCCCATGAGCGCGCGGGTGACGTCGATCGGTTCAGCCAAGGCCCAAGCCCTTGCCCCATTGCACCCCAAGGGCGGGCTGGCTAATGCTTGACCCATGGTCGCGATCTTCCTGAAAACCCTGCCGTTCTTTGCGCTGATCGGCCTTGGCTACTGGGCCGGGCGCACGCGGTTTTTCTCTGCCGAAGCGACGGCCTATCTCACCAAATTCGTCTTCTACTTCGCCCTCTCGGCGATGCTGTTCCGTTTTTCCGCCAATCTGTCCTTGGCCGAGGTCTGGGACAGCCGCCTTGTTGCCGCCTACCTCTGGGGGACGGCCTTCGTCTATGCCATCGCCAGCCTCGTCGGTTTTTTGCGCGGGCTCGATGTGGCCACCAATGGGATCGAGGCGCAATGCGCCGTGATCGGCAACACCGGCTTTCTGGGCGTGCCGATGCTGACGCTGCTCTTAGGGCCGGATGCCATCGGCCCCGTGCTGCTGGCGCTGACCGTCGACATGATCATCTTTTCCAGCCTCATCGTGATCCTGATCACCGGCTCCCGCGAGGGGCAATTGCGGCTGGCGACACTCAAAACCGTCGGGATCGGCCTGCTGAAAAACCCGATGATCGTGGCCATCACGCTGGGGTTCCTCTGGTCCGGCTTCGGCATCCCGATCCCGGTGCCGCTGAACGAATTTCTGGCCATCCTCGGCGGCGCTGCCACCCCCGGTGCGCTGTTCGCCATTGGCGCCTCGCTGGCTTCAAAATCCGCCGAACGGATCGAGATCGCGGGCTGGCTGACTTTCTGCAAGCTGGTGCTGCACCCGCTCTTCGTGGCCTTTGGCGCGCTGTTTCTCTTCGGCGTCGACCCGTATAAAGCCGGGGTCATCATCGCCACGGCCTCCCTCCCGGTCGCGGGCAATGTCTATATGCTCGCCCAACACTACGGCGTCGCCCCTCAGCGGGTCTCTGCCGCCATTCTCGTTTCAACCACGGTCAGTATCGTGACCGTCAGCCTTGTCGTAGGCTGGGTCTCGGCCCTGTGACACACTCAAGTTCGAAAGGAACGCTGCCATGAAAACCATCTCGGAAAACGCCTGTTTCGGTGGCACGCAGGGGGTCTACTCCCAAGCCTCCGACTCCTGCGGCTGCGACATGACATTCGGCCTGTTTCTCCCTGCCGAGGCGCAGGACGGCCCGGTCCCGGTGCTGTGGTATCTCTCGGGCCTGACCTGCACCCATGAGAACGCCATGACCAAGGCCGGCGCGCAGGCTTGGGCCGCGGAACACGGCATCGCGCTGGTCTTCCCCGACACCTCCCCGCGGGGTGAAGCTGTGGCCGATGACGACGCTTACGACCTTGGCAAAGGCGCGGGGTTCTATGTGGACGCGACCCAAGACCCTTGGGCGGCGCACTACCAGATGTGGGATTATCTGGCCGAGGAGCTGCCCGCCCTGCTGGCCGAGAATTTCGCCCTCGATATGGAGCGTCAAGGCATCACCGGCCACTCCATGGGCGGGCACGGCGCGCTGACGCTGGCGATGAACCTGCCGGGGCGTTTCCTCTCGGTCTCGGCCTTCGCACCGATCACCCATCCGACGGCGAGCGACTGGGGCAAAAAGCAACTCACCGCCTATCTCGGGGCCGACGAGAGCACATGGACGAAACACGACAGTACGCTCCTGATGCGCGAAAAGGGCTTCGACGGGCCGGTGCTGATCGACCAAGGGGCGAGCGACCAGTTCCTCGACCTCTTGATGCCCGAAGCGCTGGCCGAGGCCATGGCGGCAAAACGTCAGCAGGGCAGCTTCCGCATGCAGCCGGGCTATGACCACAGCTATTTCTTCGTGGCGAGCTTCATGGAGGATCACGTCGCCTTCCATGCCGACGCGCTCTACGCGGGCTGAGCCATGACCGCGCTCTACATCGACGCCGACGCCTGCCCCGTGAAGGCCGAGGCCGAGCGGGTGGCGACCCGGCACAAGATCAAGATGTTCCTTGTCTCCAACGGCGGGCTGCGCCTGTCGCAGAATCCGCTGGTGGAGGTGGTGATCGTGCCCGACGGGCCCGATGTGGCCGACATGTGGATCGCCGAGCGTTGCGGGCCGGGCGACGTGGTGGTCACCGGGGACATCCCGTTGGCCGCCAAATGCGTCGAAGCGGGCGCAAGGGTGCTGAAACACAATGGCGAGGCGCTGACCGCGCGCAATATCGGCAACGTGCTGGCCACCCGCGACCTGATGGCCGACCTGCGCGCCGCCGACCCCTTTCGCCAAGGCGGCGGCAAGGGGTTTACAAAGGCCGACCGCTCCCGTTTCCTCGAAGCATTGGAGCGGGAACTGCGCGCGGCGGCGCGGGGGTAGCCCCGCGTTAAGCAATTGTTAGGGCAAGTGATATGACACCACAGGCGGTCGTTTTCGACATCGGCAACGTATTGATCGAATGGCAACCGGAGCGGTTTTACGACAGTGTCATCGGCGAAGATCGCCGCCGCGCCATGTTCGACGCCGTGGACCTGCACGGCATGAACGACCGCGTCGACAGCGGCGAGAATTTCCGCGACACGATCTATGCCATGGCCGAGGCGACGCCTGAGTGGGGCGATGAAATCCGCCTCTGGCACGACCGCTGGATCGAGATGGCCGCCCCGGTGATCGACCACTCCCTGCGGTTGAAGAATGCGCTGCAAGCGCGCGGCGTCCCGGTCTTCTCGCTCACCAACTTCGGCATCCAAAGCTATGATCTGGCCGCGACCCATTACCCTTTCCTGCGCGAGTTCGACCGTGATTTCATTTCCGGCCACCTCGGCATGATCAAACCCGCGCCCTCAATCTACGAGGCCGTGGAAAAGGGCAGCGACCTGCCGCCCGAGGCCCTGCTCTTCACCGACGACCGCGCCGACAACATCGCCGCCGCTGCTGCGCGGGGCTGGCAAACCCATCATTTTACCGGGCCGCAGGGCTGGGCCGACCGTCTGGTCGCCGCAGGCCTGCTGACCCGCGAGGAGGCCGCATGACCGACATCCCGAACATCTCCTTCGAGGCGGGGGAGGCGCTGCTGGATTGGATCGCGCTCACCGACGCGCTGGCCGCGGGCCACGACCTGCCGAAGGCCGAGATCGGCGACACCTTCCTCTATCGTGGCAAGGACACGCTTCTAAGCCGCGCGGCGTGGATCGACGGGCTGGGCATCGCCGTCAAATCCGCCACGATCTTCCCCGGCAACCCGGACCGCGAGGTGCCGATGGTCAACGGCGGCGTCTCGCTTTTCGATGATGTCACAGGCACACTCTCCGCCATCGTGGACTTCCACCTTGTCACCAAGTGGAAGACCGCGGGCGACAGCCTCTTGGCCGCGCGCCGCCTTGCCCGACCGGACAGCGAGAACATCCTGATCGTCGGCGCGGGCACTCAAGGTCGGGCGCTGCACGCCGCCTATTCCGCGGCCTTCCCGCAGGCGCGCTTCACGGTCTGGAACCGGACGCCCAAGAACGCCGAGGCGATGGCCGCAGAGCTCAAGATCAACGTGGCGACCGATCTGGAGCAGGCCGTGCGCGCCGCAGATATCGTCACCTCCGCCACCATGTCGACCGACCCGCTGATCGAGGGCGATTGGTTGCAGCCCGGCCAGCACCTCGATCTCATCGGCGCCTACCGCCCCGACATGCGCGAGGTGGACGACACGGCGCTGCTGCGCGCCCGCGTCTTCGTCGACAGTTTCGACACCACCATCGGCCATATCGGAGAGATCAACATCCCGCTTGAGGCAGGCACCATCACCCGCGATCACCTGATCGCGGATTATTACGATCTGGCTGCCTTCACCCGGCAGAGCGATGACGAAATCACCCTCTTCAAGAACGGTGGCGGCGCACATCTGGACCTGATGACCGCCAACCACATCCTCGAACGCTGGCGCGCGCGTTAAGCGGTCACCAGCCCCTCGAGCCGTTTCTCGCGGATCGGCAGATGCACCACGGCGCTAAACGCGCCCACGGCCACGCCAACCCACCAGACGGCGGTGTAGCTGCCGTAGATGTCGTACATCCGCCCGCCCAGCCAGACGCCGAGGAAACTGCCCAGCTGGTGGCTGAAAAAGACGATCCCGTAAAGCGTGCCCATGTAGCGCAGCCCGTAGATATGCGCGACGAGGCCGGAGGTCAGCGGCACCGTGGCGAGCCAGAGCGCGCCCATCCCCACAGAGAACAGGATCACCGTCATCGGCGTGATCGGGAACATGATGAAGGCCGCCGCGATCACCGTGCGCCCGACATAGATCCCCGCCAGCAGGTATTTCTTGGAATAACGCTTGCCCGCCCAACCCGCCAGCAGCGTGCCCGCGATATTGGCCAGTCCAATCAGCGAGATCGCCACCGCGCCAAGCGCCGAGGTGGTGGTGATGCCGATGTTGTGCAGCACGCCCCCGGCAAGGATCGGACCACACACCTCGGTCACGAAAGCCGGGAAATGCGCGGTGATGAAGGCGAGTTGGTAGCCGCAGGAAAAGAAGCCCAGAAAGATCAGCGTATAGGAGGGATCGCGGAAGGCCTTGCCGAGGATCTGGCCCATTGATTCCTCAAGCTCCGCGCGGCTTGCCATCGCGGGCGCGCGCATCATCGGCAAGGTGAGCAGCATCAACAGGATCACCCCCGCGAAGCTGACGAAGGTCATCTGCCATGATATGAAGCTTAGCATCCATTCCGCCACTGGCGCGCCGAAGACTTGGCCCGCGCTGCCCGCCGCCGTGGCGATGGCCAGCGCCATCGAGCGGTTCTCGTCAGACGCCGCGCGCCCCACCACGGCGAGGATCACGCCAAAGCCAGTACCCGCGATGCCGAAGCCCACGAGCCAGGCATAGGTCTGATGCTCGATCGGCGTTGCGGAGTTGGCCGACAGGAGCAGCCCCACGGCGTAGACCACCGCCCCGATGATAATCGCCCGCCTATCGCCAATCTTCTCGGCCAGCGCGCCAAAGATCGGCTGCCCGATGCCCCAGGCGAGGTTCTGGATCGCGATGGCGAGGGAGAATTCACTGCGCGCCCATGCGAATTCCTCGGCAATGGGGATCTGGAACACGCCGAAGGAGGCCCGCACGGCGAAGCTGACCATGATGATGATACATCCGACCATCAGGACCGGGGTGAACAGGGGCGCGCGGCTTTGCATGGAAGTGTTCCTTTCCGCGGCAGATTATGGGTTTCCCGGGCGTCGTCAATCGGACATCTCCAAAGACTGGCCAGCCCGCCCGCGCTGCCGTAAACCCTATTCAACAAAGCAAACGGGATCCCCCATGGACGAGATCGACAATAAGATCATCGCAGAACTGCGGCGCGACGCGCGCATGTCCTATTCCGCGCTGGCCGCCACCACCGGCCTGTCGCGGGTGACGGTGCGGGCGCGGGTGGAACGTCTGGTCAGCTCGGGCGCGATTTTGGGCTTCACGCTGATCTTGAAAGAGGACATGCGGCACAGCCCGATCCGCGGCCATACGCTCTTGGCCATCGAAGGGGCGGGCACCGACCGGATCAAACGCATTCTTGCGGGCATGCCCGCGGTGCAGGCAATCCATGCGACCAATGGCAAATGGGATTTGATTGTAGAGACGGGGACAGAGACCGTCGAAGAACTCGACAGCGTGTTGGGCCAAATTCGCCGGATTCAGGGGGTAAGCTCAAGCGAGACGAACCTGCTGCTGGCCACCCAGATGACGGTCACGACCTAGGCTATTGCACCGAGAGAACGACCACCTCGACCCGCCGGTTCTGTTCGCGCCCCGCTTCGGTCAGGTTGCTGTCGCGCGGCGCGAGATAGCCAGCGCCCTGCGCCTCCAGCCGGCCGGGGGCCACGTCATAGCGCTCAACCAACCGATCCCGCACCGCCTCTGCCCGCCTGCGCGACAAGGCGGTATTGGCGTCCAAACTGCCCACCGCATCAGTATGACCGACCAGCGCCACCCGCAGACCCGGCTCTGCCTTGAGCAATTCGGCAAGCCGCGCGAGGGTCGCAAAGGGGCCGGGGCCAAGCGCGGAGGTGCCGGTCTCGAACTCCAAACGGTTGAGCACCAGATGCCCCTCGGCCTTCAGCACCGCCGCGAAATCCTCCGTGGCGGTGGCAAGCGGCACCGCGCCGGTTGGGGCGGGCGTGACGGGGGGGGTGCCGTCTTCCGGCGCATCCCCGCTGCGGGCTTGGATGATCTGCACATAGGCCGAGGTCGCCGCCGTGCTGGCAAGGATGCTGATCGCCTCGGTCGGTGTGCCATCCTCATCTCGCCGCAGGGCGGTGATGAAGTGGAAGGCGCGCAGGTTCACATACATGTTCGGCCCCGGCAGCACCTCTATCGCAAAGCGGAAATCGAACCCACCGCACTCCCGCGCGGCGCAGTCGAGCACGATGTCAAAGCCCGCCCCTTCAAGTTGCCGCCGCAGGGGGCGCATCACTTGCAAGGCGGTCAGCCCCGGCGTGTCCATCCGCCAAGCGGCGCGGCGCACGTCGCCATCGACATGGACCCGCGCCACCTGCCCTTCGGCATAGACACCCACGGGCGCAGCGTAGCGATCCGGCGCGGTGTTGCGTTCCGCCGTCAGCCGCGCGGTGCTGGGCAGCGCCAGTTCAAGCGCCGCCGCCGGGGCCGCCAGCAGCATCCCGGCCAGAGCCGCCGCGACGCGCGCCCGGATCATCGCGCCTGCGCGTGGTAATCGTCGTTCGGGCGCATGTCGGTGGCGCTGGCCACCCGGTTGGTCATGTTAAAGAAACCCGCCACGCTGGCGATGTCAAAGATGTCACGGTCGGTGAAGCCTACGTCGCGCAGCGCCTGACGGTCGGCTTCTTCGACCTTGGCGCTGGCCTCGGTCAGCTTGACGGCGAAATCCAACATGGCGCGTTGTTTGGCGCTGATCTTGGCCACGCGGTAGTTCATCACCAGCGCCTCGCCCAACTGCGGATCGCCCGACATTTCGCGCACCGCCGCCCCATGGGCCACAAGGCAATAGTAGCATTTGTTGACCGAAGACACCGCCACCGCGATCATCTCACGCTCAAGCTTGCTGAGCGCGCTGTCGCCCAGCATCAGATCGTTATACATGCCGGTAAAGGCGTTCAGCTTGTCGATGTCAAAGGCATAGGCCCGCAGCACATTGGGCACCATCCCGAGCTTTTCCTGACAGACATCGAAATACTTCTGCGTCGCCTCGGGCAGCGGATCGACCATCGGCAGATCAAGGGCGGTGGGCATGTCGTTGGCCATGGGCTTATCCTTCACTCGGTGCTTTGACGGTAATGATAGTGCCCGACCGGGGCAAAGCCCAGCTTGGCATAGAGCGCCTGCGCGCGGGTATTGGTATCGACGCAGAGCACCGACAGCCGCGCGGCCCCCTGCGCCTGCCCCCAATGGGCGGCGGCCCGCATCAGCCAAGTCGCCACGCCTTGGCGTTGTTGATGGGGCAGCACCTCGACCGCGTGGACCATGCAGATGTCCTCGTGCACTCCAGCAAAGGCGACGCCCGCGGGTTTCTCGTTCCAGCGGGCAAGGATGCCGGTCTTGGTTGCGGCCCGGTCCATCACGGCAAGGCGCGCGGGGCCGACCCCGCCGGCGGCCCAGACCTCGGCCATGATCGCCAGCGGCTCCCAGATGCAAAAGGCGGTGACCGGGGGCATCGGTATATCGGTGAGGCGAGTGATCGGCAGGCTCAGCACTGTGACCGGATCGACCACGTCGTAGCCCCGTGCGGCTAACAGCGCGTCGAGGTCATCTTCCCCGGCGCGCACCATGAACAGCGGGCGCTGGTCCATCTCGCGCATCGCCGCTTCGGCGGTCGGAATGTCGGCGTCGGTTATCGCTCCGCGCGCCGTCGCCGCCGAGACGCGTTTGCCGCCGCCCTGCCCTTCGCGCAGTATCCATGGGCCGTGCTCAAAGCGCCGCGCAGCGGGCCATGTCGCGTCGCCCGCGTCGAAAAACGCCTGCGCCTCGCTCATGCGAAGGCGGCCTTGAGCTTGGCCATTGCGGCTTCGACCATCCCCGGATCGCTGCCCCGGATCACCACATGCGCGCCAAAGACACCGTCCTTTTGAAACGGGTAGCTGCCCATCGACAAATGCGGATATTCCTCGGCCAGCGCCCCCAGCGGCCCGGCGATATCGCCTTCGCCCCGGTCGATGCGCAGGGTCTCACTGATCAGCGGCTGGCCCCCGATCAGCCCCGGCAAGACACTGGCGACCATGGCTTGAAACACCGCAGGTACCCCGGCCATTACATGCACGTTTTCGACGATGAACCCCGGCGCGGCAGAGACCGGGTTCTCGATCAGCGCGGCGCCTTCAGGGATGCGCGCCATGCGCAGGCGCGCCGCGTTCATCTCGGTCCCCGCGCGGGCGTAATGTTCCGCCAAAATCTCGCGCGCATCGTCGCGCACGTCGATGTCGCGGTTAAAGGCGGCGGCGATGCAATCGGCGGTGATGTCATCATGGGTCGGCCCGATCCCGCCCGAGGTGAAGACATGGGTATAGGCCGACGACAGCGCCTGCACGGCGGCGATGATCGCCCCATGATCGTCCGAGACCACGCGCACTTCGCGCAGGTCGATCCCCACTTTCGTCAACTCCCCCGCAAGGTGATGCATATTGCTGTCACGGGTCCGGCCCGAGAGGATTTCGTCGCCGATCACGATCATCGCGGCGGTGGGGTTTGACATGGGGCGGCTCCTTGAGGATGGCGTCCCTTCGGTATAGGCCGCGCCCCATGCGCTTTCAAACCCAACTTGTCCCCGCCCGGCTGATCCGCCGCTACAAACGCTTTCTGGCCGATTGCAGGCTGGAGGAGACGGACGAAGAGGTGGTGGCCCATTGCGCCAACCCCGGCTCGATGATGGGGCTGGCGGAACCGGGCAGCCGCATCTGGCTGGAGCCGAACGACGATCCAAAGAAAAAGCTGAACTACGGCTGGCGGTTGGTGGACCATGAGAACGGCCATTTCACCGGCGTCGACACCGCCCTGCCGAACCGCGCGATGAAGGCGGCGTTGATCGCGGGTGAAGTCGCGCCACTTGCCGCCTATACCGAGGTGCGACCGGAGGTGAAATACGGCGAAAACTCCCGCATCGACTTCCTGCTCAGCGGCAATGGCCTGCCCGATGCCTATGTCGAGGTGAAATCCGTCACCCTGTCACGCGAAACCGGGCTGGCCGAATTCCCCGACAGCGTGACCGCCCGCGGGGCGAAACATCTGGGCGAGTTGGCGCGGATGGCGCAGGCCGGGCACCGCGCCGTGCTGCTCTATCTGGTGCAGCGCACCGATTGCTCGCAGATGCGCCTCGCTGCCGATATCGACCCGACCTATGCCGCCGCCTCCCAAGCCGCGCGGGCGGCGGGGCTGGAAATCTACGCCATCGGCACCCATATCACGCCCCAAGCCGTCACACTGGCGCAACCGATCCCCTTCGCGGGCTGAGCCGCTCT
The DNA here is from genome assembly GCF_043558125.1 of Sulfitobacter sp. 1A12056. NCBI lineage: Bacteria > Pseudomonadati > Pseudomonadota > Alphaproteobacteria > Rhodobacterales > Roseobacteraceae > Sulfitobacter > Sulfitobacter sp. 1A12056. The sequence goes on along the minus strand of NZ_JBIFFY010000002.1, from coordinate 632,753 downwards.
GGCCCTCGCCCGAAAGCCACGTTAAGTAGGAGCGAACACAAGCATGGAGAGAGCGGTGAACAACGCACACCGAGGCCGCCAGACGCGTGACGGCATTCGCATTTACGAGCCTTCCGATCATGCCGGGATGCAGGCAGCGGGCCGTCTCGCCGCCACCATCCTTGACGAGATCGCAGAGCATGTCTTCCCCGGTCAAACCACCGGAGAGTTGGACCGCCTGATCGAAGAGAAGGTCAACGCCGCCGGGGCGAAATCCGCCACCATTGGCTACAAGGGCTACAAACACGCCAGCTGCATCTCGGTGAACCATGTGGTCTGCCACGGGATCCCCAGCGACAAGAAGCTGAAAGACGGCGACATCCTGAACATCGACGTGACCGTCATCGTCGATGGCTGGTTCGGCGATACCAGCCGCATGTATGTGGCGGGCAAACTTTCGCGCAAGGCCGAGCGGCTGATCAACGTGACCCACGACAGCCTGATGCGCGGGATCGAAGCGGTGAAGCCGGGCAATACCTTTGGTGACATCGGCCACGCGATCCAGACATTCGTCGAAGGCCACCGCATGTCGGTCGTGACCGACTTCTGCGGCCATGGACTGGGGCAAGTCTTTCACGCGCCGCCCAACGTGCTGCACTATGGCCGCCCCGGCACCGGTGCTGTGCTTGAGCCAGGCATGTTCTTTACCATCGAGCCGATGGTGAACCTTGGCCGGGCCGAGACCAAGACCCTCGCCGACGATTGGACCGCCGTCACCCGCGACAAATCCCTCTCGGCACAGTTTGAACATTCGGTCGGCGTGACCGAAGACGGGGTGGAGATCTTCACCCTCTCGCCCGGTGGTTTGTTCCACCCGACCTACAAGACTGACTAAATGCGGCGGGGGCACGGCCCCCGCCCGCCTATGCGTCGATGGCAACCAAATGGTTGTCCCACGCGCGCTTGGCCGTGGTCAGCCGCGACAGCGTCGCCTCTTGCAGCGACAGGATACCGCCCAGCCCATCCGTAGCCACGAAGCCCCCGCGGCCCGGTGCCAGCCCGCAGACATCCGCGCGGCGATGGCTGGCGAGGAAAGAACCTTTGTTGTCAAAGACATGCAGCCGCCCGCCGCGCGGTGACGTGATCCCGACCGCCCCGCCATCGGCGGCAAATGCCACGCTGCCCGCGTAGCCCTGCATCGCGATTTGCTCGGCCAGATCGGCCTCGGCCAAGATCGGCTCTTCCCCGCGCCGATGCAGACCCAGCAGCGGCACGCCGTCGCCCGGTTCCCCCTGCCATTGCATCGCAAAGGCCACCTGCCCGTCCGGCGCCAAGGCCAGATGACGGATCGAATTTTTATGCAGGCCATCGGGCAGCGGAACCTGCTCCAGCACTTCGCCCGAGAGGCTGACATAAGACAGATTGGGCCGCATCACATCAATGTTCAACTTCTCCCGCCCGCTGTCGGGATGGGTGCGGATGCCGCCATTGGCCACGACCAGCACATCCTCGGCCCAGCGGCGGATTTCATGGGGGCCGACCCCGCCCGAGGCGATCTCTCCGATCCGGGCATAGCCCTTGTCGCGGGACCACAGGCCGATGCGCCCTTCGCCGCTGTCGATGTCATTCTCGCTGGTGGCGAGGATGGTCCCGCCTTGCAAAAATGCCCCATGCCCGTAGAAATGCCGCCCCTCTGGCGCGTCGAGCCGATGGGCCACACGGCCCTTCTCGCAGTCGATCACCAGCGCGAAACGTCCCGGGCGGCGGGCAAAGGCGACCGCCTCGGCCGCGGTGGGATGGGCGGCGGCGGCATGGCCCCGGTCGGGCAGCGGAATACGGAAAATGTCGTGGCCGGTCCCGTCCAGCCCGAAAAGCGCATAGGCCCCCGAAGGATCACGCGCGGCGGCAAGGTAGACGGGGCTCCCGGCGGCGGCCCAGCCCATCGCCGGCAGGCTCGACGCGGCGGCGATACCGGCGAGGAAATGGCGGCGCGAGGGCATCAATCCCCATCCGCCGAGTTGAACCCGACCGAGACGCCAAGCGCCGGGGCGATCTCTGCCCCCACCGCCTCGGAAATGGCGCGCACATCGTTTTGCAGCGCTTCGACCCGGATACGGCTGATCGGATCGGCCACCCCGGCAAAAACGGGGTCTTCCAATGCACGCGCGGCGCTCAATGCGCGGTCGAATGCGGCATCGGTCTTGGGGGTGGGCGCGTCCGACAGGGTGTCGGCCAGACCGTGCAGCGCTTCGAGGGACAGGACCACATTGCGCAGGCTACGACCCGAACGGCGGGCCTCCGCCACCTGCGGCTTGGGGGCGTCGAAGCTGCCCGTCGGGCGCCCCAAACGTTGGTCGGCGACGAAGTCCAGCCCGGTTGCCAAAGCCGTATAGAGCCCCTGAGACGCCTCGCGCGGGCTGAGGAAACGGCTGTTGTCCGCCTCTCCGGCGCTGCTCAGCGTGGCGGCGAAATCTTCACGCCATGCGGTGTCGACCTCCCGCGCCAGTTCCGCCAGATCGGCCGCCATCGCGCGGGCCAGTGCGCAGCTATAGCTGTCAGCCTCGTAGCCCGCGAAGTCATCGTCATAAAGCAGCCGTTCCAGCGCAAAGAGCCCACGCGCGGCGATGGAGACTTCGGCGTAATCACCGCTTGTCGCAATCGGGTCTTCTTCGGCCACCATCCGCGCCACGCTCCGCCCCACCATGCCGCGCGTGTCGGGCCAAAAGGCGATGGCCAGCCCGCGCCCGTCCTCTTCCAACGGTCCAAGGGTCAGATGCGCGATGCCCATCCATGCGTCGAAGGCCTCCTGATAGGCCGGGCGCAGGGCGGCATCGGTGCAATCGGCCTGCGCCGCCGTGTCGAGGTCCGCCGTGGCCGTGGCGAAACGGGCGGTGCCGGGCAACGCGTGATCTTGGATCACCTCCTCTACCCCGGCGAGGGCGGGGGCGGCGGTCAGAAGGAATGTGGCGGTCAGCAGGCTGCGCATCAGAGGCTCTCCAGATAGCGGATCAGGGCGTCACGGTCGGCTTTGGGCATGTCGACCACGGCATCGCGGGCGGGCTGGGCTTCGCCGCCGTGCCAGAGCACCGCTTCGAGCAGCGACCGCGCCCGCCCATCGTGCAGGAATTGGGTATGGCCGTTGACCTGTTCGGTCAAGCCGATGCCCCAGAGCGGCGCGGTGCGCCATTCGCGCCCGTTCGCGCGGCCCTCGGGGCGGTTGTCGGCCAGCCCTTCGCCCATGTCATGGAGCAAAAGATCGGTCATCGGCCAGATCAGCTGAAAGCTCTGCTCGGGCTGGTCCTCCAGCCGTTCGGTCACGAATTTCGGCTGGTGGCAGGAGGTGCAGCCGACCTCATGGAACACCGCCTTGCCGCGCAGCACCTCAGGCGCGCCGACATCGCGGCGGGCGGGCACGGCAAGGTTGCGGCTGTAGAAGGTCACCAGATCCAGCCCCTCGGCGTCGATCTCGGTGCCACGGTCGTCACCATCCCCATGGGGTGCCGCGCGGCAGGCGGTCTGCTCTGCCGTGCAATCGCCCCATGCCGCGTCGAAAATGGGGGAGGAAATGCCAATGTCGCCTGCAAAGGCGCTGGCGGACTGCTCGCGGATCGTCGGCGCCCCGGCTTTCCAGCCGAAACGGCCCAGCATCGGACGCGCATGTTCAAAGGACCAGACGATCTGCGCCCGGCCCGAGATGCCATCGCCATCGGCGTCCTCCGGGTCGGCCAGCGCCAAGATATCGGCCGCTGGGATCGCCTCCAACAGGCCCAAGCCGATCATCGGCGGGGCGACGCGGGGGCTGAGCATCGCGCCGTCGGCCAAGGGGCCATAGCCGAGGTCTTCGGCACTGTAGGTCGGGCGGCGCAAACTGGCGGTCTCCCCCTCCGAGAGCGCGACTTCCACCTCTTCATAACGCACGCCGAGACGGTACTCCGCCGGATGGCCCGCCACCCCGAAATCCTGCAATTGCCCACCATAGACCGGATCGGGCCGCGTGCGCGGGGTCTCATCCCCGACCGAGAGCAGGAAGGCTTCGATCTCGCTCATCGCCTCTTCGGGGGGCGTGGGAACCGAGATGCGCAGGAACATCGACACCGCGTCATCCTTGGCCCCCTCGGGCGGATGGCCGCGCCCGTCTTTCAGGTGGCAGCGCTGGCAGGAACGCGCGTTGAAAAGCGGCCCCAGCCCGTCAGAGGCCAGCGTCGACGAGGGCGAAGAGACCCAAAGCTTTTTGAACAGCCCATTGCCGACCTTGAAATCCAACTCCCGCTCGAAAGGAATGTTGCCCGAAGGCAGCGAAAACGCATCGGCATTGCCGCGCGGGCTGACCGTGGCGGCCCCTGCGGGGTTCGTCTCAAAGGGTTCGGGCTTGTCGAAATCGGTCGCGGGGGCGGTGACCTTGGCGATCCGGGCGGCCTCTTCCGCGGTGCGGGGGATCACCTTCAGATGCGGTTCCTCCAAGGCTTGCGGGGCGGCGGCGGCCATGCTCGCGGCGGCCACCGTGAGCATCGGAATAAGGAATCGCATGGGGAATGCCTTGGATAAGCGGCAGGCCCGAAACCGGGCCTGCCTGTCGCGGTTACTTGCTGTCGTCTGTCGGCTTGGCCTGAAGCTGACCATAGACGGCCTCGCCCAGTTCCGCCTGAAGCGCCAGTTGGGTTTCGAGGAAGTCGATATGCCCTTCCTCATCGGCGATCAATTCTTCGAACAGGTTCTTCGAGACATAATCGCCCACCTGATCGCAGTGATTGCGCGCTTCGATATAGAGGGTGCGGGCCTCATGCTCGGCGGCGAGATCGGCCTCCAGACATTCCTTGACCGTCTCACCGATACGCAGCGCGTCCAGCTTTTGCAGGTTGGGGTGCCCTTCGAGGAAGATGATCCGCTCGATCAGCTTGTCGGCGTGGTTCATCTCTTCGATGCTTTCCTCGCGCGATTTATCGGCAAGCCGACCATAGCCCCAGTCTTCTTGCAGGCGGTAATGCAGCCAATACTGGCTGACCGCCGTCAATTCGCTGCGCAATGCAGCGTTGAGATATTCGATGACCTTGTCGTCGCCCTTCATGAACCTGTCTCCTTGTTTGGTTTCGCCTGACGTAGAGTGGTTTTCAGCACAGGCACGGAAAAGTTGCCATTTCCGCGCATGGTAGACAAGAACAGAGGCATGCAGCCCCCACAATCGGCCGCTTTGCCCAAGGCGCGGTAGACTTTACCGGCCGTGATGACCGTGCGTGCGTCAGAGGCCCGCATCCAGTCGATGGCATTGTTGATGTCGCGATCGGTGATGTTCTGACAGTGACAAACAATCATGGTGTTGCGTATTCCTTGGCTGGCCCCGGGCCGCGACACGCGCGGCCCGGGGGAAAGTTTAGGATTACTGGAAGACGGCCTCCGGCGCGTCGAGGCTGTCGGAGCCTTCAAAGGCGATCTCGTCACCGCCCAGAGCCGTCACCGCGCGTTCAATGGCGCGGGTCTGGTTCACAAGCGCGTCGACCGCGCCCATGATCAGTGCCTCGCCCTCGGCATTGCCGCGCTCAAGCATCATGTCATAGCTGAAACCCGCTTCGGCGGCGGTCTTGATCTGGCCCAGCTCCACCATGGAAGCGTTCAGCTTGGCGCGCAGGTCTTCATCGACACCCGCGTCGGCGCTGGCCACCAGATCGGACAGCGACGCGCCCGAGACCACACGCCCATCGACGCGCAGGTATTCGCCCAGATAGACGTTCCGCACACCCAACCCGTCGTAGTAGTGGCTGTTGTGGGTGTTGTCCGAGAAGCAGTCGTGCTCTTCCTCGGGGTCGTTGAGCATGACGCCCAGCTTCATCCGCTCCCCGGCCTGTTCGCCGTAGGAGAGCGAGCCCATGCCGGTCAGGATCGCGTCGATCCCGGCGTCTTCGTCGGCCAGCACGGTGGCGCGTGCCTCACCGCCTTCGGCCCATTGACCGGCCATCCATTCCAGATCGCTGACCAAGAGATCGGTGGCGGCCTTGAGGTATTGCCCACGGCGGTCGCAATTGCCGCCGGTGCAGTCGTCGCCCGCTGCGTAATCGGTCCAAGGACGGTCACCCGCGCCGTGGTCGGTGCCGTTCAGGTCTTGGCCCCAAAGCAGGAATTCGATGGCATGGTAGCCGGTGGCGACATTGGCCTCGACCGCGCCCGCCTCCTGCAACTGCCCTTCGAGCAGTTCTGGCGTGATCTCGGTGGCGTCCACCTCTTCCCCGCCAAGCGTGAATGTCGGGTTGGCGATGACGTTCAGAACCGCCAGTTGGTTCTCATCCGTCTCACCGCCATAGGAGGCGTCGACATAGTCGATCAGACCTTCGTCCAGCGGCCATGCGTTTACCTTGCCTTCCCAGTCATCGACGATGGCATTGCCAAAGCGGAACACCTCGGTCTGCTGGTAGGGCACGCGGGCGGCCAGCCATGCGGTTTTCGCGGCCTGAAGCGCCTCCGCAGAGGGGGAGGCGATCAGCGTCTCGACGGCGGCTTGCAGGGTCTGCGCGGTGGTCAGGCTGTCTTCGTATCCGGCCTGCGCGATGTCGGCATAGGTGTCCAGCACCTCGGCCTTGCCTTGGGCGAATGCCGGGGCGGCGGCGAATGTGATCAGCGCAATGGCCGTGGACGCTTTGAGGCGCATCGGATGTCCTTCCTTGAAAATCACCATGGTCCCGACACAGGGCGTATCGGGCCTTCGGGCAATAGGTGACTTATTTTGTCGGAAAATACAAGGTACAACCTCACGCGGGCTGAACCTAGGGACCCCCGTTAGGTGGTGGCCCTTTCCAACAGGGTCACATGGGTATCGCCATATTTGCGCGTGTCGATCCCGGCGAATCCCTCAGGCGCCTGCATGGGGGCGCTTTCTTCCCAGACGACCATCGCCCCGGGGGCGAGCCAGCCACCTTCGGCCGCCGCGACAAGCGCCTTTTGCCCCATGGACTTGCCATAGGGCGGGTCGAGAAAGACTAGACCGAAAGCCGCCTGCGTCCACGGCCCCAGCCGCGTGGCATCGTGGCGCAGCAATTGGGTGTCTGCCGCCGCGTCCAGCTTGCGCATATTCTCCCCGATCAGCCGCTGCCCGCTGCGGCCATTCTCGACGAAACAAACCGACGCGGCCCCGCGCGACAGCGCCTCAAACCCAAGCGCGCCGGTGCCTGCAAAAAGGTCCAGCACCCGCGCGCCTTCGATTACGTCGTGATGGGTCAGCATCGAAAAAAGGCTCTCGCGCACCCGGTCCGAGGTCGGGCGCAGATGCGCCCCGGCGTCGCCCTTGCCAAGTGCCGCCAGCGGGCGGCCCCGGTATTTTCCAGCGATGATCCTCATGCCCGCAGCAGCGCCTTGAGGTCCGTCTCGGGGTCCGCGACCAAGGCGGGGTCGGGCGATTTGCCCGCCTCAATCAACCGTTTGCCGACCATATAGCCCCGTGGATCATTTGCGGCATCGACGGCCAGCAAAGTCTCACCGCGGTAATACCAGAAGGACGCACTGCCCTCGCCCCGGCGGGTGACGACGCGGTCATAGCCTGTGTTCAGCCCGGCGATTTGCAGTTTCACATCATATTGGTCAGACCAGAACCACGGTTTGGCGACATATTCCTTGCCCGCGCCGAGGATGTTTTCGGCCACGACCTCGGCCTGATCGATGGCGTTCGGCACGCTTTCTAGACGGATGCGCCCGCCGCGATAGGGGAATGAGGTGCAGTCCCCCGCCGCCCAGATGCCGGGCAGGTTCGCGCGCCCCTGCGCGTCAACCTTGATGCCGTTGTCGATCTCGACCCCCGCGCTGGCGGCCAGCGCGATGTCGGGCTCGATGCCGACGCCGGTGATGACGAAATCGGCGGCGATCTCTGTCCCGTCGCTCAGCCGTGCGCCGGTGACATGGCCCTCACCCAAAAGCCCCTCCAGCCCCACCCCTTCGCGCAGGCGTACGCCGTAGCTTTCGTGCAGGGCGCGGAAATAATCGCTGGTCTCCGGCGCCGCGACCCGTCGCAGGATCCGGTCGGCCATTTCCACCAGCGTGACCTCAAGCCCCAGCTTGGCCGCGACCGCCGCCGCCTCCAGCCCGATATAACCGCCGCCGACGATCAGCACCTTCGCGCCCTTGACGAAACGCGGGGCCATGGCATCGACATCCGCCAGATCGCGCACGGTAAAGACACCCTCCAGCGCCCCGCCGATCGCGGCGGGCAAGCGGCGCGGGATCGAGCCGGTGGCGAGCACCAGTTCGTCATAGGCGACAGCGCCGTCGGAGGTGCTCAGCACCCGCGCCTCAGGGTCAATCGCCGTGACGCGGCAGTCGGTTTTCAGCGTGATCCCTTGATCGGCGTAGAATGCCTCGGGCCGGAGCAAGAGACGCTCTTGGCTCATCTCCCCCAGCAGGTAGCCTTTGGACAGGGGCGGGCGTTGGTAAGGGGGGCACGGCTCGCCGCCGATGAGGGTGATTTTCCCCTCGAACCCGCCGCTCCGCAGTTTTGCCACGCATGACGCCCCCGCCTGCCCGGCTCCGATCACCACCACATGCTGCATCTGCCATCCCCCGATTGATCTGGTCTCGGTCGCGGTCAAAGCCTATATCTGGCCCCAAGACAACCGCAATGACAGGAGAGGCTATCCCATGACGATTTCTCAAGGTTCGACACTGCCGGACGCGAAACTGGTTCAGATGGGCGCCGACGGGCCCGAGCCGGTGCAGATGGCCGACAAGGTCAAAGGCCGCAAAGTGGTGATCTTTGCCGTGCCGGGCGCCTTCACGCCGACTTGCCACTCTGCCCATGTGCCCAGCTTCGTGCGCACCAAGGATCAGTTCGACGCCAAGGGCGTGGATGAGGTGATCTGCATCTCCTGCAATGATCCTTTCGTGATGAAGGCTTGGGGCGAGGCGACCGGCGCGACAGAGGCCGGGATCACCATGCTCGCCGATGCCAGCAGCGCGTTCACCCGCGCCATCGGCATGGAGTTCGACGCCGAGGGCGCCGGGCTGGTGGGCCGGTCCAAACGCTATGCGATGCTGGTCGAAGACGGTAAGGTCACGCTCTGGCAGCCCGAAGAAAGCGCAGGCACCTGCGAGATTTCCGGCGGTGAAGCGTTGCTGGATAATATGTAAAGTGAAGGGCAGCGACTGAGCGGATCAGGCGCTGCCCTTCCAACGATCCGCCCGGTGGCACACCGGGCATCGCCCGCCCTCCCCCCGGAGGGCGATTTTGCAAGGGTCTGGCAGACGGAACCTCAATTTAGGGTGAACCGGCCCGCCATACAGCGAGCCCCTCATCGCCCCGCAGGGAGGGCGATGCCCTTCTTTTCAGCAGGCAACGCCCTTCAGACGCCTTACTCCGCCGCCTGAACGATCGTGCGCGTGGGGAAGGGGATATCCACCCCGCCCTCATCCAGCGCCTCTTTAACCTTGCGGGTCATATCGGCCTTGAAGGCAAAGTAATCATCCGCGCTGCACCAGACCCGCACAAGGAAATCCACCGAACTGTCGTTGAGGTTGTTCACCTGAATGAAGGGCTCGGGGTCCGTATGCGCGCGCTCATCGGACATGATCGTGCTGCGGATGATATCCTCGGCGGTCTTGAGGTTCGCGCCATAGCCCACACCAAAGGTCCACTCCGCCCGGCGCGTCGGGTTGACGGAATAGTTGGTGATCACATTGCCCCAAACCTCGGAGTTCGGCACGATGACCTGCACGTTGCTGAGATCGGCGAGAACCGTGTAGTTCAGGTTGATCTGTTTGATCGTCCCCATCTCGCCCGCGATCACAACGAAATCGCCGATCTTGATGGGGCGGAACAGGATCAGCATGACCCCCGCGGCCACGTTCGACAGGGTGCCTTGCAGGGCCAGACCAATCGCCAGACCCGCGGCACCAATGACCGCCACGACCGAGGTCGTTTTGACCCCGAAAGTGTTGAGCACGAACAGAACAGTGAAGCCCAGCACCACATAGCGCACGATGGAAGCCAGAAATTCGAACAGCATCTCATCAAGGTGTTTGTGCCGCTTGCCAAGGTTCTCAACCCGGTGCTGCAGCCAACTGGAGATGATCCACCCCAGCAGCAGAATGGCAATCGCGGCGATCACCGACCCCGCCGCGCTGGCCAAGAACTCCAGCGTCAGCAGATCGGCAACTGTCTTGCCCTGCCACAACTCGGTTTCAAACAAATCTTGCATCCGGTCTCTCCGTCAGTCTTTACCGGCCCCAAAGAGACCATCCATCTTACGCGCCAGCTTCGCGTCGAGCGAGCTGAGCCCATCCACGTCATGGGTGATCAACGTTACCTCCACCCGGTTGTAAACGTTGCTCCATTCCGGATGGTGATTCCATTTTTCCGCCCAAATAGCCACCCTTGCCATCCAGCCAAAGGCATCGGCGAAATCACTGAACTTGAACGTCTTGTGGATCGCATCCCGGCCTTCCACCATCTCCCAGCCCGTGTTGAACAGCGGCTGAAGCAGGGTCTTGCGGGTTTCGATGCTCAATCTCTCGGTCATTCTTGTTCCTCGATCGTCGTCTTTTTGAAAGGTCCGTAGTCGGTCAGCACGCTGATCTCTTCGTCCACGGCGTCGCGTTCGGCCTGCAAATACTCCCCCACGGCGGCGGCAAAGCCCGGATCGCGCATCCAATGCAGCGACCATGTGGGCGAAGGCAAATAGCCCCGCGCGAGCTTGTGTTCGCCCTGCGCGCCTGCCTCGACACGGGCAAGCCCATGGGTAATGGCGAAATCCATGGCGCGATAATAGCACAGTTCGAAATGCAAAAAGGGGTGGTGTTCGGTACAGCCCCAGTAGCGGCCAAAGAGCGTCTCGCGCCCGATGAAGTTGAGCGCCCCGGCCACCCAACGCCCGTCACGTTCGGCCAGCACCAATGCAATATCGTCACGCAGGCTTTCCTGCGCATGGTCAAAAAATTCCCGCGTGAGATAGGGTGAGCCCCATTTCCGCGCGCCGGTGTCTTGGTAGAACTGCCAAAAGGCATCCCAATGTTCCGGCTCAATCCGATCTCCGGTGAACGTGTGGATCCTGCCGCCGAAATCCTGCGCCTGCGCGCGTTCCTTGCGGATGTTCTTGCGCTTGCGCGAGGACAGGCTGGCGAGGAACCCGTCGAAATCCGCATAGTCGCGGTTGTGCCAATGGAACTGCTGGCTTTTGCGGCTCATCAAGCCGAGTTCTTCGGCCCGCGCGACTTCGCCCTCGGTGCAAAAGGTCACATGCAGCGACGACAGCGCGTTGTTGTCGGTCAGCTGCACCGCGCCTTGAACCAGCGCGGCGGTGCCCGCCTCTTCGAACCCGGGCCGCAGCAGAAAACGCCGCCCGGTGGCGGGGGTATGCGGCACCGCGATCTGGAGTTTCGGGTAATAGCGCCCGCCCGCGCGTTCATAGGCATGGGCCCAGTTGTGGTCGAAGATATATTCGCCTTGGCTGTGCGATTTGGCATACATCGGCGCGACGGCGATCACTTGGCCTGCGATCCGCGCCACCAGATACTGCGGCTGCCAACCGGTGCCGGGGCCGACCGAGCCGCTGCGCTCAAGCGCCGAAAGGAAGCGATAGGTGGTGAAAGGATCGCGCGGACGGCCCCCATCCGCAGCCTCGGGACAGGCGCAGGCGTCCCAATCCTCTTGGCCGATCTGCGCCAATTCCGGCACCACGGTAATCTCGATTTCCTGCGCGTTCATCTGAGCCTTGCCTGCCTTGCGTCCTATGTGTGGCCTCGGCCTCGCGGATCAAGGGCGCGGGCGCGGCAGATAGTCCTCAAAGGTCACGTTCTGCGCCACCTGACGCGCGATTTCTTCCTCCGCTAGGCTGCGGATCGTCCAGCAGAGCACCGCCGCCCCTTCGGCCTTGAGTTCAGCCACACGCGGGCGGCTCAGATCGTCGGCCTCATGGCTGATGAAACTAGACCCGCTGTCGGCGTAATCGGGAATCTCGCGCAGCCGGTCGCAGGTCGCGGCGGGCAGCGGCCATTCATCGGGGCGATAGGCGCTGGTGGTCAGACCGCGCGGCACCTCGGGCAAAAGCCGGGCCAGCGCGCGCACCGAATGCGGGTTGAAGGACATGACCGCCAGATCACCGCGGTAGCGGCCAAGCAGTTCCGCCGCGGCGGCCTCAAGCGCACCAACATCGGGCCCCATGGCACCGTCCTGATCCTTGAACTCCACCAAGAGCGGCACGCGCCCGGCAACGAGGTCGAGGATGTCCTCAAGCGTCGGAATCCCCTCATCACCGCCCATCAGCGGGACCGCGGCGAGGGCGCTCGCATCGCGCAGCCGAACCGCGCCCTGCTCTGCCGTCAGCCGTTCCAACCCGTAATCGTGGAACACCATCGGCTTGCCATCGGCGCTGAGTTGCAGGTCGATCTCGATACCCAGCCCCGCATCGACAGCCGCGCATACGGCGGCGCGGCTGTTTTCGGGCCGTCCAGCGGCGAGGTCATGCAGCGCGCGATGCGCCAGCGGAATGTTCAAAAAGGCGGCAGAAAGGGTCATTCGATCTCAAAGATGCCTTCGATTTCGACGGCGACACCCAGCGGCAGCGACGCGGCAGAGACCGCCGAACGGGCGTGACGGCCCGCATCGCCCAACGCCTCGACCATGAAGTCAGAGGCGCCGTTGATCACCTTGGGCTGGTCAGTGAAATCGGCGGTGGAGTTCACGAAGCCGGTCAGTTTCACCACACGTTTGAGCCGGTCCAGATCGCCATCACAAGCGGCGCGGACCTGCGCCAGAAGGCTCAGCGCACAGCTGCGCGCGGCGGCGGCACCGGCGTCGACATCCATATCGGCGCCCAAACGCCCGGTGATCAACCCATCCGGCCCGCTGGAGATCTGGCCCGAGACATAGACGGTATTGCCGGTGACCACGAAGGGCACGTAGTTCGCGGCGGGTGCGGGCGCGTCGGGCAGGGTGATGCCGAGATCGGCAAGGCGGGCGGTCAGGGACATGACGGGCTTCCTTTGGTTGCGGTTCTGGGCGGACGCTAACCGCCAGCCGCGCCAAGGGAAAGCCCCTTTGCCACCTGCCCCGCCTCAGCTTTCGCGGAAGGCGCGGGCGAAATAGTCGGCCATCGGTTTCAGCAAATAGGCCATAGGAGAGCGCTCCCCGGTGCGGATGAAAGCCTCAACCGGCATGCCGGGGAGGAGGATGGTGCCTTCCTCCAGCTTATCCGTCTCACCGGGGTTCAGCGCGATCTCGGCCCGGTAATAGCTCTGACCGGTGGCGTCATCTTCGATGGAATCGGCAGAGACCTGCAAGACCTTGCCCACCAGTTCCGGCGTGGTGCGCTGGTTCAGCGCCGAAAGACGCAGGTTGACCTCTTGGCCCACGGCGACCTGATCGATGTGAATGGTCTGCACCTGCGAGGCGATGATCAGCGGACGGTCCTGCGGAACGAGATACATCAGCGGCTCCGCCGCGCGCACGACGGAACGCGGGGTTTGCACCTGCATGCCATAGATCACGCCGGATACCGGCGCGCGGATATCAAGGCGGTCGATCTCGGCCCTCAGCGCGCGGCGTTGCTCGGCCATCTCCAACTCACGGTAGCGCAGATCGCGCAGTTGGGTGATCGCCTCTTCCCGTCCGGCGGAGCGCAGTTTGAGCCGTTCGATGTCGATCTCGGTCACCCGCTCTTGCGACTGGGCCTTTTGCGCCGACAGCTCTCCGATCTGGCCGCGCAGGCGGGCCTGTTCGCGCATGAGGGTCAGCACGGCAGAAGCCTGCGTCAGACCCCGGTCCAGCAGCGATTGCTGATTGGCCAATTCCTCTTCAATCAGCTCCAACTGCCGCGAAAGCGCGGCCTCCTGCGCGTCGACCCCGCGGATTTGTGCGTTGATCTGCGCCCGGCGTTTGCCCAATTGCTCAAGCTCTTGCGCCACGCTGACGCGGCGCGCGTCAAAAAGGTTGCGCTGCCCGTCCACCAATTCCTGCACGTCAGGGTTCGTCGCCCCGGCTGATAGCAACTCTTCGTCAAATGTGACCGTCTCGACCTCGTCGCGCTGCGCCTCTAGCCGTCCCCGGCGGGCCATAAGCTCGTAAAGCTGCCCCTCGACGATGGCCAATTGCGAGGTCAACTGCTCCGCATCCAGCCGCAGCAGCACATCCCCGGCAGCGACGCTGTCGCCCTCATCTACAAGGATGTCGGCCACCACGCCGCCGGTCTCATGCTGGACGATCTGCCGGTTGCGGTCGACTTCGATCCTGCCCGAGGCCACGACCGCCCCGGCGATTTGGCTGGTCACCGCCCATGTGCCGAAACCACCGAAAAGCAGGAGCAGCCCGATGAACCCAAGGATCAGGGGCCGCCTCGCCGACCAGCGCTTGTCCTCGCGGGCGTTCATACCACGCCCCCCGAGCGCGCGGGCGCTTTCTGGATCTCGCGGTGGTTTTGCACCATCCCGGCCAGCACCTCATCCTTGGGGCCAAAGGCTTTGCGCATGCCGTTATCCAGCACCAGCAGCGTGTCGCATTCCTGAATGGCTGCCGGGCGATGCGCCATGATCAGCACGGACCGCCCGCTGGCCTTCATCTGCCGGATCGCGTGGTTCAGCGCCTGAGAGCCGGTATTGTCGAGGTTCGAGTTCGGCTCATCCAGCACGACGATCACCGGGTCATCATAAAGCGCCCGCGCCAGCCCGATCCGCTGCATCTGCCCGCCCGAAAGCCGCACCTGCCCCGCGCGGATGGGCGTGTCATAGCCTTGCGGGAATTCGAGGATCATCTCATGGGCCGCCGCCATCTTGGCCGCCTTGACCACTTTGGCGTCGTCAGGATTGGGGGAGAGCCGGGCGATATTCTCGGCAATGGTGCCATCGAACAGCTGAACGCGCTGCGGCAGATATCCGATATGCCGCCCCAAGGTCTCGCTCCCGTAATGCTCCAGCGCGGCCCCGTCGAGGCGGATAGACCCGCCCGCAGGCGGCCAGACCCCGGTGAGCGTGCGGGCCAAGGTCGATTTCCCCGCCCCCGAGGGGCCGATCACGCCAACCGCCTGCCCCGGCTCAACGGTGAAGTTGATCGACTTGAGCGCCGCCTGTTTCTCACCCGGTGCCACCACGGTCAGCGCCTTGGCGGCGAGTTTTGCCTTTGGCTGTGGTAGGGCGGTGCGCGCGGGCTCCTCGCCCACCGCACCCAGAAGCTGTGCCAGATTGGCCCAACCGGCCCGGCCCCGCTGCACCACCGGCCATTGGTTCAACGCCAGTTCCACCGGCGCCAGCGCCCGGCCCAAGAGGATTGAGCCTGCGATCATCGCGCCCGGCGTCATCTGGTTTTTCAAGACCAGCCAAGCGCCGAGGCCCAGCATGGCGGATTGCAGAAACAACCGCAGCGTCTTGGTCATCGCGGTAAAGGTGCCGCCCACGTCGGTCGATTTCACCTGCTGCGCCAGCGCCTGCCCCCGGGCCTGCTGCCAGCGGGTAAAGGCGGCATCGCGCATGCCCATGGCCTGCACCATCTCGGCCTCGACCCTGATCTGGCCCGACATGGCATCCGCCGCCTGCCCCGAGATGCCAGCCCGGGCTTGGCTTTCGCGCGACAGCATTTGATTGGCCACCGCGATTGCCACCAGCACGGCGGCACCGCCCAAGGCCAGCCAGCCCAACATCGGGTGGAACAAGAAGATCGCGGCAAAGAAGATCGGCGTCCATGGCGCGTCAAAGGCGGCCATCAGCACCGGGGAGGTCATGAGGCGCTGCACGGCTTCGAGATCGGCAAGGCCCGCGTTGGTTTTCACATCCGGGGTCACGGCGGATTTGCGCACCACCGCGTCGAACACCCGCCGGTCGAGATCGGATTGAAACCGCGCCCCCACCCGCGCCATGATCCGACCGCGCGTGTAATCCAAAAGCCCCATCACCGCATAGAGAAAGACGACGAGAACCGAGAGGGCGATCAGCGTTTCCTCTGACCCTGAGCCGAGCACGCGGTCATAGACCTGCAACATATAGAGCGGGCCGGTGAGCATGAGCATATTGGCAAAAAGGCTGAACAAGGCCACCGCCCAATAAAGCCCGCGGCTGCGCCTGCGCACGCGACGCAGCTCGGACAGCCCCCTGTTCACCACATCGCTTTGCATCAAACCCCTTCAACGCTGCCCGCCACGCGCGCAGCACCTTCCCGCCTTTGGGGAATTGATACTGAGTTTAACAACCCAATGCTATTGATTTTTCGGCCCGCCCCCGACCGTCTCAGCGGTCGAGGAAGTTCGGCGCGGGCGCGCTGGCCCCGCTGCCGCTGCTGCCGCCGCCAAAGATATCGCGCAGAACCCTGTCGATCACATTGTCCGCGCCGCCGCCTTGGCTGCCACCGCCTTGGGGTTGCGGCTGTGGCTGCGGTTCGGGCTGTGCCTCGCTCAGGTTGCTGGGCGGGGCGGGCGCCTGCATCGGCAACTCCTTGAGGGGCATCCCCTCATGCACGCGGCTCATGGTTTCGCGCCAGATCTCGGCGGGCAGGCCACCGCCCGTGACCCCGGTGAGCGGCGTGTTGTCGTCATAGCCCATCCAGACCCCGGCAACATAATCCGCCGAGAAGCCGACGAACCAAGCATCCTTGTTGGCCGAGGTGGTGCCGGTCTTGCCCGCCAATTGCCGCCCGCCAAACTTGGCGCGCTGGCCGGTCCCTTCAGAGATCACCTTTTCCATCATATAGACCAACTGGCGTGCGGCATCTTCTTGGATCACACGTTCGTTGATGCCGCCCCCGGTGCCCATCAGCGGCTCCGTCTCGCCCAGAAGGCGCAGGTCGACCAACCCATAGGGCGTCACCGATGAGCCGCCGTTGAGGATACCGGCATAGGCGCCGGTCATTTCAAGCAGGGTGCTCTCCGATGCGCCAAGCGCCAGTGCCGGGCCGGCGGCCAGATCGCTTTTGATGCCGAACTGCGTGGCGACCGAACTCACCGTTTCGCGGCCCACGCTTTCCGAGACTTTTACCGCCGGAATGTTCAGCGAGCTTTTCAGCGCCTCGGTCAGGGTCACCGGCCCCTTGAAACTCTTGGTGTAGTTCTTGGGGCACCATTGCCCCGAGCCGGGAATGTTCAGGCAATAGGGCTCATCCACGATGATGTCATTGGGCGAATAGCCCAGATCGAGCGCCGCGGCATAGATGAAGGGTTTGAAGGCCGAGCCGGTCTGACGCATCGCCTGCGTGGCGCGGTTGAAGGCGCCCGCGACCTTGGTCTTGCGTCCGCCCACAAGCGCACGCACCGCACCATCAGAAGACATCACCACGATCGCCGCCTGCGCCTTGGAGCCTTCGCGGACCTTGTTCTCAAACACCCATTTCAAACCTTCCTCGGCCGCGCGCTGGATGCGCTGATCGAGGGTGGTCTTGATGATCACGTCTTCTGTGGTGTTGCGGGTAAAGAATTCCGGCCCCGAGGACATGACCCAGTCGGCGAAATAACCGCCCGCCTCGGCCTCTGCCGCCTCGGACAATTGTGCGGGGTTGGCGATGGCCTCATCAGCCTCGGCGGCAGAGAGATAGCCCTGCTCTTCCATCAGGCGGATCACCGTGGCGGCGCGGCTTTGTGACCGGTCCAGATTGTTGGTGGGCGAAAGCGTCGTGGGCGCGGTCAAAAGACCGGCCAGCATCGCGCCTTCCGCGGGCGAGAGGGCGGCTGCGGGCTTGCCGAAGAACCGCTGCGCCGCGGCCTCTGCCCCAAAGGCACCGCCGCCCATATAGGCGCGGTTAAGGTAGATCGAGAGGATGTCGTTCTTGGTGTATTTCAGCTCCATCGCGATGGCAAAAAGCGCTTCCTTGGCCTTGCGACCCAAGGACGAACGACGGCATTCCGCCTCATATTCCTTTTCCGTCATGCCGCTGCTGGGGTCATAGGGCTCCCCCAGACAAAGCAGTTTGGCTGTCTGCTGGGTGATGGTCGAGCCGCCGTGGCCGGAAAGCGGCCCGCGCCCCTCGCTCAGGTTGATGCGCACAGCCGAGGCGATGCCCCGCGGGCTGACGCCCAGATGGCGATAGAATCGCTTGTCCTCGGTGGCGATGACCGCGTTTCTCAGATGTTTGGAGACCGATTCCGCCGAGACCACGCCGCCAAACTGGTCGCCGCGCCATGCAAAGACCTCTCCCTCACGGTCAAGCATCGTGACAGAGCCGCGCGCGCGGCCATCCAACAACGCTTCGAGGGGCGGGATCGTGGTGTAGATATAGCCAACGGCCAAGGCGAGGACGAGGAAGACCACAAGGCTGACACGCCATGTGATCGTCCAGATCAAGCGCCAGATCCAGCGGGCGAGGCCCGCAAAGAAACCGATGATACCGCCGCGCCGGGGGCGTTTGGGACGGGCGGCTTTGCGGCGGGCGGGCGCGGCCTTGCGCGTGGCCGGTTTGCCCCGCGCGGCGGTCTTGGCCTTGGGTTTGGCCTTACCGGGATACCGCTTGTCGGCCACCAAAGGGCGTTTGCGCTTGTTCTTGTCGGTCATAATATCGCCTGCTCGGCCCTATTTTTCGCCACTTTAGCCTGACTGCAGCGGTTTGTTTAGCGCTGCAAGGTCCAATCGGCGTCAAATGTCTGATTAATTTATAGGCAGATTCCAGCCTGCGCCCGCTTTTTAGGCGGCACTGCCACGCAATGGCGCAAATATGGCAGGCAAACCTGTCCAAGAGCGCCCGATATCCGGTTTTCTCATGCTGCACGGGCAGCCGCCCGCTTCGGTAAGCACGCATTCGGACCCGCAGACAGGAAACGACCATATGAAACCCATCTTAATACTTCCCCTTGCAGCGGCGGTCAGCGCCCTGCCCGGGCTGGCGCTGGCACAGGACGCGGAATACGCGACGCTGGCGGATACGACCTTCATCTTCAACACCCTGCTTTTCCTGATCGGCGGTTTCCTCGTCTTCTGGATGGCCGCGGGTTTCGCCATGCTGGAAGCCGGGCTTGTCCGCTCCAAGAACGTCACCACGCAGTTGACCAAGAACATGGGCCTCTTTGCGCTTGCCGCGGTCATGTATTGGCTGGTGGGCTATAACATCATGTATCCCGGTGACGGCAATTGGATCATGGAAGGCGTCTTTGGCACCTTCGCGACCAAGGACATCAAGACCGAGATCGACGCGGGCGGCTATTCCAATGCCTCCGACTTCTTCTTTCAGTTGATGTTCTGCGCCACCACCGCCTCCATCGTGTCGGGTGCGCTGGCCGAGCGGATCAAGCTTTGGCCCTTCCTGATCTTCGTGGTCGTGCTGACCGGCTTCATCTACCCGATCGAAGCGTCCTGGCAGTGGGGCGGCGGTTTCCTTTCCGCCATGGGCTTCAGCGACTTCGCCGGCTCGACCCTCGTGCACGCCGCTGGTGGCTTTGCCGCCCTCGCCGGGGCCATCGTCCTGGGGCCGCGTTTGGGTAAATACGGCAAGGATGGCCGCGTTGTGCCGATGCCGGGTTCCAACCTTGCCCTCGCCACTTTGGGCACGTTCATCCTGTGGATGGGCTGGTTCGGCTTTAACGGTGCGTCGCAGCTTGCCATGGGCACCATCGAAGACGTGGACGCCGTGGCGCAGATCTTTGCCAACACCAACATGGCCGCTGCCGCCGGTGCCGTCGCTGCGCTGATCCTGACGCAGGTGATGTACAAAAAGGTCGACCTGACCATGGTGCTGAACGGCGCGCTGGCGGGCCTTGTTTCGATCACCGCAGGGCCGCTTGACCCGACGCTGTTTGGTGCGCTTTGGATCGGTGCCGTGGGCGGTGTCATCGTGGTGCTGACCGTGCCGATGCTCGACAAGTTCAAGATCGACGATGTGGTCGGCGCGATCCCGGTTCACCTGATCGCCGGTTTCTGGGGCACGCTGGTCGTGCCGGTCTATACCGAAGGTACATCCTTCGTCACACAGATCATCGGCTTTGCCGCGGTTGGCCTCTTTGTCTTCATCGTCAGCTTCGTCGTCTGGCTGATCCTGAAAGCCGCCGGTGGCATCCGGGTCAGCGAAGAGGCCGAGATCACCGGTCTGGACATGTCGGAACTGGGCATGGAAGCCTACCCCGAGTTCGCCAAGGGCTAAGCCCCGGCGACATCGCCAAACAATCGACCGCCCGGCCCGCAATGGCCGGGCGGTTTGCGTTAGGCCACTAGAGGTAAAGAAATCGTAAAGGTCGTGCCGACACCCGGGGCGCTCACATAACGGATGCTGCCCCCGTGCCGGTCCAGAATCTGCCGGGTGATATGCATTCCCAGACCGCTGCCATAGGCGACCTTGGTGTCGGAGCCATCGACCTGCGAAAAAGGCGCAAAGACCTGCTCCTCCGCGCCCGGCGGGATGCCACAGCCGCTGTCGCTGACTTGCACCAGCGCCATGCCCTCGGATTGCTGAAGGCTGACCTCCACCTGACCGCCCGGGGCAGAGAATTTCACCGCGTTCGACAACACATTGCCAAAGACCTGCCCCAACCGCTCGGCATCGGCTTGGACCGTCAGCACCGTCTCGGGCATCTCGCAGCGGAAGCGTATATCCTTCTCCGGTTGCAGGCTCTCCGCCCGGGCCACAGCCTTTTGCACCAGCGGGGCGAGAGCGGCAGGGTGCAGGTCGATGCTGAACTCGGCACTGCTGAGGCTTTGGGTGTCGATCAAATCATTGACCAAGGTCGTCAGCGTCTCGGAGCTGCCCGTGGCCTTTGCCAGCAGACGCGCCTTTTGCGCATCGCTCATCTTGGCCCCACCCTGCGACAACAAGCCAAGCGCGCCGTTGATGACCGTCAGCGGGGTGCGCAGCTCATGGCTGACCGTGGCGAGGAACTGCGCCTGCATCTGCTCGGCGGCGATGGCCTTTTCGGCGGCAATCTTTTGCACGGTCACATCCAAAAGCGCCACGGCCCAGCCCACCTGTTTTTGCCCCGCCCCCAGAGAAATCGCATGGGCGCGCACGGCGAAATGGCGGTGGCCCAGTTGGATATCGGTCACATCGGGCAGGCTGCCATGGGCCGCGAGATAGCGGATGATCGGCCCCAACTCCCCAAAAGCGCTCAGCGGGGCCTCGGGGTCGGCCTCCCGACGCAAGAGGTCGGCGGCGGCTGGATTGGTCTCAATCGCGGCGCCGCTCGGGTCGACCACAAAAACCGGATCGGTGCTGTTGTAGAACAACAGCTCGCGCGCGATTGCGTTCACGTCGATCCAGCGGTTATCGGCCACCAGCCAGACCACCAGCGTCAGCGAAAGCGCGAATGAGAAAGGCGTCGGATCGGTATTGAACAGGGTGATGCCGCCCAAGATATAGGCCAGATTGGCCACCATGGGGATCAGCGTCGCGGCAAAAAGCTTGAGGAAAAAGCTGCGCACCGCCGGGTTGGCCGAACGCACCGCCCGCCCCGCCACGACCGCCGCCGCCATGATGACCATGTAAAGATAGGTGATCGCGATGAAGAACAGCGGGCCGTGGTCGGATTGGACATAGGCTCCGTCTTCGCTCAGCAACCACTTGGTTTCGGGGCCATAGAATGTCTCATGCCAACCGCTCGTCACCGCCGCGAGGGTGATGAGCGCAGGCGCAAGCCCCGCGCAGAGCGGCACCAGCCATCGCGGCACCTTGGCCCCAAGCGCATATTCATAGAGGAAGAAAGCCCAGAAGGTCGGCAGCAGCGCAAAGCCGATCCACGCCCAACGGCTGACCCCAAAGGCGCAGGCGGCAGAGGTGGCGGAAAGTTCGACCCCGACCGACAGAAGCCAGAGGTCCATGGCCAAAATGGCCAGCAAAAACCAATGCTTACCGGGTAGGCTGCTGTGCCCGCGCACCCAATAGCCCAACACGGTGACAAGCGTGGCTGTCACGATCACCAGCTCTACCGCTGGCAAGCTCACATCTAAGCGGATGCACTGTAGGAATGATTCTAAAATTGGCCCGACCCTGAGTTTTCACTCAAGCTATCCAAACATGCCATTTCGACCAAGTTTTGATTAAAAGAGGCCAGAATAGAGGCATAGGGCGATTGTTCCGCAACAATCGAAGGCTGACCGGGCCGCGACATGCGCGGCCCGGAGCGCGATTAGATACCGACGTCGATGATCGCACGAGCAAGGATCGGCACGCTGTTTTGGTTCAGCCCGGCAATGTTCATACGGCTGTCGCCGACCATATAGATGCCATGTTTCTCACGCAGCGCGTCGACCTTATCCGGCGTGGTGCCAAGGCGCGAGAACATGCCCCGATGCTGGGCGAGGAAGCCAAAGCGGTCCGATCCGGAGAGTTTCTGCAACTCACCCGCCAGTTGCTCACGCAGACCCAGCATGGCGTTGCGAACATCCTCAAGCTCGGCCATCCAATCGGCCTTGAGTTCGTCATCGGTCAGGATGGTCGACACGATCCGCGCGCCGTGATCAGGCGGGAAGCTGTAGTTCTGGCGGTTGAGGAAGGCCAAAGTGGCTTGGTTCAGCCCCTGGGCCGCCTCGACAGCCACCAGCATCAGGATGCCGGTCCGCTCGCGGTAGATGCCGAAGTTCTTAGAGCAGCTTGCCGCGATCAGGCATTCCGGCACCGAAGCGGCCACTTTGCGCGTCGCAGCGGCATCCGCTTCCAGCCCGTCGCCAAAGCCCTGATAGGCGATGTCGATCATCGGCACGGCACCGGTGCTTTGCAGCGCTTCGATCACCGCGTCCCATTCCGCGCTGTTGAGGTTCGCGCCCGTGGGGTTATGGCAGCAGCCGTGCAGCAGGACCACATCGCCTTTCTTGGCGGTCTTGAGGTCTTCGATCATGCCATCGAAGTTCACGCCGCCGGTCGCGCTGTCGAAATAGCGGTAGTTCACCACTTCCATGCTCAGATAGGACAGGATCGACAGGTGGTTCGGCCATGTTGGATCAGAGACGAAAACGCGCGCTTCGGGGTTGGCCATACGCACCAGTTCGAATGCCTGACGCACGGCACCTGTGCCCCCGGGGGTGGCGGCGGCGGCAATCGCGCCGCGCGGGACGGCATCGCCCAGAACGAGCGCAGCCATCGCATTGGTATAGGTCGGATCACCTGCAAGACCGGTGTAGACCTTGGTGTCTTGGTTTTCCCAGATGCGCTGCTCGGCGGCTTTGACGGCGCGCATCACCGGGGTGTTGCCGCTGGCGTCTTTGTAGACACCGACGCCGAGGTCGATCTTCGTGTCGCGCGGGTCTTCGCGGTAGGCCTGTACAAGGGCGAGGATCTTATCGGCGGGTTGCGCCTTGAGCGTCTCGAACATGGGGTTCTCCGGTTGGAAGGTAACGGTAAAGGATTAAGCCGCGCCGGTGGCCACGGGCACGGTGGGGAACATGCCCCATTCCGCCCATGAGCCATCGTAGAGCGACCATTTGCGGTGGCCCAGCCGCTCCAGCGCCAGCGCCAGCACGGCGGCGGTGATGCCCGACCCGCAGGAGGTGATGACGGGTTTCGACAGGTCCACGCCCGCCGCCTCGAAAATGGCGCGGGTCTCTTCGGGGGTTTTCATCGTCTTGTCGTCGTTGAGCAATTCGGTGAAGGGCACGTTGCGCGCGCCGGGAATATGGCCTGCGCGCAGCCCCTCGCGCGGTTCAGGCGCATCGCCGCGGAAACGTGCGGCGGCACGGGCGTCGACGATCTGCGGATCGCCGAGTTTGGAGGCATGGGCCACCTGTGTCACATCGCGCACCAATTGGTTCTGGAAACGCACGGTCATATGGCGGTCGCGCGGCACGGGGGGCATGTCTTCGGTCTCGCGACCCTCGGCCTGCCATTTCGGCAACCCGCCATCCAGCACGGCGACATTCTCTTGCCCCATCAGGCGGAACAGCCACCAGACCCGCGCGGCGGACATCAGCCCTGCGCCGTCATAGACCACCACCTGATGCCCGTCACCCACACCCATGGCGCGCAGCCGCGACATGAATTTCTCGATCGGCGGGGCCATATGCGGCAGGTCCGAACGCGCATCCGAGATATCGTCGATGTTAAAGAACCGCGCGCCGGGGATGTGCGCGGCATCATACTCCGCCTTCGGATCGCGCCCGGTGTCGGGCAGATACCACGAGGCATCAAGGATGCGCAGGTCCGGGTCTTTCAGATGCTGAGCCAACCAATCGGTTGAAACCAATGTCTTGGGATCGTCGGCCATGGGGGCCTCCTTCGTCGCGGGCGTTGCCCATGCCTATAACCGGCGGGGGATGCTGGCAAGTGGAAGGGGGGGATGAGAGGTGCAAGGAGGGCCATCCCCTGCCCGTGGGGTGAAGATGCTACGGGCTGTTGGCACCACTTTATGGTTCAGCTTTGATGTGTGCCGTCAAGGAGGCGCCCGCCTCACCAAATCGCCAGCCCGGTCGCACCAAAGGTGCGCCTAGTATATTCTGACACGCCTTTGGCGTGACGGGCGGGCAGGCGATGGCCCGGCGCCTACGGCTTGATTCCGGGCCTGCCCCGCGTCTTACCCGTGATCTTTCAGCAACCGCTGCTTCTGCCGCGACCAATCGCGCTTGGCCGCCGTCTCGCGCTTGTCGTGCAGCTTCTTACCCTTGGCCACGCCGATCTTGATCTTGGCCATGCCGCGATGGTTGAAATACATCACCAAAGGCACCAACGTCATGCCCTTGCGCTGCGTCGCGTTCCACAGATCGGCCAATTCCTTGCGGCTGACCAGCAGTTTGCGCCGGCGCCGTTCTTCATGCTGAAAGGTCTTGGCCTGTTTGTAGGGCGCCACATAGGAGTTCACCAACCACAGTTCGCCATCCTCTACGGCAGCGTAACTCTCGGCAATATTCGCCCCGCCTTCGCGTAGGGATTTCACCTCGGATCCCTCAAGGATAATACCGCATTCGATATCTTCTTCGATCGCGTAATCAAACCGCGCGCGGCGGTTTTCGGCGATCACCTTGTAATTCGGATCGGATTTGGAACTGGATTTGACCTGTGACATGCCAAAGCATGTAGAGCGCCCCCCGCCCCGGTGCAAGATGCTGCCGCTCAGTCACCGAGTTTGGCGTGCACCTCATCCAAATCGATCTCCCCTAGGGGTTGCTTATTGCCGGGGTTGTCGAAGTCATATTTGAACAGATCGAAGTCGCGCTTGTAGATCTCGCGCATCAGATGCATCGACAGATCGTCAAAGTAATCCTCGACCGGATGCGCCCGCTTGGGCCCATGGCCCTCGCTCTCGTTAAAGCGCGGGATCGCCGCCAGATCGACGGGGTGCGGCGTGTCCACGGCATCAAGCACCTGCTGCATCCCATCGTTGAACCGCTCGGTCCAGAAGATCTGGTCGTAGGTGCCGCCATTGACGATAAAGGTGCTGACATGGCCCGAGACCGCCGACCAGTGAATGTCCGGGTCCATTGGCCGCCGCCAACGAATGGTATCGCGGGCAAACAGCAGGAACCGCCGGAAGCTCGCAATCTGGTCGAACTCCTCCTTGCCGTCCTCACCGCCCACGTCGATCCCGTATTTCTGCACCAGCAGCGGCACCAGATTGCCGCGATAGCGCCGCCCGTTGCGCTGAATGCCGCAAATCTTGTCAAAGAAAGACGACAGAATCCGCGTGTAAGGGTTGCGCACACAGGTAAAGGCATAGGACTTGCACGCCGTCACATTCTCGGTGATCGGCCCCTGCGACCCATCCAAAGCCCATTTATGAATGCCTGATTTGGCATCATGGATGTCGCCGTCAAAAAATTCGCCATGATCGGAATAATACATGATCTGGCCGATGGTCGAACAGGCGCATTTTGGCACCACGCGGTACACCATGCTTTCACTTTCCGTCATCCATGTTCCGGGAAAACCCATGCGCGTCCTGCCTCCTGCTGGCGCTGGCTGTTTTAAGCAACAGTCAGACCTCGGTGCAAAAAAGCAAAGAAATGCTGTTTATTCAATCGGTCTTCAGGATTAACTAGGAAGGTGATCCACGACAAAAGGCCGATGCAAGCGGGCCGCGACAAGGACATTCGGTATCCTGCATGGCGAAAATTGCCTATATCCTGCTGTGCCACAAGGATCCGGAGGCCATTATCCGGCAAGCCGAGCGGCTGACCGCGGTGGGCGATTACATGGCGATCCATTTCGACGCCTCCGCCAGCGCCGAAGACTACGCCCAGATCACCGCGGCCCTGCGCGACAACCCCAACGTCGCCTTCCCGCACAAACGCACCCGCTGTGGCTGGGGCGAATGGTCACTGGTGCAAGCCACGCTCGACACGCTCACCGCCGCGATGGAAGCCTTCCCGCGCGCCACGCATTTCTACCTGCTCTCCGGCGATTGCATGGCGATCAAATCCGCCGAATACGCGCATCGGTTCCTTGATGAGACTGACGCGGATTTCATCGAAAGCGTGGATTACTTCGAAAGCGATTGGATCAAGACCGGCTGGAAAGAAGAGCGGCTGATCTATCGCCATTGGTTCAACGAACGCACGCAGCGCAAACGCTTCTACGCAATGTTCGAGGCGCAAAAGCGTCTTGGCCTGACCCGCAAGATCCCTGCCGACCTTCAGGTGCAGATCGGCAGCCAATGGTGGTGCCTGCGCCGCCGCACCGTCGAGGCGCTGATGGCATTCAGCCACGAACGCCCCGATGTCATCCGCTTTTTCCGCAGCACGTGGATCCCGGATGAGACCTTCTTTCAAACCCTCGTGCGCCACCTCGTCCCCGAAGGGGAAATCGCCAATCGCAGCCTGACCTTCCTGCTGTTTTCCGACTACGGCATGCCGGTCACCTTCTACAATGACCACTATGACCTGCTGCTCGGCCAGAACCACCTCTTCGCCCGCAAAATCAGCCCCGAGGCACTGGACCTCAAACGCCGCCTCGGCCTGCTCTACGCCGCCCAAGGGGTGCCTTTCCAGATCAGCGACGAAGGCCGCAACCTGTTCGAATTCCTCACCGCGCGGGGCCGCATTGGCCGCCGCTTCGCCCCCCGCTTTTGGGAGAGGGAATCCAGCCTTGGCCGCGAGCGTGAACTGCTGATCATCATCGCCAAGAAATGGCATGTGGCAAAACGGCTCGTGGGGCGGATACGCCAGCAAACCGGCCTCCCGGCGGTGGATTTCCTCTTCAACGAAGAAGACACCCCCCTGCCCGACCTCGGCGGCATTCAAACCACGCTGGAAAAACGCACCCGCCACCGCCGCGCCCTAATGCGGATGCTCTACGACTACTACGACAGCACGCGGCTGATCGTCTGCATCGACACGTCGAACCTCGACCTGCTGCGCGATTTCGCCTCGGACCGCGCGCAGGTGCGCATGCTCGAAGTCGAATGCAAACTGACCGACACCTATCTCAGCGGCCACGCCCGGCGCATCGGCCTGAGCGGCGCGCAAACATCGCAAGAAAACCTGTCCCGCCTGCTCCCCACGATCCGCGGGAACATGCTGCATGAGGTCGACCAAATCCGCGACGCCCAATTCGCAAACTACAGCCGCCTCTCCGAATACGCCAACCCCGAAACCAACGCCGCGACCCTCGCCCATTTCCTCAAGGTGACCGAAGACGAGGCCCGCGCGATCGTCCAGCCCGCAGGCCTCTTCGCAGATTAGCGCCGCCCGCCCCTACCGTCTGGAACGGCCCCCCGCGCCAAGCGTTGAACTAAGAACGCCGCCACGCGGCCCGACGCACCACAACGCAAGAGGTTTTTCCATGAAACGTAAGTTCACCGCCCTCGCCACATCGCTCCTGCTCGCCCCCGCAGCCCTCTTCGCGCAAGAGACCGCCCCCGAGGCCGAGCGGATCAGCATGTCCCAAGCCATTAAATCCGCGCAAAGCAGCATCGATGGCGGCGTGCTGGAAGCCGAGATCGAAACCGAAGGCGACGGGCTGGTCTATGAGATCGACCTCGTCCGCGGCGAATCCGTGTACGAAGTCACCGTCAACGCCGCCACCGGCGATGTGATGAAGCAGTCCGAAGAGCAGCTCACAAGCTTCCTCAGCGGCCTCTTCCAAGAGGATGAGTTGCGCGCCGCTGGCACGGCCCGCGATGTGCTGATGACCGCACTGACCGAGCTGGAAGGCCAAGACGGCACATGGATCGAGGAAGTCTCACTCGACGATGAAGATGACCGCATGGTTTATGAAGTCGAACTGACCGACGCCACCGGCGAACGCGAACTATTGATCGACGCCACCACCGGCGAAATCACCCCCGACGACTAACCCAGCCAAAGGTGCGGCCGCCTCTACCGGCCGCACCCCCCTATCTTCATCCTTTCTCAAATACCCTGCACCACACCGGCCCCAAACGCCTCACCAGCGTTTGACGCGCCGACCTAACCCCGCCCGCCCGAGATCAGATCCACAGGATCGATCCCGCGCTTCTCCGCACTGGCACGCACCGCCTCGCGCAAGGCCGCGCTTCGTTCCAGCAGGCGGCGGAACCGGTCCTCGTCCAGAACCAAAAGCGTGGTCGGCGCGATGGCGCGCACATCCACCCGACGGACGCGGTTCGTCAGGATGGCCATCTGGCCGAACATCTCCCCCCGCCCCAAACGCCAAGTCTGACCCGCGCTTTCCAATTCGACAGCACCTGAGGCGATGAAAAACACGCTGCGCGCGGGGCTTTCCTTGCGCAAAACAACGTCGCCGATATCGACATAGCGGGTCTTGAGCGCCCGGCTCAGCCGTTTGAGCGCGCCCTCCTGCAGATCCGCAAACAGCGGAAACTGCTCGATGAAAGCACCGCGCCGCACGGCGAGGTCAAGGCCCGGGCGCCCCTCTGCCGCGGTGCGCCGGGTCGCCAGTTCCTGCATCAAGGCGGTATAGACCTCGGCCCCAAAGAGACCGTCTTCGCGCATCAATGTATATTCGCGCTCTTCCAAACGCAGTGCCGTGCGGCGGATGAAACGCCGTTCCAACTCCTCAGCATAGCCGGGATACTGCAAGCGCAGCCCCTCCAGCGCGGTCTCAATCCCTTCGATGCGGCGCGCCAGAAGGTCGTGCAGCAATTCCGCCACCCGCCGCCCGTGGATGCGGCGAATGCGGCCATCGATGAAAGTGCCCAGATCCCGCAGGATCAACCGTTGCGACAGCAGCATTTCAAAGCGGTCCGCCGTCATCCGCGCCAGCGGCCCCGACACGCCGTAGCGCCCGTGCAGCACCGCCGCCGCGCGAAATGTGCGCCCATAGGCCACGCTGCGCCGCGCCGCGCGTTGATAGCCGCTGCGTCCTTGGGTCCGCGCCCCTTCGATCAGCCGGTCCGCATCCGAGAGCACCAGATCGGCCATCCGCGCCGAGATCGTCCGCTCGCGCACCCGCGCGAGGATCGTGTCACGCTCATGCCCCGCCAGCGCGATCAGCCCAAGCGCGATGCGGTCGCGGTCGAGGATATCGGTCGCTTCCTCCGCGGTCTTGACCGCTGTCTCAAGCCGTTCGCCAAACCGTTTCGCTTCGGAGCGCACGATGTCGCGGTTCAGGTCGTAATTCTCGGTCGTTTGGGCCACGTCCTCGCGCACGGTCTGCAGGGCCACGGCGATGACCTGACGCGACAGCGCGTGATCGATGGGCGAGAGTTGATCGAGCCCTAATCGTCCGATGATCCAACGCAGCGTCGTACCCTGGGCCAGCAGGGTGAAGAGCGTGAAGCCCGTGGCCAAGATACCCACGATCCGCTGAATATCATCCGGCACCCGCACGCTTTCCGTCACCGCCAGCGCCAGTGCCAGCGTGACCGCCCCGCGCAAGCCTCCCCAAAGGATCGCCACCCGGTAGGGCCGCTCGACCAAGGGCGAAAGCTTGGCCGCGGTCAGCAGGGGCAGCAGCCCGAAAAGGACCACCGCGCGGGCGAAAATGGCAGCCACCACCACGACGGCGATAAGAAAGAAATCTTCTAGCCGGACTTCTTCCAACAGCCGGGGGATCAGCAGTGCTGCGAGGATAAAGATCAGCGCCCCCGCCCAATGGGCCAGCACGTCCCAAAGCTCGCGCAGGTTGGTCAACGCCTGTGGCGGCAGCCGCCCCGGCGCGGTGAGGTTCAGCGTCAACCCCGCCGCCACCACGGCGATGACCCCCGAAGCGCCGACGCTTTGCTCGGCGACGATATAGGCCAGATAGGGCAGCGCGACCGAGATCGACTGTTGCGCCAATTCATGCCGCGCAAACAGCGCCATGACCCAAACCGCGATCCGCGCGCCGAGCCAGCCCACCAACGCCCCGCCTGCGATCAGCATCGGGAATTGCGCAAGCGCGCTGCCCAGTTCCGGGTCGGGAATGCCCAGCATGACATAGCCCATGAACAGACCGAAAAGCGCGATGGCGGCGGCATCGTTCAGCAGGCTTTCGCCTTCAATGATCCGCGCGAGCCGCCGCGGGGCCGAGATCGAGCGGAAGATCGAGACCACCGCCGAAGGGTCCGTGGTCGAGACAATCGCCCCGATCAGCAGGCAGGCCGCCAGCGGAATGGCACTCACCCAAAACAGCGCGTAGCCGATGCTGACGGTCGCCACCACCACGGCCACCACGGCCAACACCAGAATGGGCACCCAGTCGTCGACCATGCGCCGCAAGTTCATGCCCAATGTCGCCTGAAACAGCAGCGTCGGCAGGAAGACATAAAGAAAGACGTTCGACCGGATCGGCAGCCCCAGAATGGCCGCCGCCACCGGGTTCAACGCATCCGTCAAATCGGTGCGCAGAAAAAAGATCGCCGAAGCCCCGATGAGGATGCCAACGACCGCCAAGATCACGCTGAACGGCAGTCGCAATCGCGCGGCCAAAGGCTCGGCCAAGCCGATGACGACAAAGAGCGACGCGATGACCGTGGTGACGAGGATGATGTCCATATAGGATGGAATACCAGAATTTAGCTGAATGCGGGGCGCTTCTTGCCCCGCTCAGCGCCTGCAGTTCGTGGTGAGGTTATTTGCGCGCGCGCCGTTCGGCCCTCCAGCGGGCAAAGCGGCCCCGGCGCGCGGCGATGTCATCCTCGATCGCCTCGATCTTGGGGTCCAACCGCGCCCGGCGGAACCGCCGCCAGCGCACCCAGATCGCATAGAACAGCGCCGCGGAGAGGGTCAGCACGATGATGGTCACGAAGGGGATGCCCTTGCTCGCTTCCGGCCCCTCGACCGGGCGGAGCGAAATGGCATTGGGGTAGATCGACAACAGCTCACTGCGCCAGCCATAGTGTTTCAGCGCGTAATACTGCGGCGCGCCGGTGGTGCTGCGGGCATCGGCTGCCTCGGCCTGAAGGTTGGCGGTGTCGAACTTGAAATAGGGCGGCCAGCCCCAGCCGGTGTCTTCGTTGCGGTAGACCATGACATCGCCCTTGGCCCGGCGGGTCTGGATGAAAAAGACATCGCGGTTGACCGCCTGCCCCGCGCTATCGGTTGATGAGCCGGACCAGAAGATCGAATTGTTGCCGAAGTCGATCCGCTTTTCATAGGTGTCCGTGACGCGGACGATATCGGTCTGCGGCAGGGTATAGTGGAAGAATGCCCCCACCAGCACCCAGACGGTCACCCAGAACACCCATTTAACGATTCTCATCTTCGGCCCTTTCCATTAGGTCGCGCGGCCGGACAGGGGCCTTTGCCCTTCTGACATAGTGTTTCCGCGGCACTGCGGCAAATGCCTTACGCGCAATAAGGCGAGGCATTTGCCGCAAAATGCGGACCTTAGCTGCCCAACAGCGCTTTGGTCAGGTCGCTGTCCGGCTCTGACAGCGGATCGATCACGTCGAAATGGTGCTTGCCCTCGGCCACCACATGTTTCGCGCCCCAACTGCGGGCGAAATTCTCGGCCTGTTCGAGGAAGGCGGGCCGCTCCGCCGCGCCGACCCAAACGGTCACATCCACACCATGGGGCGGGGTCATCTTGATCGGGCTTTCAGCGGCGGCTTCGGCCTCATCCAGCCGCAGGGTGTCGTTCATTTCGGTTTGCAACAAGGGCGCCAGATCCGCCACGGGGGAGATCGGCACGATCCGCGTGATCCGGTCGCGCACCTCGGCTCCCAGCAGCAGCGGGTCGGTCATGCGGGCCACCAAATGCCCCCCCGCCGAATGGCCCGACAACACGATGGTGCCCTGCGTGCGGTTCGCCACTTCGGTCAGCGCCGCGGCGATCTGGGTGGAAATCTCGGAAATACGCACCTCGGGGCAAAGGTCATAGGACGGCACCGCCACGGCATAGCCCCGCGCCAAAGAACCGGCGGCCAGATGCGACCAATAGCTCTTATCGAAAGCCTTCCAATAGCCGCCATGCACGAAGACCGCCGTGCCGCGCGAGACACCCTCGGGCTGGAAGAAGTCGAACTTTTGACGGTCCGAAGGGCCATAGCGCACGTTAAGCTGCGCCCGCGCCCCCAATGACGCGCGGAATGCCTCTGCCTCCTTTTCCCAGCGGGGCGGAAAGCCGTCGGCCCCGTCGATATAGGCAGCGTTTGCATAGGCGTCATCTAGCATCATTTGGGTCTCCCACCCCGGATTTGATCAAACTCAACTGGACAATCATACTCGTTGTTGCTTTGGAGGCTATAGAGAATAGCGGAGAGATGACATGACTGATGCTAAGACGGATCTGAAATCACTGCTGAAAGACCCCAGCCTGCTTGAAACCCGCGCCTATATCGGCGGCCAATGGGTCGAAGGCGACGACGGTACATTTGACGTGACCAATCCCGCGCGGGGCGATGTCATCGCACAGGTCGCCGACCTCAGCCGCGCGCAGGTCGCGGGCGCGATTGCCCAAGCCGAGAAGGCGCAAAAAGACTGGGGCGCTTGGACTGGCAAGGAACGCGCCGCCGTGCTGCGCAAATGGTTCGACCTGATGATGGAGAACCAAGACGATCTGGGCACCATTCTCACCGCCGAACAGGGCAAGCCGGTGGCCGAAGCCAAGGGCGAGATCGCCTATGGCGCCTCCTTCATCGAATTCTTCGGCGAAGAGGCCAAGCGCGTCTACGGCGAGATGATCCCCGGCCACCAGCGTGACAAGCGCATCATGGTCATGAAACAGCCCATCGGCGTCGCGGCCTCGATCACCCCGTGGAACTTCCCCAACGCGATGATCACCCGCAAAGCCGCGCCAGCGCTGGCGGCGGGCTGTTCCTTTGTGGCGCGTCCGGCGGCAGAGACTCCGCTCTCGGCCATCGTCATGGGTGTGCTCGCGGAACGCGCAGGGATCCCGGCGGGCGTGTTCAACGTGGTGCCATCCTCCTCCTCCTCCGCCGTGGGCAAGGAGTTCTGCGAGAACCCCGCCGTGCGCAAGCTGACGTTCACCGGCTCGACCGAGGTGGGGCGCATCCTGCTGAAACAGGCCGCCGATCAGGTGATGAAATGTTCGATGGAACTGGGCGGCAATGCGCCCTTCATCGTCTTCGACGACGCCGATCTCGACGCGGCGGTCGAGGGCGCGATCATGTGCAAGTTCCGCAACAACGGCCAGACCTGCGTCTGCGCGAACCGGATCTATGTGCAGGCGGGCGTCTATGACGCCTTCGCGGCCAAGCTGAAGGACCGCGTGAGCCAGATGAAGGTCGGCGACGGGCTGGAAGAAGGCACCGATCTGGGCCCGCTCATCAACCCCGAGGCGTCGGATAAGGTGCAAGAGCATATCAAGGATGCAGTCGACAACGGCGCGGAAATCATTCTGGGCAACGCCAAGGACGACATGGGCGGGAACTTCTTCGGACCCACCATCGTGACCGGCGTGACGCAGGACATGAAGGTCGCCAAGGAAGAGACCTTCGGCCCCCTCGCGCCGCTCTTCAAGTTCGAGGATGTGGACGACGTGATCGCCATGGCCAACGACACGATCTTCGGCCTTGCCTCCTATTTCTATGCCAAGGACCTCAGCCGCGTCTACAAGGTGGCCGAGGCGCTGGAATATGGCATCGTCGGCGTCAACACCGGCATCATCTCGACCGAGCTTGCGCCCTTTGGCGGGGTCAAGCAATCCGGCCTTGGGCGCGAAGGATCGCACCACGGGATCGAAGACTATCTTGAGATGAAATACGTCTGCCTGTCGGTCTAAGCACCGGCGGAAGTTAAAGAAACGGGGCGTGCCATGGCGCGCCCCGTTTTGCCTCGGGCTATTGCGTCAGCCGGTCCTGTGCCAGCATCCGGCGCTCCGCCTGCGAAAGATGCGAGATCGCCTGCGCGACATCACCTTCGCAACGCTGCAACGCCCGACACCACAGCCGATGCGCCGAACGAGGCGACCACGGCAGCGCCGCCTGCGCCAGCCATGCCCGCAGGGGCGGCGGCAGTTGGTCAAAGGCTGCCATCGGGTTCCCCTGACGCCGCCGCTGTTTCAGCCCGCTGCGCAGGTTTCGCTTTTTGCCAGTCATGCCGCGGGCCGCCCTTAATGCGCCTGCATATCCGCCGCGATCTCAGACGCGCTCAGCTCGGCGGGGAAATAGGTCGGCCAGTTGGTCAACTCTTCCAAAACCTCGGCGCGGTCGTCGCCCCAGTAGAGGTGATAGTGATCGGCCTTTTGCGGCGCGATGATATGGTCGCTGAATTGGATATATTCCGGCGCTTCGGCATCGCCGCCCTCTTTGGCAAAGACATAGCGCACGCCGCGGTTGCCCTTCTTGTAGGTCAGCACCTCATAACCATCGCTGGCATAGCGCCCTTGCACCGGATCACCGTCCCGGAAGAAGGTCACGGCATTACCGTCGATGGTGATGCGGTCCACATCGGTGGCATAGCCAACCTCGTAATAGGCCTTGTACTCCGCCGCCGTCTTGTCGCCGTGTTCGGCCTTATCCTGCATCACCGCGTCCAGCGCGCCCTGCTGCAACAGCGGGTAGACCGATTGCCAGTCGCCCGCCCAATCCGACAAGGGCCGATCCTTGATCTGCGCGTCGTCAAAGTAGCCATTGTAGATGTCGTTCTGGTCGTGGGCGTGGTCATGCGCATGGGAATGATCGTGGTCATGCGATGCCTCTTTCGTCTCAGCCAAGACCGGGGCCGAAAGGGCAAGGCCCGCGCTCAGCGTCAGGAAGAATAGCGGGGATGCGGATGTTTGGGGCATGTCGTTCTCCGTGGTTTGGCCTGCGTCATGATTCGATATGTTATATCATAACCAACGCGGAGTAGCCCTGTCCCGGAGAGTTTGCAACCCGATGGCCGCCAGCCCGAACACGAAAAAGCCGACAGCACTTTCATGCTGCCGGCCTTCGGGCGGGGGAGAGATACGCCCTGGGGTGACCCGTCTTAGTTGGTCCGGGTCTGCGCCGCGCCGTCCGCATTCACTTGCTGGGACAGAGCCGCGGCGAATTCTTCGCCCGTCATGCCGATGAGCAGCTGGCCATCGGCGTCGACATCTTGGTCGATCTGCACGACCGCACGGTCGCTATCGGCGGCGAATTCCTCGGCCAGATCGATGGAATAGCGCATGGAACCGTCCGCTTGCGGCTCTGCGTTCGAGATGGTGCCGATGACCGTATCATCTGAGGCGACGGCCACGGTGCTGCCATCCAACGCGATATCGGCATCCGTATCAATGTCCGAGGTCGCGGTTTGGTCGATGGACTGTTCGGTGGTCAGGGTGCCATTCGCCTCGGCCCCGGCTGTGGTGTCCAATTCCGTGCCCGCCAGATCGGCGGTCGCATCGGTGCCGACACCCGCGTCCAGGGTCTGTGCGGCGACTGGGGCCGCCATAAGAGCGGCGACAGCCGTGGTCAGGGAAAGCTTGCGTAGGGAATTTGCATAGGTCGTCATGGTTCTTCCTTTCATTGCGCGTGCGGTACTCTGCACGCTGTTGTCCGGGCACGCCTGCCCGGTCCCCCACTCAACCCGACAGCTTTTGCTTGGTTTCACCCCGCCCCCCCGCGCAGCAGAAAGCCGCCGTTTTCGCCCCTAGGCTTCGGCAGATATTCACCCACGAACGGGTCGAGCTTGGGAGGCGACCGCCCACAAAAAAGGCCCGCCAAAAGCGGGCCTTCGCATAGCGCTTGAACGGTTGCGCTTAGTTCACGGATTTGGCGTCAACCACGTCCTTGTCGATCGCCTTCACCTCGGAAGAGATGGTGATCTGGCGCGGTTTCAGGGCCTCGGGCACCTGACGCTCAAGCTCGATATGCAGCATGCCATTGGCATGGGCCGCGCCGATGACCTGAACGTGGTCCGCCAGATGGAAGCGACGCTCAAAGGCGCGGGTGGCGATGCCACGGTGCAGATAGGTCTTGGCCTCATCCTCATCCGCCTTGCGGGCCGAAACGATCAGCGCCTTCTCACGCACTTCGACGCTCAGATCGCTATCCGAGAAACCGGCGACGGCGATCGAGATGCGATAGGCATCGTTGTCGAGCTTTTCGATATTGTAGGGGGGATAGCTGGGGGTGGCCCCATCATTTGTCAGAACCCGGTCCATCATGTTGGCGATCTGGTCGAAACCAACGCTGGAGCGGTAAAGGGGTGCGAAATCAAAGCTACGCATGTGTTCATCCTCATCAGTGAGCGATTGACATATCGGGCCTTCCACCATTGGACAGACCCGGTTTTTCAAGCGCCGAAGCCCTATTGAGGCACCTCGGCAAAGCTCATTTGGGAAAGGGGTTGCGCGCTTTCAAGTCCTGCCGCGCAGAATTACGGGCGGATGAATTTCGCCCCGGTGCCGCGCTCTTCGCCGACGCGGATGCGCTTGCCTGCGGGGTTGGAATCCAGAAACACGCCCTTGCCCGCCACCAGTTCCGCTTGCAGCAGCGCCAAAGGCGCGCCAAGCGCGGTGCCGAGCGAGACCTGCGCGCCCTCGACCTCGGCCTTGGCCGAAACGACAGAGACGATATGTGCCTCGCCTGCGACGAAGCTAAAGATCGGCGCGCCGCTAGAGCCGAAATCGACCGCGCAGGAGGTCACCAATACCCCCTCTTGCTGGGCCAGCACCTTGCAGACCTCCTGCAAAGACGGTGCCTCGGCCCGGTCGCGGGCATAGCTGACCACGCCTACACGGTCGCCGGGGCGCGGACGCGCGGCGGTGCCGAAGGGGCGGATGGTGGTGTTGCGGATCGGGCGGGAGAGTTCCAGAAGCGCTAGATCATTGCGCACCCGGCCCGAGGAGACCTCACCGTCATAGACGTAATCGGGATGCACCACGGCGCGGCGAATGTCGCGGTAGGCCCCGGCGCGGCCATTGCGCCAACCGGCGAGGAACTGCACCTCACCATGGTCGATCCGGGCCTTGGTTTCGCGGTCAAACAGGCAATGCGCGGCGGTCAGCACCAGACGCGGGGCGATCAGCGTGCCGGTGCAAAAGCCGGTCCCACCGATGTCGAGACGGCCCACCGCCTCCCAAGCGGCGGCATCCACACCGTTGTCGAGCGCTTTGAGCGCGCTGTCTTGGGCCAGCGCCGCCGTGGCAAGGGTAAAGACGCCGAAGATAGCCGCCAACAATTGTCGCAAAATGCACCTCAAAACCATGTTTACTTGGCGGATATAGGGGAGTTGCGGCGAAAATACGGCGCAGGCTTAACGCAAACGCGGCACCTGCGCAGGCGCGTCGGGATCACGGCTGAGCGCGGGTGGTTTTGGCCCACCGCAGGCCCAATCGAGCAGTTCGACGCTATGCACCACCGGCACCCCGCTGCCCGATCCGATCTGCATCATGCAGCCGATATTGCCCGCCGCGATCACATCCGGTGATTTAGCCTCCAAGGTCTTGATCTTGCGCTCTTTCAGCTTGGCCGAAATCTCGGGCTGCATCAGATTGTAGGTGCCCGCCGAGCCGCAGCAGAGGTGACTGTCCGCCGGTTCCACCACCGTGTATCCCGCCTGTTTCAGCAGGGTCTTCGGCGTGGCCTTGATCTGTTGCCCATGTTGCAGCGAGCAGGCCGCGTGATAGGCGACGACCATGCCCGGCGCTGCCGGTTCGGCGAAGGGCAAGTCGAGCTCCGCCAGCAGTTCCGTCACATCCTTCGCAAGGGCCGAGACACGCGCCGCATCCTCTGCCAGCGGGTCATTGCGGAACATATGGCCGTAATCCTTGACCGTGGTGCCGCAGCCCGAGGTGTTGATCACA
Source organism: Sulfitobacter sp. 1A12056 (assembly GCF_043558125.1). Lineage (NCBI taxonomy): Bacteria > Pseudomonadati > Pseudomonadota > Alphaproteobacteria > Rhodobacterales > Roseobacteraceae > Sulfitobacter > Sulfitobacter sp. 1A12056. The sequence continues at coordinate 594,898 of NZ_JBIFFY010000002.1, read as the reverse complement.
ATGGCATCTAAGCCCTTGCCGTCCATCTCGGCCCGCCATGCGCGGATGTTGCGGGCGGCGTGGGCGTGGCTCTCATCGGTCTTGCCCATGTGATGGGTCAGCGCGCCGCAACAGCCCGCCCCGTGGGCCACCACCACCTCGCAGCCCGCGCGGGTTAGCAGCCGGATCGTGGCGTCGTTAATATCGGTGTTCAGCGCCTTTTGGGCGCAGCCGGTCATCAGGGCCACCCGGCGCAGCGGCTTGCCCTTAGCCGGAAAGCTCTGCGGGTCGTCGTTGCGGCTGACCGGGGGGACCGTCTTGGGCGCCATCTCCAGCATGACGCGCAGCCGCGCGTCGGGCATCAGCCGGGCAAAAGGCCGCCCGATCTTGGCCCCGAGCAGCGCAAGCCGAAAGCGTGTGGGATAGGGCAGAATCCGCGCCAGCATCCAGCGCAGGGCGCGTTCGCCCATGGGGCGTTTGTAGCGTTCCTCGATATAAGCGCGGGCGTGATCGACCAGATGCATGTAATGCACCCCCGAGGGGCAGGTCGTCATACAAGCGAGGCAAGAGAGGCAGCGGTCGATATGCTGAACCGTCTTTGGATCCGGGTCGCGGTCGTTCTCCAGCATGTCCTTGATCAGGTAGATGCGTCCGCGCGGGCTGTCCAACTCATCGCCCAAGACCTGATAGGTCGGGCAGGTCGCCGTGCAAAAGCCGCAGTGCACACAGGCGCGCAGAATCTCATTGCTGCGCTGCGTGTAAGGATCCTGCAACTGCTCAGGGGTAAAGGTGGTTTGCATGGCGGCTCCGTTCCTATGTGCTGCGCATCAGATTGGCGAGGACGAGACCGAACCACGGCACCGTCGTGCCCACGGCCCCCAGCACCCCGCTCCACCGGCGCATCGCCGGGCGCGGATCGGCCCGGCGCAGCGCTTGGATCACCAGCGCAATCACCCCGATCCAAGCGGCCCAGAGCGCCAAGGCGATGGCCCCCAACAGCCAAGCGCTGTCGCTCCAATAGCGCGTCAGACCATAGCGCAGGGCAAGCGCGATCAGAAAGGTCGCTAGCACCATCGCCGCCAAGGCACGGATGGCCCTAAGCGAAGGCGGCACGGCGATCAGCGCCTTGAACAGAAACGGGCCAATCAGAAAGACGATGAGGAAGACCAGCACCAAAGTCATGCGCTGAGGGCCAAGGCTTCGGCGTTAAACAGGCCACGGGGGTCGAACTTGGCCCGGAGCCCCGCCGTCAACCGCGCCACCCCCGGCGCTTCGGGTTCCTGTCGTGGCAGCGCCCCCGCCGCCTCGGCCCGCAACAAGGTCGCGTGGCCGTCATATTGCCCCAAGCGCGCGCGCAGGTCCGTGCCGGGGGCCATGCGCAGCCATAGCAGCCCCCCGGCCCAATCATAGAGCCGCACCTCCGCTCCGGCTTTTGCCGCAAGCGCCGGGGCCTCGGTCGGGCGGCAGTGCAGGCGCCAGACATCGCCCGCCGCCCCATGGAAGGGCGCCACATCTCGCAGATCCCGCCAGAGGGTCTCTGAGCTACCTTCTGCAAGCACTTCAATCTCGCCCCCCGTGGCGGCGAGCAAATCCTTCAACCGCCCGATCCGGTAGCTGACCGAGGTCTCGAACCCCTCCAACCGCAGGACCGTCCGCCCCTGCGCCGGGTCATGGGCCGCGCCGGTCACCTCGAAGGGGCTGCGCATGGCCAGCGCCATCGCGGCGATGGCAGCGGGGTCGTCCAGCCCGGACAGCACGAGCGTCGCGCTGGTTTCAGGTTTCGGGAGCACCTTTAGCGAGACTTCGGTCAACGCGCCCAAGGTGCCCTGCGACCCGGCCATCAGCTTGACCAGATCATAGCCGGTGACGTTCTTCATCACCCGGCCCCCGTTCTTGATGATGGCCCCCTGCCCATCGACGAACCGCACCCCCAAAAGAAAATCCCGCGCGGCCCCAACGGCAAGCCGCCGCGGGCCACTGACATTGGCGGCAAAGACCCCGCCGATGGTCGGCGTGCCGCTGCGGCCCATGAGCGCGCGGTGGTCCATCGGTTCAAAGGCCAGCCGCTGGCCCTCGGCGGCCAAAGCGGCTTCGATCTCGGAGACCGGCGTGCCCGCCTGCGCGACCAGCGTCAGCGCGCCCGGCTCGTAAAGGGTGATCCCCCGCAAACCGGCAAGCGACAGTGCCGCACCCGGCCCCGCCATGCCGCGCGTATCCCCGCCGCGCAGGGAGAGGGGCGCATCAGCGGCACGGATCGCCTCGGCCAGTTCCGCCTCGGAAGTCACCGTCACGCCGCCACCGATGCGCCGCTGCCGCGCCGCCCTTCCGTCACGTCGAGGGGGAAGACCTTGGCCGGGTTCAGCAGCCATGCCGGGTCGAAGACATCCTTCACCATCAATTGCGCCTCTAGATCCGCGGGGGCGTATTGCTCATGCATCAGATCGCGCTTTTCGATCCCGACCCCATGCTCCCCGGTCAGGCAACCGCCCGCTTCGACGCAGAGCCGCAGGATGTCGGCGCCAAAGGCCTCGCATTTCTCCAGATCGCCGGGTTTGTTGGCGTCAAACAGGATCAGCGGGTGCATATTGCCGTCGCCCGCATGAAAAACATTGCCGACCTTGAGGCCATAGTCATCGGACATCTCACCGATGCGGCGCAGCACCATGGGCAGCTCATTCACCGGGATGGTGCCATCGAGGCACATGTAGTCGTTGATCTGCCCCATCGCGCCAAAGGCGGACTTGCGGCCCAGCCAGATCGCGGCGCTTTCCTCGGCGCTGGTGCTTTCGCGCAGTTCCACCGGGTTGTGGCGGCGGGCAATCTCGGTGATCAGGGTCAGCTGGTGGTCGATCTCTGCGTCGGAGCCTTCGACCTCGACGATCAGCAGCGCCTCGCACATCGGGTAGCCTGCATGGGCGAAAGCCTCCGTCGCCTCGATGCAGGGGCGGTCCATGAATTCGATCGCCACGGGCAAGACGCCGGCCTTGATGATGTCGCTGACGCAGGCCCCGGCGACGGCGTTGTCGTCGAAGCCCATGAGCACGGGCCGCGCGCCTTCGGGTTTGGGCAGGATGCGCAGGGTGGCTTCGGTCACCACGCCCAACTGCCCCTCGGAGCCGCAGATCACGCCCAAAAGGTCCAGCCCGCCCGCGTCCATATAACCGCCGCCGATCTCGACCACTTCGCCGTCCATCATGACCATGGTGACGCCCAAGAGGTTGTTGGTGGTGACCCCGTATTTCAGACAATGCGCCCCGCCCGAGTTCATCGCGATATTGCCCGCGATGGCACAGGCCAACTGGCTGGAGGGGTCGGGCGCGTAGAAGAAGCCGTCTTCCTCCACCGCGCCGGTGACGCTGAGGTTGGTGCGCCCGGTCTGCACGCGCATCAGACGGTTGTCGTAATCGACCTCAAGCACCTCGGCCATGCGCGCCACCCCCAGCACCACGCTATCAGCGGTGGGCAAGGCTCCTCCGGCAAGCGAGGTGCCCGAGCCGCGCGGCACCACCGGCACGCCCTCCTCATGGCAGATTGCCAGAATGGACGAGACTTCTTCGGTACTGGCAGGCAGGGTCACGGCCAGAGGAGGGCATTTATAGGCCGTCAGCGCGTCACATTCATAGGCGCGGGTCTCATGCGCATCGTCGATCACGGCATCGCGGGGCAGCGCCGCACGCAGCCGCGCCACGACACGCGCCTTGCGCGCAATGATCCCGGCATCGGGTGTTGGCATCTGCATTGCGGTCCCTCCTCTGGCCCGCAGCATAGAACCTATGGCGCGGGCTTGGCCAGTTTGCCGCGCGCTTGGTGCAATTGCACCACTAAATTGCGGCTTCAGGGTGAATTGCACCGGGCCCAACTTCCGCCTACCTTGGAACCTTTCCGAAATGCGCTATATTCAGTTCGTTGTTTTATTGGTGTCCCATGTTCAAACGTAGCCTCATTCTCGCCTTCTTGGCCTTTGCCGCGCCGGGTTTCGCCGATCCGCCCGCCATTCTGAATGTCACGGTCGATCGACAGGGCGATTTGTGGAAGTTTGACGTCACCATCCGGCACAACGACAGTGGCTGGGACCACTATGCCGACGCTTGGCGCATTCTGGACCCCGATGGGAAACCCTTGGGCACCCGCAATCTGGCACATCCGCATGTGAAAGAGCAGCCCTTCACCCGCTCGCTTTCTGGCGTGCGCATCCCCGAAGGGATGACAGAGGTCAGCATTCAGGCGCGCGACAGCGTCAGTGGCTGGTCTTCGGAATTGGTGACGATCCCGCTGCCCTGACCTGCGCCCTTTCAGACCCGGTGATAAGGCCCGCCCGAGAGGATCGCGGCGGCGCGGTAAAGCTGTTCGGCCAGCATGACCCGCACCAGCATATGCGGCCAGACCATCTTGCCAAAAGAGAGTGCATGATCCGCCTCTGCCCGCAGGCTGGGGTCGATGCCATCGGCGGCGCCGATGACAAAGGCCAAATCCCCCCGCCCGGCGTCACGCCAATTGCCAAGCCGTTCGGCGAATGCGGGGGAGGTTTCGACCTTGCCGCGTTCATCCAAGACGCAGATCACCGCCCCTTGGGGGATCGCGCGCCGTAGCAGCACGGCTTCGGCGGCCATGCCGCCGTTCTTCTTGTCTTCCATCTCGACCACGCGCGCGGGGCCAAGGCCCAGACCGCGCCCGGTCCGGTCGAACCGGGTCAGATAATCATCGACAAGGGTTTTTTCCGGACCGGCGCGAAGCCGGCCCATGGCACAGATGTGAACCCGCATGACCTAGGCCCGCAAAGCGGGATCAGTGCGGTGCCGCTGTGGCCGCGTCGTCGCCGCCCAGCCACATCTTTTCAAGCTGGTAGAATTCACGCACTTCGGGCCGGAAGACATGCACGACAACGTCGCCTGTGTCGATCAAGACCCAGTCGCCGGTTTCACGGCCTTCCATCTTGGACGTGCGTCCGGTGGCGTCTTTGACGGCCTGCGCCAGCTTTTCCGAGATCGCCGAAACCTGCCGCGTGGAGCGGCCCGAGCAGATCACCATATAGTCGCCGATGGCTGTCTTGCCGCGCAGATCGATCTGCACGATATCTTCGGCCTTGTCGTCATTCAGCGAGGAAAGGATAAGCGCCAGCAGGTCGTCGCTGGTTGCGATTTGCGAGGCGGCAGTCATTGCAGCCCCATGGTCAGCAGCCTGCGCTGCGTCAACGTTAAGAGACAGGACATTGTCCTCCTTCGTAAATAGCACCATCAATGCTGAACGCTTGCCCCGGTGCCGAGCAGCCCCAATTTAGCGACCCGGGGTTTATTTTTCAATGGATCGCGTAGCCATAGCGTTAACCACGGCGCAAATCCCCGCTCACTCAGGCATATCCCGCGATGCCGCGGCGCGCGACAGGGCCAGTTGACTGTCTTCGATGACTTTTACCTCGCGCTGCGGGAAGGGGATGGAGATGCCGTGTTCCTTGAAAGCATCCCAAAGCGCCAGATAGACATTGCCGCGAATATTGGTCAGCCCGCCGGTCGGATCCTTGATCCAGAAGCGCAGGATGTAATCCACCGACGAATCGCCAAAGCCCACGATATGGCAAACCGGGGCCTTGTAGCTCAGCACCCGGTCGACGCCCTTGGCCGCCTCCACCGCCAGTTTGCGCACCAGATGCGGATCGTCGGAATAGGCCGTGCCGAAATAGATATCGAGCCGCACAAAGTCATTGGAGTGGGACCAGTTCACCACCTGCCCGGTGATTAGGTCCTCGTTCGGGATCAGGTATTCCTTACCGTCCCGCGTCACCACAGATGCATAGCGCGCGCCGAGCGTTTGGATCCAGCCAAAGGTCTCGCCCAGACTGATCACATCGCCGGGCTTGATCGACTTGTCGAGCAGGATGATCACGCCCGAGACGAGGTTCGACACCACCTTTTGTAGACCGAAACCGAGGCCCACGCCGATCGCACCCGACAGCACCGCAAGACCAGTCAGGTCGATCCCCACCGCCCGCACACCGATGAAGAACGCGAGCCCGTAGAGCAGGATTTGAACCCCCTTCACGGCCAGCACCTGCATGGAGGGGCTGATGTCTTCGTTCTTGCGGATCGTCGCGGCGGTGGTCGTGCTGACCAGCCGCGCCATGGTCAAAAGCGCGCCGACAACCACCAGCGCGGTCAGAATGGTCAGCACCGAGAGGCGGAATTCGCCCACAGTCAGCGCGACCCCGTCCAGAAACAGGGCCACATCATCGGCGACGTTTAGCATGTAGAGCGTGGCATAGATCCACAGCCCCCATGTCACCATGCGCCGCAAGGGACGGTTGCGCACCAGACGCGCGGCGAAAGCGATGCCCACATAGATCGCCGCCAGCGTCGCCGCCAAACCGATGAGATAGGACCGTGACGGCCAAGTCACGTTTTGCATCACCTGATAAAGCAGCCCCGCCAGCAAAGCGAACCAGATCAACCCCAATCGTCGCTTGACCTGCACCACCACGCGCAATTGCCACTTGGACCAGCCTTCGCGGGAGCGGACCCAGTTTTGCAACATCACGCCGGTGACCCGGTGCAACACCCACGCCAACGCCACCAAGGCCAGCAGGATCAGGATTTGGTTTTGCCGCCAGCCGGGGCTCAGAATGCTTTCCCCAAAGCCGAGCACCCCATCGAACAAAGCCTGAAGCGACAGCAGGAAGTTCGAAAACGGGTGGCTTTCAGGGATCATGGTCGGCCTTCGCAGCTAGGGAGGATCACGGTCGCACAGGCTGTGCGCCGGGGCAAGATGACCCGCAGCCTACCCCCTGCCTCCAAGACGATCACGACACCTTGCGAGACTCGCTCAGGCTCTATATCCCTTGCCCCATGATACTGGTGTTTGATCTTTGCGACCGTGCGCGTCTGCGCGAACGCTTTTTCGGCGCGACGCATAGCGTTCTGGCGCGACTATAAGCCACCCCTCTCAGCCACACCCATAGCCATTCCAAACCACGGGAGAGGACCATCATGTCCCCCAAGACGCTTTACGATAAAATCTGGGACGCTCATGTCGTCCACGAAGCCGATGACGGCACTTGCTTGCTTTATATCGACCGTCACCTCGTCCACGAAGTGACCAGCCCACAGGCCTTTGAAGGGCTGCGCATGTCGGGCCGCACCGTGCGCGCCCCGGACAAGACCATCGCCGTGCCGGATCACAACGTGCCGACCACCGAGGGCCGCGAAGACCCCGAAGCGATGACCGAAGACAGCCGCATTCAGGTCTCGGCCCTCGACAAGAATGCGCGCGAGTTCGGCGTGCATTACTACCCGGTGTCGGACATCCGTCAGGGCATCGTGCATATCGTGGGCCCCGAGCAAGGCTGGACCCTGCCCGGCATGACCGTCGTCTGCGGCGACAGCCACACCGCGACCCACGGCGCCTTTGGCGCACTGGCCCACGGCATCGGCACCTCCGAGGTCGAGCACGTCCTTGCCACCCAGACGCTGATCCAGCGCAAGGGCAAGAACATGAAGGTCGAGATCACCGGCAAGCTGCGCCCCGGCGTCACGGCTAAGGACATCACCCTTTCCGTCATCGGCGCCACCGGCACCGCGGGCGGCACCGGCTACGTCATCGAATACTGCGGCGAAGCGATCCGCGATCTGTCGATGGAAGGCCGCATGACCGTCTGCAACATGGCGATCGAAGGCGGCGCACGCGCGGGCCTGATCGCGCCCGACGAAAAGACCTTCGAGTATTGCAAAGGCCGCCCCCACGCCCCGAAAGGCGCACAATGGGAAGCGGCGATGGACTGGTGGAAAACACTCTTCTCCGACGAAGACGCCCATTGGGACAAGGTCGTCACGCTGAAAGGCGAAGACATCGCACCTGTCGTCACATGGGGCACCTCGCCCGAAGACGTGCTGCCAATTGACGCCACCGTGCCCGCGCCCGAAGACTTCAAAGGCGGCAAGGTCGATGCGGTGAAACGTGCGCTGGAGTATATGGACCTGAAACCGGGTCAGAAACTCACCGATATCGAGATCGACACGGTCTTCATCGGTTCCTGCACCAATGGTCGCATTGAAGACCTGCGCGCCGCTGCCGAAGTGCTGAAAGGCAAGAAGATCAAGGACGGTCTGCGTGCGATGGTCGTGCCCGGCTCGGGTCTCGTCCGCGCACAGGCCGAGGAAGAAGGGCTGGCGGATATCTTCCGCGAGGCCGGTTTCGAATGGCGTCTGGCGGGTTGCTCCATGTGTCTGGCGATGAACCCCGACCAGCTTGCCCCCGGCGAACGCTGCGCGGCCACGTCGAACCGCAACTTCGAGGGGCGTCAGGGCTATAAGGGCCGCACGCATCTCGTGTCCCCCGGCATGGCCGCAGCCGCCGCACTCACCGGTCACCTGACCGACGTGCGCGAACTGGCGTGAGCGACCGGGGCATGGATACCGGGCGGGTTGCGCAGGGTTCAGTTGGCCGTGCGCAGCTCGCTGCCGGACTTCAGCACTTCGCTGCCGTCGTCCAGTTCGATCTTATAGGCCGGTTCTTCATCGCTCGCCTTGCGGGTCACCTCGCTGCCTTGCAGCTTCAGCGTGATCTCTTGCGTGTATTTCTTGACGATCTTGCCGGTCCCGGTGCCATTGCCCCAGTCCCATTCCACTTTCGTGCCGGTTTGGTACGACATGCCATGCCCTCCTGATACCCCATTTGCCTAGAACGCGCCGGTCGGCGGCGCGGTTCCCGCACTCTCCGAAGGATACCCCGATGGAAAAGTTTACAGAAATCACCGGCACCGCGGCCCCCATGCCGCTGGTGAACATCGACACCGACATGATCATCCCCAAGGTCTTTCTCAAGACGATCAAACGCTCCGGCCTTGGCGTGAACCTGTTCGACGAAATGCGCTATGACCGCGAAGGCAACGAGATCCCCGATTTCGTGCTGAACAAACCGCAATACCGCGACGCGCAGATCCTTGTCGCGGGCGACAACTTCGGCTGTGGCTCTTCGCGCGAACACGCGCCTTGGGCGATCAAAGACTTCGGCATCCGCTGCGTCATCGCGCCCAGCTTTGCCGACATTTTTTACAACAACTGCTTCAAGAACGGCATCCTGCCCATTGCCCTGCCGCAAGAGCAGGTCGACGTGCTGATGAAAGACGCCGAAAAGGGATCGAACGCGCGAATGACCATCGATCTGGAAGGCCAGACCGTGACCACCTCAGATGGTGAGACATTCCCCTTCGAAGTGGACGCCTTCAAAAAGCACTGCCTTCTCAACGGGCTGGACGACATCGGCCTTACGCTCGAAAAAGGTGCCGCGATCGACAGCTACGAGGATTCGCTGGGCCAAAGCCGCCCTTGGGTCTAACGCCCGGCCTGCATGATCAAACTTGTGGGCGCAAACCGCGCGCCCACAAGATGTTGCCGCCTGCCATCAAACCGCCACGGAATTGATGCAAGAAGGCACCACCCCCTCCCTCAAAATACCCCAGTATCCTGCTCTTCTCTCCGCGGAGCCTTGAGGCACGTGCGGAAAGAAGGCAAAAATTGGACCAGAATGAGGCACACCCCATCAACCGGGGGCATCAAGTTGGAACAAGCACGCGGCATCGTATCGCGGCTGGCCAGTTTGAAAGGGCAGAGCAGTGATCGGACGAATGACAGGCGCGGCGACGCGTGGCCTATTGGTGGCGCTATTGATTGCCATCCCGGCGCTTCTCTTGCCGGGGGCCGATGCGGAATCCAGCCAGATCACCGTGCTGCTCGCCTGTATCGCGGCGATCCTGACCTTCATGGAATACAACGCCCGCCAGCCCGGCATCGTCGAATTCCGCGACGCCCCGCCTTTCAATCGGCTGCGCTTCATCAGCCTGCTCTTCACGATCCTCGTGTTGTCGCTTATCGCGCGGGGTCAAACGGCCCCCACCCTGCTGACCGGCGCGCTCACCGCGCTTGGCACGATACTGGGCAATGCGCTTGATTTCCCCTATTCCCCGGTGCGTCTTGTGGTGCTGATGATGCCCGCCGACGCCCCTCTCGAGGCGGTCAACCTGATCCGCACAGCGGCGGGTCTGGCCTATCTGGTCTCGCTCATCGCATTGGCGACCTTCGTGGTGCTGGTGCGCGTCATGGGCTGGCCCGCGCGCCAAGGCGCCTTCAACGTCTGGGTGAATCTGCCGCTTTTCGATCCAACCGCTGGGGGCGATGTGCTCTACCGGCTGCAACGGGACGCGCGGATCAACATCGCGCTTGGCTTCCTTCTGCCCTTCTTCATCCCCGCAGTGGTCAAGGCCACCGCCGATCTGCTAGATCCGATCTCACTGAGCAATCATCAAACCATGATCTGGACAATAAGCGCATGGGCATTCCTTCCGGCCAGTATGATCATGCGCGGCATCGCCATGGGGCGGGTGGCCGAGATGATTCACGACAAACGCCGCCGCGCCTACGCCGAAGCGCATATGCAGGCCGCCTGATCCGCTTCCTGCTGGCGCTGCTCCTGCTGACCGGCACCGCGCAGGCCGAACCGCTGCGCATTGCCACCTTCAACACCGAATTGTCGCGCAAGGGGCCGGGCCTGCTCCTGCGCGACATCCTGCGCGGGAATGACCCTGCCGTCGCCTCCGTGATCGAAACCATCGCCAGCGCCGATCCCGATATCATCGCGCTACAAGGCATCGACTACGATCTCGAACAGGCCGCCCTCAATGCCCTCGCCGATGCGCTTACCGCCGCGGGCGCGCCCTATCCCCACCGCTTCGCCGCGCCGCCCAATGCAGGCCGCCAAAGCGGCGTCGACCTCGACGGTGACGGCAAGCTCGGCACCCCCCGTGACGCCCAAGGCTATGGCCGCTTCTTCGGCCAAGGCGCCATGGCGATCCTCTCACGCCACCCGATCCAAGAGGGCGGGTTCCAAGATTTCAGTACCCTCCTTTGGCGCGACCTCCCAGATACACTCTACCCGATGATCGACGGCGCCCCCTTCGCGGGGGTGGAGGCCCAGGCCACGCAGCGCCTCTCCTCCAACGGCCACTGGTCCCTGCCGATCCAAACCCCGGAGGGCCCCGTCACGCTGCTGACCTACCACGCCACCCCGCCGGTCTTCGACGGCCCCGAAGACCGCAATGGCCGCCGCAACCATGACGAAACCATCTTCTGGCTCCACCACCTCGCCGGAAAGATCGGTACGCCCCCGTCACCCCCCTTCGTCCTGCTGGGCGACGCCAATCTCGACCCGCAGCGCGGCGACGGGCGCGGAGAAGCCATTGCCGCCCTCCTCTCCCATCCTGCGCTGCAAGACCCCCTGCCGCACCGCCCCACGGTCAACTGGCCCCAAACCGGCCCGATGCGCGTCGACTACATCCTGCCCTCCCGCCACTGGGAAACCAGTGACGCTGGCCTCATCTGGCCCAAGGGCGAAAGCGCCAGCCGCCATGCCCTCGTCTGGGTCGACCTCACCCGCTGACGCCCCCTATCTTGACCCTCCGGAACCCGCAGGCTACCCAATCTCCAACCGTATTTTCAGGAGTTTCCAATGGCCAACCCATCCTTGCTCATCCTCCCCGGCGACGGCATCGGCCCCGAGGTCATGGCGCAGGTCACGCGCATCATCGACTGGTTCGGCGAAAAGCGCGATCTGGCCTTCGATGTAGAGCATGATCTGGTCGGCGGCGCGGCCTATGACAAACACGGCACCCCGCTACATGATGACACGATGGCCCGCGCCCTCGAAGTCGACGCCGTGCTGCTGGGCGCCGTGGGCGGCCCGAAATACGACGACCTCGACTTCTCCGTGAAACCAGAACGCGGCCTGCTCCGCCTGCGCAAGGAAATGGACCTCTTCTCCAACCTGCGCCCGGCACAATGCTTTGACGCGCTTGCCGATTTCTCCTCGCTGAAAAAAGACGTGGTCGCGGGCCTCGACATCATGATCGTGCGCGAACTCACCTCCGGCGTCTATTTCGGTGAGCCGCGCGGCATCTTCGAGGAAGGCAACGAACGCGTCGGCATCAACACGCAGCGCTACACCGAAAGCGAGATCGAGCGTGTCGCCCGCTCCGCTTTTGAGCTCGCCCGCCGCCGCGGCAACAAAGTCTGCTCCATGGAGAAAGCCAACGTCATGGAAAGCGGCATCCTGTGGCGCGAAGTCACCCAACGGGTGCGCGACGCCGAATACCCGGATGTCGAACTCAGCCACATGTATGCCGACAATGGCGCCATGCAGCTCGTGCGCGCACCCAAACAGTTCGACGTGATCGTCACCGACAACCTCTTCGGCGACATCCTCAGTGACTGCGCCGCCATGCTGACCGGCAGTCTGGGCATGCTGCCCTCGGCCAGCCTTGGCGCACCCAATGCCGATGGCCGCCCAAAGGCCCTCTACGAGCCCGTCCACGGCTCCGCCCCCGACATCGCGGGCCAAGGCAAAGCCAACCCGATCGCCTGTATCCTCAGTTTCGCCATGGCGCTGCGCTACTCCTTCGACCAAGGCGAAGAAGCCGCCCGTCTGGAAAAAGCCGTCGAACGCGCGCTGGCCGATGGCGCCCGCACCCCCGACTTGATGGGCCCCGAAGGCGGCACCCCCATCACGACCGAGGGAATGGGCGACGCCATCCTCAAAGCCCTCGACGCCAGCCTATAAGAAACTAAGGCGGGGTCTCACGCCCCGCCCCTTCCCCTTCATCCTTTCTCAAATACCCTCGGGGGAGCAGCCGCAGGCTGCGGGGGCAGCGCCCCCAATTCCCCCCGCTTCCCCCAAACGCCACGCAAAATCCCTGCAACTGACCAATTGCCAAACCCGCCAAGCTGCGCTATTGCGCTCCACATCGGTCGGGCTGTAGCGCAGCCTGGTAGCGCACCTGCTTCGGGAGCAGGGGGTCGGAGGTTCGAATCCTCTCAGCCCGACCAGATACCCCCCACACCTCCCTCGGCTCAAAACTCGGGTCACTGCGAACCGCTCAGCCGTAGACCTTGAGCAGCATCCAAACCCCCATGCCCAGCATCATGACGTTCTCGGTGAGCGAGACGAACCCAAGTGGGACATTGCTCGACCCGCCGACGCAGGCGCATTTCAGCTCGCGTTTGTCGACATAGACCGCCTTGATGACCGAAACCGCGCCAATTGCGCCGATCACGATCGCCACGGGGGCCGAGAGCCAGGTCAGCGCCCCGGCGGTCATCAGAATACCCGCCAGCGCCTCCCCGAATGGATAGACCTTGCCATAGGGCACCCACCGCTGGGCCAGCAGGTCGTAGTTCAGAAACATCGTCGAAAAGCTCTCAATATCCTGCAACTTTTGAACGGCGAGGAAACACATGGAGATCGAGATGAACCACTCGAAAGCCCGAAGTGTGAAGATGTTGCCGAATGCATACCAAGAGAGTCCCAGTGCCATCAGGAAGGCCACGCCGAAAATAGCGACAACGGGCTGATAGCTGGTGTCCGATTGCTCTTCCTTGGGCTTGTCCAAACCTAAATGCACGCGCAGATCGTCGTAACCGCCGATCCGCTCCCCCTCGATGAAAGTCTGCGGCGTGGTCTCCACACCCTCTTTCGCCATGAAGGCATCGGTCTCCTCGCGGGTCGTGAGGTGGTGATCTTCGACGTGGTAGCCCTGCCGCTTCAGCAGGTCTTTGGATTTCAACCCGAAGGGACAGAGGTGCTGTTCCATCACCATCCGGTAGAGTTTCGCGGTCTTGCCCTGTCCTTCGGCCATCCTAGCCTCCTTTTGCCTTTTCGAACGACATCTCAAAGGAGGAACAAGTTTCCAGCGCAGGAGAGTTCCGCAAAGGGGTGATTTAGGTCAACCGGCAACCCGGCGCAGCACCACAGGCGCGATGCCGCTCAGGCCAGTTTGCCCAGATGCGCGGCAGGGATCGTGACGGTCCAAGTCAGGGCGTTTTCGCTGGTCACCGTTTCCGCCGCGCCATTAACCATCGCGGGGGCCAATACGGAGAGAACCTTGCTCCCGAAACCGGTGGCTTTCTTGGCAGAGGGGTCAATGGTGATGCCGGTCTCGATCCACTGGAAACGCAGCCCGCCCTTTTCGGTATGGGACCAGTGGCATTGGATATCGCCGCAGCCGTCGCTCATCACCCCGTATTTCGTGGAATTCGTCGCCAGTTCATGCAGCGCCATGCCGATCAGTTGCAACGCCTGCGGTCCCAAAGCGACAGAGGGGCCATCCACATCCACCGCCTTGGCCTGCAAATGCAGGAACGGGTCCAACTGCGCGCGCACCAGTTCGGCCAGATCCACCGAAGACCAGCCGCCATCGACCAGCAAATCGGTGGACCGGGCCAGCGCCTGAATACGGGCCCCGAAGGACTTGTTGAACTCCGCGAGAGAGGCCGCCGAACTCGCCGTTTGACGCTGCATCGCTGTGACCAGAGAAAGCATGTTCTTGGCCCGGTGGATGACCTCACGCGAGACGAGATCGCGCACCTCTTCGGCCTTGCGCGTCGCAGTCACATCATGGTGGATGTTCGAGATCGAGACGATATCCCCCGAAAGCGTCCGAATGGGCGTGCAGGCGATGGTAACATGGCGCTCGGTGCCGTCCTTGGCCACGCGCACCGCATTGAATTGGCGCAGCTTGCCGGCCATGATCTGATCGCGATACTCAAGCACCCGCGTCGGCCAATCCGGCGGATACAAAAGCTCGACCGACTGGCCCAAAGCCTCCTCTTCCGTATAGCCGTAGAGCCGCTCGGCTGCCGGATTCCAGCTGATGATGCGGCCTTCCATGTCATAGGTCAGGATCGCTTCGGCCGTGGTGGCCACGAGGGCAGCAAAGGTTTCCGCCTGCACATGGGCACGTTCGATATCGTCATGGGCCATGCGGCGCGTCGTGACATTGCGGTGCTGCAACAGCAGGCAGGGCGCGCCTTGGATCGTCAGGCGGTTGGCGTTGAGTTGAAACCAGCGCCGCACCCCCGGCCCATCGCAGGGGTATTCCCCCTCAAAGGAAGTCCCGGTTTTCATCGCTTGGCGCAGCCCCTCCAGAACCGTTTCCGCCTGCACCACGGCACCCATGGCCGCCGCTTCGCAGATGTCAAAGTAATTGGCACCGACGTAATGCGTTCCGGTATCGCCGCCGTTCTCTTCGCAAAACAGTTTCCACGCCATATTGACCGCGACAATCTTGCCGGTGGCGTCAAGAATGACCACCTCATCGGTCATCGCCTCGATCAATTCATAATGGCTGGCGTCGAGCGTGACGCTTTGGGTGCTTTTCAACATAGCCCCACCATAGCGCGAATTCGGCATTGTCTAAAGTTAACTTAGGTTTAATCGTTAAGGCCAAAGTCCTTATTTTATCGGCTTTTGGCGGAAACCCTCCTGCCTCAGCGGCGGCTGCCCGCCCGCCAACGCGTCAGGCTTGCAATCCGCGCAAATTCTGAAATAAGCCCCGCCATCCGGTCGCAGCCTACCCGGACATCAAAACAAGGGCCCCAAAATGAAAACACTTGTCATCTGCTCAGGCGGACTCGATTCCGTGTCGCTTGCGCATATCACAGCCGAGGTGCACCACCTCACCCGGCTCGTCTCCTTCGACTATGGCCAGCGTCACCGCAAAGAGGTCGATTTCGCCCGGGCGGCGGCCGAACGATTGGGCGTGCCGTTTCACCTGATCGACATGCGCGGGATCGGTGCGGCGCTATCGGGCTCCGCCCTGACCGACGATATCGACGTGCCCGATGGGCTTTACGCCGAAGACACGATGAAGATCACAGTCGTGCCGAACCGCAATGCGATCATGCTGTCGATCGGCTTTGGCATTGCCGCCGCGCAGGGGGACGAGGCCGTGGCCACTGCCGTGCATGGCGGCGATCACTTCATCTATCCCGACTGCCGCCCCGGTTTCACCCGCGCCTTCGATGCGATGCAGCAGGCCGCGCTCGACGGCTATGCCGACGTGCGGCTGCACACGCCCTTCGTCGAGCACAGCAAGGCCGAGATCGTCCGCCAAGGCGCGCAGCACGGCACTCCCTTCGCTGAGACGTGGTCCTGCTACAAGGGCGGCACGGTCCATTGCGGGCGCTGCGGCACCTGTGTCGAACGGCGCGAAGCCTTTCATCTGGCCGAGGTCACAGACCCCACAGTCTACGCCGACCCCGACTATTGGACCACGGCCCTCGCCGCACGGGAGGAAGGCTGATGTTCCGCATTCGCAAGGAATTCCACTTCTCCGCCAGCCACCAGTTGAGCCACCTGCCAGACGATCATCAATGCGCGCGGCTGCATGGGCATAATTACATCGTCGTGGTCGAACTGACCGCCGAGACACTCAATGCCGATGGTTTCGTGCGCGATTACCACGACTTGAAACCGCTCAAGACCTATATCGACGATCACTTCGACCACCGGCATCTGAACGATGTGCTGGACGGCCCCTCCACCGCCGAGAACATGGCGAAACATTTCCACGACTGGTGCGCCGCCCGCTGGCCCGAGACCTCTGCCGTGCTGGTCAGCGAGACCCCGAAAACATGGGCGGAATACCGGCCATGACCCTGCGCATTGCCGAGATTTTCGGCCCCACCATTCAGGGCGAAGGAGCGCTGATCGGGGAGCCGACAGTATTCGTTCGCGCGGGCGGCTGTGACTATCGGTGCAGCTGGTGCGACAGCCTGCATGCCGTCGACAGCCAGTACCGCCATAGCTGGACCCTCATGTCGACCGAGGACATCTGGCGCCGGATCCGCAAGCTTTCCAAAGACCAGCCGCTGACCGTCTCCCTCTCGGGCGGCAATCCGGCGATACAGGATTTCGGCCCGCTGATCCGCATGGGCAAGGCCGCGGGCTATCGCTTCGCCTGTGAGACCCAAGGCTCCATCGCGCGGCCATGGTTTGCCGATCTCGATACGCTTGTGCTCTCCCCCAAGCCGCCATCAAGCGGTGAGCGTGTCGACTGGGACGCATTCGACGCCTGCCGGACCCTCGGCGCGCAGGCGCGGCAGCAGGTGATGAAGATCGTGATCTTTGACGAGATCGACTACCATTGGGCGCGCGAAGTGCATGCCCATCACCTCGATATCCCGCTCTACCTTCAACCCGGCAACCCCGAGGTCGATCCCGCCACGCCGGTGGACCCGCAGGCGCTGGCCGACCGTTTGGGCTGGCTAACCGAGCTTGCCATGACCGATCACTGGTTCGCCCCCCGTATCCTGCCGCAACTTCATGTCCTGATCTGGGGCAACAAGCGCGGCGTCTGACCGATGGAGACCCCATGTCCGACGACATCTACAGCAATCTTAAACAGCTCGGCGGCGAAACCCGCATCCCCGCCAGCCCCGAAGAGGCCGAGCTTGAGCGGGTGCCGAACCCGCAGGCCGATGTGGCCTATAACGTGCGCTTCACCGCGCCGGAGTTCACCTCGCTTTGCCCGATGACCGGCCAGCCCGACTTTGCCCATCTGGTGATCGACTATGTGCCCGGCCCGTGGCTGGTGGAATCGAAATCGCTCAAGCTGTTTCTGACCTCCTTCCGCAATCACGGCGCCTTTCATGAGGATTGCACCATCTCCATCGCCCGCCGCTTGGCTGAATTCCTTGCCCCGCAATGGCTGCGGATCGGCGGCTATTGGTATCCGCGCGGCGGCATTCCCATCGACGTCTTCTGGCAAACCGGCCCCCTGCCCGAGGGCGTCTGGATCCCCGATCAAGGGGTGCCGCCTTACCGCGGGCGCGGCTGAGGGGTGTCATCCACCGCATCGCAGTCGGGGCGCGCAGCCACCCACGCGCGCCCCTTTCCCGGTGAAAACCGTGTGTTTTAGATCACAATCTCTTCAGCAACTGCCTTCTTCCTTGAACCTCTAGCGGAGAAAGGCCGTTAGTCTCTCATACACGCATACGACCCTGCCCCGCGCAGAGAGGTCAACCACGGAGCGACCACATGCTGACAAGACGTCATTTCATTCAGACCACCACGGCGCTATTTTCCAGCGCGATTGCCACCCCCCTGATGGCCCGCACGCGCCCAAGCGCGGCAGAGAAGGCCGCATGGGATGCCCAGGTCACCCCGGCGGGCTTTGACCCGGCGACGAGCAACCCTTGGGGCGTCCACCCGCGCTTCTTGCCGCAGCGCGTCGTGGCGAATGACAACCTGCGCGTCGGTGACATCCACGTCGATGCGGTGGCACGCTATATCTATCATATTGAAGAGGGCGGCACCGCCATGCGCTACGGCGTGGCGATCGCGCGTGGCAATCTCTATGAGCCCGGCACCTATACGATCAAGCGCAAGGCGCAATGGCCGCATTGGACGCCCACCCAAAACATGATCAAGCGCGATCCCGAGCTTTACGCGGGCCTTGAAGACGGCGTGCCGCCCGGCCCGGAAAACCCCCTCGGCTCGCGGGCACTTTACCTCTTTGAAGGGAACCGCGACACCTATCTGCGCATCCACGGCACCCCGCAGCCACAAAGCATTGGGGGCCGGGCAAGCTCAGGCTGTGTGCGGATGATCATGGCGCATATCAACCAGCTCTACCCGAATGTGCAGACCGGCTCGACGGCCTATCTCTACTCGGCGGAAGAAAGCGTTGTTGCCAGCAGCTAAGCTGGAACGAATAACGGGGGCCGTTTGGCAGCCCCCGTTTCTATGTCAGGCTTGGCGTTTGGTGCAGATCGGATTGCCACCCACCGCCCGCAGCGGCACCAGCGTCGTCTCGACCGGGCCGTTGTGCTGATACCAATAGCAGCCATCCTCCGGCAGCAACCGCGCCGTCGACAGATCTTGGTTCGGCGCGGCAAGGCTCACCACCGCCTCTGGCAGATTGCCCACACGGGCCGAGCCGCCCTGCGGCCCACTCGCCGGTACCGTACACCCGGCAACGGCCAGCAAGGCCGCCCCGATCACGAAAGTTCCTGTTTTCATCAAAGCCTCTGCCATTCCTGATTATATCTGGGGCAATCTGACAGACCGGATGGGGATTTCAAGGCACAAGGGGGTAAGGATGGTCGACAGCCCCCTACGCGCCGAATGGCGACCCCGGCAGGATTCGAACCTGCAACCTGCCCCTTAGGAGGGGTTAAGAGTAACCAGTAACTACGAAGGAAATCAACCAGTTAACTATCAATAGGATAGTTATGCACGGATTTTACACGGGCTTAGAAGTCGTATTTCCCCAAAAGATAAATGGGCCCTATCGAGAACTTCAGATGATCCTCAAGTTCATCAACCGGAACTCCATTGCTTGCTTAGATACGTTAAAATCTTTGGCCATCTCCGAGACAAACGCATCCTTTGACAATCCAACCTTGCCGCTTGGTTTACGATGCTTATCGGCGAGTACCTTTGCGTACTGCCGCACCATCTCGCTCGGCATCAGCAGTTGAGCGGCGAACTGGTTAGCCTCACGCTCTTCTGCAGAAATCTTTCCATCGCGATAGAATTGTACCGGACCATCCCGAAACTCTTCTGCCTTCTCACGATCAGTGTAAGATGGTAGCATATGCTTGAACAAGTGTCCGAGCTCATGGCTAAGGGTGAAACGTCGGCGCTGCTCACTATCTAGAGGGTTGATCCAGATATCTGCAGTCGAACGATCTTTCGACCACAATATTGTGCCAGACAAACCCATCATATCGAAGTCAAAGTCCTCACGCACAGTGACCCCTAGGAAGTCCACTAACTTATCTAAGTTGACAGGAGGCTTCTCAATCCCCGCGTCCTTAAGAAGCTCACTGGGATGGTATGGGCGATCTCTATCAAATAGTTCCTGTCTCATCTGGTCCCCGGATTAATTCGGTGCTTCTTCAAACTGTAAAGGGCCGTGGCTGCTGTCGTTATCTTTACCACATTTTTCGGCTACCGTCCGATCTATAAGCTCTTCGAGGTTTTCTCTGAACTTAGGATTTTGCATTACAAAAGATATGTTATCGACTACATCTTCGTACAATAGTGAGTGAACAGTATCTTCGATCTCTTCAATAATGTTATTCTTTTCCCCGTTTGTCTCACTCGAACTAAGCTTTTTGACGAGGCGATCAGCTGTCTTACCTAGAATATCTTGTGTAACCCACCAAGTCGCGAACGAAGCTGCTAGACCTAGCACGGTGATCAAGATAGCTGAAGCGGACAAGTAAGACTGACTGGCATCAATCGCGGCTTCCGCTGCCGCTAAAGTGGCACTTGAGGCGTCTAAGTTTCGATCTGCCACGGCAAGGACATTGGAAATCTCCATCAGCGAGTCTGTAAGTTCGCGTTTCACAGCCTCGACTTCAGACCTTAACCCATCAAGTCTAGCGACCTCCACCTCGACTTGATGCAGCTCTTCGCGCAGAGCTTCGAGCTTCTCCGTAAGTCGTAGCTGTTCACTTGATGCTGAGACTTGCCCATCTAGACCTGTACCCCGCTCCAGAGGTCTTTCACCGATGTTTGCAGTTTGACCTAATGCGAATGTGCTTAAACTCAACAAGGTGGCCAAAGATGCCAGAATTCTAATCATATTAACTATCCGTCCAACAAGGTAGAATGACTGACTCGCCTTATGGGTGAGAAGGGAGTGCCGCGATTTCTCCCTGTTGGGCCGATTGGTGTCAACGTCGACCTCTCTAACCTAAACTACGCGACTTGCCCCAAGCCCAATTTTAGCCCGGACCCTCAGAAATTAGCCTGCCGTGTTCTAGCTCGACGAGATGTGTCGTGACCGGCCCCTATGTTGGGAACCGACCATGCTCCTATTTTCGAGTGTGAATATTGGGTAGTGGATGTAATGCGAGCAGGCGGAGACTTAAGTGACTGCACGGATTTTGCACGGATTTGCACAGAATGAGCTGCGAAATCATATTAAAATGCAGCAAATTCCATTAAAAGGTCACGGCCTCACAACTGCCGGGAACGCCGTTTTATCACTACAAATCAAACCCTTACTGGCGACCCCGGCAGGATTCGAACCTGCAACCTGCCCCTTAGGAGGGGGCTGCTCTATCCAGTTGAGCCACGGGGCCGACAGGCTTGGGTTTAGCGCAAGCGTCTGGCGATGTCATCGGCAGATTGGCAACCGAATGACTGCGCCTCGCAGCAGGGCTGCGGCAATGCTTGATCGCGCCTCCCGCTTCGCGCTACCTATGGGTGAGGCAAACAGGAAAACCAAATTGACCACACCCCCCAAACGTCCGTTGACCCTGCGTGATGTGTCCGATGCTTGCGGCGTTTCCGAGATGACGGTCAGCCGCGTCCTGCGCAAACGCGGCGACGTGTCGGAGGCCACCCGCAATCGCGTTCTCGCCGCCGCCAAGGCGCTTGGCTATGTGCCCAACCAGATCGCCGGATCGCTGGCCAGCCAGCGCGTGAACCTTGTGGCGGTCGTGATCCCTTCACTGGGCAATATGGTGTTCCCCGAAGTCCTGAACGGCATCAACCAAGTGCTCGAAGACACGCCGCTGCAGCCAGTCGTGGGGGTGACGGACTACTTGCCCGAGAAGGAAGAGCGGGTGCTTTATGAGATGCTCTCATGGCGGCCCTCGGGGGTGATCATCGCGGGGTTGGAGCATTCCGACGCCACCCGCGCCATGCTGCGCAATGCGGGCATTCCGGTGGTCGAGATCATGGACACCGACGGCAAACCCGTCGATGCGATGGTGGGGATTTCGCACCGCCGCGCCGGGCGCGAGATGGCGCAGGCGATCCTGCGCGAGGGCTATGAGCGCATTGGCTTCATGGGCACGAAAATGCCCCTCGACCACCGCGCGCGCAAACGGTTCGAGGGCTTTACCGAAGGGCTCGCCAAAGCGGGGGTCGAGATCGAAGACCGGGCCTTTTACTCCGGCGGCTCCGCGCTGGCCAAGGGGCGCGAGATGACGCAAGAGATGCTCGAACGCTCGCCCGACCTTGATTTCCTCTATTACTCCAACGACATGATCGGTGCGGGCGGGCTGCTGCATCTGATCGACCAAGGCATCGACATTCCCGGTCAGATCGGCCTTGCCGGGTTCAACAACGTCGAGCTGCTGCAAGGTCTGCCGCGTCAATTAGCGACGATGGACGCTTGCCGGAACGAGATCGGTCAGGCCGCGGCGCGGATCATCCTCAACCAGACCCAGCCCGAGCCGGACCCGGAAATGCAAACCCAGATCACCCTGACGCCAACACTGTCGCTGGGCGATACCCTCCGCCGCCGCCGTCAGGGGTGAGCCGTCCAAGGCTCGGCAATGCCGCCGCGCGGCGGTTGTTTCTGGCGCGTCACCTGCTGTCGGACCCGCCGCAGGGCCCGGCCAAGGGTGCGGCGTTGCTCAAGCTGATTCATGATCTGGGCTTTGTGCAACTCGACAGCATCAACACGGTGGCGCGGGCGCATGATCTGATCCTGTTCGCCCGCCGTCCGCGCTATCGCCCCGCTGCGCTCAAGCGGCTTTATGAAAAAGACCGGGCGCTGTTTGAGCATTGGACCCATGACGCCGCCGTCATCCCGA
Organism: Sulfitobacter sp. 1A12056; assembly: GCF_043558125.1. NCBI lineage: Bacteria > Pseudomonadati > Pseudomonadota > Alphaproteobacteria > Rhodobacterales > Roseobacteraceae > Sulfitobacter > Sulfitobacter sp. 1A12056. The sequence goes on along the minus strand of NZ_JBIFFY010000002.1, from coordinate 572,543 downwards.
TGGAATTCTACCCGCAATGGCATCTGCGCCGAACCCGCGATGCGGCCAAGCTGCTGGGCCGCTGGAAGGATTGGCAGCGGCACGACTTCGAAACACAGATGCAAAACGTGCTCGCGCAGGTCCGGGCCGAGGGCAGTGTCACCTCATCCGACGTGGGCCGCGACGAGCCGCGCAGCAGCGGGGGCTGGTGGCAATGGCATCCGTCGAAAACCGCGCTGGAGTATCTGTGGCGCAGCGGCGCGCTGGCTGTGACCGGGCGCGAGGGGTTTCGCAAGTGCTATGACCTGACCGAGCGGGTGGTCCCCGCCGCGCTGCGCGACCCGGCGCATGCCCCCGACATAGAGCAGACGATCGACTGGTGCTGCGATCAGGCGCTGGCGCGCTTGGGTTTTGCCACGGCAGGGGAATTGGCCGCCTTCTGGGCCCATATCTCCCCCGCCGAGGCGCGCGGCTGGTGCGCGGCAGAACAAGCCGCGGGGCGGCTGGAGGAGATCGACATTGAGGCCGCCGACGGCAGCCTGCGCCCCGCCTTTGCCCGCCCCGGCTGGGCCGATGACCCCGCCCTGACCCGCGAACCGCCCAAACGGCTCCGGGTGCTTAGCCCCTTCGACCCCGCCCTGCGCGACCGCAAACGCGCCGCCCGGCTTTTCGGTTTCGACTACCGGATCGAGGTCTTCGTGCCCGACGCGCAGCGCGAATACGGCTATTATGTCTTTCCGCTGCTACAGGGCGACAGGCTGGTGGGACGGGTCGATATGAAGGCGCATCGCGATCTGGACGTCTTGCGCGTCACCGCGCTCTGGCCCGAACGCGGGGTTCGCTGGGGCAAGGGGCGGCAAGCGGCCTTCGAGGCAGAGTTGCAACGCCTCCTCCCGCTGGCCGGGGTGCGCCAGGTCAGCTTCACCGACGGTTGGCTGCGCGTGCCGCATTAGTCGAAACGGGGTGGCAGCAGCCCTGCGTGAAACCAGTTGAGATAGCTGTGGATCGAATGCACGGGCCGCCCGGTCGCCGCCGCGATGTCGGAGGCATATGGCACCATATTCGTGCATTCCAAAAGGATCGCGCCGACATCCGCGTGGGCCTCCACCAACCGCTGCGCTGCCTGCACCATCTCGGCCCGCGCCTGCGCCACGTCGAGGTCGGGCAGATTGCCGAGGATCGTTCGGGCGAAGCCGCTGCCCTCCATCCCCACCACCGGGCTGCCCTCGGGCACCCCCGCCTTGCGCAGATGGGCGGGCGAAAGCGTTGCGGCGGAGATCGTCAAGATGCCCACCCTTTGCCCCGGCGGCAGGCAGGCGGCGATCTGCCCCGCCTGCTCCAACGCCGAGGCAGCAACAGGCACGCCCAGCGCTTCGGCGAGGCGAGGCCGGATCAGCGCCAAGAACCCGCAGGTGGTGGCAATGCCGGTGCAGCCTTCGGCGATCAAGTCGCGCCCCGCGGCGATGAAAGCCTGCACGAAGGGCTCGATATCGTCGCACACAATCGCTTCGGGCGTGGCCCCCGGCACCACGGCGTAGCGCACCGGGAAATCCCAGCTGCCCGCATGGCCGACATCCCCCAGAATGCGCGGAAACCGCGTGTCCAGCATGAGTATTCCCAGCCGCGCGCCCGTCTCGTTTGTCATATGCCCTCCGTTTGGGCGCAGGGTGCCTTTGCGGGCAGGGCGAGACAAGCGAAACCCTAACGATGACATTTTATCAGCATTTTGTTGACGTGGTGATTTTTTGTGTAAAAGATGCCCTAAAGGAAACAAGCCATGACCCAACGCGAAATCGAAAGCCGCCACCCATGAGCCAGCATGTCGTCGTTATCGGCGCCGGGATTGTCGGCGTCTCTGCTGCGATCTGGCTGCGCCGGGCCGGGGCGGAGGTGACACTGGTCGACCGGGCCGAGCCGGGGCGCGGCACCTCGCATGGCAATGGTGGCGTGCTGGCGGCGGCGGGCGTCGCGCCGGTGACCGGGCCGGGCCTGCTGCGCAAATCGCCGGGGATGCTGCGCGACCCCGAGTTTCCGCTGTTCCTGCGCTGGCCCTATCTGCCCCGCCTACTGCCATGGCTGCGCCGCTACATGGCCCACGCCAATGACCACGATACCCGCCGCATCTCTGCCGGGTTGGCTCCCATCGTGAGCGACAGCGTGGCGCAGCACAAAGCCCTCTGCGCCGATCTGGGGCTGGAGGACTGGGTCCGCGACAGCGACTACTGCTTTGCCTATACCAACCGCGCGGCCTTTGAGGCTGAAGCCTACACTTGGGCGCTGCGCCGCGAGGCGGGTTTCGAGCCGGAAATCATCGAAGGCGGCGCGGTCAGGGAATTCGACCCGGCCTATGGCCCGCAGATCACCTGCATCGCACGGCTGGCCGACCACGGCTTCATCGCCGACCCCGGCGGCTATGTCCGGGCTTTGGCCAAAGCCTTCGAGGGGATGGGCGGCACCATCCGACAGGCCGAGGTGCAGGACGTGGCGATCACCGACGAGGAGGTCACTTCGGTCCTCACCGATCAAGGCCCCCTGCCCTGCGATGACGTGCTGCTGGCCACAGGCGTCTGGTCGAAACCGCTCATGCGCAAACTGGGGATCAACGTGCCGCTGGAATCCGAACGCGGCTACCACATCGTCTTCAAGGATGCCGAAGGCGGCCCATCGCGCCCCACCATGATGGCGGCGGGCAAATTTGTCGCCACGCCCATGGCCGAAGGGCTGCGCTGTGCCGGGATCGTCGAGTTCGGCGGGTTAGAAGCGGGCGCGTCCAAAGCCCCACTGGCGCTGCTGCGCCGTCAGGCCAAGGCCGCCTTTCCACATCTCACCGCCACGGAAGAGATCGAATGGCTGGGGCACCGACCCGCCCCCAGCGACTCGCTGCCCCTGATCGGGCAGATCGGGACGAGCCGGGTCTACACTGCCTTCGGGCACCATCACATCGGGTTGACGGGCGGGCCGAAAACGGGCCGACTGATCGCCGGATTGATCACGGGGCAGACGCCAAACACGGATCTGACCCCGTATCACCCCCAACGCTTCGACGGATGACGCCAAGCGTGGGACTGCAACAACAAGGGAGAAACCATATGACACTGACAGCAAGACTGATGGCCGGCGCGGCGATGACCGCCCTGACGCTGGGCACCGCCATGCCCGCCTTCGCGGCCGAGAAATGGGACATGCCGATGGCCTATTCGGCCTCGAACTTCCACTCCGAGAACGGTGTGCAATTCGCCGAATGCGTGGGCGAGAAGACCGGCGGCGAGATCGAGATCACCGTGCATCCGGGCGGCGCCCTCTTTGCTGGCGCGGACATCAAGCGCGCGATCCAGACCGGGCAGGTCCAACTGGGCGAGCGTCTGCTCTCCGGTCACCAGAACGAGAACGCGGTCTTCGGCTTTGACTCCATCCCCTTCCTCGCGCCCTCTTTCGAGGCCAGCGCCCAGCTTTGGGAAGCCGCCAAGCCCAAGGTTGAATCCGTGTTGGAAGAGCAAAACCTCGTCCTGCTCTATAACGTGCCATGGCCGCCCCAAGGGCTCTACTTCAAGAAAGAAGTAGACTCGGTCGAGGACATGAAGGGCGTGAAATTCCGCTCTTACAACAACACCACCGCGCGTCTGGCGGAACTGACCGGCATGTCGCCCGTCACCATTGAGGCCGCCGAAGTCAGCCAAGCCTTCGCCACCGGTGTCGCGGAATCGATGATTTCTTCGGGTGCCACCGGCTATGACCAGAAGGTCTGGGAAAGCCTCACGCATTTCTACGAAGTCGACGCATGGCTGCCGCGCAACTATGTGATGATCAACGCCGATGTCTGGGCCGAAGTCTCGGACGCCAACAAAGAGGCGATCACCACCTGCGCGACCGAGGCCGAAGAGCGTGGCCTGCAAGCGTCGAAGGACTACACCCAGTTCACCTATGATGGGCTGCGCGAAGGCGGCATGAACGTGGAACCGGCCAGCGAAGAGCTGATGTCCGGCCTGCGCGAAGTGGGTGAGACCATGACGCAAGAATGGCTCGAAGCCGCGGGCGAAGACGGTCAGGCGATCGTCGACGACTACAAGGCGATGCAGTAATCACGAAACCTGCGGCGGCCCGTCACCCGGGCCGCCGTTCTCGTGCCCGGGCATGATTTGACGGAGGGAGAGCCGCATGAAGGCGCTGCGCAGACTATTGGACGGGCTATATACCGGGGCGGGGGCGCTTGCCGCGCTCTGTCTGGTGGCCATCCTTACCTTGATCGTGGCCCAGATGGTCGCCCGTTGGACCGGCAATGTCTTTCCGGGCGCTGCCAGCTATGCGGGCTATGCCATGGCCGGGGCCAGTTTCCTCGCCTTCGCCAATGCGCTCAACCGCGGCTCGCATATCCGCGTGTCGATCCTGCTTAACGCGCTGAGCGCGGGCGGAAAGCGGCTGCTGGATATCTGGTGTTTCGCCGTGGCGGCGGCGGTCGCGTGGTATTTCACCTATTACGCCTATTGGTTCGTCTACTGGTCGTGGAAGTTCAACGAGGTCAGCCAAGACCAAGACGCCACCGCACTCTGGATACCGCAATCCGTCATGGTCATCGGCGGCGGCATCCTTGCCATCGCACTGACCGACAATCTTCTGCATCTCATCTTCAAGGGCGACCACCGCGTCACCCGTGACCTAGTCGATCAAAGCTTCGGGGAATGACGCCATGACCGAGATCTATGCCATTACCCTGTTTTTGATCGTTCTCTTCTTCCTGCTCGGCACCGGTGTCTGGGTCGGGCTCGCCCTGATGGGCGTGGCTTGGGTCGGGATGGAGCTTTTCACCACCCGACCCGTGGGCGACGCCATGATCACCACGATCTGGGCCAGTTCCTCAAGCTGGACGCTGACCGCGCTGCCGCTCTTTGTCTGGATGGGCGAAATCCTCTACCGCACGCGGCTGTCGCAGGACATGTTCCGCGGGCTGTCGCCTTGGCTCGCGAAACTGCCGGGCGGGCTGGTGCATACCAATATCGTCGGCTGCACGGTCTTTGCCGCCGTCTCGGGCTCTTCCGCCGCGACGCTCACCACCGTAGGCAAGATGTCGATCCCCGAGCTGCGCGCGCGCAACTATCCTGAAAAGATGATCATCGGCACACTGGCGGGTGCGGCCACGCTGGGGCTGATGATCCCGCCGTCGCTGGCGCTGATCGTCTACGGCGTGACGGTGAACGAAAGCATCACCAAACTCTTCTTCGCGGGCGTCCTGCCCGGGCTACTGCTGGCGCTAATGTTCATGGGCTATGTCGCCGTCACCAGCATGCTGTCGAAGGATTGGAACCCCGATGCGGAGACCGGGATGAGCTTTGGCGAAAAGCTGCGCAATTCGCGCTTCCTGCTGCCGGTCTTTGCGCTGATCACGGTCGTGATCGGGTCCATGTACCTCGGCTTTGCCACGGCGACCGAAGCCGCCGCCATCGGGGTCATCGGCTCACTGACACTGGCGCTGTTCCAAGGTTCGCTGAACTGGCACAGCTTCCGCGAGAGCCTGATGGGGGCGATGCGCACCTCTGCGATGATCGCACTGATCCTTGCGGGCGCGGCCTTCCTGAAACTGTCGATGGGTTTCACCGGCCTGCCCCGCGCCCTGGCCGATGGGATCGCCGCGATGGAGCTGTCCCGTTTCGAGCTTCTGATGGCGCTCTTGGTCTTCTACATCGTGCTGGGCATGTTCCTCGACGGTATCTCCTCGGTCGTGCTGACCATGGCGGTGGTCGAGCCAATGGTGCGCAGCGCGGGCATCGATCTGATCTGGTTTGGCATCTTCGTGGTCGTGGTCGTTGAAATGGCGCAGATCACCCCCCCGATTGGCTTTAACCTCTTCGTGCTGCAAGGCATGACCAACCACGAGATGGGCTATATCACCAAGGCCGCGCTGCCGATGTTCGCGATCATGGTCTTCATGGTCTTCGTGCTGATCTGGTTCCCCGAAGTGGCCACATGGCTGCCCGAAAACCTGCGCAGCGCACCGGTTTAGCGGTGAAGGGCCATGCGCTATATGCTGAGACTGGCCTCGCGCCATGCGCGGGCCTGCCTGATCGTCGGGCTGCTGGCGGGGCTGGCCCTGCCCAGCCTTGCGGCGGCGCTGGCCGGGTGGTTGCCGCAGATGGTGGCGGCGCTGCTGACGATCACCGCGCTCAGGATCGGGCACCGCGCGGCCCTTGGTGCAGTGCGCGATCTCATCTGGGGGCTGGCCTCGGTGCTGGCCTTGCAGACGCTGCTGCCCCTGTTGCTGCTGGGGGGCTTCGTGCTGGTCGGGCTGGGGCAGACCCCTGCGGCACTGGCCGTGACCCTTGCCGCGGCGGCCCCGGCGCTGACGGGCAGCGTGAACCTCGCCCTGTTGATGCGGCTCGACGCGGGGCGGATGATGCAGCTGATGGTGTTGGGCACCGCCGCCTTTCCCCTGACCGTCTTGCCGGTGCTGGCGGCCCTGCCGCAACTCGGCCCGGCTTCGGAAATCGCGCTTGCCGCCCTGCGGCTCTTGGCGGTGATCCTTGGCGCGACGGGGCTGGGCTTTGCCCTGCGTCATGTCTTTCTGCTTCATCCCACCCCGCGCCAGACCGAGGCGCTGGATGGCGCGTCGGTGCTGGCCTTCTCGGTCATCGTGGTGGGATTGATGGCGGCGCTGAACCCCGCGCTGCGCAGCGATCCATGGGCCGTGGCGGGCTGGACGGGGCTGGCCTTCGCCCTGAGCTATCTGTTGCAGGCGGGCACGTTGCTGCTGACCCGGCGCGGCCCGCTGCGCGCCGTGGCCGGACCACTGGCGATCGGCGCGGGCAACCGCAATATCGCGCTGTTTCTCGTGGCGCTGCCTGCGGATGCCATCGCGCCGTTGATGATCTTTATCGGCTGCTGGCAACTGCCGATGTATCTGACCCCGGTGCTGCTGCCGCGCCTTTACGAAAGGATGCTTCGCAATGACTGACTGGCCCCGCATCCGCAGTGTCGGCCTCTCCGGCCTATTGGTCACCTTTGCCGAGAAGATGTCCGAACCCGCCAACCGCGCCGCCCTCGCCTTTCGCGCGGCGGTAGAGGAACAGGACTGGCCCGAGGTGAGCGAGACGAGCACCTCGCTGGTGTCGACCTTCGTGCAATTCGAGGTCTCCCAAGAGGCCATCACCACGATGACCGACCGCCTGCGCGGACTGCTCGAAACCCGCGACTGGTTCGCCGAAGCCCTCCCCGCCGGGCGCAGCCTGTGGCATGTGCCCACGGTCTATGGCACCGACCTCGCCCCGCAGTTGGAGGAGGCCGCCGAGGCCGCGGGCCTCGACCCCGACGCGGCCATTGCGGAACTGTCGCAGGCGCGGGTGCGGGTGCTGACCATCGGCTTCGCGCCCGGCCAGCCCTACATGGGCGAACTGCCCCCGCATTGGGACATCCCGCGCCAGCAGGGGCTGACGAAATCGGTGCCACCGGGGTCGCTCGTCGTAGCGATCCGGCAGTTGATCATCTTCACCAATGCCTCCCCCACCGGCTGGCGGCACATCGGCCAGACGGCTTTTCGCACCTTCCGCCCGGGCAGCGATATGCCCTTTCCGCTGTCGCCGGGCGATGAGCTGATATTCCCCTCCATCACCCGGCAAGAGTTCGACCGCATCGCCGATGACCCCACCGGCGGCGCGGAGCGGGAGGCGCTGACATGAGCGGCACGCTGACCATCCTTCAAGCCGGTCCGGCCATGACCATCCAAGACCTTGGTCGCCCCGGCTATCGCGCCGTTGGCCTGACCCACGGCGGCGCGGCGGACCCGACCGCCCTGCACGAAGGGGCCGCCCTGCTGGGGCAAGATCCGAACAGCGCGGCTCTGGAGATCGCCGGGAGCGGCGGCAGTTTCGAGGTCGATCAGGACACCCGCATCGCCCTGACCGGGGCGCAGATGCAGGTGAGCATCGACGGCGAGCCGGTCGCCTGGAACGCCAGCCACCTCCTGCCCGCAGGGGCGAAACTCACCATCGGCGGCGCGCGGGACGGGGCCTATGGCTACCTCCATGTCGGCGGCGGGCTTGACGTGGCGCCGGTGATGAACGCGCGCGCCAGCCATCTGGCCGCTGGCATCGGCGCGCTGCTGCAAAGTGGTGAGACTCTGCCGCTAGGGGTCGATAAGGGCGGTGAGGCGAACCTCACCCTGGCCCGCGACAGCCGGTTCGGGGCCGAGCGGGTGCGCATCGTCGCCTCCATGCAGACCGATGCCTTCGACGAGGCAACCCGCCAGCGGTTCACCGAAACGACCTTTCGCCGTGATCCGCGCGCCAACCGCATGGGCGCACGGATGGATCATGACGGCGAAGGTTTTGCCACCGGCGGGCAGTTGACCATCGTGTCCGAAGTCATCACCCCCGGCGACATCCAGATCACCGGCGACGGCGCGCCCTTCGTGCTGATGTGCGAATGCCAGACCACCGGCGGCTACCCCCGCATCGGCACGGTGATCCCCTGCGACCTGCCGATCGTCGCACAGGCGCAGCCGGGTGCTGCGCTGCACTTCGCGTTCGTCGACCTCGACGAAGCGCTGGCCGCCGAGACGCGCCACCGCGCTGACCTCGCTGCCCTGCCCAAGCGCCGCCAGCCGCTGTTGCGCGACCCGGCGCGGATTCGCGACCTTTTGGGCTATCAACTGATCTCCGGCGTGGTTTCAGCCACTGCCGACCCCTTCGAGAAGGAGCAGACATGACCACCGTCGATCTCAACGCAGACATGGGCGAAAGCTTTGGCCCTTGGAAAATGGGCGACGACGCGGCGCTTCTGCGCGTCGTGACCTCGGCCAATATCGCCTGTGGCGGGCATGCGGGCGACGCCGATGTCATGGCGGCGACGATGCGCATGGCGCATGAAAACGGCGTCGGCATCGGCGCGCATCCGGGGTTCATGGACCTCGCCGGTTTTGGCCGCAACCGCCTCTCGGTGCCGCGCGGCACCTTGCAGAATCAGATCCGCTATCAGGTCGCCGCGAGCGTCGGCATGGCCCGGAGCGTCGGCGCTGAGGTACGCCACCTGAAACTGCACGGCGCGCTGGCGAATATGGCGTCGGAGGATGAGGAACTGGCCCGCGACCTCTATGAGGCAGCGCTGAGCGTGGCACCCGACCTCATCGTCATGGTGCTGGCCGCCACGGCGCAGGAACGGGCGGTGCGCTCACTGGGCTGCAAATGGGCCGGGGAGATTTTCGCCGACCGCGCCTATAACGACGACGCGACGCTGGTCGACCGCAGCAAGCCCGGTGCGGTGATCCACGATGCGGAAGCGGCAGCGGCGCGGATGGTTGAAATGGTGAAGGCAGGCGCGATCATCACCGAGAGCGGCAAGCACATCCCCAGCCGGATCGACACGATCTGCCTGCATGGCGACACCGCAGAGGCCGTTCAAATCGCAACCGCCGTCCGCAAGGGTTTGCAGGACGGCGGCGTGACTTTGGCAAAGTTCAGCGGCAGCGTTTAACTGCGCACCAGCTTTTCATAGTCCAAGGCGATCTCACGGGTCAGCGCGCCGACCTCAAAGTTCCAGTCGCCGATCTGACCCACCGGGGTCACTTCGGCGGCGGTGCCGGTGAGCCAGCACTGCTCGAAACCTTCCAGTTCCTCGGGCATGATGTGGCGCTCGTGGACCTTGATGTTTTTCTCGCGCAGCATGTCGATCACGGTCTGCCGGGTGATGCCGTTGAGGAAGCAATCGGGCGTCGGCGTGTGCACTTCGCCATCCTTGACGAAGAAGATATTCGCGCCTGTCGCCTCGGCCACATAGCCGCGGTAGTCATACATCATCGCGTCCGAGCAGCCCTTCGCCTCGGCCGCATGTTTGGACATGGTGCAGATCATATAGAGACCCGCCGCTTTGGCATGGCTCGGGATCGTCTCGGGCGAGGGGCGCTTCCACTTGGAGATGTCGAGCTTGGCGCCCTTCATCTTGGCGTCACCGTAATAGGCCCCCCATTCCCAAGCCGCGATGGCCATGCGAACCGGGTTGCGGGCCGAGGCGACACCCATGTCTTCGCCCACACCGCGCCAAGCGACCGCACGCACATAGGCGTCTTCCAGACCCGAGGCGGCGAGGACTTCGGCCTTGGCAGCTTCGATCTCATCAATGGTGTAGGGGATCTCAAAGTCGATCATCTCAGCCGAGCGCTTGAGCCGCTCCGAATGCTCGCGGCTTTTGAAGATTTTGCCGTTATAGGCGCGCTCGCCCTCGAACACCGAAGACGCATAGTGCATCGCATGGGTCAGGATGTGGACATTGGCCTCACGCCAATCCACCATTTCGCCATCCATCCAGATGTGCCCATCCCGGTTGTCATATCCGCCTGCCATGGTGTTTCCCCTCCAAATGACGCGCTATCTTTTCAAAAATTGCGCAACAATCGGCAGATGCAGACATTTAATTGCGCAAAACACGAGATTCGATAGCCTTTCACTATTGGAATGTCAACAACGCTGACGTAAACTGATCCCCAACAGGCCCGAGAGAGAATGAGACATACTATGGCGGACGGGCGCATGATGGCCCCTAGCAGCGGCGACAGCCTGCTGTTTTTGACGGACGAACAACTGCGGCAGGGGATCGAGGCGATGTTCTTTGCCTATCGCGGTTTCACTGCCGATCCCGACCGGATTCTGGCCGATATGGCCTATGGCCGCGCGCATCACCGCGCCATCCACTTCATCAACCGCGCCCCTGGCACGACGGTGAACAACCTGCTCAATATCCTTGGGGTCACGAAACAATCGCTCAACCGTGTCTTGCGCACGTTGATCGCCGATGGTCTGGTGCAGAGCAAGGTTGGCCGCAATGACAAGCGCGAGCGGCACCTGTTCCTGACCGACGAGGGTCGCAAGCTGGAACAGGAGCTATCAGACGCTCAGCGCGCGCGCATGCGGTTGGCCTTTCGCACCGCCGGACCCGAAGCCGTGGCCGGTTTCAGAACGGTATTGGAGGCCATGATGGACCCCGAAATGCGCCAGAGCTTTGACCGGCTGCGCGAAAGCGCCCCATGAACGATCTCGACCCGCACCTGCTGGTCGTCGACGACGATGAGCGGATCCGCAGCCTGTTGAAGAAGTTCCTGATGCGGAACGGCTTTCTGGTCAGCACGGCCCGCGATGCGGCCCATGCACGGCGGGTGCTGGCGGGGTTGGAATTCGACCTCATCGTGCTTGACGTGATGATGCCCGGCGAAGACGGCATGGCGCTGACCTGCTCTTTGCGCGAAACCCTGCAAACGCCAATACTGTTACTGACTGCCAAGGGCGAGACCGACAACCGCATCGAAGGGTTGGAGGCCGGGGCGGATGATTACCTGCCCAAACCCTTCGAGCCCAAGGAACTGCTGCTGCGCATCAACGCGATCCTGCGCCGTATGCCAGACACCTCTGCCGCCGATGCCGCGCCAAAAGTGCTGTCGCTCGGCGTAATCCGCTATGACATGGAGCGGGGCGAGATGTGGCAGGGCGACGATCTGGTACGCCTCACCGCGACCGAAGTGCAGCTGATGAAGATTTTCGCCGCGCAGCCCGGTGTCGCGCTCAGCCGGTCCAAACTGGTTGAAGAATTGGGCCGCGACCGTGGGCAAGCGCAGGAACGCGCGGTGGACGTCCAGATCACCCGCCTGCGCCGCAAGATCGAGAGCGATCCGAAACAGCCGCAATATCTGCAAACCGTGCGCGGCGCGGGCTATATGCTGGCGCCGGACTGACCCGGCCCTTTCAGCGAAACACATAGGTAAAATTCATGGGGCCAGCCCGCTGGCAATGCGCGGCGCGAAGTTCTATTGTCGCGCGAAATTCCGAAAACGAGGCGCGCAATGTCCGACACACCCGTAGAAGAGATGAACTTTGAGACCGCCATGGCCGAGCTTGAGAAAGTCTTGGGCCAGCTTGAAAACGGCAATGTCGCATTGGACGAAAGCATCGCGCTTTACGAACGCGGGGCCAAGCTTAAGGCGCGCTGCGAGACCAAGCTGAAAGAAGCTGAAGAGAAGGTCGCCGCGATCACGCTTGACGGCGATGGCAACCCGAATGGGCTGAAACCCGTCGAAGGGCTTTGACCGCCCACATGCAAGAGACCACCCCCCATCCCTTGGCAGAGGCGCTTGCCCATGCCCGCGATCTGGCGCAAGCGCAGATCGACGCAGCACTCGGCGCGCATGACGGCCCGGTGGCCGAGGCGATGCGCTATGCCTGCGGCGGCGGCAAGGGGCTGCGCGGCTTTCTGGTGATCGAATCCGCCCGGCTGCATGGCATCGCCCCCGGCATGGCCGCCCCTGCGGCGGCAGCCATCGAGGCGCTGCACGCCTATTCGCTGGTGCATGACGACCTGCCCTGCATGGACGACGACGATCTGCGCCGGGGCCAGCCCACGGTGCACCGCAAATGGGACGAGGCCACCGCCGTTCTGGCCGGTGACGCGCTGCAAACGCTGGCCTTTGAACTGCTCGGCAAAGCGCCCTGCCCGGCGGAGGCACGTCTGACCTTGATGACCAGCCTCGCCCAAGCGGCAGGCGTCGGTGGCATGGTCGGGGGGCAAGCGCTGGACATCGCCGCCGAAACCGCCCCCGCCCCGCTGTCGCTGGCCGAGATCACGGCGCTTCAGGCGGGCAAGACCGGTGCCTTGATCGAATGGTCCGCCATGGCCGGGCCCCGGATGGCCGGTGCTGATGCCACCGCCCTTGGGACTTACGCCAAACACCTCGGCCTCGCCTTTCAGATCGCCGATGACATTCTCGATGTCGAAGGCGACGCTGAAACGGTGGGCAAGGCGGTCGGCAAGGACGACGCGGCGGGCAAGGCCACTTTCGTGTCCCACCTTGGGCTGGCCGGGGCCAAGACCCGCGCCGCCGAATTGGTGGACATGGCCTGCGACGCCCTATCTGAATATGGACCAGAGGCGCAGAGCTTGCGAGCCGCTGCCGCCTTCGTTATTGCCCGCGACAGCTAGCCGGGCGGCACATGCGCCAATGCGGCACCAGAGAGGCCCCGATGAGTGACAAACCCGCCACACCCCTGCTTGATCAGGTCACCCGCCCTGCGGACCTGAAACACCTGTCCGATGCCGAACTGACCCAAGTCGCCCGCGAACTGCGGGCCGAGACGATCTCGGCCGTGTCGGAAACCGGCGGGCATCTCGGCGCGGGACTGGGCGTGGTGGAACTGACCGTGGCGCTGCACGCGGTTTTCGACACCCCGCGCGACAAGATCATCTGGGACGTGAGCCACCAATGCTACCCGCATAAGATCCTCACCGAACGCCGCGACCGCATCCGCAGCCTGCGCATGAAGGACGGGCTATCGGGTTTCACCAAACGCAGCGAATCCCCCTACGACCCCTTTGGCGCGGCGCATAGCTCGACCTCGATCTCAGCCGCGCTCGGCTTTGCCGTGGGCCGCGATTTAGGCGGTGTGATCCCCGAAGGCTTGGGCGATGCGATTGCCGTGATCGGGGATGGCGCGATGAGCGCGGGCATGGCCTATGAGGCGCTCAACAACGCGGGTGATCTGAAAAAACGCCTGATCGTCATCCTCAACGACAACGAGATGTCCATCGCCCCGCCGGTGGGCGCGATGTCGAGCTACCTCAGCCGCCTCTACGCCGAAGCGCCGTTTCAGGACTTCAAAGCCGCCGCCAAAGGCGCGGTGAGCCTGCTGCCCGAGCCCTTCCGCGAGGGGGCCAAACGGGCCAAGGATATGCTCAAAGGCATGGCCGTGGGCGGCACGCTGTTTGAGAACCTCGGGTTTTCTTACCTCGGGCCGATCAACGGGCATGACATGGACCAGTTGCTGCCAGTGCTGCGCACCGTCCATCAACGCGCGACCGGGCCGATCCTGATCCACATCCAGACGCAAAAGGGCAAGGGCTACGGCCCCGCCGAAGCCGCGCGGGATCGCGGCCATGCCACGGCCAAGTTCAACGTGGTGACGGGCGAGCAAAAGAAAGCCCCCTCCAACGCGCCGAGCTACACCCGCGTTTTCGCCGACAGCCTGCTGGCCGAGGCCGCCGAGGACGACAAAATCTGCGCCGTGACTGCCGCCATGCCCGATGGCACCGGCCTTGACCTTTTCGCCGAACGCTACCCCAGCCGCTGCTTCGACGTGGGCATCGCCGAGCAGCATGGCGTGACCTTCTGCGCGGGTCTCGCCGCGGCGGGGATGAAACCCTTCTGCGCGATGTATTCCACCTTCCTCCAACGCGGCTACGACCAAGTCGTGCATGATGTGGCAATCCAGCGCCTGCCGGTGCGTTTCGCCATCGACCGCGCGGGGCTCGTGGGCGCCGACGGGCCGACCCATGCGGGCGCCTTCGACGTGGCCTTCCTCGCCAACCTGCCGGGTTTCGTGGTCATGGCCGCCGCCGATGAGGCCGAGTTGCGCCATATGGTCGCCACAGCCGCCGCCCATGACGACGGCCCCATCGCCTTCCGCTATCCGCGCGGCGAAGGGCGCGGGGTTGAGATGCCAGAGCGTGGCACCCCGCTGGAAATCGGCAAGGGCCGGATGATCCAAGAGGGCAGCAAGGTCGCGCTTTTGTCCTTCGGCACCCGTTTGGAAGAGGTCGAGAAGGCCGCCGAACAGCTTCGAGCCAAGGGCATCACCCCCACCATCGCCGATGCCCGCTTCGCCAAGCCGCTGGACCGTGAGATGATCCTCAAGCTCGCCCATGACCACGAGGCGCTGATCACCATCGAAGAGGGGGCAGTCGGCGGCTTCGGCAGCCATGTCGCACAGCTGCTGGCGGATGAGGCGGTGTTCGACAAGGGGCTCAAGTTCCGCTCCATGGTGCTGCCCGATACCTTCATCGATCAGGCCAGCCCGGCGGATATGTATGCCGTGGCGGGGATGAACGCCGAACAGATCACCGCCAAGGTGCTTGAGGTGTTGGGCATTGGCGACTTGGACGCGCAGCGCGCCTAACTTGCGGCGGTCAGCACCAGCAGGCCGCCCGCGACCAACGTAATCGCCACGCAGAGATAGCCCAAAAGCACGAAGAGCCCGTCGCGGGTGAATAGCCCGAAAGCCAACAGCGCCACGGTGCCCGCCCCGAGCGACGACATCATCGGCAGCACCTCCATGAAGGGCCAGCCGAGCGGGATGATCGTGACCACGACAAGTGTGATGAACCGCATCGGCCCGGTGGTGAGAAACTGAAGGCGCGGCTTGCAACGCCCGTCGACGAAAGCGCAAGGGCGGCGCAGAAAGCGCACGCAGCCGCTCAACCGATGGCCTGCCACCTCGCGCCGCAACAGAAATCGCGGCATCCATAGCCTGCGCCGCCCAGTCACCGCCTGCACGGCCAGCAGGATGATTGTCACCGCCGCAAGGGTCGAGACGCCGGGAATGCCCGACAGGGGTGAGACCAGCAGCAAGGCGACGATCAGGATCAGAGGGGTGATCGAACGGTCGCCGATCTCATGCAGCACGTCGTTGATCGACACCGCCTCCTTCTCTGCCGCGCGCTCCATGCTATCCAGCAGATAGGCCAACGTATGTTCGTCTTGACGCATTCAATGCCTCTGGCGGTGCCTCGGATTCAGTCTTCCGCCTCCAGCAGCGCGGCCAGACCAGAGCGGTAATCGGGATAGATCGGTTGCCAGCCCAACGCCGCCTTGGCGTGATCGTTCCGGACCTTCTTGCTCTCCGCGTAAAAGCTGCGAGCCATGGGGGTCATCTCGGCCTTGTCGAAGTCCACCGCCGGGGGCAAGGGCAGGCCCAAAAGCGCGGCGGCATGGCCGATCACATCCTGCGGCGGGGCGGGATCATCGTCACAAAGGTTATAGATCGCCCCCGGCTGCGGCTTGGCCAGCGACAGGTCCAAGGCTTGGGCGATATCCTCCACATGAATACGCGAGAAGACCTGCCCGGGCTTGATGATGCGCCGCGCCGTGCCTTTGCGCACCTTGGCGAATGGCCCGCGCCCGGGGCCGTAGATGCCCGCGAGCCGGAAGATATGCAGCGGCAAGCCGGGGATCGCGCCCCATGCCGCCTCGGCCTGCACCCGCGCCGCGCCGCGCCGGGTGGAGGGGGTGAGCGGTGTCGCCTCATCCACCCAATCGCCCCCGTGGTCGCCGTAGACGCCGGTGGTCGACAGATAGCCGACCCACCGCAAATGGGGGGCCGCTGCGGTGATTTCATCCTGCAAATCCAGCAGAACCGGATCCCCCTCCGGCCCCGGCCCGGCAGAGACCAATAGGTTGGGAACCTCTTGCAAAAGCGCAGACAGATCGCTGCCGGGCCAGAGCATGGGCTCCACCCCCGACGCTGCGATCTCATCCAGTTTTTCGCGGCTGCGGGTCGTGCCGATGATGCGCCAGCCCTGCGGGAGCAACCGGGCCGCCAAGGCCCGCGCGCTATAGCCATGGCCAAGGGAAAGAAGCGTTTTATCCATACCGCCAAAGTGGCCCGCTTGGGCCGCAACCACAAGCGGCAAGCGGTGGATTTACTCTTTCAGGAGGTAACAAAACCAATTCTTAGCACATACGCCCAGCGGCGTCTCCCCCGACGCCTGCAAACCTCAACCTCGGCTGAAGAAGTTCTGGACGGTTTGCAGCATCAGGGCAAAGTCAAAACAGATGCTTTGATGGCGCTGATAGATCAGATCAAGCTGGGCCTTGCGCGGGACGCAGGTGCGACAATAGACACGATCGGTCTCTGCCGCGGTCTCGCAGCGTGACAGCAGCCGTTCTTCATGTTTGTGAAAGCGGATCGTGGCCAGACCGGTCACGCCGGGCCGGGATTTCAGGACGTCGGCATAGACCTCGGGGAAACGCTCAACATATTCGCGCAGCGGCGGGCGGGGGCCGACAAAGCTCAGATCTCCGCGCAGGATGTTCCACAGCTGAGGAAACTCATCCAAGCGCCGTGCCCTGAGCCATGCGCCCGTGGGGGTGATCCGCGCGGTCTTGTTGCCGCCCGACACGCCCTGGTCCTCTTCTGCCACGGTCATCGTGCGCAGTTTCCAAAGCTTGAAACTCTCTTCCGGCGTTTTCATCCGTTCGGCCACATGGAAAAGTGGCCGCCCCTCTTTGACCAGCAGCCAGACCAGCAACCCCAGCAGGATCGGCCCCAAGATGATGACGAGCAGGCTGGCGAAGAACAGATCGAAAATGCGCTTGCGCCAAGTCATTGATGGGTCTTCATCGTTTATTCATATCCTGCTGCCATTCATGCACCAAACCGGCGGGCGTTTGAGTTTCTGGCGTGAAATCGACGTGGCGTTCAAGTGCATTCGTATCCAGCCGCACCTCGGGAATGGCAGCGGCAGGGGCGGGTTTGGGCTCCCACGCCAGCCCCGCCGCATCCAGCAACGCGCCCATTTCCACCGCGCCGGGGGCCGCGATGTTCAGAATGGGCGGCAGTTTGTCTGCTCGGTAGAGCGCGTGCAGCACCCGCGCCAAGGTCACCGGCCCGATGTAACTGCGGCTTGGTGTGCGACCATCGGGGAAGCGATCAATCTGCATGCCTGGTCGCCAGCCCCCGAGAATCGCATCCGCCCCCGCTACGTTGCCAATCCGCAGCGCGGTGACTGCGGTCTCGCTCTGCGCCTTATGCACCGCCCTTTCCATCGCAAGCTTCTGTCGGCCGTAGTCCGACAGCGGGGCACAGGACAGATCCTCCCACAGCGGGCCATTCTTTGCCCCATAAACCCTTGCCGATGAGGCGACGAGAAGCTGCGGGACCCCCGCCGTTTCTGCCAGTTTCAGCGCAGCTAAGGCGAGGGTCGCGTTATCTTCCAAGGCAGCACCCCCAGCCCCCGCCCGGGCTGGCGTCACACCCGCCAAAGAGATGATCGCTCTTGCCCCACGCGCGGCTGCGAGGGCCGCGTCGCTTGGGCTCTCTTCTGCATCTGGCAAATCGAAATCATAAAAACCGGGCCGCGGCTCTCTCGACTGGCTGCGCAGCGCCTCCGGCTCTGGCCAATGACGGCGCAGCATGCCGCCCAGCCGCCCCGTCGCGCCAAGCAAAAGCACATCGCCAGATGCCACCCCCCTGCCCGAAGCCGCATTGCCCATTGAAATCATTGACGCCATAGGTTCAGTCATTATCCTGCCGAATTAGAATTGTAATCATAGGCCGCGCAGGCAGCATTCTGCGAGACCCCTTATTTTACATTAGACATTGATCAAATACCCCGGTTTGCCGGCAAAACATTCGGAAGCGATGCGCATCTTATGAAGCACTTCAGCAAGCTGTTCCTCTCGATCCTGCTGGCATCCTCTCTTGCCGCCTGCGCGAGCCTTCCGCGCGGTGCCGCCATTCAGAAAGAGGTGACACGGGCGGCGGAGACTCCAGATGCGGATATCGCTGTCTATCCGGTGACCCATGCCTTTCTGCCCCATGTTGCCCAATGGCCCCGAACCGATAGTAAGCGCCATAGTTGGATCGGTGCCAGCCGGGGGTCAAATGCCCAAGTCATCCGCCCCGGCGATCGGCTGGACCTCTTGGTCTGGGACAGCGGCGATAACTCCTTGCTGACCTCTCCGGCTCAACAAGTCGCCACACTGCCCGGCATTCGCGTCTCGGAAAGCGGGACCATCTTCATGCCCTATATCGGCAAGGTCAAAGTCTCTGGCCGCACTCCGGATTCGGCCCGTCAATTGCTTCAACGGCAGCTTGAGGGGATCGTGCCCTCCGCACAGGTGCAACTGGCGATGACCGAAGGACGCGGCAATTCGGTGGACCTCGTGGGCGGGGTGAACAAGCCCGGCAACATCCTGATGCCGGACAACAACTTCACCGTTCTCGCCGCAATCTCGGCTGGCGGCGGCGTGCTCTCCAGTATCGAAAACCCGCAGGTCAAACTGCTGCGCGGCGCCAATATCTATACCACCTCGATCGACCGGCTTTACGAGAACCCAAGCCTTGATACCCGGCTGATCGGGGGCGATAAGCTGATCATCGAAGATGACCGCCGCTACTTCCTGTCGCTGGGTGCCGCCGGGCGGGAGGCACAGTTTCCCTTCAACCGCGACGAAGTCTCGGCGCTGGATGCATTGGCAATCATCGGCGGGGTGAACGAATCCCGCGCCGATCCCGAAGGCATCCTGATCCTGCGCGAATACCCCGCCAGCGCGGTGAGTGCGGGCGTGCGCGGCCCGCGCCGCAGGCGGGTGGTGTTCACGCTGGACCTGACCACATCCGACGGGCTGTTCTCGGCGCGGAATTTCCACATTCAATCCGGCGATCTGGTGCTCGCGACGGAAAGCCCGCTGTCGGACACCCGCACCATTCTGGGCCTTGTCGGTTCGGTCTTCGGGCTGGTGAATACCGCCGGAAACCTCAGCAACTGACCCTAGCCTATCCGCTTGCCCTCGGGCACCAATGCGTTGATCTGCGCAAGGTGTTCGGGCAGGCAGCGGGTCAGGAAATCATAATTCTCAACCACATGGGCTCGCGCCGCCGGGCCGAGATGGGCGTGATCCTGCGGACGGGCGAGCACCTCTACCACCTGCGCTGCCAGCGCATCGGGGTCGAAGAAATCCACCAGCAGGCCGGTTTCACCGTGGGTCACGGCCTCGCGCACCGGGGCCACATCAGAGGCGACGATCGTGGCCTGCATCGACATGGCTTCCAGCAAGGACCAAGACAGCACGAAGGGCATCGTCAGATAGATGTGACAGCGGCTGATCTGCACGAGCTTCTTGAAGTCGGGATAGGGCACTTTGCCCACGAAATGCACGCGGTCCCAATCGACCCGATCCTGCAACTCCGCCGCCATCTCTCCGCGCAGACCGCCGGGGTGATCGCTCTGTTTGCCGTAGGAGACCTCATTGCCGCCGACGATCACCACCCGTGCATTGGGCCGCTCAGCCAAGATACGCGGCAGGGCGCGCATCATCGTGTGAAAACCGCGGGTCTTTTCCAGATTGCGCGCGACATAGGTGATGATCTCATCCTCGCGCGTGACGGGCCGCGCCAAACGCCCCAGACGCAGGCTCACATCCGGGTCGGGCAAAAGCTGATCGGTGCGGATGCCGTCGTGACAGACATAGAGCTTGTGGTGAAAGCTCTCGGGAAAACGGTCGCGCTGCCAATAGGTCGGGCAATGGCCCAGATCGACGGTTTCGATATTGGCCAGCGGTACGATGTTGCGGGCATGGTTGAGGTAGGGCGCATGGGCCGAGATTTTCTCGGCAGGGTCAAAGCCCACCATGCCGCCGGTCATGTTATAGTAATACTCGAAATAACCGATGATCGGCACATCCGGCCAAAGCTGTTTGAAGAAACTCAACTCCCCCCAACCGACGTGGCCGATGATGATGTCGGGGCGAAACCCCTCTCGCGTTTCGATCTGCTGGGCGGCGTTGACGGCGCCGAACCCATTGCCTGAGGCTTCCTCCCAAATGCGCGAGAGACCATAGGCCTTCTCGTCGGGGCGGTGATGGGGGCGGTAGACACGGGTTTCGACCCCCGGCAACTGCGGCGCATTTTGACGTTGGGTCAGAAAATAAATGCGATGCCCGCCCGTCTGCGCCAGCCATTGTATCAATTCCCGGTATTGGCCGGGCATGTTCTGGTGCACAAAGAGAAAATTCATATAATCGTTCCGTAAAAGCCTTGCGCGCCAGTTAGCCGCAAGCGGCGCGCTCTGGCAACATCGCGCGCCCTTTCCGATGGCGTGATCGCTTGAACCTCCCCCGGCCCTATGTCACCTTTGGACATGACAGATAAAACGTTCCCCTCTTGGCCCGATGTGGCCGCGCAATTGGTCGAGGTCGCCGCCGGACGGCGCGCGGCCGACACGATCATCACCGGCGGCACATGGGTGAATGTGCACACCCGCGAATGCCTGCCCGACCATGACATCGCCATCGCCGCCGGGCGCATCGCCTTTGTCGGTCCCGACGCCGGCCATTGCCGGGGCGAGAGCACCCGCATCATCGAGGCCAAGGGCCGCTACATGGCCCCCGGCCTTTGCGACGGACATATGCATATCGAGAGCACCATGCTCACCCCCGCCGAGTTCGCCCGCGCCGTGATCCCGCATGGCACCACCTCGGCCTTCACCGACCCGCATGAGATCGCCAATGTGCTGGGCCTCGACGGCGTGCGCATGATGCATGATGAGGCGCTGATGCAGCCCATCAACATCTTCACGCAGATGCCCTCCTGCGCGCCCTCCGCCCCGGGGCTGGAGACCACGGGTTTTGAGATCACCGCCGAGGATGTGGCTGAGGCGATGACATGGCCCGGCATCGTGGGTCTGGGCGAGATGATGAACTTTCCGGGCGTCAGCAACGCCGATCCGCAGATGCTGGCCGAGATCGCCGCCACGCAACGCGCGAACAAGACCGTGGGCGGGCATTACGCCTCGCCCGACCTTGGCCCCGCCTTCGCCGCCTATGTGGCCGGTGGCCCGGCGGACGATCACGAGGGCACCTGCGAGGCCGACGCCGTGGCGCGGATGCGGCAGGGCATGCGCTCAATGATCCGGCTCGGCTCCGCGTGGTACGACGTAAAGACCCAGATCACCGCGATTACCGAGAAAGGGCTCGATCCGCGCAACATGATCCTGTGCACCGATGACAGCCACTCGGGCACCATCACCAACGAGGGCCACATGAACCGCGTGCTGCGCCATGCCATCGACTGCGGCTGCGACCCGCTGGTGGCGCTGCAGATGGCGACGCTCAACACCGCCACGCATTTCGGGCTGGAGCGCGAAATCGGCTCGCTCACCCCCGGTCGCCGCGCCGACGTGATCCTGACCTCGGACCTTGTCTCTTTCCCGGTCGAGACGGTGATCGCCCGCGGCGAGGTGGTGGCACAAGATGGCCAATGCCTAGTCGACTGCCCGCATTACGACTGGCCCGGCAGCGCGCGCAACACCGTGAACATGGCGCGCGACCTCGTGGCGGCGGACTTCGACATCCCCGCCCCCGAGGGCGCCAATGCCGTCACCGCCAATGTCATCGGCGTGGTCGAGAACCAGGCCCCGACCCGGGCGCTGAAGTTCGAACTGCCGGTGACCGAAGGCCGCGTACAGGGCACCGGCGAGGTCTGCCAGATCGCGCTGGTCGAGCGCCACCGCGCCACCGGCACGGTGACCAACGCCTTCGTCTCGGGCTTCGGCTACGAGGGGAGCATGGCGATGGCCTCGACCGTGGCGCATGACAGCCACCATATGATCGTCGTCGGCACCGATGCCGAGGAGATGGCCCGCGCCGCCAACCGCCTGCGTGAGGTGGGCGGTGGCATCACCATCTTCCGCGAAGGCGAAGAACTGGCGCTGGTCGCCCTGCCGATCGCCGGTCTGATGTCCGACCGCCCCGCCGCCGAGGTCGCCGCCGATGCCGAAGCCCTCGTTCAGGCGATGATCGACTGTGGCTGCAAGCTGAACAACGCCTATATGCAGCACTCGCTGCTGGCCCTCGTCGTGATCCCGGAGCTTCGGATCTCGGACCTCGGGCTGGTCGATGTGCAAAAATTTGAAATCATACCTTTGTTAGAGCCGCAAACATGACAACGATCCTGACCCCGGACACCCCGAACCCGGAAAGCTTCCGCGATGCGACCGCTGCCGTGGACCGTCTGACCGAACTCTATCAGCAGGCCACCACCTTCCTGCGGGAGTCTTTTGCCAAGGCGATGGAGAGCTCGGCCCCCGATGCCCGCGTCCGCGCCTTTTACCCTGAGCTGCGGTTTCGCACTTCCTCCTATGCGCATGTGGATACGCGGCTGTCTTTCGGGCATGTCTCCTCTCCCGGCACTTTTGCCGCGACGATCACCCGGCCCGATCTGTTTCGGAACTACCTGATCCAGCAAATCGGCCTGTTGATCGAAAACCACGACCAGCCGGTGATTGTCGGCCCTTCGACCACGCCGATCCCGGTGCATTTCGCCATGTCCGGCGACAACGCGCTGAACGTGCCGCAGGAGGGGGCGGCGGACTTCACCCTGCGCGATGTCTTTGACGTGCCGGATTTGTCGACCACCAATGACGATATCGTCAACGGCACCTATGTGCCCGAGGATGACGTGCGCCCGCTTGCACCCTTCACTGCGCAGCGGGTCGATTACTCCCTCGCGCGGCTGGCGCATTACACGGCCACGGATCCTGAGCATTTCCAGACCCATGTGCTGTTCACCAACTACCAGTTCTATGTGACGGAGTTCGAGCAATACGCCCGCGAGATGTTGCGCGACCCGGAAAGCGGCTATACCGCCTTCGTCTCGACCGGCAATGCCGAGATCACCGACCCCGATGCGCCCTTGGCCGAAACGCTGAAGACGCCGCAGATGCCGACCTATCACCTCAAGCGGGCGGATGGGTCGGGTATCACGCTGGTCAACATCGGCGTCGGGCCTTCTAACGCCAAGACCGCAACCGACCATATCGCCGTGCTGCGCCCCCATGCCTGGCTGATGGTCGGCCACTGCGCCGGTCTGCGCAACACGCAGGCTTTGGGTGATTTCGTGCTGGCGCATGGCTACCTGCGCGAGGATCACGTGCTGGATGACGACCTGCCGGTCTGGGTGCCGATCCCGGCGCTGGCCGAGATCCAGATCGCGCTGGAGCAATCGGTCGCGCAGGTCACCCAGCTTGAGGGCTATGAGCTGAAACGCATCATGCGCACCGGCACCGTCGCCACCATCGACAACCGCAATTGGGAACTGCGCGACCAGTCCGGCCCGGTGCAACGGCTGAGCCAGTCCCGCGCCGTGGCGCTGGATATGGAAAGCGCCACCATCGCCGCCAATGGCTATCGCTTCCGGGTGCCCTATGGCACGCTGCTATGCGTGTCGGACAAACCGCTGCATGGGGAGTTGAAACTGCCCGGCATGGCCTCGGACTTCTACAAAACCCAAGTCGCCCGCCATCTGATGATCGGCATCCGCGCCATGGAGTTGCTGCGCCGCATGCCGCTGGAGCGGATCCACAGCCGGAAACTTCGGTCCTTCGACGAAACGGCGTTCCTATAGGGCTGGAAACAGCGGAAAATCGCATGTTTTCGCGTTTATAGCGCCACAATTCGTTGTGTTATCCCACAACATACCGTTACATTCCGGCCATGAGGCCCTAAAAAGCGGGCAGTCTAAGGAGAATAAAATGGCAAAACCGATGACCAAGACCCAGCTCGTTGCTGCTCTGGCAGAAGAGATGGACACCGACAAGAAATCCGCAGGCGCAGCGCTCGACGCCGTTTGCAACCTGATCACCCGTGAAGTGTCCGCCGGCGGTGCCGTGACCCTGCCGGGCGTTGGCAAAATCTATTGCCGTGAGCGCCCCGAGCGGATGGTCCGCAACCCCGCCACTGGCGAACAGTTCAAGAAAGACGCCGACAAAGTGGTCAAGATGACCATCGCGAAGGCGCTGAAGGACAGCGTGAACGAGTAAGCCTTGGGCTGAGCGTTTACGAAAGGGTCGTCTTCGGGCGGCCCTTTTTTGTTGGGGGATTGATGGAGGGCCATCGCCTCCGGCTTGATTCCGGACCGGGTGGCATATCCCACCAAACCCACCTTGCCCTCCCCCTTCAAACCCGCCATTCCTTAGCAAGTTCAGCACAGGGGGCATTTTATGGACATCCGCGCAATTCTCATGGGGCTGGCCTTTGCCGTGATGTGGTCCTCGGCCTTCACCTCGGCCCGCATCATCGTGATGGACGCCTCGCCCCTGCTGGCCCTTTCCCTGCGCTACCTGATCTCGGGCCTGATCGGCGTTGGCATCGCGCTGGCCTTGGGGCAAAGCTGGCGCCTCACCCCCGCGCAATGGCGGGCGACGATCATCTTCGGCGTGCTGCAAAACGCGGTCTACCTCGGCCTGAACTTCATCGCCATGCAAACCATCGAGGCGTCCCTCGCCGCGATTATCGCCTCTACCATGCCGCTGCTCGTCGGCTTCGCCGCTTGGGCCTTCTTGGGTGAAAAACTGCGCCCTCTAGGCGTCGCAGGGCTGTTCGCCGGTGTCATCGGCGTCGCCATCATCATGGGCGCGCGCTTGGGCGGGCAAGTAGACCTCTATGGCCTCATCCTCTGCGCCATCGGCGTTGTGGCCCTCACTGCTGCCACCCTGCTGGTGCGCGGCGCGACCTCGGGCGGCAACTTCCTGATGGTCGTGGGCCTGCAAATGCTCGTCGGTTGCGTCGCCCTCTCCATCGCCACCGCGCTGTTCGAAACGCCCCGGATCGACCCCAGCCTGCGCCTGACGCTCGCCTTCGCCTATACCTGCCTCGTGCCCGGGCTTGCCGCCACCGTGGTCTGGTTCTGGCTGGTCAACCGCATCGGTGCCACAAGGGCGGCGACCTTTCACTTCCTCAACCCCTTCTTCGGCGTGGCCATCGCAGCCCTGCTGCTGGGCGAAACGCTGGGGCCGCGCGACATCCTTGGCGTCGCGATCATCGCGGGCGGCATCCTCGCCGTTCAAATCTCGCGCCAGCGCAGGGCATAACGCCAGTGTGAGCCGGACCCCCTTTGAATTTCACCGCCACACCCCATCTAATAGGCCAAGCCCATGAACGGAGGACGCCATGCCCCAATACGAGAAAACCAACGCCGCGATTGACGCGCTGAGCCCCGAAGAATTCCACGTCACGCAGCGCAACGGCACCGAACGCCCCGGCACCGGCAAGTACCTCGACAACAAGGAACCGGGCATCTACGTCGACATCGTTTCGGGCGAGCCGCTGTTTGCCTCCTCGGACAAATATGAAAGCGGCTGCGGCTGGCCGAGCTTCACCAAACCGATCGAGCCTGCCTACGTTGAAGAGTTGGAAGACGCCTCGCTCGGCATGGTCCGCACGGAAGTGCGCAGCAAACACGGCGACAGCCACCTCGGCCATGTCTTCCCCGATGGCCCGCCCGACCGGGGCGGGCTGCGCTATTGCATCAATTCCGCCTCCCTGCGCTTCATCCACCGTGACGACATGGAAGCCGAAGGCTATGGCGAATATCTCAACCAAGTGGAGAATGTGACATGACAACCGAACGCGCAGTATTGGCCGGAGGCTGCTTCTGGGGCATGCAGGACCTGATCCGCCGCCGCCCCGGTGTGGTCTCGACCCGCGTCGGCTATACCGGCGGCGACGTGCCTAATGCGACCTACCGCAACCACGGCACCCATGCCGAAGGGATTGAGATCATATTCGACCCCGAGAAGACCTCTTACCGCGAGTTGCTGGAGTTCTTCTTTCAGATCCACGACCCGACCACGGTGAACCGTCAGGGCAACGACATCGGGATGAGCTACCGTTCGGCGATCTACTATGTGAACGACGAACAGAAAGCCGTGGCCGAAGACACCATCGCCGATGTCGAAGCCTCCGGCCTCTGGCCCGGCAAGGTGGTGACCGAGGTTGAGCCGGTGGGCGACTTCTGGGAGGCCGAGCCCGAGCATCAGGACTATCTTGAGCGGCTGCCCAACGGCTATACCTGCCACTTCCCGCGCGCCGATTGGGTCCTGCCCAAACGCGACGCCGCAGAATGAACCGCAGCCCCCGGCCCCGCGCCGGGGGCTAGCCCACCGCCACCCGAGGGCGGCCCGAAGCTTCGACGGTCAGCGCGGCCTCGACTAACACTTCCCGCCCTTCGACATCCGCCAGACGAATATCCCGCGTCACATGGCACTCGATCTCTGCCGCTCCGGCTGACTGGGCGCGCGCACGAGCGGCTTCGGTCAAAGCGCGCTCCCCATGGGCCAAGGCCCGTTCAGCGGTCGGAAAATCCTGCGGCCCATCGGCAAGGTGAAGGCGAAACACCCCTTCGTTCGGAACGGTAATGGTTGCACTCTCGCGCATGATCACCCGCCCCACCACCGCGCCGATGGCATTGGCGACATGAGCGTTCGCGGGCAGGATCATCTCACTGCCCAGCCTTTCGCCCACCGCCGGGTAGTAGGTCGCCGCCGAGGCGCCCAGCCCCACCATAGGTAAGTTCAGCCCCGCATCGATCCGCAGCACGCCGCGATGGCCCGAGAGGCCGCGCTGCATCAGCACATGGCGCGCCAGAACCTCTGGCGGCAGGTCGAAACCGGGTGTTTCTTCGGCAAATGCGGTCTCTAACAGGGCCAAGGTCGTCTGGTCGGTCAATCGGTCGAGGATGATCTGAGCGAGGTCATCAGGATCAGGACAGAACCGCATCCCCGACCCGCCGCGCTTGCGCCCGAACAGGGTCAGCGCCTTGCGCGCGGCACCGGCATCCCATGCGCAAAGATGCCCCGCCACATGGCTCGCATCCGTGGGCGTCACCCCCGCCAGTTGCACCAGCCCCCGCGCCACCAGCCGCGCCAAAGCGCTTTGGTCGACCCGGTTCCGCAGCACATCGCCCAAGGGCCAAACGTCGCTGCCGATCCGGTCCAGCAGGACCAAGTCGCGCGGGGCCAGACCTTCGGCCCCCTGCCCCTCTACGGCACGGACAAAGCGACCGTCATGCTCTGACACCACGCTGCGGCGCAGCTGCGCGTCCAAGGCGTTATGCACCACCTCCGGCGCGTCGACCGCAATGAGAGAGATCGGCAGCAGGCGCTTCGGCCCAAGGGTCACGCCTGCGGTTAGACCCTGAGACGTGAAATGCACCTCGCTGTCGCCGCCCAGCCCGTGGGTGCGCATCGCGACCGCCTCGACCATGGTTCGATAGGGACCGACCTGCGCGCCTGCCGGGTCAATCGCTGGGCGACCGTCGCGCAATAGGGCCACATCGGTCGTCGTGCCGCCGATATCCGATACCAGTGCCGTCTCTGCCCCGGTCAACCAGCGTGCGCCCACCAGCGACGCCGCAGGGCCGCTGAGGATGGTCTCGATGGGCCGTTCGCGGGCCTGTGCGCTCGACATCAGGGCGCCATCGCCGCGCACCACCATCAAAGGCGCGTCGATGCCTAGACGGCGCAGCTCATCCTCTGCTCGCCCAATCAGCCGGTCGATCATGCCGATCAGCCGCGCGTTCAACAGCGCCGTAAGCGCCCGTTTCGGCCCGTTCAGCTTGGCCGAAAGACTGTGAGAGGCCGAGACGGGGCGCCCCGTAACCTTTGCGACCAGTTCTGCGACACGCTGCTCATGCGCGGGGTTGCGCGTGGCAAATTGGCTGGCCACGGCAAAGCCGCTGACCTCGGCCTTATGCGTCTCTAAAAAGGCGATCAGGGCCGGTTCGTCTAGCGGCGCCGCCTCTGCCCCCGCGTGATCATGCCCGCCGGAGAGCAGCAGACAAGGGTCGCCCCGCAGCGCCTCCGACAGCCCATGCGCTTCAAGATCCGCCGCACGAAACCCGACATAGATCAAGGCGACGCGCCCGCCCTGCCCCTCGACCAGCGCATTGGTCGCCAGCGTGGTAGAGAGGGAGGCCATGGCGATCTCTTCCGCCGCCACGCCGGATTGCGCCAAAACCGCGCTGACCGCCTTGCCGACGCCGACGGCCAGATCGGCACGGGTCGTCAGCGCCTTGGCGGTGGCGATCACCTCTGTCTCATCGCGGATCAGCACCGCATCCGTATAGGTGCCGCCCGTGTCGACGCCCAATAACACCGCCATGGGCGTGCCTCCTATGCCAAACGCGCTGCGGCCCAACGCGCGGCCTCGGCCACGGTGGGATCAGCGTCTTCGGTCAAAGATTGCGCCACAGGTCGCAGCCCCGCCAGCCCGGAATTGCCGATGGCATAGAGCACGTTGCGCACGAAACGATCCCGCCCGATCCGTTTGATCGGAGAGCCGGAATAGCGCGCGCGGAAAGCGGTATCGTCAAGGCCCGCAAGCTCGGCCAGATCGGCGGGCTGCACTGCCGGACCGTGATAGCGCATATCGCTGGCCGCCACGGCGAACTTGTTCCACGGGCAAGCGGCAAGGCAGTCATCACAGCCATAAATCCGGTTGCCCATCTTCTCGCGCAGGTCCAGATCGACCGGCCCTTTATGTTCGATCGTCAGATAGGAAATGCAACGCCGCGCGTCGAGTTGATAGGGCGCGGGGAAGGCATCCGTGGGACAAGCCTCAAGACAGGCCCGGCAAGAGCCGCAGTGGTCCACCTCCCGGGCGTCGGGCGGCAGATTGAGGGTGGTGAAAACAGAGCCTAAAAAAGCCCAATTGCCGAACTTCCGGCTAAGCAGGTTGGTGTGTTTGCCCTGCCAACCGAGCCCCGCCGCCTGCGCGAGCGCCTTTTCCGGCACCGGGGCGGTATCGACGAAGACCTTCACCTCCGGATCGAGCGCGCGGGCCTCTTCCATAAGCCAGCGGGCCAGCCGCTTCAGCCGTTTCTTGACGATATCGTGGTAATCGCGCCCCTGTGCGTAGACCGAAATCCCGCCCTTGTCGGGATGCTCCAACACCGCGCGGGGGTCATGTTCGGGGGTGTAGCTTTCGGCCAGCATGATGACGGACCGCGCCTCGGGCCAGAGGGCGGCGGGATTGCCGCGCCAATGCATCCGCTCTTCCATCCAGCCCATCTGCCCGTGAAACCCGGCCTCGACAAATCGGGCGAGCCGTTCGGGCACTTCGGGCACGTCTTGGGGGCGGCAAATGCGGCAGGCGACAAAGCCTTCCTCAAGCGCCCGGGCCACCACCCGCGCCTTCAGAGCCTCCGGCCCGATCTCGGCGCGGGGGCGGGCAGGCATCAGAAGTCGAGGTTGTTGTAATGCAGCGGAGGCGGGAAGCCCGGCAGTTGATCGGCGAGGATCGAGCGGAAAGCCGGGCGCGACTTGATCTTGGCGTACCAATCCTTGACCACGTCAGAGCGGTTCCAATCCACGTCTGAGATATAGTCGAGCGAGGACAGATGCGCGGCGGCGGCGAAATCGGCCAGCGTCATCACGTCGCCCGCCAGCCAGCGGCGGTGATCCAGCAGCCACGCCATGTAATCAAGGTGATATTTGATCGCCTTGGCGCCGGCTTTCACGTTCTTGCTGTCCGGGTAGCCCTGTTTGGTGACCTTCTTGTTGACCCGCTCATAGAGCAGTTTCGAGGTCACCTCGTCGTGGAATTTGTCGTCGAACCAACTGACCAGCCGACGCACTTCCAAACGCTGCACCGGGTCGCTGGGCAGCAAGGATGCCTCTGGACGGGTCTCTTCGATATATTCACAAATCGCGGCGCTTTCGGCCATCATGATCCCGTCGAGCCGCAGCACAGGCACCTTGCCCGCCGGGTTGCGACGCAGGAAATCGGGGTCTTGCTCCCAATAGCGCTCCTCGACCAGTTCCACCTCGATCTTCTTCTCCCCAAGGCTAAGCCGCACCTTGCGACAGAAGGGGGACAAAGGAACGTGAAACAAGCGAGCCGTCATATAAAGTCCGTGTGGTTAAAGGGATTGCACTCTTCCATGCCTGCTGGCGCGGGGATTTTCAACTCTCGAAACAGGCGGCGCGACCGTCCGCGCGGATGGTCGCCGCCCCGTCCATGATCTGGGCCGTGCGCTTGCGGGTAAAGTCACCGGGGCGCGAGGCGGAACGCTCTTTCGGGTCGGGTAGGATCGCGGCAAGGCGGGCGGCCTGCGTGGCGCTCAGGTCTGCCGCCGCGACGCCAAAGTAATGCGGCGCCGCCGCCCCGACGCCAAAGACACCTTCGTCGAACTCGGCCACATTCAGATAGACCTCGATGATCCGCCGCTTGGGCCAGAGGGTTTCGACCAGCGGGGTCATCCCGGCCTCAAGCGCTTTGCGCAGCCACGACCGGCCATGCCAGAGGTAGACGTTCTTGACCGTCTGCTGGCTGATCGTCGACGCCCCGCGGGCCGACCCGTTTTCGATCGCGGTCCGAATGGCCTGCATGTCAAAGCCCCAGTGATTGCAGAAATTCGCATCCTCCGCCGCCACGGCGGCGCGGGCCATCACGGGCGCGATCTGTTCCAGCGGCACCCAGTCCCGCTGCACCCCGCCCAGACGGCGCGATTCCGAGAACATGTAGAAACCCGTGGGTGGATTGACGAAGCGGAATAGCAGCACCAACAGCACCGCCAAGAGAAAGGCCAGCGCCAAGGCGCGCAAGGCCCAACGGCGCGCGCGTTTCTTGAGCGAGGGGCTACTCTTGCTCGATTTCTTACCCTTGGGGGCGGTCTTTTTCCGTGTCGCCATGGATCAGCTATAGGCCGTCTGCGGGATTTTGTGAACGGCTCTCACGCGCGGTGATCTCTTGGGCGAGGTAGGCCCCGATCCGGGCAGAGCCTCGGGCCGAGGGGTGCACATTGTCGCGAGCGAAGAGCCCGCGATCCCCCCGGTCGATCACATCTTCGGAATCGACGAAATGGACCCCGGGGCGGCGCGCAGCGAAGCGGGCGATGCGGGATTCGATTTCGACCAGATCATCACGGCAGCCCGCGAAGGCGCCCGAACCGGAGCCTGCGTAATACCCCATCCACATGACCTGCGCGCCGGTCTGAGCGCGGAGGCGTTGCAGGAAGGCAGGGATGCTACCGCTTTGACCATCCGGCGCGATCAACGCATCGACGGCGGCTCCGCAGGCGCCACAGCCGCAATCGGCGTTCAGGTCATTCGCGCTGCCATTGACCACCACCCAGTTCCAGCGCCCGCCGGGGAACTGCTGCTGGATGTCAAAGCCGACGGCGGAGGCCACGGTCGAGGCATTGTCGAACTGAGCACCCGGCACGGCGCGGCTGGTGACGTTGCGACCCGTTTGACTGGCGATGACATCAGGGATGGCCCGACCCCCGTTCCACGCCATGATGGAGTCGCCCAAGACGAGGATGTCACCCCCGCCGCGCGGGGCGGTGTCGGTGCAAGCGGCAAGGCCGGTGACTAAGGCGAGGGCGATCAGAATTTTATGCATGGAGTCCTCCGATGCGGAGGAGGTAGCGCATCCCGTTCCGTCTACCACCCCGGCCCGGAAGCAAGCCGATGGCCCTCCCCGCGCGACCGGAGCCGCGCGGGGCAAAGATTACTCCGCCGGAACCGCGGCTTCTTCCACGCTGAGCGGCGCGGGCAGATGCACCAACATCTCCTTCGGGCAAACCTGCAAGAAGTTGTGCTTCTCGGTCTCCCAATGCTGAAGGATATCGGCGGCCTTGCGGCTCTTGGTCTCGGCGACATGGCGTTCCAGCAGACCGTGCAACTGATCGAGCCAATGATCGACGCTGACTGGGCATGTCACGATGGTCTCGGCGTTCATCAACTTATGGGCCGAGCCTTCGGGATCATAGAGATAGGCCATCCCCCCGGTCATCCCGGCAGCGAAGTTCGCGCCGATTTCACCAAGGATCACCGCCACACCGCCGGTCATATATTCGCACCCGTTGCTGCCGCAGCCTTCGATCACCACATGCGCGCCCGAGTTGCGCACAGCAAAACGCTCGCCCGCCCGGCCCGCGGCAAAGAGATAGCCCGCCGTCGCACCATAAAGCACCGTGTTGCCGATGATCGTATTCTCCGACGCCACCACGGGGCTCGCCATCGAAGGCCGCACCACGATCGTGCCGCCCGACAGACCCTTGCCGACATAGTCATTGGCATCGCCCGAGACTTCGAGCTTGAGCCCGGGCGCCGCGAAGGCCCCCAGCGACTGCCCAGCCGAGCCGGTCAGCTTCACCGTCAGGTGGTCCGGTTGCAACGAATTGCGCATCCCGAAGCGCTTGACGATATGGCTCGACACCCGCGTGCCGACGGTCCGATGGGTGTTTTGGACGGCATAGGACAGTTGCATCTTCTCACCGTCCTCAAGGAAGCGCGCGGCATCGCGGACGATCTGCGCGTCCAGCGTGTCGAGCACGACCTGACGCGGCTTGTCGCGGTCATAGACGTTCTCATTCGCGCCATCGACGGTGATCAACAGCGGGTTCAGGTCGAGATCATCAAGGTGCGCCGAGCCTCGGCTAACCTGCGTCAGCAGGTCGGCGCGGCCGATCACTTCATCAAGGCTGCGCGCCCCGATGGAGGCGAGGATTTCCCGCACCTCCTGCGCGTAGAAGGTGATGAGGTTAACGACCTTATCCGCATTGCCGGTGAACTTGCCGCGCAGCGCTTCGTCCTGCGTGCAGACGCCGACGGGGCAGGTGTTGGACTGGCACTGGCGCACCATGATGCAGCCCATGGCGATGAGTGCGGCGGTGCCGATGCCATATTCCTCGGCCCCCATCATCGCCGCCATGACGATGTCGCGCCCGGTGCGCAGCCCGCCGTCGGTGCGCAGCGTCACCCGATCGCGCAGGTTGTTCATCGATAGAACCTGATGCGCCTCAGTGAGGCCCATCTCCCACGGCAGACCCGCATATTTGATCGAGGTCGCAGGCGATGCCCCGGTGCCGCCATTATGGCCCGAAATCAGGATGATGTCGGCCTTGGCCTTGGCGACGCCGGCAGCAATTGTACCAACACCACTCGAAGCGACGAGCTTAACGGTTACCTTGCAGCGCGGGTTGATCTGCTTGAGGTCGTAGATCAACTGCGCGAGGTCTTCGATCGAGTAGATATCATGGTGCGGCGGGGGCGAAATCAGGGTCACCCCCTTCGTCGAATGCCGCAGCCGTGCGATCAGGTCGGTGACCTTCATGCCCGGAAGCTGGCCGCCCTCACCGGGCTTGGCGCCCTGCGCGACCTTGATCTCCAACTCTTCGCACTGGTTCAGATACTCCGCCGTCACGCCGAAACGGCCCGAGGCGACCTGTTTGATCTTGGCCGAGGGGTTGTCACCATTGGCCTCCGGCACGAAATGCGCCGGATCTTCGCCGCCCTCGCCGCTGTCGGATTTGGCGCCGATGCGGTTCATCGCCACGTTCAGTGTCTTGTGCGCCTCGGGCGACAGCGCCCCCAGCGACATGCCCGGCGTTACGAAACGCTTGCGGATTGAGGTGATGCTTTCCACCTCCTCCAACGGCACCGGGTTGCCGCGCGGCTTGATGTCCAAAAGGTCGCGCAGATGGATCGGCGGATTGCTCTGCATCTTTTTCGAATACTGCTGCCACATCTGGTAGGACGCTTTGTTGCAGGCCATTTGCAGCATATGCATGCTGCTCGCCTCCCAAGCGTGTTTCTCACCCGAGCGGCGCAGCTTGTAGAAGCCACCGATGGGCATCACGACCCCGTCGCCCTGCCAGCCCTTGGCGTGGACTTCCTCGGCCTTGCGTTGGATACCGACGACACCGATGCCCGAGATGCGGCTGGTCATGCCGGGGAAGTATTCGGCACACATGGCACGGGACAGGCCCACTGCCTCGAAGTTCAGACCACCGCGATAGGACGAGATCACGGAAATCCCCATCTTCGCCATGATCTTGAGCAGACCTTGGTCAATCGCCTCACGGTATTTCTGCACCGCCTGCGTCAGGGTCATGTCCAGCAATCCGCGCTCAATCCGATCGGCGAGGGAATCCTCGGCCAGATAGGCGTTAACGACCGTGGCACCGCAGCCGACCAGCACGGCGAAGTAATGCGGATCGACACATTCCGCCGAACGCACGTTAAGCGAGGTAAAGGTCCGCAACCCCTTGCGCACGAGATGGCTGTGCACCGCGCTGGTGGCAAGGATCATCGGCATCGCCACGCGGTCAGCACCGCTGTGCTGATCGGTCAGCACCAGATGCCCCGCGCCCGAGCGCACGGCGTCTTCCGCCTCGGCCCGGATGCGCGCCAGACCGGCGCTCAGATTGCCGTTGCCGGGCTCGAAAGTGCAGTCGATGGTGACGGTATGCACCTTGAACTGGGCCATCAGCTCATCGAACTGCGCATTGCCCACAAAGGGGCTGTCGAGCACGATGATCTCGGTCTGGGAGCTGTCTTCGTCGAGCACGTTCTTGAGGTTGCCGAACCGTGTCTTGAGGCTCATCACCCGGAATTCGCGCAAGGAGTCGATTGGCGGATTGGTGACTTGGCTGAAGTTCTGGCGGAAGAAATGGCTCAGTGGGCGGTACTGGCCGCTGAGCACCGCCGAGGGCGTGTCGTCGCCCATCGAGGCCAGCGTTTCCTTGCCGTCCTCGGCCATCGGCGCGAGGATCTGTTCCAATTCTTCGATGGTATAGCCCGCGGCCACCTGACGGCGGCGCAACTCGGCCCCTTCGAACAGCGGTTTTTCGGTGACACCGGCAAGGACGCCATCCATCTCGGTGATCTTGCCGACCCATTCGCCGAAGGGCTGGTTGGCGGCCAGTTTGTTTTTGATTTCAGTGTCATGGAAGAGTTTGCCCTCTGCCATATCCACCGCGATAATCTGCCCGGGGCCAAGCGCGCCCTTGGCCACGACGCGCGCCTCGTCCAGCGGCACCATCCCGGCCTCGGACCCGGCGATCAACATGCCGTCCGAGGTTTCGACATAGCGCATCGGGCGCAGCCCGTTGCGGTCAAGCCCGGCACAGACCCAGCGGCCATCGGTCATCGCTAGGGCGGCGGGGCCGTCCCAAGGCTCCATGACGGAGTTGCAATAGGAATACATGTCGCGCCATGCCTGCGGCAGTTCCACGGCCTGTTTGGACCAGGATTCCGGCACCAACATCGTCTTGGCCATCGGCGCGGAGCGGCCCGCGCGCACCAGCACTTCGAAGACCGAGTCGAGTGCCGCGGAGTCGCTGGAGCCGGAGGCCACGATCGGCTTGATGTCCTCGGCCATCTCGCCAAAGGTCGCGCTCGCCATGCGGATCTCATGGCTCTTCATCCAGTTCATGTTGCCCTTGAGGGTGTTGATCTCACCGTTATGGGCCAACATGCGGAAGGGCTGCGCCAGCCACCACTGCGGGAAAGTGTTGGTGGAATAGCGCTGGTGATAGATCGCGAAAGCGCTGATGAATTTGTCGTCCTTTAGGTCGGGATAGAACTCCGCCACCTGTTCGGCCAGCATCATGCCCTTGTAGATGATCGAACGGCAGGACATCGAAGCGATATACATCTGCGGCACCTGCGCCGCGATGGCGGCTTTCTCGATGCGGCGGCGGATGACGTAGAGCTCACGCTCAAAAGTCTCTTCATCCACGCCCTTGGCGTTGGAGATCAGGATCTGCTCAATCTCGGGCCTGGTCGCATTGGCCTTTTCACCCAGCACCGAGATGTCGACCGGCACATGCCGCCAGCCATAGATGTAGTAACCCATGCGGAGAACTTCGGTCTCCACGATGGTCCGGCAGGTCTCTTGCGCGGCGAAATTGGTGCGCGGCAGGAAGACTTGGCCCACGGCGATCAACTCGTCCTCACGCGGGGTGTGGCCGGTGCGGCGGACTTGTTCATAGAAGAAGGGGACGGGGATCTGCACATGGATGCCCGCGCCATCGCCGGTCATGCCGTCGGCGTCGACCGCGCCGCGGTGCCAGATCGCCTTGAGCGCGTTGATCCCGTTGACCACAACCTCGCGGGTCTTTTCGCCATTGATGTTGACCACAAGGCCCACGCCGCAGGAGGAATGCTCTTCCTCGAAACTATACATGCCCTTTTCGGCCATCATCGCGCGTTTGGCTTCTTCGCGGGCCACCCAGGCGTCATCATATTTGGTCATGGCTTGGTTCCTTCCACAAACGCCGCAAATCCTGCTTTGACTTGGGCCTTGGTTTTATTCTCGTGCGCTGCGGCAAAGGCAGGGCCGTCGGGCGTCACGTCTATTTCACTCTTGGTCTCGGGCAGCGCCGCAGGGGGCGGGGCGGCAGGCCGCCCCGATACCATCACTCCGCCGCGATGCGCTGCGCGCCGTTGAAATCGTCAAGGATGGCCTGCGCGCAGTCGCGCCCGTCCTTGATCGCCCAAACCACAAGGCTCGCCCCGCGCACGATGTCGCCCACGGCATAGACCCCGTCGAGCGCGGTCGCCCCGGTGACGTAATCGGCCTTGATCGTGCCCCAGCGGTTGACCGGCAGCTCCGGCTCGTTCCAAAGCGTCGGCAGGTCTTCGGGCTCAAAGCCGAGGGCCATGATCACCATGTCGGCTTCTTCGACATAGTCGGCGCCTTCGATCACCTCAGGCGACTGGCGCCCGGTCACGTCAGGCGCGCCGAGGCGCATCTTTTGCACCATCACACCGGTCACCGGATCGCCGACGAAGCCTTTGGGCGCGCTCAGCCATTCAAAGATCACGCCCTCTTCCTCGGCGTTTTGCACCTCGCGCTGACTGCCCGGCATATTGGCCCGGTCACGGCGGTAGAGGCATTTGACGCTTTCCGCACCTTGTCGGATTGAGGTGCGCACACAGTCCATCGCGGTGTCGCCGCCGCCGATGACGACGACTTTCTTGCCCGCGGCATTCAGACGGCCATTCTCGAATTCTTCGACCGTGTCGCCAAAGCTCTTGCGGTTGGAGGCGGTGAGGAAGTCGATCGCCCGCTCCACGCCGAAACCACCCACGCCGGGGGCTTCGATCTCACGGGTTTTGTAGACGCCGGTGGCGATGATCACGGCGTCATGCTTGCCCCGGATCGCGCCAAAGCTGATGTCGACACCGACATCGCAGTTCAACTCAAAGGTCACGCCGCCTTCGGCCAACTGCGCATTGCGGCGCTCAACCACGTCTTTCTCAAGCTTGAAGCCGGGAATGCCATAGGTCAGCAAGCCGCCGGCCCGGTCGTAGCGGTCATAGATGGTGACCTGCACGCCCGCGCGGCGCAGCATATCCGCCGCCGCCAGACCGCCCGGGCCTGCGCCGATGATGCCGACACTTTCGGGCCGTTCTTCGCGCGGGGCGGCGGGTTTGACCCAGCCCTGCTCCCAAGCGGTATCGGTGATGTATTTCTCGATCGAGCCGATGGTGACGGTGCCATGGCCCGACTGTTCGATCACGCAGTTGCCTTCGCAGAGGCGGTCCTGCGGGCAGATACGGCCACAGATCTCGGGGAAGGTGTTGGTGGCCTGGCTGATCTCATAGGCTTCTTGCAGACGCCCCTCGGCGGTCAGGCGCAGCCAGTCGGGGATGTTGTTGTGCAGGGGGCAATGGGTCTGGCAATAGGGCACGCCGCATTGGCTGCACCGGCTCGACTGCTCTGCCGCTTTGGCATCCGCATATTCAGCGTAAATTTCATCGAAATCCGTCCGGCGCAAATCGGGCGGGCGTTTTTCGGGCATATCCCGCGCAACGTCTGTAAATTTTAGCATGACCTGCTTCGCCATATACCCGTTCCTTCGACAAATTCCGTCAGGAGGCTCGTATACGAGAGCGCCAAAGTAAATAAAAGACACCAATGCTGACCTATTTACTTCTTTCCGAGCAAATGGGAGGCTCGGCCATCATTTTTATGCATCATTTAAGGTCCGATGCGGACCTACCCACTAAAACCCAGCCCAAAGCGCGAGGATAACCACCCCGCCCACAAGGATTCGCCACCACCCGAAAAGCGCATAGCCATAGCGGCTGATGTAATCGAGCACCCAACGCACCACGAAAACGGCAGAGATAAAGGCCATGGCGAAGCCCACGGCAATCTCCCCCATGGCCGAGGCATCCAGCACATCGCGGTTCTTATAGATGTCATAGGCGAAAGCGCCCGCCATCGTCGGCATCGAAAGAAAGAAAGAGAACTCCGCCGCAGCACGTTTGCTGGCCCCCAACAACAAAGCCCCGACGATCGTCGCGCCCGACCGCGAAGTGCCCGGCACCATGGCGAGACATTGGATCACCCCAATCTTAAACGCCATGGAAAGCGGGAATTTGGTCGCGTCGGAATGGGTCGGCGCTGGTGCGATGCGGTCTACGATCAACAGCACCACCCCGCCCAGCACCAACATGACGGCAATCAGCAATGGCGTCTCGAAAAGGACCGTTTTGATAAAGTCATGCGCCAAAACGCCGATCACGACCGCTGGCAGGAAGGCCAACAGCACCGACCAGATAAACCGCCGCGCCTGCGGATCATGGGGTGCTGCCGAGAAGACCGCCCAAAGCCGCGCGGAATAGACCGTCAAGATCGCGAGCACCGCGCCCAATTGGATCACGACCTCAAAGGTTCGTCCGGCGCTTTCGAAACCCAGAAAATGACCGGCCAACAAAAGATGCCCGGTCGAAGATACGGGGATGAACTCTGTCAGCCCCTCCAGCAAACCCAGAAAGGCGGCGATCAGAGTGGTCGATTGTTCCATTATCCCTGCCGCAGGTTACGTGCCGATGCTTTGATGGCGTCATATTGCCCCGAGGGCCGGAACCGCCAGAGATAGTCGGGGAGCACCGCATCCATCGCGGTGGGGGTGATGTCAAGCTCGGCAAAGCCGCGCGCGTCTTCCGCTACGACATTGTCCTTGCGCAGGTTCTTGACCTGATCGCGGGTCAGCATCTTGTTGGTGAACAGCCCCAAGGTAGCCGTCTGCACCATATCGAACCCGAAGGCGACGATTTTGGCGAGGAACCACGGCATGTTGAGCACCAACCGACGGCGGTGAATCACCTTAAGCATGCGCTGCATCAACCCGCGGAAGGTATCCACATCGGGACCGCCGAGTTCATAGACGCCCGAAGCGACCTGCCCCTCCAGTGCTTTTTCCGCCGCCTTGGCCACGTCATCGACGAACACCGGCTGGAACCGGGTCGAGGCACCGGCGACCGGCAGGATCGGGCCGCTGCGGGTCATGCCTGCAAAACGGTTAAAGAATTCATCCTCTGGCCCGAACATGATCGAGGGTCGCAGGATCACGGCATGGGGCATATGTTTGAGAATGGCCGCCTCGCCCTCGCCTTTGGTGCGGGCATAGTCGCTCTCGGCCTCCATATCCGCGCCGATAGCAGAGACATGGACGAAATGACCGATCCCTTCGGCGGCGGCCATGCGGGCGATACGCTCGGCCCCTTCGGATTGCACGGCGTCAAAGCTGTTCTTGCCGGTCTCGACCAGAATGCCCACGCAGTTCACCACCGCATCCGCGCCGCGCAGCGCGTCGGCCACGGAGCCATCGTTGCGGATGTTGCACAAAACAGGTTCGACCTGGCCGACCACACCATAGGTCCGCACAAAGAGCGCCTCGTTGGGATGGCGCACCGCCACCCGCACCCGCCAACCAGCTCTGGCCATGCGATACGCGATATAGCGTCCGACAAACCCCGAACCGCCATAAATCGTGACCAGCTTAGACATTCTGCCGCTCCTGTAGATAAATTCTCTGACAGGATGTACCCGCGCGCCGCCCCTGTCACAAGGCCAAACCCCCGGTTGCAGCGCCTCGCGTGCAGGATTTTCCGATTTTCGCATAAATTGCGATTGACAGTCACCCGGCTGAGCCTTAGAGCACCCCACACGATACGTGCCCAGGTGGCGGAATGGTAGACGCGCTAGCTTCAGGTGCTAGTACTGGCAACGGTGTGGAGGTTCGAGTCCTCTCCTGGGCACCATAATTCCGAGATAAGCGATTGAAAAATATACGCGTCTTGTGCGCCATTGAAATCCAATCCACCCCCCAGTCCCCCTTGTGTAAGCTGGATACCTAGGCGCGACGAATTTTTTACATCTTGATATTTTCCGCTGAGAGCACGAGTTTGCACCCAATGGCGCAGAAACTCCCCCTCTTTGACCTTTATATCGATGACTCGGGAACACGGCATCCGGACCATGCCGAACCGACAAGCAAATCCGGCGATTGGTTCAGCTTGGGTGGAGTGCTACTTAAGAATGAAAAAGATGCGCAAGCGCGAAAGCTTCACGCTGAGTTCATGCGTAAATGGAAGCTGGAAGGGCCACTCCATTCCGTGAAAATCCGCCATCGCTCAGGGATCTTTTCTTGGCTATCCAACAGCACCCCAGCAGAAGTCTCTGAATTTTTCCATGATCTCGACCACTTGGTTACCAGTTTTCCCGGCGTCGGCATGGCTTGCGTAATAGATAGGCCGGGGTATCACGACCGGTACTATGAGAAACATGGTCGCCAACGCTGGCAGTTATGCAAAACCGCCTTCACCGTCATTTGCGAGCGGGCAGCGAAATACGCGGCACAAGAAGGTCGCAGAATTCGGCTATTTGTCGAAGAGACCGACAAAAAGTCTGATTATTTGATAAGGGAATACTTCAAAGGGCTGAAGACAGAAGGCATGCCATTCTCACCCCAAAGCTCGGAGAAGTACTCACCTCTGAGCGCAGAAGAACTCAACTTTCGCCTGCTAGACTTGAAGTTCAAACGAAAATCGTCTCCGCCAATGCAGATGGCCGACCTATACCTGTATCCCATCTGCCGCTCTGGATACGATCAGAAGTACCGCCCCTTCCACCTCATGAAAGAGAACCAAAAAGTCATAGACTGCCTGCTAAGCGAAGAAGAGCGCCTAACGCTCGGGATCAAATTCAGCTGCTTCCCAGAAAAGCAAAAAGGGCCCCAAAAGGACCCTTAAGCCAGCCTCCAATCGGAGACCTCCTAGGCACTGCCTGACTTGAAATATAGACTACGGAATCAGATAGTCAATCTTCATAGCGTGGGTTGACCGGAAAAATCTTCTAAAGTCAAGGGCTAACCTACATTCTGTATAGGTAGGCAAAGTGACAACTATATCTGTCGGGTTAGTAAGGCGAGATGCGAAACCCCGGGGGAACACAATGCCGTCCGCGTAGCTCGAGACGGTTTGGTGAGCCCGACCTAAGCGAGGCCACTACTTTATGACCACCAGCGATGATCAGCCTCGTCCTGACTGATTGGCCACTTGCGGAAGCCCTTCAGGCCCTAGCTTAGGTATCTTTTGGCTTGCCACCTAACAGGGACACTATGCCAGTAACAAAGTGCCCTATCCAGCTAGTTTCCGACCACTCACCGGTCAGCAAGACCCGCAAGAGCAACGCAATCACCATAATGCCAAAAATGAGAAGTAGTGTCGCGACAACTCCAAGCTCTATCAGCACAAATGACAAGCTAACTAAGGCTACGGTCGCCAGCATCAGGGCGGAGATCACGCCGAAACGATAGCTCCCGTGCTCGCGTTTGTCGAAACGGTCTTTTTGTTTAACTACTATTCTTGCTAACTCTGGGTCCGTTTGCGCAAGTCTGTTCAATGAATCTATTTCATTTGAATGAAGGTGTAGGGAATCGATGTTGAGGATGCGGGTATCATGACCCGAACCCTGACTGTTTCCCGAATTGCCTTGATCAACCGGCTCGCTTGACATGCCAGCTTGAGCCACCCTTGCGCTCAACTACAATCTTTTGGGTCTTTGACTTCGGAGTTTCAGTGGGGGATTTAGTTCGACCCACGGCGCCATTTGCAGCGTCGCGGAGAGGCTTCAGGGTTAGGACTTCCGTCACCCCACGCGAAAACGCGGATCGACTCACAGAGACCATCTCAGACATTTCGGTTCCTCTCTCTCACAGATGCTTTTGGCGCATCTACATTCTTGGACTCAATATAGTAAATAACGTATAAGCTTTCCAACAGTTCACAGAAATTTCATCACTAACTGTTGTAGTGTGGTCGGCGAGTTCCCTGCGTTTCTTCTTATATGATCACGGACGTTCGCCCGTGTCCATCTTTTCGAAGCCCAGATGACGAGAGCAAGCGACTACCAGCGGCGGCTCGGAAGGGAACGACCGAAGATCAAACCACTTGAAGCGCGTCCCATCCGCATTGCGCTGGTCGCCCATAACGATTTGCGGAGAGTTCACCCGGTTGCGGATGAGCGCGGCTCGGAACGCCCTCAGGTCGATCAGCCACCAAGCCTCTAAGCCCGTCTGGTCGGCGTTGGAATGTCCGTAGAACATCCAGTCGCCATTGCCGTTCACAATCTTGGAAAGCTCCGTCTGAGCACCAGATGCCACTGCCGAGCGTATGGTGAACTGGTAGGGGTAACGCTGTGCATAGCCGGGACGCCTTACCCGTGCCGCAACGCGCATGTCGCGGGCATCAAGCATCATGAGGTCGGTGGCTTGGATATGGTCAAATGGGTCGGTAGCGGTTTCCAACAGGTAGCTGCCGATCAGTTGCTTTATCTCAGGCAAGAACCTGTCGGACCAGTTCCGGTTGTTGGTGTAGCAGTTCATTTCTGACAGTCTCCAATGCGGCCCCCACCGCGTTGCCCACGCCCCGGCAGAGGGGCGCAGGCGGGTTCGTTAGGCCTTGGCCCGCAGGTATCTAATCACGGCCTTCTGAGCGCGCGGATACTGCTCACACAGCAATTCACCGGCGCAGTCCTCGACACACCATTCCAGCATGGCGGCGGCATCTGCGTCTGACTTCGGCTCAAAGCACGAAATGCGTTCAGCAAGCCATTCGATGTTTTGATCAAGCTCGGCCAGTTCGGCAGGTTCACCAGCCTCCCCGTCAGGTAGCTTTTGCATCAGCGCGTCTCTGGTGTGTTTGGCAGCCTTCCATTTATCCAGCAGCTGCACGGCACCTGTTCTCTGGCTGGCGTCCTGTTCTAGGCGCTCACCCCTCAGCTCAACCAGTTCAAGGGTACTGATTAGGTCGCCCACCATGTTTCCGGCCAGCTTGACCGTGTGCGCTGTTGCCTCTCCGTCTCCCGGTTGCTCGGGCGCGTTCCCTTCAAGGGAGCGCACACAAACGCGCAGAATGCTGCTGAGGTCGTATGCGTTGGAGATTGCGGCTGCGAGGTTCGTGTTCATTGGTTCGCCTCCAGTTGCGCTTTCCGTGCGTTAGGGGTGGCATCCACCAGACTGGACAAGTCAGCGGCCAAGCGCTCGCTCTTGCTGATCACCTCTTGTGCCAAGGCATGAGCGGCGTTTGATGCAGGGGATGACACGCTTTCGGATTCACTGACCAGAAGCTCGAGGCCCTGCAATAAGCCGTGCAAAAAGATTGCGTCGAATTCGACATCGGCCAGCAAGGGGGCTTTGGGCTTGCGATGGGTCGGACCATTCCCCAAGAGCGCCCAGTCGAGCGTCAGGTGGTGCTTGTCGCAGTAATCGATGATT
Source organism: Sulfitobacter sp. 1A12056 (assembly GCF_043558125.1). Taxonomy (NCBI): domain Bacteria; kingdom Pseudomonadati; phylum Pseudomonadota; class Alphaproteobacteria; order Rhodobacterales; family Roseobacteraceae; genus Sulfitobacter; species Sulfitobacter sp. 1A12056. The sequence goes on along the minus strand of NZ_JBIFFY010000002.1, from coordinate 528,906 downwards.
TCCCGGCTTGGTGCGCCATCTGCGCTTAGGATCATTGAAGGCGCGGTATCCCCTGCACTCTCTGCGAATTGGTTGAGCCGGAAGCGGATTGTTTCAAGGTCGTTCATGGTAATCTCCTTTGGTTTCAACTGACGGGGGATCAGCCCCGCCAAGCTTGCGTGTTCAGGCGCGGTATTCGTGGACAACCCCATCAACCGCGATGCGTGAAATGGTCGCCAGATTGACGGAGCGTGGCGCGTGAGCCTTCGCATCCCATACCGGCAGCAGATGAGGGTGGCGGGCTTTGCGCGTCTGTACGGCCTGTTTCCCGGCCTCTGTGGCAGCATCGCCTTTGGCATGGCGCTGCAAGGTCGCGGGCTGGACCTGCATGGTGCGCTCTGTGCCGTCGGCTTTGGTGAATGTGACAGCGCAGAAGCGGCCACCGGCGGAGGCGATCAGGTCACGCTTGGCGGCGTAGTCTGGGGCAGCGGCCTCATGCTCCTGTGCGGCTCTCAGAGCAGCGCGTAGGACGCCAATGCGGGCATAGTCGGGCTGCTCCCAATGGGTCTTGCTTTCGAGGATGGCAATCTCGCTTTGAATGCGGGTGACTTCGGGCGATGCCTGCTCCTGCTTTTCCTGTCGCGCTTCCATTGCCCGTTCGTGCTTGGCATTGGCCCATGCAGCTTTCAGGGCGCGGCGCATGATCACCCGGAACCCGTAGAGAGCCACCTTAGCTTTGCGGACAATTTCCCAAGCGGCGATCATGATTGCTTTGCGATTGTATTGGGCTGCGGTTGTCATGTTTCAAATCCCTTGCCTTGCTTAACTGGATAGCCCATAATTAGGCTATTAGCATAGTGCTGTCAACCTATTATTAGGCTAATAGCACATTACACACAGGAGTATCCATGTCCGACAGCATCACGCCCTTGCAAATTAGACTCGCAAAAGCCGCTCTCGGCCTTTCGAATCCTGCATTGTCAGAAGCAACGGGTCTCAATCGGAACACTATTAACGCCGCCGAAAAGGTTGGGGGGAACCCGAGCCGCTCCACGCGAATCCAACTGCGGCAATATTTCGAAGGGCAGGGCGTTATATTTGTACCCAAAAACGGTGGGCCTGAAGGGATACGTTTTGCTGAGGAAGGTTTGGGGCCGGATACCAAGGGTAAAGGGAAGGACTGACATTGCCATCATCGACAGCCCGCTGAGCCAGTCGCTCATCGTGGAGGGGCATTACTTCGACATCAGGATTTATCGCGGGGAGGAAACCCTCTGGACGTTGGAGGTGGTCAACGCGAAGGCAACCAGCTTTGTATGGGACGAGCTATTTCCCACGGATGAGGATGCACTTGGTGCGGCACTGGCGGACTTTGAGACCAGCCCGGTAGAAGATTTCCTTGGCTGATGAAAACGGCCCCGGCAGCGGATTCATTGCTGAGAAAGTATGGTGATCAAACAGCCTGTGTGCGGAGGCCAATCAATAAATCAGTCGGCTTCTCCCCGTTACACCCGAGTTTGAGTACGACAAGACCGGAGGAATGTAACACAACACCGGAAGCGGGATTTCTCCAATGTTGCGATACTTTTCTGCGGTGTTTTGCTAACTAGTTTCCGGAAATGTGTTGCTGGCTCGAACAATGGATTCCGTCAGGAGCACCCATGGCATCACGGTAGGCATTAGAACCCGCCCGGCTAACCCAGTTTACTAACTTACTTGATCATGGCCGACTTAATCTGCGCGCCCAAAGTCATCGGATCGAACGGCTTTGCAATGATTTCTTTGGCTCCAGTAGCTAATAGCTCGGCGCAACTCCCCGAACTCACGCGGGCAGTCATGAAGATTGCAGGAACATCTTTGAGGCTCGGAATCGCCCAGAGCTTCTCCAAGGTTTCCGGACCAGTCCAACCCGGCATCATCACGTCGAGCAGAAAGACGTCCGGTATGAACTGCTCTATCGCGAGAAGCGCATCTTTTCCGGATGAACAGCTGACGACATCAAAATCATCAGAAAGCTCCAGAGACAGTTTGGTTAATTCGAGAATATCCGCCTCGTCATCAACGTGTAGGAGTTTGATCATAAGGCAGTCCAGTCTTTTGGTGGCGCGTCATGCTTCGCAGCCCCCTTCTATAGCCACTATCGTGCAAGTTGTGGAGGACATAGCCGGTATGATCTGAGAGGGTAGCAGCGCAATCGACTAGGTCAGGCTAGGTATTAGGCCGCTTCCTTCAACGACTGAGATGTTTCTCTCGGGAGTGACAGGGTGAATACACTGCCCACACCTACTTCACTGCTTACGTCGATGCTTCCATCTTCCAGCCGAGCGAGCTCTCTCGCGACCGATAGGCCGAGGCCGGTCCCGGCAGCACTGCGCGACGACGAAAGGTCGGCTTGATGGAATGCTTCAAAGATTCTCTCGAGTTCATGGTTTTCGATGCCCGAGCCGGTGTCCCGGACATCTATATGAACCTTCTCTTTTGACACGGTGACTGCCACTGACACTTTACCCGAATCGGTGAACTTGATCGCATTTCCCATCAAATTTATGATGATCTGTCGTGTGCGAGTCACATCCGCGACCATAAGACAGGAAGGAATTTCAGCCTCCAATTCCAATCCCTTTTGCTCGGTCAGAATTTTCATTTGGTCGATAACTGGGTCGAGAACCTCTTTTACGTCACAAATCTCTGGGTCGACCTCAAGCCGACCGGTCTCCATTTTAGCGTAGTCGAGCAACTGGTTGACCAAGAAGAGAAGATGTTCGCCAGACCTCGATATTTTTTCCATTCCAGTCGTTGCGGATTGCAGCAGTTCATCGACATTGCCTTTGACAAGCTCCGCATCAATATCCTGCTGTTGGAGAATGACATCCAGTCGCTTCGCAGGAGGCATCTGGCTCAGGTTTTTGCCGAGCCGTGCATAGCCCAAAATGACGGTCAAAGGCGTTCTTAACTCATGACTCACTATGCTCATGAAATTCACTTTAGCGCGATCCGCAGCTTCGGCTTCTCTCCTAGCCTGCTTAAGGGCTTGTATATCGATGAGTGCTTGCTGTTCACGGGCCTCTAGTTCACGAGACACCCGCAACAAGCGGCGGACAATCAACAGGAGGAAGATACCGCCAGTCAGTCCTACCGCCAACAGCATCGGCAATATCTTCGCAAACAGGTCTGCTGCTGGTCGCTCAGGGTTCCAGACGAGCCATGAAAGAACCTCGCCAGATGGTCCTTTCAAAGGCACACCCGCCAACTCTTCGGTCGGCGAGGCGGCTTTGAAGGCGATACCTTCAAGCTCTACGGGTAAGCCAATCTCCTGAGCAAGTGGCCCGTCGATGTAACGCACAGCCACATGCAGGTATTCAGTACCCGGAAGCTGCCTAATGTTGCCCGAGTCAGAGATGATAGGCACAACGCTGACGATGGCCACTTGGTCGTCGAACTTAAGCGGCGCAACAACGGCGACCTCAGCGAGCGCTTCATAAGGATTGTCCTGTCCTAGGCTGGCTTTCGCCATGACATCCTGAAGCCTTGCTACGAGTGGTACAATAAAATCGGCGCGTTTGGAAAAAGCTTCAGGTGCACGGATCTTTCCGGACACAGAGGCAAATAGAGCATCACCCCTGCTATTAAGCACATAATTTTCATGATGCCCGAAGTAGTCCTGCATCCAACCGCCCAGATTTTCATTCATCCACTTTTCGTCACGAGCAGCAACATTCTCCACGGCGTCATCCCAAACAGTTGCGCTCTGCTGTTGTTGCGGAATAGCAGCAATCGCCTCCGCAAGATTTCGAGAGGCAAAACGTTCTTCTCGAGCGAGAGCAGTGGCATCTCCTAACCTGATCGCGTTTGCTCCGACGAGAATAAGGCTCAGCAAGCCTGCACCGAATACGATGAAGAGGGCGCTAGCTATCTGCAATGAGAGTTTGTTTTGGTTGGTTGGCATGGAAATATATACTTACACGTGCGTTTAAATATTGATTTGCAAAAGCGGCGAGGCCGTTCCGGCAAACCAAATACCGGTGGATTGGCACTGGCGGCTCAGGGGCGCATAAATAGTAATTGTGACCAATTTGCGGCCATGAGTTCTAAGTGTCAGCTGGATCGTCGTTGATCTGCTCTGTAGGACGAAAGGTGCCTAGATTAGACACTTTCAGCGCTATCTCGCCAAGCGATAAGAGCACCCCGGAACCAAGGCACCCATTCGAAGTTCTAGCTCTACCCTGCCCGTATCCCTATGGGCAGAATGAAGGAGGAACCACTATGCAAATGAATATGAAATCCCTGATGTCCGTCCTAATGGCGACGACAGTTTCTACAGCGGCATTCGCTCAGACAGCTAGCACAGATGGGGCCGCTGATGTTGGTGCCAGCGTGGGAGCGGGCGCTGACGTTAGTGCAGGAACCAGCGGCAGCTCTGGCGCTGGCAGCAGTGTAGGCGCAGATGTTTCCACTAATGCGGCTGGTAATACAACAGCTTCAGCGCAGGGCAACTCAAATGGTCAGAGCCTGAACTATGGGCAGCTGATCTCCGCTCTCCAGACTTCCGACGTGTCTGCCGACGTTGTGTCCGGCCTTGACGCAGAAGCCGAGGCGACAATTACGCTGCTATCTGAGTTGAAAGGTGAAGCTGCCGAGAACGCAAGTGCTTTGGACAATGCTCTGAGCAAGCAAGAAGATGGCATTGCTGACCTGCGCACGGAAATTGAAGCGAACGCAGAGTTGATGTCCGCGCTGGAAGCCGAAGGATATTCGGTTGATCAAGTTGTCGCCGTGAACTCTGCCAACTCCGGTGAGATTACCTTGGTTGTAGACGACAGCCAGTAATGCTGGCTCCGTCCCCTCACTCCTAACAACCGAGGTATTGTTACGCCACGCTGCAATGTAGCGTGGCGTTTCCGCACCCTTGCTCAATAACAACAGATGCGAGGAAAACTCAGCTCAGGTAACAGCCGATCCGATAGCTGGTTAATTTTGCCCCTAGCGCTGTATTTCCCCTGTTATAACAGCAGTCAGCACCCGCTATTTCCCGTTAGAAAACGGTCGTTGGCAGCGCTCGAACTCGGATCGACATACCTTCTCCGCGTCGGCCAGCCCAGCTTGTAACTCAGCTATCATCGTATCGGGCCAATGGTCTGCCAGCGCGCCATAGACCGTCCATGCGATACAGCTTTGATAATCAGCAAAGCTTTCCGACTTCTTGGCGAGGTTTTTGCCCACTTCATCCAGCGCAACGGCCTGCACCGTCTGGCGTATCATTTCCACTCGGTCGGGGCGCATTGGGCGTTGGAAGGGTTCCTGTCCTTCATATCTCATTGCAGCTTATCCTTGCTTTGGAAGTGACGGCACCCCATGCTGGTGCCAACCAACGGAGGTCGTACCCATGAAACATTGGAACACCGAACTGACCGTTGGCATCGTCGGCTTGTGGGCCGTCGGTGCCGGTCTTTTATGGCCTGCGGCATGGCCTTACTTGGCGGGCTGCATAGGCGCTTCATGGATCTACGCTATTGTGGCTGTGCGGCGCTCTGGGCGAGCAAGGAAGAGATCATTGCACGTGTCTCGTCCTGACTAGTTCGCTTCTTGGCAACCGGCCCCCCGTTGCGGACCAAGCTACCCAAGTCAGAGACAGCGCGTTTTGTCGCTAGTTCAGCCCCTCCTTTCGCAGCCATCGCGGCAAGTGAAGGTATGGCTAGAAGGGGGTTTGCTGAACTCGCTGCGCCCGCAAGCATACCCCCGCCCGCCATTGCGGGGAGCGTACCCGAGGTGGGTGAGAACCGCCCCAGCATACGAAGTGCGTTCTGTGTTGTTGTACCGCGAACGATGCTTTCCATCGCCTTGATTTCTTCCGTGCTGTAGTTGCGCTTCTTGCGAGGATCATCAAGAATCTGCCGAATGTTCTGGCGGATTGCATTGACCTCATTGCCGCCCGTCCCACTGGTCGCCGCCCGGTTCTCAGCTTTGTATAGCCGCTGGTCAATGTCTTCGCTTTTCTTGATGCGTCGGGTCATGTCCCGACCTTCTCGCAGAGATGCCACCGCAGAAGTAGGGTCGCCGCCTGTCACGTCATCAGGCGAAAGATTGTCGAGGTATCGCGTAATCTCATCTTTCATGCCCATCCCGATGCTGCTTTCACTCGGGTCAATCGCCCCGGCAACATCGCGTCCGACAAGGCGGCGTGATTTCTCAACCTCCGCGATACGGGGCGTCATCATTTGTTTGATCTTATCAGCAGTACGGGATGCCTTAGGGGCAAGGTACGGGTCCATTCCATCGCGCGCGGAGCGTTCAGAAATGGTCTCCTGTAGGCGCTGGGTGGATTCCGGGGTCAACTGCGCCGGAGACGCCTCAACAGCCCTGTACGCGGCGCTCTGGCGCTCTTTGAGTTCATCTATGGTCGGGGCCTTGGCTCCGGGCCGCAGGCTGCGCGCTGCGCCGACAGGGGTAAGCCCACCAATTATGGACGCAATCATGTCTGCTGTTTCGTTGCCGGGGGCTACTTCCTGCACAGCTTGACCGGCTGCACCCGCGCCAACTGCGCTCGCCGCTTCTGTTGCCCCAAGCGCAAGGGGTGCCTTAGCTCCCCGCATAGCGGCACCGCCGGGAATTGCCATCGCACCTGCCTCCTGGCCAATGCGCCGACCAAACCGCTGTCCAGTAGTCTGTGGCTGCCTGTCGGAGATTGTGGGGGCCAAAAGGTTCAGGAATGTCTCGCTCCCACCAACTGGGCTTTCAATTCGGCTGCCTTGAGTGATTTGGGCGTTGGGGTCGGGCTCAGGAAAACCGTCCGGCCCTGCGACCATTTCAGGCGCGTATTGTGGCGTTGCGAACATACCATTGATGAGGCTAGTCGCTGCATCAACGGGAAAACCCAGCGCAGAACCGATGCCCTCGTTCACACCGCTCATGGACTGTTCAACCATGTTGGTTTGCGGGGCCGATGTCCTAGCGGCTCGCGCTGCCTCGATAAGAGAAGCCAAATCGCCGCCACCCTTCTGGCTGCGCTCCACAGCTTTCTGAGCAACGATTTCTTGTAGCGTCATGGTTTGCTCTTTGCTTCCTTGCGCCGCCATTGCCTCGGCCTCAAGGATTGCGATGATTTCTTCATCGGTCAAACCACCCTGTTGCCGTCTTGCCTGCTGTGCAAGCTCATTCATTTCGTTACCCATATCCGTGCCTTCCATTTGTTGCCAAATACCGCGCGACCCCGCACGGGCTTTCGTTAATCACGACCCCAGCCACCGCCAAAGAAGCTTGGGAAGGGGCTTTTCTGCTTATTCAGCCCGAACATACTGGATTGGCCGAAGTTGAATGGCCCGTCCCCTTGCGACGCTGTAGAAGATGCGCTTTCCGCAGCCCGGCTAAAAAGCGCGTTGCCGTCTTTTCTCGCCTTGCTCTCAAACTGATCCATCTTCCGTTTCTGCATGCCCGCGACTACACCCGTCGCCAACTGCCCAAACCCCTGCCCAACGCTTTGAGCCTGACCCATATTGCCAATCATCGACGCGATAAGTTTGCGCCTCTGATCGAGCATGTCCGGCGTGCTATTCGGATTGATGGAAAGGTCAAAAAAGCTCCTTCCGCTGTTATTATCGAACATGTTTGTCACCTCTTCCTTCTGTCTCGAAAATGCAGCTTAGACTCATGATTATATTATCAAAAATGGGATTCTGTGTCACTGTTTTTCACCTTGAACTTGCTCCTGCTCCAACAGATTCTCGACCCTCGCGCGGAACGCGTCGGCGCTTTCATCGGGGAGGCGCGAGACGTCATCGCGCACCTTACCCCTCAGGAGGATTGCAACCTGCGGATCGGGCAAAACTGCCGGGTCTTTGGACATGGCGCAGAGGTAGATGCAGTTCGGCTGCACCGCCGCGCTCAAGCCGCTCTCGTTTTCGATTTTCTTTAGTCGAGTCAGTAGCGTCATCTGCTTGCCTCCAATGCCGTTATCCGGCGCTCAATCTCTGTGGTTTCCAAGGTGCGGCGGAACTGCTCGACCACGGCCATGACGGTCGCAGCCTCCAGCGGTGTGACGTCACCCTCTGCGATTGCTTTGAGAATGGCTCTTGCGGCCTTCGCTGCGTCCTCTGCCGTTTCAATCTCCGGCAGGGCAAAAGATACCGGCGCATCCTTGCGGGCAGGCGCGATCCGGTCGAGACAGAGGCGCAGAGCCGTGACATCCCCTTCCAGCGCCTTGTCTATGGCTGCCTGCGTCAAGGCCTCCTGCTGACCCTCCAGCATCGCCTCAATGGCCTGTGTGACCTTGTGGCGTGATCCTTTGGGTTTGCCGGGATTACCGGGTGCGAATGTACCGTCAGCGTTCCGGCCTTCCGTTTTCGCGCCGCTGTTTCGGTTGTCGCTCTTACTCATAGTACATGCCCTTTCTGAGAATGTGTGCGGGGTCTGAACCCGGCGATTTGCTCCGCCACCTCAGGGAGACCACCAAGCGCTCCACCACCACCCTCCCCCCCTTTAGGGGGAGGGGTGGTGTAGCAGTGGTGCAGGGGGGTATTTGCTCCACCTCGCTCCACCACTGTTTTAGGGGTGGTGTAGCAGTTCATTCGGATGCCCATTCACCGACCTCCAAGCAGGGCCGAGTGCGTCTGTTTCCGTCGATGATCGGCGACTTGATGAGCGCCCCGGAATGCAGCCAAGCCTCGATCATTCTCCTGATCCGACGCCTGTCATTCGTAGCGTCCAGCCCCAGCACCTCGGCAACGATCACCCCGGCCCAATCCTTGCCCGACTGATCCGAGTAGCGCGGAAGCTTGCCCTCAATGGCATGCTGTACTGCCAGCAGGTCTTTGCTAGTGAAGCCGTCGAAGGTATCCGGCCATTCCCAGACTTCGGCCACACCGACGCTTTCCCCGTTTGCCAATTCGACAGAGGCCATGCGCCGCCATGTGCGCTTGCCCACGGGGGCGAGATTGGACTTGTCGCGGGTCACGGTGAAATAGGTGGTGAGGTCATCAGGCAGGATGCCCGCTTGCTCTCTCTCGTCCGCTGTCATGCGGTTGAGTACCCGCCCAGACCGTGCAGCCGCCAGAAGAGCAGAACCGCCCCTGCTGTCCTCTGTTGTCGCTTCTACGCCGTTGGTCTTGCGGGTATGATGAACCAGTTCAATTGCGCAGTTACACCGGTCCGCCAGACGCGCCCATTCCTTGGCGATGAGATCAATGGCGACATTGTCATTCTCACCCGCCTGATGAGACGACACGAACGGGTCAACAATCATCACGTCAATCTGCCGTTCAGCAATTTCCCGCGCTAGCTCCTCAATCTCAGGCTTTACGATTACGACGCCTTCACGGGTCTGCATGGCAGTGCAAAGCTCGCGCTCGCGACCGGTATCAACGAACAACCGCCCTTCGACCTCGTCAGGCTGCACATTATGGTGCTGCATGGCCGCTGTAATGCGCAGATTCATCTCATCGCGCGGGTCTTCGAGATTATAGAGCCAGACGTTCAAGCCTTTGGCGGTCCATTCCCCCAGCAGTTCCCGCTCAGAAACCATTGCCAGCCCCTCAACGATGGTCAGAGAGGACTTGCCCACCCCACCGGGGGCAACCGTCACGGCGACCTGTTTGCGCAGAAGGTGCCGCCCATAGACCCACGGGCGGCGGGGCAGGCTACTGGGGTCCTGCCAGATGTAAGGCGTCGGCAAGCGGTGAGTGCCGGACAGATGTTCAGACCGGTGCTGATCCAGTTGCACTGCCATTGCTGTGAAATCGCGCGTCAAGCTGCCAGCCTCCCCTGAACGAAGTCGAGGAAGGCCGCTTGGCGCTCGTAGGGCATCGCCTTGAAGCTGGCGAGGCAATAGGCCTCCCGCTCATCAGGTGCCGCCATATCAGCCCAGAATGCTGCCTCGTCCATGTGGTTGAACAGGGGGGCGATGGGTTGCCCCGCTGCCGAGGGAATAGCGCCTCCCAGCGCCGCTTCTGCGACAGCCTTCGCATCCTGTGGCAGCAAAGCTTTGAGCGCCACATAGGCCAACGCGGCCCGCTCTGTCGTGTTGAGACGGGCGCGCAGGATGGCGGAAAGGCCAAGCCACGCGTCGAGGTCATCCAGCAGGAGGCAGTATCCCAGCGACCGGGATACGCTATCGATACGGTAGGCGGTGCGGTTGACCGAGGCGCTATGGCCCCGGTCGTTCGCGGGCATATGCAACCCGTCCATCAAACGCCCTCCCCGTAGTGCAGGCCAGCCACGAGGCGGGCTTGGGTAGCGGTCAGGCCATAGAGGCGTTGCAAGCGGACAATCTGGATTTTAAGGGCCATAATCACGCTGCACCCCCATCGATCCGGCGCACGCTGCCGCTGAGAAAATACACCCCGAATTTGGCCCGGTCTGTCGCGGTATCGTTTGAGTACATCTCTTTCGTGATCGGCACCCCGTAGTCACGGCGCAGGATGCACACCCGGTCAGAGATGCGCACCGGGCTGGCGCAGTAAACAGGTTGCTGGATCAGCGCATCAAGGATGATCCGATTGCCCTTTGCCAACGTGAAGGTCTTTGTTGTCCCGTCTTCGGCCACGACCTCATAGCGGGCCGGAGCGGTGCCTTTGGGCATGTCGCTCCACTTCTCGACGCGCAGAGCGTTTGCGGGTGGGCGGTCGGTGCTGACACCGAAGTCTGTTTTGATGTTCATTGCCGTTTTCCTTTCTTGTTGAAAGGACCGGCCAAACGCGCTATCTCTTGTTCACCGCTGAAAAGAAATTTCGCCCCGGCTCGTCCTCGTACGGCTGGGGTTTTCTTTTAGGCGGCGTGCTGTTGGGCAGAGGCGATTGCGTCATCTACTGCGCTTTCAACCCAGTACAGGCGGCTGCCAATTTTGATCGGTGCGGGGATGCGTTTCTCATCGACGTCGCGATAGAGTGAGGACCGCGAGCGGCCACCCATCTTTTCGGAGAGTTGGTTCAGATTGAGATATTTCATGCTTCGCTCCATGATTACACATGGGCTAAGATGGCATACCGTCCCCTCAGGTATCAGGGTGGAGGCCGCAACTACGCACCCCCTGACTTCCTGTAAGCGTCCGCGTGATCTAAGTATTCAGCATTAAGAAGCGAAGGAATGTGCATCGTTTCAGGCGAAGCGAATTCCGGCGGAACACGCCAAGGGTTCCATGAGGTCTGTGGATCAAGATGGTCTGCGAGGAAACCCTGAATGCAGGCTGACATGGCTAAAAAATCGTTGAACCTTTCCGAACTTTCAAACATTCCGAGATACAAGTCAGGATACGCTATCATTGCCGCCCAGAAGTGGGAAACATTACCAAAATCCTTAAACGCTTCTCGGACTGATCGTTTTGATAGCGGAAGGCCATACTTGAACTCAGCGTCAGTGTCTCCAGCGAACTTTTCAATTAAGTGCATAGCTCGCGTCAAACTGACACGACGTTGATTCGCAAAGAGTTCCGTCATGGCCAAAGCAATATGACCAGATAGTTCAGCTTGCTTTTGTTTGTTGCGCGCGCTGTTTATGATCAATCTCGCGACAGCCGAGTGGTCCGTGAAATCGCCACTCTCTACACCAATCGCATCTTTACTGATTACGTGGGCAAAGTGGTGGGCGCTCCGGATATCTGATGGGAAGTTCATATATCCCAGCAAGATGAACTCCTGGCTGATGCTTCCCTGAAGAGAATAATTGCCAACGGGGAGATACCTCACCTCGCTTTTGCTTTCAGACTTGTTAGTCATGGCACCGCCCCTCGATCCAGCTATCCACAGCGCTTTGCCGCCAGCCGATGGCGCGAACGCCCAACTTGGTAGCCTTCGGGAAGTCGTCCCGATCCATCATCCGGTAAATCGTGGACCTGCTGAGACCTGTCACCTCCTGTACGTCCCGGCAGCGTAGAATTTTATCAGTCATCGTTATCTCTTTGTTAAATGAATGATGCCATTCATACCGGCACTTGGTTTCTACAAGATTTAAGATACGGGAATCAGGCAATTTTAATCACCTTGCTGGCGTTCTTGCCGGTAACTTGGTCCGCCCAGCGCGACATTAGCGGACGGCGGCGCTCCAGCAGGTCAGTACGGCGGTAGGACCGCTTGACCTTGTTGCCATCGACATGCGCCAATGACGTTTCAACAACCACTTCGGGTACGTCGGTGGTTTCTTCGCACCAAGTCTTGAAGCTTGATCGGAACCCATGCGGACGAGCCTCCAACCCCTGCCGCTCCATATGGCGGCTCATCGCTGCATCCGAAATTACTCCTTTCCGAGCACCGGGGAACAGGTATCCATCCCGCGCCAGCGGCTTCGCCAGTTCTATTACGGCGAGAGCCTCTTTCGATAGCGGCACTCGAAAATCGGTTACAGCACCCACCTGCCCTTTCATGTTATCTTCGGGTACGGTCCATACGTCGCCTTCAATTTGATCCAAATGACAAAAGCGAACTCCATATGACCGAACCGTTGTTAGGATCAGCAAGCGCAATGCAAGATGGGTGGGCGTCTGCTCAGCAAGGCTTTTGTAGAAGGCTGGCACCTCTGGCCAAGGCATGTAGGGAATGTTCTTCGCCTTGTGACGCGACTTCCCCAGCAGCGCTTTCGCCTTCATGATTGCCTGAAGATCCACATTGAGGCCCATCGCCGCCGCATGTTCTAGCGTGATGTTCAAGCGGTTCATTGCTTTGCGGGCTGTGTCCGCCTTCTCATGCCAGATGGGTTCTAGTGCGTTCTTGATATCCTGCTGGTCGATTTCCTCGACGGGAACCTTACCGATTTTAGGGAGCACATGCAGCTCAAGCGGTGAAAACCAGCGACCAGCCTTGCCGTCACCCTTCAGCTGCGACTTACGAGCTTCGAACGCCTCTTGAGCAACAGAGGCCAGCGTGTGATCTTGCCTCTCTGCCAAGCGCCGCTGCCGGTCACGCTCTTTAATCGGGTCTTTGCCCTCTCGGACCACCGCCCGCCACTTCTCTGCCGCCGCTCTCGCTTCTTTCAAGGAAACAGCCTGAAGGTTGCCGATACCCATCTCACGCCGTCGCCCATGAACAGTAACACGCAGCACCCACTGAGCGCCGCCATCTTCGCGCTTTACCAGCCAAAGCCCTCCCCCGTCTGAGTACTTGCCGGGAGAGGCGGTTCTGACCTTAGCCGAAGAAAGCTTGTTCAATGCCGCCAAATTCCTATCCCCCTCTCAATCCACCCCTATATGTAGCATAGCATGGGACCGGATGAAACAGGATGATACAACCAAACACAGTAAAAACAGCGGTTTGGAGATTTAGTGAAACGGGCTGACACTAGATGATACGTTAGTTCAATGCCTCTCCTGGGCACCATATTCCCCGACAGATGATTGACTAAAGATCAGGCCTTAAACGGCCCCGACGCACCATCCCTTCGGGGCGCTGCGACCCGCCGGTCACGCACGGCCCTATTGGGCGCGGACACCCGCGTTTTGCAGGCAAAGCTGTAGCCGCGTAGCAAGCTCGGCCAGGCTGAAAGGCTTTTTCAAACAATCGCTTGCCCCCGCCGCCAAAGCGCGGCGCAGCAGATCGGCGTCTTTCCGGGTCGAGATCATGACGACCGGTATGCCCCGATAGAACGGCAAGCCCCTGACATGGCTACAGAACTCAAGCCCATCCATCGCGGGCATCATGAAATCTGTGATGATCACATCCGTCGCGATCCGCTTCTGCGTCAGCGCGACCAGAGCTTGGGCGGGGCAGCCATAATCTGCCACGCAGGAAAACCCGACCTCGGCGAGGGACGCTTGGATGAACTGTCGCGCGATTTCAGAATCGTCGATAACGATTGCATTCCAGTTCATTACGCCCCGCCTTACACTTTAATCACGCCCCAAGGGTCACCCTAGTGGTGAGAGACTTAATATGACGTGAATGCTTAAATGCGTTTGCCGACGAACATCGCCGAGTCGGAACGCACGCAGGCGATCTCACCCCTTTGCCAGATAAGCTCCCCCTGCGCGGTCGCGTATTTGCCCATGCTGACGCAGGCGGTGATCGGGGTGATTTCGGTAACGGCTTGTGCGGCGTCGAAACTGTTGCTGAACTGAATGGACATGGCTTGTGCTCCTGAGTTGACTTGCCTCAACCTTCACACATCTCGCCGCGCAATGCCTGCTGACGTCGGGATAAGCGCCCTATTCTAAGGTATAGAGCGCCCCACCCCCGGCTGCGGTTAATGCCTGTTCAGCAGCTTTTGGTACTTCGATACAAAGAGATGCGCACCCTTCATCTTTTGCGTCACCCAATCGCCCGCGGTGAAGAGCATCAAAAAGCTATTGCCGCGCACCGGCCCCAAAGGCAGCAGAATCGGTGCCTCCGCGCCCCAAGGGCGATAGGTTTTCATATCCGCCAGCTTGCGGCCCGTGATCAGCCCGGTGAGGGTCTTTCTCAGCCAAGGCAACTGCCGGCTGACCGCGACGATGGTCATATTGTCCCCGGGGTCTGCCACATCCCCCGCGGCAAAGACATTGGGCAAGGTCGAGGGGCGCAGATAGCCGTCGGTCTTGATCCGCTCCGCGGCGGTGACCTCGGCCCCCGGCAGGTTCTTCAACAATTCAGAGGCGGCGCGCGCGCCCAAAACGGGGAAGATCAGATCGAAACTCCGCGCCGCCCCGCCATCGAGGGTGAGGCTGCCCGCATGCGGCTCTGTCATGGAGGCGAGCCCTTCGGCCTTCTTGCCGAGGATCAGTTCCACCCCGGCGCGTTTCAGCTTCCTGCCCAGCGACGCGCCGAGGCTGTCGGGCTTTCCTGCGAAAAGCTTGTCGTCTTTCGTGATCAGGGTGATCTTCTTGTCGGGCATGGCATGGGCGATCTCACCGGCAAGTTCGACCCCGACAGCACCCGCACCGATGATGCCCACCGTCTTGGCCGCGAGCAATTTCTCACGCGTCTCTTGGTTCGCGGCCCGCAGCCCGTCGATATCTGCGCCCTTGGGCTTGAACGGCGTCGCATAGTCCGAGCCGGTGGCGACGACGATGTAATCCGCCTCGACCCGCGTGCCGTCCTCCAGCGTGACACCCTCGCCATCGACACCAGTCGCCCGCGCCGCAACAACGCGGCCCCGTTTCAGCAACCGGTCATATGGGATCAGCGATTCCTCAACCAAACTGGGCTGCACCACGGCGCGGATCATCGCGGAGGCATGTACGAAATGGCTGCGCGGCTCGATCAAGGTCACCTCGGCGATCTGGTCCATCGCCTTGGCCAGTTCGGCCCCCAGATAGCCGCCCCCTACGATTGCGATACGCTTGCCCATCGGTGCCTCTCCTTTTGATCGGTTTCGCCTGCCGGACAGTCTGCCCGCGTGGTCAGCTTTCTACATAGGTGCTCTATCACCGATTTCTCGCCGAACGTGGCGAAAGCCGCCGATCTTGCCATCACCGGGGGCTAAATGCCCATGCGATAAGCGCCGGGAAGGGCGCGATTCTCTTAAATGGTGCAACATATTGTTTAGAATCATCGCACCTGTTTAACTCCCCCCAGCGACAGGGAGAGCCGCGACACAATGAAAGACACCAAAGCAGAGACTTTTCTGCGTTTCGATAACGTCAAGAAGAGCTACGATCAGGAAAATCTCGTCGTCAAAGGCTTCGACATGGATGTGCAGGAGGGGGAGTTCATCACCCTTCTTGGCCCCTCGGGCTCGGGCAAGACCACCGTATTGATGATGCTGGCGGGGTTTGAGAGCGTCACCTCAGGCGATATCGCGATCAATGGCCGGTCGATCAACAAGACCGCGCCGAACAAGCGCAACATCGGCATGGTGTTCCAGAACTACGCGCTGTTCCCGCATATGACCGTGGCCGAAAACCTCGCCTATCCGCTGAGCGTGCGGAAAATGCCCAAGGCGGATATCAAAGAGCGTGTGGCCGAGTATCTGTCGCTGGTCGAGCTTTCGGCCTTTGGCGACCGTCGCCCCGGGCAACTTTCGGGCGGGCAACGGCAGCGCGTGGCGCTGGCCCGCGCGATGATCTTCCAGCCGACGCTCATCCTGATGGACGAACCTCTGGGCGCGCTCGACAAGAACCTGCGCGAGCAGATGCAATTCGAGATCACTCGCCTGCACAAGCAGATCGGCTTTACCGTCATCTACGTGACCCACGACCAGACCGAAGCGCTGTCGATGTCCGACCGGATCGCCGTCTTCAACGACGGTGTGGTGCAGCAATGCGCCCCGCCCGCGGAATTGTACGAGCGCCCGGTGAATGCCTTCGTGGCCGAGTTCATCGGCGAGAACAACTTCGTGCAGGGCCGCGTCACCCGGATCGAGGGCGATGTCGCCAAGGTCGAGACCGATACCGGCACGATCACCACGCAAACTTCCGAAGGGCTGACCGAAGGCGCGCAATGCCGCGTCTCGATCCGTCCCGAGAAACTGTTCATTCACCCCACAACCCATGCCCATGACAACGCGCTGACGGCGACTTTCGTCACGCGCATCTATGTGGGCGATTTCATCCGCTATTATTTCCGCCTGCCGGACGGCACCGACATTATCGTCAAAGTGCTCAACGACCTGTCCGCGCCCGAGTTCGAAGAGGGCGCGACGGCGCAGCTGTTGTCCCTGACGAAAGACTGCATCGCCTTTGCCAATTAAGGGCGACCGGGGGCAAACCGGGGCCCCGCATAAAACCTGGACATGACAAGGAGAGACCGATGAAGAAGCATCTGAGTTATCTGGCCACCGCGGCGCTGATCGCCAGCCCCGCCTTGGCCGAGGATCTGACGGTGACGTCCTTTGGCGGGGCCTATGGCGCCGCACAGATGGAACATATGATCCAACCCTATATGGATAAATCCGGCACCAACATCCTGTTCGAAGACTACGGCGGCGGCGTGGCCGAGATGAAGGCGCAGGTCGAGGCGGGCAACATCCTGTGGGATGTCGTCGACATCGAAGTGATCGACCTCGAACGCGCCTGTGCCGAGGGCTATCTGGAAGTGATCGACCAATCGGTTCTGCCCGATGGCGACGATGGCACCCCGGCGGCGGATGACTTCATCGATGACGCGCTGGCCAATGAATGCGGCGTGGGCAATATCGTCTGGTCCGTCGTCTTCGCCGTGAACACCGAGAACGGCGAAGGCCCCAAAACCATCGAAGACTTCTTTGACACCGAGGCGTTCCCCGGCAAACGCGGTTTGCGCAAGCGGCCTCAGGTCAACATGGAATGGGCGTTGCTGGCCGATGGCGTCGCCCCGGAAGAGGTCTATGAGGTGTTGGCCACCGAAGAGGGGCAGAAACGCGCCTTTGCCAAGCTCGACACCATCAAGGACGACATCACTTGGTACGACAGCTGGTCGCAGGCCCCCGTGCTGCTGAACGACGGCGGGGCGACCATGGTGCAATCCGCCAATGGCCGCATCTTCGCCGCGATCAAGGACGATGGCGCGCCCTTCGAGATCGTCTGGGACAGCCACATCTATGACCTCGACGTTTGGGCCATCATGAAAGGCACAGAGAAGAAAGAAGAGGCGATGGAGTTCATCAAATTCGCCACTGGCACCGTGCCGCTCTCGGGCATGCAGGACGTGGCCTATGGCCCGACCCGCGCCTCTGCCCAAGCGCTGCTGCCCGAGGACGTGAAACAAGACCTGCCCACCGCGCATCTTGACGAAGGTGTCAAAGCCGATGGCATCTTCTGGGCCGACTATGGCGAGACGTTGGGCGAGAAGTTCAACGAATGGCTGCTGCAATAAGCCCCCCGCCCCGCGCCTGACCGGGCGCGGGGCACCCAACCCCTATAGATGAGTAACCGCGTGTCCAGTCTCACTTCCCAAGACGCCGCCAACGCCCGTCGCCAAATGCGCAGACGCCGCCTGCAGGCGTTTCTTTTCGTGGTGCCGCTGCTGCTCTTCATCCTTTTCGCCTTTGTCGCACCGATCACCACGATGCTGTTCCGCAGCGTCTACAACCCCACCGTGGCCGAACTGGTGCCCGAAACGCTGGAGATGCTCGAAGACTGGGAGGGCGAAAGCCTGCCCGACACGGCGGTCATCACCCAGATGGCCATCGACATGAAGCGCATGGCAAACAACCGCACCTCCGGCAGGTTCGCCGATGAGATCAACCGCGCCCTGCCGGGCATGTCGAGCGTCATCAAATCCACCGCCCGGGGCCTGCGCCGCGCCGAGGACGCCGAGCTTGCCGCCAATGGCGCCGAGATGCTGCTGGAAAAGAACGACCGTTGGGCCAAGCCCGCCACTTGGCGCGCGATCCGCAGCGCCGGGCAAGTCTATACGTCGAGCTACTACCTCACCGCTGTCGATATGGAATACGACTCCGAAGGGGACATCGTCCAACGCGACACACAGATCTACAAACAGCTCTACACCAAGACGCTGAAGATGGCGCTGATCATCACCGGGCTGACGATGCTGCTGGGCTATCCGCTGGCTTTCTACATGTCGCAGGCCAGCCCCGCGACGGCGAACTTCCTGATGGTCTTTGTCCTGCTGCCCTTTTGGACCTCGCTGCTGGTGCGCACCACCGCCTGGATCGCGCTGCTGCAGGCCGGGGGCGTGGTGAACTCCTCCCTCATCTGGGCGGGGCTGATCGATGAGCCGATCGAGCTGCTCTACAACGAATTCTCCACCATCCTCGCCATGACCCACATCCTGCTGCCCTTCATGGTGCTGCCGCTCTACGCGGTGATGCGCGGGATCGATTCGAGCTTCATGCGCGCGGCGATCTCGATGGGGTCGAACCCCATCGGCGCGTGGTACAAGATCTACCTACCGATGAGCCTGCCGGGCCTTTCTGCGGGGGCGCTCTTGGTCTTCATCATCTCGGTGGGCTACTACATCACCCCCGCGCTGGTTGGCGGCACCGATGGGCAGATGATCTCCAACATCATCGCCTTCCACATGCAGGTGTCCAACAACTGGGAGCTGGCGGCGGCCTTGGGTTCGCTCCTGCTAATCCTGATCCTCGTTCTCTACTGGCTGTTCGACCGTTTCGTCGGCACCGACAACCTCAAGCTAGGATGACGTCATGAGCCCATTGCCCGACTATTACACGATCTGGCACAAGGCAGGGCATTACGGCCTGCGCGTCATGGCCGCGCTGGTGCTCATCTTCCTGATGCTGCCGATCCTCGTGATCATGCCGTTGTCGTTCAACGCCGAGCCGTTCTTTACCTTCACGCAAGGCATGCTGTCGCTCGACCCCGACGCCTATTCGACGCGCTGGTATCAAGAGATCGTGGACGACCAGAAATGGCGAATCGCGATCCGCAACTCCTTTCTCGTGGGCATCGCGGCGGCCAGCATCGCCACGGTGCTCGGCACGCTGGCGGCGGTGGGCCTCGCCTCGCCATGGATGCCGTTCAAACGGGTGATCACAGCGCTGCTGCTTTCGCCGATGATCGTGCCGCTGATCATCATCGCGGCGGGCATGTTCTTCTTCTACACCCAGTTCAACCTCGTAGGCACATTCACTGGCCTCATCATCGCCCATGCCGCACTTGGCGTGCCCTTCGTGATCATCACCGTCACCGCCACACTCAGCGGCTTTGACCGCTCTCTCTTCGTTGCGGGGCTGAGCCTCGGTGCCTCTCCGATCAAGGTGTTCTGGGACGTGGTGATTCCGCTCATCCGCCCCGGCGTGATCTCGGGCGGGCTTTTTGCCTTCGTGACCTCCTTCGACGAGGTGGTGCTGGTGCTCTTCCTTGCAGGGCCAGAGCAGCGCACGATTCCACGGCAGATGTTCTCGGGCCTGCGCGAGCAGATCAACCCGACGATTCTGGCGGTGGCGACGCTGCTGGTGGTGCTCTCGGCGACGATGCTTTTTGTGCTGGAAGCCCTGCGCCGACGCTCGGCCCGGCTGCGCGGTCAGGAATAGGCGAAACCGCCTGGGGGGCGGCACCAAACACCTGATCCATAACCATTTAAGGAGGGGGTGAGTGGTGAGCCGTGATGGGTTCGAACCATCGACCTACTGATTAAAAGTCAGTTGCTCTACCAACTGAGCTAACGGCCCACTAGGCGGGTAACTAGAAATTACGGGCGGCAGGGTCAAGCCCTTAATTACGAAAATCTTGCGAGATGCTGGATTAGTTTTCATGCCGGGGTTATATGCGCCGAATGTACAGCGATCAGACCCCCGGATTGCCCTTCATGAAGATGCATGGGCTTGGCAATGATTTCGTCGTGTTCGATGCACGCGCGGAAGGAATCGAAGTGACCCCGGCGATGGCACAGGCCATCGGGCACCGGCAATTTGGCGTGGGATTCGATCAGCTTGCGGTGATCACGCGCGGGACGGGCGACGCGCATTTGACCTTTTACAACAGCGACGGCTCCCTTTCTGCCGCCTGCGGCAACGCCACCCGCTGCATCGCGCGCTATCTGATGGACGACACAGGCCGCGATTCGCTGCATCTGACTACAGCACGCGGCGATCTGGCAGCGAAAGACGCCGGGGGTGGCCTGACCTCCGTCAACATGAGCCACCCGCAGCTAAAGTGGGACGAGGTGCCGCTGGCGCGCGAGATGGACACGCTGCACCTGCCGATCGACGGCGATCCGACAGCGACCGGCATGGGCAACCCGCATTGCACCTTCTTCGTCGCGGATGCCGAGGCCGTGAACCTCTCCGACCTCGGCCCCCGCGCCGAGCATGACCCGCTCTACCCTGAGCGCACCAACGTGCAGGTCGCGCAGATCGTCGGGCCGGACCATATCCGCATGCGCGTCTGGGAGCGTGGCGTCGGCGTAACGCTGGCCTCGGGTTCCTCCTCCTGCGCCACCGCCGTAGCCGCCGCGCGCCGGGGCCTCACGGGCCGCGCCGTGCGCATCGACCTCGACGGGGGCACGCTGCATATCGACTGGCGCGAGGATGGCGTCTGGATGACCGGGCCGACGATGCATGTCTTTTCCGGCACCCTCACCCCCGCATTTCTGGAGAGTCTGACATGAGCGCCCCGATTTTCAGCACCATGGGCTGCCGCCTCAACGCCTATGAGACCGAGGCGATGAAAGAACTCGCCGAACAGGCGGGCCTTGAGAACGCCGTGGTGGTCAATACCTGCGCGGTCACGGCCGAGGCGGTCCGCAAGGCCCGTCAGGACATCCGCAAGCTGCGCAAGGCACATCCCGGGGCGCGGCTGATCGTGACCGGCTGCGCGGCCCAGACCGAGCCCGAGACCTTTAACGCCATGCCTGAGGTCGATGCCGTGATCGGCAACACCGAGAAGATGCAGGGTGCGACATGGCAGGGCATGGCCGCCGATTTCATCGGCGAGACTGAGACCGTACAGGTCGACGACATCATGTCGGTGACCGAAACCGCGGGCCATCTGATCGACGGGTTCGGCACCCGCAGCCGCGCCTATGTGCAGGTCCAGAACGGCTGCGATCACCGCTGTACCTTCTGCATCATTCCTTACGGCCGTGGCAATTCGCGCTCGGTGCCCGCGGGCGTGGTGGTGGACCAGATCAAGCGGCTGGTAGACAAGGGCTTTAACGAGGTTGTGCTGACCGGGGTCGATCTGACCTCTTGGGGCGCCGATTTGCCGGCGACGCCGAAGCTCGGCGACTTGGTGATGCGCATCCTGAAGCTGGTACCCGACCTGCCGCGTCTGCGGATTTCCTCGATCGATTCGATCGAGGTGGACGAGAACCTGATGCAGGCCATCGCCACCGAGCCGCGTTTGATGCCGCATCTGCACCTGTCGCTGCAGCATGGCGACGACATGATCCTCAAGCGCATGAAGCGCAGGCACCTGCGCGACGATGCGATCCGCTTTGCCCAAGAGGCCCGCGCGTTGCGCCCCGACATGACCTTCGGTGCGGACATCATCGCTGGCTTCCCGACCGAGACCGAGGCGATGTTCGAGAACTCGCTGAAACTGGTCGAGGAATGCGACCTGACATGGCTGCATGTCTTCCCCTACTCCGCCCGTCCCGGCACCCCTGCGGCGCGGATGCCCGCGGTGAATGGTGCGGCGATCAAGGAGCGTGCCGCACGGTTGCGGGCGGCTGGCGAGCGGCAGGTGCAACGGCATCTGGAGGCGCAGGTCGGGCGCACACATGACGTGTTGATGGAGAACCCCCACATGGGCCGCACGGCGCAGTTCACCGAGGTGAGCTTTGCCTCGCCGCAGGTTGAGGGGGAGATCGTGCAGGCCGAGATCACCGGGATTTCAGGCAATCAGCTGACCGCCTGAAAACGGCTGCTCTGCAGCGCGGAGGGCATTGCCCTCCCTGGGGGGCGATGGAACGAGACTGCGGTCGGAATGGCTGCCGTACTCGAAACGACTCCGCATCATGAAACCTCGCCAAATCGCCCTCCGGGGGGGGGGGGAGGGCGATGCCCGCTGTGCCACCGGGCGGAACCTGTTGAGAGGTTCTAGGTCCAATGGCCGCCATCATAACGCATGGCCACAAAAAAGGGCGCCGGTTTCCCGGCGCCCTTCTCATTTCCAAAAGCCGTGGCCCGATCAGCCGTCCTTGCGACGGTTCTTGACCGGTGCCCAGAGCTTTTTGTTGGTCAGGTACAGCAGCACCGACAGCAGACCCAGCAGCACGACCCCGGCAAAGCCAGCCTGCTTGCGCGCGCCCAGCTTGGGCTCGGCGGTCCACATCAGGAAGGCAGAGACATCTTCGGCCATGTGCTGCACGTCGTTGGCATGCTCATCCGCGAACTCGACCAGCTCATCCGACAACGGGGGCGCCATGGCGATCCAGCCGCCCGGGAAGACAGTGTTCTCATAAAGAACCGTGCCCGCTTGCTCTTTCTCTTCGCCTGTGTAGCCGGCCAGAAGTGCGGTGATATACTCCGGCCCGCCGATCCCTTTGAGGAACTGGTTGATGCCCAAACCGTAGGGGCCGTGGAACGCGGCGCGTTTCTTGGCCATCAGCGAGAGGTCAGGTGCGTTCGGCAGGTTGGAGCCGGGGAAGTGGTCAACCGGGGTGCCGGGGCGGGTGTCGTCCAGCTCGGCGTCATAGACGTCATAGCCTTTGGCGTATTCGATCACCTGCTCTTCGGGCATGTTCGGACCGGTTTCGTCCGACAATGTCCGCATCGCGACATACTCCAGACCGTGGCAGGCCGCGCAAACCTCGGTGTAGATCTGCAGACCGCGCTGGAGCTGGTTTACGTCGTAACCGCCGAACGGACCATCGAAAGAGAAATCGATGTTGTCGATATGCGGTGTGGCGTGGGAATCGTCACCCTGATCGTCGTCACCGGCGTGATCTTCAGCGGCAGTTTCCTCGCCGTGGTCTTCCGCTTCCATGACACCCACGTTGGGGTCATCACTATGCGCCTGACCGGCAACATCGTCTTCGGCGATCACTTCGTTTTCAGCGTTTTCCTCGGCTGTCGATTGCGCTTCGTCCGTGGCTTCGACTTCCTCGGCAGGCGCTTCTTCGGCGTCTTCGGCAGAAACCTCTTCGGGCGCTTCCTCGGTGGCAGCATCCTCAGTGGCGGTTTCTTCGGCCGGGGCCTCTTCCGCTACTGGTGCTTCCTCGGCAGGCGCCGTTTCAGCCGGAGCTTCTTCGGTTGTCGCCTCTTCAGTTGGTGCGTCATCAACCGGAGCCTCGGCAGCAGGTGCCTCTTCGGTTGCGGTGTCCTCAGCAGGGGCTGCCTCAACCGCGGGTTCGTCAGCCGGGGCCGCGTCGACCTCGGGTTCGGCTGCGGGCGCGTCAGTTTCAGCAGGTGCCTCTTCCGCCGCTGGCGCTTCAGCAGGCGCGGTTTCGGCTTCGGCCTCCGGCGTTTCCGCCGGAGTTGTTAGCAGTTCTTCTTCTGTCGCTGTGTCCTGCGCCAGCACCGCCGTCCCCGGCAGGGCAAGGCCCAGAGTTACCACGGCAGAAAGGAGGTTGGTCTTCATCATGGTCATGATCCTTATTCCGCCGGGTTCACAAGCGTCTTGGTGCCGCCTGCCTTCGGCGCGTAATGCGCGTCAAAGTCGGCTTCGATGGTTTCAGGCTGCGCCAGCGGCTTCTCGATCACGCCCAAGAGGGGCAGGATCACGAGGAAGTAGGCGAACCAATAGGCCGAAGCGATCAGTGAGAAGCTCGCATAGGGCTCTTCTGCGGGCATCGCACCCAGCCACATCAGGGCGAAGAAGTCGATCACCAGCAGAGCGAACCACCATTTGAACATCGGACGATACCGGCCCGAACGTACAGAGGATGTGTCCAGCCATGGCACCAGCGCCATCACGGCAATCGCACCGAACATCGCCAGCACGCCGAAGAACTTGGCGTCGATGATGCCACCGGTCACGAAGGACGCGATCTGCACAACCCAAACCTCAGAGGTGAAGGCCCGCAGGATCGCGTAGAAAGGCAGGAAGTACCATTCCGGCACGATGTGTGCAGGCGTCGCCAGAGCGTTGGCTTCGATGTAGTTGTCCGGGTGGCCCAGATAGTTCGGCATGAAGCCAACAACCGCGAAGAACAGCGTCAGGATCACGGCCAGCGCGAACAAGTCCTTGATCACGAAGTAGGGCCAGAACGGCAGCGTGTCTTTCTTGGCGTCTTCCTTCGAGGTGCGGCGCACTTCGACCCCGGTGGGGTTGTTATTGCCGGTCGTGTGGAAGGCCCAGATGTGGAGAACCACAAGGCCCGCAATTACGAAGGGCAGCAGATAGTGCAACGAGAAGAAGCGGTTCAGCGTCGCGTTATCAACGGCAGGTCCACCCAGCAGGAATGTCTGCAGTGTTTCACCGACGAAGGGCACCGCGCCAAAGAGGCCGGTAATCACGGTCGCGCCCCAGAAGGACATCTGACCCCAAGGCAGAACGTAGCCCATAAAGCCGGTGGCCATCATCAGCAGATAGATCAACATGCCGATGATCCATGTGATCTCACGCGGGGCTTTATAGGAGCCATAGTAGAGACCACGGAAAATATGCGCATAGACCGCGATAAAGAACAGCGACGCGCCGTTCATATGCAGATAGCGGATCATATAGCCGCCGTTCACGTTGC
Source organism: Sulfitobacter sp. 1A12056 (assembly GCF_043558125.1). Classification (NCBI taxonomy): domain Bacteria; kingdom Pseudomonadati; phylum Pseudomonadota; class Alphaproteobacteria; order Rhodobacterales; family Roseobacteraceae; genus Sulfitobacter; species Sulfitobacter sp. 1A12056. The sequence continues at coordinate 504,004 of NZ_JBIFFY010000002.1, read as the reverse complement.
GCATGATGTGCTCAACCGACGAGAAGGCCAGATCGACATGCGGCGTGTAGTGCATCACCAGAACGATGCCGGTGATGATCTGCAGTGCCAGACAGAAAGTCAGCACGATGCCCCAGATCCACATCCAGTTCAGGTTCTTGGGCGTGGGGATCATCAATGTGTCGTACAACAGGCCAACGATGGGAAGGCGGCGGTGCAGCCACTTTTCGCCGTTCGAATTCGGCTCGTAATGGTCGTGAGGAATTCCAGACATCTCTCTTCCGCTCCCTTAACCCAGTTTGATCGTGGACTCGTCCACGAATTCGGCGACAGGCACCGGCAAGTTGCGCGGAGCCGGCCCTTTACGGATGCGGCCCGCGGTATCGTAGTGCGACCCGTGGCAGGGGCAGAACCAGCCGCCAAAGTCGCCAGCATCACCCAAGGGCACGCAGCCGAGGTGTGTGCAAACGCCCATCTGAACCAGCCACTCGCCGCTTTCGTCCAAGGCGCGGTTGGCATCCGTGGCGGGCACGTCGCCGCCCAGGTTGGCGTTCTGCGCGATGGGGTCAGGCAGGCTGGACACGTCAACAGCGCTTGCTTCTTCGATCTCGGCCTCGGTGCGGCGGCGAATGAACACGGGCTTGCCCAGCCATTTCACGGTCAGCTGCGTCCCGACTTCGACGCCGGACACGTCCACACGGATGGACGACAGCGCCTTTACGTCGGCAGAGGGGTTCATCTGGTTGACCAGCGGCCAGACGGCGGCACCAACGGCGACGGCACCTGTACCGGCTGTCGCGTAATACAGGAAATCCCTCCGGGTGCCTGCGTGTTCTTCTGCTTGGGACACGGGTTTACTCCAATTCTTGGCCGACTTTGGCCGACAGACATAGGGGTGGCGTCACCTTGCCACCTGACTTCTCGCCGCTATCTACCGGGATGGACCGCGCCCGTCCAGATGTCAAAGCCGCGCATCTTGGATCAACCGCGCCACAACGCGGCAAAAATACCGCGATTGTGGCAATATCATTACGGCGCGCTTACTGCGGCGGCGCGGTATGGGTCATCGCGGGGCGCGAATCAAAGGCATCGAACCATGCCGCCAGATCGGGGTTTCCGGCCCGCCAATCCCGCGCAGCATGGCGAAAATCGATATATCCCAAGGCGCAGCCAAGCGCGATTTGCCCCATGTCCAAAGGCCCGGCCAAATGTGCAGCCCATTGATTGTTAAGCGTCTTACAGGCCCGATCGACCTTGCCCCACTGGCCTTCGACCCATTCCGACATGCGTTTATCTTCGGGGCGCAGCTTGCCCTCATAGACCATGGCGAGCGCAGCATCGAGCATCCCATCCGCCGTGGCCTCCAGCGTCAAAGTGTCCCACCTGCTTGTGCCTTGGGGGTAAAGCCCCGCCCCGGCGCGGTCATCCAAATAGGCGCAGATCACCCGGCTGTCGTACAGCGTACAGCCGTCTGGCCGCTCCAGCGCGGGCACTTTGGTCAGCGGGTTGCGCGCGGCAAAGCCCTCCGCCGGGGCCAGCGGCGTGCCCGATGTCGGCTCCAGCGCGACATCGTCAAGCTGGCCGGTCTCATGCAGCAGCACCATGACCTTGCGGACATAGGGCGAGGTTGGAGAATAAAATAGTTTCACGTGAAGTCCCCCCTTGGTTGCCCGCACTATTCAACGGCGCCGCGCCAGACGCAACGGCGATCACGCCCCGCGCATCAGAGCCGCCATCACCGCCGGATCCGTGCCGAACCCATGCGCCGCCATCTGCTCCGCCGCCGCGAGACGCACGGCCTCATCCTTGTTCTGTCCCAGCTTCCATGTGCCGTCGACCCCGGTGACGCGGAACTGGCAAGGCACGATCATCCGCAGCATCTTGTCCCGCGCCTCGGGGGTCATCTTGTCCATCTTCCACGGGGTCTTCGGGGCCAGCCGCGCCTCATACACCGCCGATTGCCGCGCCAGCAGATCCGGCAGTTCCTCTGCCGGGCGCAGCACCAGCGTGCCGGTCAGATGCACGGCAACATAGTTCCATGTCGGCACCTGATCCTCGGTCCCGTACCAGTCGGGCGAGACATAGCTGTCGGCCCCCGTTACGGCCAAACGCACCGGCTGCGGGGTTTTCAGCGCCCGCGCGATGGGGTTCGAGCGCACCAAATGCAACTCGGCCAAATCCCCGGCGTCGTTCAGGATGAAGGGCACATGCGCCATCAACGGTCCCTCTGCCCCGTTGATCGCCAGAACGCCAAAACCGGTGTCACGAGCAAAGGCAAGGTTTCGGTCGCGGCCCTCTTTGCGGTAGATCGGATTGGGGTGCATGGTGCCTCCTATGCGTTTCTTTTGGTATTGCAGAGCCTTGCGCAACTTGGCAACCTGACATCATTCTCAGGGCGGGGCGAAATTCCCCACCGGCGGTAAGCGGTCCCCCGCAAGCCCGCGAGCGGCCTTTTCGAAGGTGTCAGCAGATCTGGTGCGACTCCAGAGCCGACGGTCACAGTCCGGATGAAAGAGAATGCGAACAAAGACGGGGGCGAAGCCCCGGTCGTTGCGCGTGATCGCCTTGGGTGGACGTGTCTGAACCTAAAGGAGATCACCATGACACAAGAACGTTCCGCCCGTTTCGCCTTTGTGCGTGCAAGCTGGCATGCGGATATCGTCGACCGCGCCTATGACGGGTTTACCGAAGTTATCGACGCCGCACAGGTCGACAGTTTTGCCGTTCCCGGGGCCTTTGAACTGCCGCTCATGGCGCAGCGTCTGGCCAAGACCGGGCACTACGACGCCGTGATCTGCGCGGCCTTCGTGGTGGATGGCGGCATTTACCGGCATGACTTCGTGGCGCAGACGGTGGTCGATGGGCTGATGCGCGTGGGGCTGGACTGTGACCTGCCGGTGCTGTCGGTCTCGCTCACACCGCACCACTATCAGGAAACGGATCATCACAACGCGATCTACCGCGATCATTTCGTCACCAAGGGGCGCGAGGCCGCGCAGGCCGCTCTTGGCATGACCCAAGCGCTGGAGACGTTTTCTTCAAATGAAAACGGCGCGGAAATTTCAAAAATTTCCGCCGCCTAGCCGAGATAGGCGCGCAAGGCCGGGGGCGGGTTGTCGAGCAATTCCGCCGCCGGTCCCGGCGCATGGGCGCGCCCGCCTTCGACAAAGATCACCTCATCCGCGATGCGGCGCACGTCATCGGGGGCATGGGTCACCATGATCAGCCCCGCGCCGGTCTCACGGGCGAGGTCTTGGACCAAATCCAGCATCTCCACCCGCAGCGCCGGGCCGAGCGCGGCGAAGGGCTCATCCAACAGCATCCATGGCCGCGCCTGTACCAGCACCCGCGCCAGCGCCACGCGGCTTTGCTGCCCGCCCGACAGCGCGCCCGGGCGTTTGGCGGCGTGATCGCTGAGCCCCACCCGCGCGAGGGCGGCATCGACCGCCTCCCGGTCCGCTGCTTTCAGCCGCAGGTCGGGGCGCAGGCCAAGGCCGACGTTCTGCCGCACGGTGAGATGTGGGAACAGGTTATTATCCTGAAACAGCATCGTCATGCCGCGCTGGCCGGGATGTTGATCCGTGATCTCCTCCCCCTCCTGCAGCAGCCGCCCCGCTGCCACCGGCACGAACCCACAGATTGCCGCCAGCAGGGTCGACTTGCCCGACCCGGAGGGGCCGATCACCGCGTAGTTGCGCCCCTGCGCCAGTGTCATATCGGCCACGAGGGAGAACTCGCCCCGCTCAATGCGCATGTCTTCAAGCGTCAGCATGCCAGCGCCCCCATTTGTCGCAGATGAAAAACACCGCCAGCGCCAAGACCAGCAAAAGCAGCGCTGCGCCCGCCGCGGCCTCCATCCGGTAGGCGCCCATCAGACGATACATCTGCAAGGGCAGCGTCGCACGCTCCTGATCGGCGAAAAGCGCGATCACGCCGAGATCCCCCACCGACAGCGCCCCCGTCAGCCCGGCGGCAAAGCCCAATTGCGGGCGCAGACGCGGCAGGACCAGCAACCGCCACAGCGCCCAACCCGTCATGCCGAGGATCTGGGTCAGGGGGCCATAATCCTTCAAGGTCTCGCGCAGGCGCGGCACCAGAATGCGCAGCACGAAAGGCAGCGCCATCAGCGCGTTGACCAAGGCGGTGACCGGCAGGCTCAGCCGTGCGGGGTCCAGCACCGGGTTGATCAGGATGAACCACCCCGTGCCAATCATCAGCGGAGAGGCCGCAAGCCCCATCAGGCCAATCGCCTCCACCCCGCCACGCCGCCGGGTAGCAATCCAGCCTGCCATCGGCAGCGCCAGCAGGGCCAGCACCGCCACGCTCAACCCCGCCACCAGAATGCTATTCCCGGAGGCCTGCCAGACCGAGGCAGGCAGTTCCGCGACCCCCGCCAGCCCGCGCAGCACCACGGCCCCCAGCGGCAGCAGCAAGAACAGCGCAGCGAGCGCGATCACCAGCCCGTCTAATGCCCGCTGCGCGCCGCCCCGCGCATCCCAGCGGCGCAGGGGGCGGTCCAACCCGCCGCCCAAGCTGATCGGCGGGATCAGCCAAAGCGCCGCCACCGCCGCCACACCCGCGACCACAAGCTGCACCACCGACAAAAGCGCCGCCCGCCCCAGGTCAAAATCAAACCGAAACGCCTGATAGATCGCCAATTCGATCGTCGTCGCCCGCGGCCCACCGCCCAGCGTCAAAGCCACGGCAAAACTGGTCAGGCAGATCACGAATATCAGCGCCGCCACGCCGGGCAGCACCTGCCGCAGCATTGGCCATTCCAGCGCCAGAAACAGCGCCCGCGGCGTCATCTGAAGCTGCCCCGCGAGCCGAAACCGCTCAGAAGGGATGCTCTGCCAGCCCTGCAGCAAAAGCCGCGTCGCCAGCGGCAGGTTGAAGAAGACATGCGCCAGAACCACGCCATGCAGCCCGTAGATCGACACCGGCGGCAGGCCAAGAGCCGCGCCAAATTGGTTCAGCACGCCCGACCGGCCAAAGACCGTCAGCAGCCCCAGCACCGCCACGATCACCGGCAGAATGAAAGGCGCGCCCAGCAACGTGATCAGCGCGCCGCGCCCCCAAAACCGCCGCCGCGCCAGCGCCCGCGCCACCGGCACGGCCAGCAGCACCGAAAGCACCGCCGACCAAACCGCCTGTGTCGCGGTAAACCGCACCGCCGCCCAATCCGCCGGGCCGAGCCCCGCACCCACATCGGCCGCCGCGAAGACGGCGACCAAAGCGGCAAGGATCAGCCCCGCGACTAGCGCGGCGGCGAAAAGCCCCGTCTTGCCGCTTAACGCGACAGCGCGGTCAGCCATTCGTCCAAAGCCTCCTCACGGAGCGCGGGGACCTCGTCGTTCGGCACTAACAGCGCCTTGTCGGGCTGGATCATGCCCTCGAACCCTGCGGGCAGACCGCCTTCGGGCGTCACGGCGGGATACATCCAGTTGGTCGTCGGCAGCACCGATTGCGCGGCATCAGAGACGAGGTATTGCAAGAACCGATCCGCCAGTTCCGGCTGATCCGACCCGGCAAGCTTCCCCGCCACTTCGATCTGCATGTAATGGCCCTCGTCGAACAGCGCCGCGGTCTTGCTGTCGTCCTCCTCCGCGATCAGGTGATAGGCCGGAGAGGTGGTGTAGCTCAGCACCATGTCGGCCTCGCCTTCGAGGAAGAGACCGTAGGCTTCGGACCACCCTTTGGTCACGGTCACGACATTGTCGGCCAGCCCCGCCCAAATCTCGGGCGCCTCATCGCCATAGGCCGCTTTGACCCACATCAGCAGCCCCAAACCGGGCGTCGAAGAGCGCGGGTCTTGGATCACGATTTTCAGATCGCTCTCGGTCAGCGCTTTGAAATTACCGGGCGCGTCCAGATCGGTGCCGTGGACAAAAGCGAAATAGCCCCAGTCATAGGGCACGAAAACTTCGTCTTCCCAAGTGATCGGCAGGTCATAGTCGGCCTGCAACCCGCTCGGCGCGAACAGTTCGGTCTCTTTCGCGGCGGCGACAAGGCTGGTGTCCAGCCCCAGCACGATATCCGCGTCGGACCGTGTGCCTTCAAGCTTGAGCCGCGCCAGCAAAGCCGCGCCATCGCCCATGCCGACGAATTTCAGATCGCAGCCGCATTCGGCCTCGAACCCCTCTTCGATGGCCGGGCCCGGCCCCCATTCGGTGACGAAACTGTCGTAGGTATAGACCGTCAATTCAGGCGTCTCGGCCCATGTGGCCGATGCGCCCATGACGCCCGCAGCAAGTGTAAGATACTTCATCGCATCCTCCTTTTGCGGCGAAAGGTAAAAGGTGGATGTCTGTCCTGACCTTCCCTCCGCCGGTGTTAACCGGTTCAGGTTCAACGGGTCCGCACAGCATGCGCATCTCAGCCCAAAGGCCCCCCGAGGTAGCGTCAGGGGTAGATCGGACCTGCACAATTGGCAAGGCAAATCCCCTTGAGGCAGGGCGCTGCCCCGGCTAAGGGTTTGACAACAGGAGGTCCGCCCATGTCGATCAACAGCTTTGGCCATCTTTACCGGGTCACCACATGGGGCGAGAGCCACGGGCCCGCCCTTGGGGCGACCATCGACGGCTGCCCACCCGGCGTGCCGATTGACGAAGGCATGATCCAGCAGTGGCTCGACAAGCGCAAACCGGGCCAGAACAAATACACCACGCAGCGGCGTGAGGCGGATGAGGTCCGGATCCTGTCGGGCACCTTCGAAGGGGTCACCACCGGCACGCCCGTGCAGCTGATGATCGAGAACACCGATCAACGCTCGAAAGACTACGGCGACATCAAGGACAAGTTCCGCCCCGGTCACGCCGACATCACCTATTTCCAGAAATACGGCATCCGCGACTATCGCGGGGGTGGCCGTTCCTCGGCCCGGGAGACCGCCGCGCGGGTGGCGGCGGGCGGTCTGGCGCGTGAGGCGATCAAGGCGCTGGCGCCGGAGCTTCAGATCACCGGCTACATGGTGCAAATGGGGCCGCATAAGATTGACCGCGATGCGTTCGATTGGGACCAAATCGACCAAAACCCCTTTTGGGTGCCGGATGCCAAGGCAGCGGCGGACTGGGCCGACTACCTCGACGGGCTGCGCAAATCGGGCAGCAGCGTCGGCGCGATCATCGAAGTGACGGCGCGCGGCGTGCCTGCGGGTCTCGGCGCGCCGGTCTATGGCAAGCTCGACACCGATCTGGCCGCCGCGATGATGAGCATCAATGCCGTCAAGGGCGTGGAGATCGGCGAGGGCATGTCGGCGGCGATGCTGACCGGCGAATTGAACGCCGATGAGATCACCATGGGGCCGGATGGGCCGGAATATTCCTCGAACCACGCGGGCGGCATCTTGGGCGGGATCAGCACCGGGCAGGATGTGGTGCTGCGCTTCGCGGTGAAGCCGACCTCCAGCATCCTGACCACGCGGCGCACAATCACGAAACAGGGCGAAGAGACCGAGATCATCACCAAGGGCCGCCACGATCCTTGCGTCGGCATCCGCGCGGTGCCGGTGGGCGAGGCGATGATGGCCTGCGTGCTGCTGGATCACCTGCTGCTGCATCGCGGACAGATTGGTCAGAACCGCGGCATAATTGGCCCCGAGGCGTGAGGATCAAAGCATGAAAGTCGATGATTTCTCCGCCCGCCCCGCCCTTGGTGTCGGACTGAAAATCACGGCGATCCTGCTTTTCACCTGCATGTCCGCGATCATCAAATCGCTGGCCGACGATGTCCCCGCCGGGGAGTCGGTCTTCTTCCGCTCCTTCTTTGCCATTCCAGTGATCCTGATCTGGCTGGCGCAGCGCGGCAAACTGAAAAGCGGGCTAAAGACGCAAAACCCGATGGGCCATGTCTGGCGCGGGCTCTTCGGCACCACGGCGATGGGGCTGACCTTTACCGGCCTCGGCCTGCTGCCCCTGCCCGAGGTCACGGCCATCGGCTTTGCCACACCGATTTTCACCGTCATCCTCGCTGCCGTGTTGCTGGGCGAGAAAATCCGGCTGATCCGCGTGAGTGCCGTGGCGATTGGGCTGGTGGGCGTAATGATCATCCTCTGGCCGCGCTTCACCAGCATCGGCACGATGGAGCAGACGGCCACCATCGGCGCGCTGCTGATCCTGATGGCGACCATGGTGCGCAGCCTTGTGCAGATCCACATTCGCCAGTTGGTGCAAAGCGAAGACACCGCAGCCATCGTGTTCTATTTCTCGGCCACCGCGTCGATTCTGGCGCTTTTCACCCTGCCCTTCGGCTGGGTCATCCCCGATCTGCAAACCTTTGGCCTGCTGGTCCTTGCCGGGTTGATCGGCGGGGTGGCGCAGATCCTGATCACCTCGGCCTACCGCTTTGGCTCAGCCTCGATGCTGGCGCCCTATGACTATACCTCGATGCTTTTCGCCATTCTGCTGGGCTATGTCTTCTTTGCCGAACTGCCCACGATGATGATGCTGGCGGGCGCGGCGCTGGTGATCAGCGCGGGCGCGTTGGTGATCTGGCGCGAGCGGCAGTTGGGGATGGAGCGGGGCAAGGCGCGGTCTGTCACCGATCCCAAAGCGTGATCGAATGCGGGCTTTCGCCTGACCAATCCTCTGCCTATGGTGCCCCGAAACCGGATAGAGGAGATGACCGATGAGCGACGCGGATCCGAAAGATCACAAGGAAAAGATGCAGCAGCGTCAGGCCGAACAGCGCGCCAAGGTGGCCGAGTTGCAAGACCCCGAGAAGGGTCTGGTGCTGGTCCATACCGGCCCGGGCAAGGGCAAATCCTCTTCCGCTTTCGGCGTGGTGGTGCGCGCGCTTGGCTGGAAGCAGCGCGTGGGTGTGGTGCAGTTCATCAAGGGCAAATGGAAAACTGGCGAACGATTGTTCTTTGAACGGTTGGACGAGGTGACATGGCACACGATGGGCGAAGGCTTCACTTGGGACACCCAAGACCGCAACCGCGACATCGCCGCCGCCGAAGCCGCATTTGGCAAGGCGCGCGAGATGATGGAGAGCGGGGAATATGACCTTGTGGTGATGGATGAGATCAACATCGCCATCCGCTATGAATACCTCAAGATCGAAGATGTGATCGCCGGGCTCGACGCGCGTGACAAGCGCACCGCCGTGGTGCTGACAGGCCGCGACGCCCGGCCCGAGCTTTGTGACTATGCCGATCTGGTGACCGAAATGTCCGAGGTCAAACACCCGTTCAAAGCGGGCATCAAAGCACAGCGCGGCGTCGACTACTGAAACGAAAAGGATCGCCCGCTTCGGGGCGATCCTCCCACTGTGCCATGCAGAGGGCGCTTAGATCGCCGCTCCCTTGGGGTCGAGCGTCACCGAGTAAAGCTCGGTATCGGCGCGGTCCATCAGACGCACTTTCATCTGCTGGGTCTTGGCGTCGATATCGACCAAGCCAAAAAATTGCAGACCGGCGGAGGGCGGCAGGTTCACCTGACCTTCTTCGGGCGCTTTGACGTATTTCAACTCAGGGCCAAAGGTGCCGTCCAATTCGTTCGGGCCGAAGGTGCCGGCGTGCAGCGGGCCCGAGACGAACTCCCAGAACGGGTCAAAGTCCTGAAACTGCGCCTTGTCGGGGTTGTAGTAATGCGCGGCGGTGTAATGCACATCCGCCGTGAACCAGACCACGTTGTCGATCTGCGCGGTCTTGATGAAACGCAGCAGCCCCGCGATCTCTTGCTCGCGGCCTTTGGCGGCACCATTGTCGCCATTGGCAACCGCCTCGGCCCCGCCACCGACGACCAGACCGATGGGCATGTCGCAGGCGATGACCTTCCATGTGGCCGCCGAATTGGTCAGCTCCCGCTTGAGCCATGCCATCTGCTCGGCCCCGAGGATATCGGTGGCCTGCGACATCTCGGTCTGCATGTTCTCGCTGTTCGGCCCCCGGTAGCTGCGCAGGTCGAGGAAGAAGACATCCAGCATCGGACCGTAGTTGATCTTGCGGTAGACCCGGCCCGGCTCGGCAGGAGTGATGCGCAGCGGGGTCATCTCATGGAAGGCCTGCGAAGCGCGCGCGGCGAGGACATGGATCGACTTCTCGCTATAGCGGTCGTCTTCCATCAGGCTGCGCGACGAGGACCAGTTGTTCACGACTTCATGGTCGTCCCATTGCATGAAGGTCGGCACATGGGCGTTCATCTCACGCACATGGTCGTCCATCAGGTTGTATTTCCACTGGCCGCGGTATTCGTCCAGCGTCTCGGCCACCTTGCGTTTCTCGTCGATGATGGTGGTGTTCTTCCACATCGTGCCATCGTCAAGCTGGACCTCATCCTCAAGCGGGCCATCGGCATAGATGGTGTCACCGGAATGCAGGAAGAAGTCGGGGCGGTGTTTGGCCATGGTCGCATAGGTGCGCATGCCCTCATCGTCGATGCCCCAGCCCTGACCGGCGGTGTCACCGGACCAAGCAAAGCGCACGTCGCGGCGCGCGGTGGGCGCGGTGCGGAACTGGCCGATGATCGGCTCGGAAGTGGCGTTGATGTCGCTCAGGTCCGCAGCGGTGAAGCGGTAAAAGATATCCTGATCCGAGGGCAGCCCTTCGACCAGACGTTTCACCGCCAGATCGTGGTTCGGCAGCGCGTTCATCGGTGCAAGCTGGCGCGCGTTGGCAAAGCTTTCGGTGGTGGAGATTTCGACCTGCACCCGCGCCGGGCGGTCAGTGCGGGTCCAGATCATGCCGGACTGCGTGTCGACATCGCCCGATTGCACCCCATGGGTAAACACCGGGCGCGAGGCCGCGCGGCTGAGGCTGGGCATGGCAAGGCTTGCGGCAAAGGCGGTGGAGCCCGCCAGCACAGCGCGACGGGTCGGGCGGATCAGTTTGGTCATCTTGAGCTTCCTCTGAGGGTGGCGATGGCGGCACAGAACCCCCGGCGCGTGACAGAGCGCCGACAGCGGCGTGACTCTTTGGCAAAGCTTTGGTGACAGGACGGTGACGTGTTACCAAAATCCGTACCCTATTTTCATTCCGTAACATTTTGATTGAACCGAATCGCCCCGATGTGTAGATTACGGTGCAACAACAGGAGACCCCCATGCAGGCATTCATCTGCGACGCGCAGCGCACCCCCATTGGCCGTTACGGCGGCGCCCTCTCTTCGGTTCGCGCCGATGATCTGGCCGCCGTGCCGCTGAAAGCGCTGATGGAGCGGAACCCTTCCGTCGATTGGGCGCGGGTCGATGACGTGATCATGGGCTGCGCCAATCAGGCAGGCGAAGACAACCGCAACGTGGCGCGTATGGCGTCGCTATTGGCTGGCCTGCCGGTGGACGTGCCGGGCGCCACGATCAACCGTCTCTGCGCCAGCGGGATGGACGCCGTGGGCGCTGCCGCTCGGGCGATCCGCGCGGGCGATATGGATCTGGCCATCGCCGGCGGGATCGAAAGCATGTCGCGCGCGCCCTTCGTGATGCCCAAGGCCGAGACCGCCTTTTCGCGCAGCAACGCCGTCTATGACACCACCATCGGCTGGCGCTTCGTAAACCCGAAGATGAAGGCACAGTTCGGCGTGGATTCCATGCCCGAGACCGCCGACAACGTCGCCGCCGATTATGACGTGTCGCGCGAAGATCAGGACGCCTTCGCCGCACGTAGCCAAGAACGCTATGCCGCCGCCGCCGAGAAGGGCATCTTCGCCGAAGAAATCGCCCCGGTCACCATCCCGCAGCGCAAGGGCGAGGACATCGTCGTCGACAGCGACGAACACCCCCGCCCTGGCACCACGCTGGAGAAACTGGGCAAGCTGCGCGGCATCAACGGCGCCGACCTGACCGTGACCGCCGGCAATGCCTCGGGCGTGAACGACGGTGCCGCGGCGATGCTGCTCGCCTCCGAGGCCGGCGTGAAGGACCACGGCCTTGCCCCCATCGCCCGCGTTGTGGCCATGTCCGCGGCGGGCGTCGAGCCGCGCGTCATGGGCATCGGCCCGATCCCGGCGGTGCGCAGGGTGCTGGACCGCGCGGGCCTCACGATTGAGCAGATGGACGTGATCGAGCTTAACGAAGCCTTCGCGAGCCAGGGCCTCGCCACCCTGCGCGCGCTTGGCGTGCCGGACGACGCAGCACATGTAAATGCCAACGGCGGCGCGATTGCCATCGGCCACCCTCTGGGCATGTCCGGCGCGCGTCTGGTGATGACGGCGGCGCTGCAGCTCAAGCGGACGGGCGGCAAATACGCGCTATGTACCATGTGTGTGGGCGTGGGACAGGGCGTTGCCCTGATCCTCGAAAACGCAGGCTGACACTTCTTTCCTCGAAAGGAACGGACCGATGTATGCACAGATGATCAAATCCACCGGCAAGGGCGTCAAATCCCTCGACGAGATGGACCCCGACGAGCGCGCCTTTCAGGAACGCATCGACGCGGGCGGCAAGATCGAGCCCAAGGACTGGATGCCCGACGGCTATCGCAAGAACCTGATCCGCCAGATCGGACAGCATGCGCATTCCGAGATCGTGGGCCAATTGCCGGAAGGCAACTGGATCACCCGCGCCCCGACGTTGGAGCGCAAGGCGATCCTTCTGGCCAAGGTGCAGGACGAGGCTGGCCACGGCCTCTACCTCTACTGCGCGGCGGAAACGCTGGGCGTGACCCGCGACCAGATGACCCGCGACCTCCTTTCCGGGAAGATGAAGTATTCCTCGATCTTCAACTATCCCACGCTGACATGGGCCGACATGGGCGCCGTGGGCTGGCTGGTCGATGGTGCCGCGATCATGAATCAGGTGCCGCTGCAGCGCACCTCCTATGGGCCCTACGCCCGCGCCATGGTCCGCATCTGCAAAGAAGAAAGCTTCCACCAGCGCCAGGGCTTCGACATCATGATGAAGATGGCCAATGGCACGCCCGCCCAGCGCAAGATGGCGCAGGACGCGCTCAACCGCTTCTGGTTCCCGGCGCTGATGATGTTCGGCCCCTCGGACAAGGACTCGGTCCATTCCGCGCAGTCGATGGCGTGGAAGATCAAGATGAACACCAATGACGAGCTGCGTCAGAAGTTCGTCGACGAGACCGTGCCGCAGGCCGAGTACCTCGGCCTCACGATCCCCGACGAGACGCTGAAGTTCAACGAAGAGACCGGCCACTACGACTTTGCCGAGCCGGATTGGGAAGAGTTCTTTCAGGTGCTCAAGGGCAATGGCCCCTGCAACACCGAACGGCTGGCGGCGCGCAACAAGGCCTGGGACGAAGGCCGTTGGGTGCGCGAGGGTCTTCTGGCCCATGCCGAGAAAAAGCGCAGCAGACAAATGGCAGCGGAGTAAGCGACATGAGCAGCCCTGAATCCAGCGAATACGAAGGCACCGAGACCGCCCCCCACGGCGACGCACGGCCCACCGAATGGCCCCTGTGGGAGATCTTCATCCGCGGCCAGCACGGGCTGAGCCACCGCCATGTCGGCAGCCTGCATGCGGCGGATGCGGAAATGGCGATCAAGAACGCCCGCGATGTCTACACCCGCCGCAACGAAGGCGTGAGCATCTGGGCGGTCGAGGCCAGCGCCATCGCTGCCTCCTCCCCCGAGGAGAAAGGCGCGCTTTATGAGCCTGCCAATGACAAGGTCTACCGCCACCCGACCTTCTACGACATTCCCGACGAAGTGGGGGCGATGTGAGCGGCAGCGATACCAAGTTCGAATTTCTCTGCCGGATGGGCGACAACGCGCTGGTGCTGGGCCATCGCGTCTCGGAATGGTGCGGCGTGGCGCCGGTGCTGGAAGAGGACATCGCGCTGGCCAATGTGGCGCTCGACCTGATCGGCCAGACCCAATTGTGGCTGGGTCTGGCGGGCGAGGTTGAGGGCGAAGGCCGCGACGCCGACAAGCTCGCCTTTCACCGCGATGTTTGGGATTTTCGCAATGTCCTGCTGGTCGAACAGCCCAACGGCGATTTCGGCCAGACCATGATGCGGCAGTTCCTGTTTGACGCTTGGCATCTGGCGCAGCTGACCGCGCTGATCGACTCCAGCGACAAGGAGATCGCCGCCATCGCCGAGAAATCAGCGAAAGAGGTGACTTATCATTTGGAGCGGTCCTCGGACACGGTAATCGGCCTTGGTGACGGGACCGAGGAAAGCCACCGCCGGATGCAGGCGGCGCTTGACCTGCTTTGGCCCTATGTGGGCGAAATGTTCATCAGCGATGATGTCGACGCCGCCATGGCCGAAGCCGGTATCGCCCCCGATCCGGCGAGCATGCGCAAAAGCTATGACCAACTGGTCGGCGACACGCTGGCGGCGGCGACCCTCAGTAAGCCCGAGGACGACTTTGCCCATAGGGGCGGGAAAAGCGGCGCGCGGCACAGCGAACATCTGGGCCATATGCTGACCCAGATGCAGTGGCTGCAACGCGCCTACCCGGACGCCACATGGTGAAACCCGCCCCCCACAGCCGGCCCGCCCCCGCGCCGGTGCCGGGGGTGGTGCGCGGGTCCCCCTCGCGCGGCCCCGCCAGCGGCGAGAAGCCGTCGGTCAAGACGGTCTGGGCGTGGCTCTCCGCGATCCCGGACCCCGAGATCCCGGCGATTTCGCTCACCGATCTGGGCATCATCCGCGATGTGGCATGGCAGGGCGACACGCTGGTCGTCACCATCACACCGACCTATTCGGGCTGCCCGGCTACCAGCATCATCAACCTCGACATCGAGACGGCGCTGCACGGCCACGGGATCGAAAAGCTGGAGTTGAAACGCCAGCTCTCCCCGCCTTGGACCACCGAATGGATGAGTGACACCGGCCGCGCCAAGCTTGAAGCCTACGGCATCGCGCCGCCGCGCCCCGCCGGCGGGCCGCAGCACTGCCCGCACTGCCAATCGAAAGCGGTGGAGCGGATCAGCCAGTTCGGCTCGACCCCCTGCAAGGCGCAATGGCGGTGCTTGGACTGCCTTGAACCCTTTGACTATTTCAAATGTATCTGAGGCCCCGATGAGCCAGTTCCACCCCCTCACCGTCACCGACATTCATCACACCATCCGCGATGCCGTGGTGCTGACGCTGAAGCCGGAAGACCCCGACGCCTTCGCCTTCACACAAGGCCAGTACCTGACCTTCAAGCAGGATTTCGACGGCACCGAGCTGCGCCGCAACTATTCGATCTGCGCAGGTCTGGACGATGGCGAGTTAAAGGTCGGGATCAAGCGCGTCGATGGCGGGGCCTTTTCGACCTATGCCAATACCGAGCTCAAGGTCGGCGACGTGCTGCACGCCATGCCGCCGCAGGGCAAGTTCTTCACCCCGATCGAACCGGAGGTTGCCAAGAACTACCTCGGCTTCGCGGGCGGCTCGGGCATCACCCCGGTACTGTCGATCCTGAAGACGGTGTTGAAACGCGAGCCGCAGTCGACCTTCACGCTGGTCTATGCCAACCGTGCGGTGAACACGATCATGTTCCGCGAGGAACTCGAAGACCTCAAGAACCGCTACATGGGCCGCCTGACGGTGATCCATATCCTCGAATCCGGGCAGGACATGGAGCTTTTCGAGGGCCGCGTCGATCAGGACAAATGCGACGCGCTGTTCAAGCACTGGATCCAGATCGACTCCATCGACACCGCCTTCATCTGCGGGCCGGAGCCGATGATGCTGGCCATCGCCGAGGCGCTGAAGACCAATGGGCTGACCGACGAGCAGATCAAGTTCGAACTCTTCAGCGAAAGCCAGCAGGGCCGTTTGGCGAAACAGGAAATGGCCAAACGCAGCGAGGGCCAGAAGGGCACCGAGATCACCGTCATCATCGACGGCGCGCGGCGCAGCTTCACCATGCAGAAGGGCCAGTCGGTCCTCGAAGCGGCGCTGGAGAACGGACAGGAGGCGCCGTTTTCCTGCAAGGCCGGGGTCTGTTCGACCTGCATGGGCAAGGTGCTGGAAGGCGAGGTCGAGATGATCTCGAACCACGCGCTGGAGGATTACGAGGTCGAACGCGGCTACGTGCTGACCTGCCAGTCCTACCCGCTGAGCGACAAACTCACCATCGACTACGACACCCACTGAAGGAGCCGACATGCGCGATATCCACAGTTACGCCGCCGGCGAATGGCTGGCCCCCGGGGCCGGCGCCCGCAACATCGCCAGCGCCATTACCGGCGAGGTGATCGCGCAGGCAGGCAACGACGCGCTGGACGCGGGCGCCATGCTGGGCTTCGCCCGCGAGCACGGCGGCCCCGCCTTGCGAGCCATGACCTTCCACGACCGCGCGCGCATGCTGAAGGCGCTGGCGCTGCACCTGATGGAGCACAAACAGGCGCTCTATGACCTGAGCTACGACACCGGCGCGACGCTGTCAGACCACAAGATCGACGTGGATGGCGGCATCGGCACCATGCTGGTCTTCGCTTCCAAGGGCCGGCGCGAGATGCCGGATGCGCATGTCTACCTCGACGGCGCGCCCGAACAACTGGGCCGCGAGGGGCAGTTCATGGGCCGCCACATCTGCACCCCGCTGCAGGGCGTCGCGGTGCATATCAACGCCTTCAACTTCCCCGTCTGGGGCATGTTGGAGAAGCTCGCCCCCACCCTGCTGGCCGGCGTGCCGGCGATCGTGAAACCGGCCACCGCCACCTGCTACGTGACCGAACATTGCGTGCGGCTGATGCTGGACAGCGGGCTGCTGCCGAAGGGTGCTTTGCAATTCGTGAGCGGCGGCTTGGGCGACATGCTCGACCTGCTTGGTTGTCAGGATGCCGTGGCCTTCACCGGCTCCGCCGACACCGCGCTGAAGCTGCGTGGCAATCCGAAGCTCATGGAAAATTCTGTGCGCTTCACCTCTGAACAAGACAGCCTCAACGCCTCCGTCCTCGGCCCTGATGCCGTGCCGGGGACGCCCGAATTCGACCTTTTCGTCAAGGAAGTGCAGCGCGAGATGACCGCCAAGGCGGGGCAGAAATGCACCGCCATCCGCCGCATCATGGTGCCGCAGGCGCAGGTCGACGCGGTGATCGCGGCGCTCTCCGAGCGTCTCGCCAAGACCACCATCGGCGATCCCCGCGCCGAGGACACGCGCATGGGCGCACTGGTCTCGGGCAGCCAGAAACGCGACGTGCTGGAAAAGGTCGGGCTGCTGAGCGCCGAGGCCGAGCGGGTCTTCGGCGACCCCGACAACTTCACCGTGAAGGGTGCCGACCGCGACAAGGGCGCCTTTCTGCCGCCGATGCTGTTCCACTGCGCCGATCCCGATGCCGCCGAGCGCGTGCATGACACCGAGGCTTTCGGCCCGGTTTCCACCCTCATGCCCTACCGCGATCTCGCCCATGCGAGCGCGCTTCTGAACCGCGGCCAAGGCTCGCTCGTTGCCTCCATCATCACCAACGATGGTGAAGTCGCGCGCGAGTTGACCATGGGCTCTGCAGCCTTTCACGGGCGGCTCTACTTCAACAACCGCAAGTCGATGGCCGAGGCCACGGGCCACGGCTCGCCGCTGCCGCATATGGTGCATGGCGGGCCGGGTCGCGCAGGCGGCGGCGAAGAACTGGGCGGCGTGCGCGGCGTGATGCATTACATGCAGCGCACCGCTGTGCAGGGCAGCCCCGACATCCTCACCGCCATCGGCAAGCAATGGGTGCCCGGCGCCGAGGAGATCAGCGACCGCGCCCACCCCTTCACTCGCCGCTTTACCGAGCTTGATCTGGGCGAGACTTTCCATTCGCCCAGCCGCGAAGTCACGCTCGAGGATATCGAGACCTTCGCCCATTTCACCGGCGATACCTTCTATGCCCACATGGATGACGAGGCCGCCGCCGCGAACCCCTTCTTCCCGGGGCGCGTGGCCCATGGCTACCTGCTGCTGAGCTATGCCGCGGGCCTCTTCGTGCAGCCCGACCCCGGTCCGGTGCTGGCCAACACCGGCCTCGACAACCTGCGCTTCCTTGAACCGGTCTCGGCGGGTGACAGCATCAAGGTGCGGCTCTCGGTCAAGCACAAGACGCCGCGCAACGAGGAATACGGCGAGGTCCGCTGGCATGTGACCCTCACCAACCAGCGTGCGGAGGCGGTAGCCGAATACGACCTGCTGACGATGAATGCCGTCTGACCACGCCCCCTCGGTCGTCGCGGCACTCGCTGGCCTTGGCGGTCAGCGGGTTTGGTCGCTGATGGTTAGCCTTTTCGGCGATCTGGCGCAGGGACAGGGTAATGCGATCGACGGACCGGTGCTGTCGCAAATCATGGCCGCGCTCGACGTGCGGCCCGAGGCAAGCCGCGTGGCGCTGCACCGGCTGCGCAATGATGGCTGGCTACAGTCGCACAAGGTGGGGCGGATCAGCCAGCACAGCCTGACCGCCCAAGGCCGCGCGGAAAGCGCAGCCGCCAGTCCGCGCATCTACGCCGCGCCCCCAGACCTGACGGAGCCTTGGCAGATGGTCGTGACCGAGGAGAACGCGCGCGAGACCGACAGCGCCTTGCGAGAGGCGGGGTTCATCGCCGCCCTGCCCCGCGCCTATGTCGGGCGGGCCGTGAGCGCGGCCCCCACGGGATCCCTTGCCCTGCCCGGCACGCCACCGCCCGAGTGGCTGCGCCGCGCAGTGGAACCCGCCGAGCTTGAGGCTGACTATGACGCACTCTTGGCCGCGCTCACGGCCTTGGATGCCGAGCTTCCCGCGCCAAAGCAACTCACCCCCTTGGACGTCGCGGTCTTGCGCTGCCTGATCGTGCACAACTGGCGGCGATTGGTGCTAAAGCATCCTGCTCTGCCCGGCGGGCTGATCCGCCCCGAGTGGCCCGGCTACCGCTGCCATCTGCTGGTCGACCGCCTTCTGCGCCGCTACCCGCGCCCCGCACTGCAGGATCTGGCCACCGCCTGACGCGGCGCAAAGCCCTGCTTTCCCATGCCGGACAAGCAGGATATAGACGTGCTCATGACAAATTTCCTCTATCAGAACGACCTGCCGAATGACCTCGACCTTGGGCCGATGGTCGCGATTGATTGCGAAACGATGGGGCTGCATCCGCATCGCGACCGGCTCTGTGTCGTGCAGCTTTCGGGCGGCGATGGTCACGCGCATCTGGTGCAGGTCGCCAAGGGCCAGACCGAGGCGCCGAACCTCTGCGCACTGCTGGAGAACCCTCATGTGCTGAAGCTGTTCCACTATGGCCGCTTCGACATTGCCGCGATGCTCAACACCTTTGGCGCCACCGCGACGCCGGTCTATTGCACCAAGATCGCCAGCCGATTGGTGCGCACCTATACCGACCGGCACGGGCTGGCGAAGCTTTGCCAAGAACTTCTGAGCGTCGATATCTCGAAACAGCAGCAATCCAGCGATTGGGGGGCCGAAGAGCTGACCCAAGCGCAGATCGACTATGCCGCCTCTGACGTGCTTTACCTGCACCGGCTGCGCGATGAACTTAACAAACGCCTGATACGCGAAGGCCGGATGGACATGGCGCAGGCCTGTTTCGATTTCCTGCCGATGCGCGCGCGGCTGGATCTGGAGGGATGGCCGGACACGGACATCTTCGCACACGCATGAACACACCTTTCCTCGACACCGCCCGCCGGGTGATCCGCTGCGAAGCCGACGCGCTGACGCTCTTGGCCGACAGCCTTGATGACCGCTTTCGCGCCGCGGTTGACCTGATGCGCACCTGCAAGGGCCGCGTGATCGTCACCGGCATCGGCAAATCGGGCCATATCGGCAACAAGATCGCGGCGACGCTGGCCTCCACCGGCACGCCCGCGCAATTCGTCCACCCGGCCGAAGCGAGCCACGGCGATCTGGGCATGATCACAGCCGCCGATGTGGTGCTGGCGATTTCCAACTCGGGCGAAGCGCCGGAGCTTGCCAACCTCATCGCCTATTCGCGTCGCTATGCCATTCCGCTCATCGGCATCACCAGCCGCCCCGAAAGCAGCCTTGGCCGCCATAGCGACGTGGTGCTCGAACTGCCCCGCACGGCAGAGGCTTGCGGCACCGGCGTGGTGCCCACCACCTCGACCACGCTGACGCTGGCGATGGGCGATGCCGTGGCCGTGGCGCTGATGGAGAACCGCGCCTTCACCGCCGAGCATTTCCGTGACTTCCACCCCGGCGGCAAGCTGGGCGCAAGGCTGAGCCGCGTGGCCGATCTGATGCATGTCGGCGATAAGCTGCCACTGGTCACCGCCGACGCCCCGATGCCCGAGGCGCTGAGCGAGATCAGCCGCAAGGGCTTTGGCGTGGTCTGCGTCACCGATGCGGAAGGCGCGCTGGCCGGGATCATTACCATGGGTGACCTCGCCCGGCATCTGGATGGCTTGATGACCATGACCGCCCGCGACGTCATGACCCCCGGGCCCGTGACCATCACCCCCGACGAATTGGCCGAAAAGGCCGTGGGCGTGATGAACAGCCGCAAGATCACCTGCCTTATCGTGACCGACCCCGCGCAGAACGACGGCAAATCGCCCATCGGGCTGCTGCATATCCACGACTGCCTGCGCGTCGGGCTGGGGTGACGCGGGATGAAGGGGGATCGCCACTCTCGCGTCGTGTCGTGGCTGAAAGTGCTCTTTCCGCTGATCGCGCTGGCGCTGCTATCGACCCTGTTCCTGCTGTCGCGCGCGATTGAACCGCAGGCCGTGATCCCTTTCGCGGACAAAGAGGTTCAAGAACGGCTGCGCGACCAGCAGATCACCGGCCCTTTCTATTCCGGCACCACGGCGGATGGCGATCTGATCTCTTTCTCTGCCGAAAAGCTGACCACCCCGGGCGGGGAGACCGGCACCAATGAGGCCGAAGAGATTGAGGCCACGCTGGACCTAGAAGGCGGCTCCAAAATCACGCTGCACTCCAACAGCGGGCGGTTCGACACTGGGGCTGAGGAGGCGGAACTGGCGGGCGATGTGCGGGTTAGCACCTCAACCGGCTACGAAATCCTGTCCGAGCGCATGATCTCGAACCTCACCACGCTGGACCTGCAATCGCCCGGTCCGGTGCGCGCCACCAGCCCCGCGGGCGAGATCACCGCCGGAAGCATGGCCATCACCAACCGGCAGAACAGCGCCGGATCGCAATTGCTTTTCACAAAGGGTGTGAAACTGATATACACGCCGCAAGCAACGAAAGAGTAACTGCCTTGAGACATTTGTTTATTTTGATGCTGCCGCTGTTTTTCGCGCTGCAGGCCGCCCCTGTCTCTGCACAATCTGCCAATGTCGCCTTCGGCGCGCTTGAGCAAGACACCAGCCAACCCGTCGAAGTGACCGCCGATAACCTGTCGGTCGACAATGCAACGGGCACCGCCGTCTTTACGGGCAATGTTTTGATTTCTCAGGGCGAAATGACCCTCTCCGCCGGGAAGGTCGAGGTCGTCTATCGCGCCTCGGATCAGGGCATCGCCAAGCTGGCGGCCACCGGCGGCGTGGTCTTGGTCGCGGGTGAGGACGCCGCTGAATCGCAGCGCGCCGACTACGACATCGACGCAGGCACCTTGGTAATGCGCGGCGATGTGCTGATGACCCAAGGCCCCAGTGCGCTGAGCGCGCAGGAAATGACGGTGAACCTGAACGACGGCACGGCGCAGATGTCGGGCGGCGTGAAGACCATTTTGCAGCCCGGCAGCGACAACTGATGCCGCCTGAACTGAAAGTCGCCGGGGGCGATTCCGGCCTGCGCATTCAGCATCTGCGCAAGTCTTACCGCAAGAAAGCGGTGATCCGCGACTTTTCGATGGCGCTTGACCGGGGGGAGGTCGTGGCGCTTTTGGGGCCGAACGGCTCGGGCAAGACGACCACTTTCTACGCGGTGGCCGGTCTGGTCACGCCCGAGGGCGGGCGCGTTACCGTGGACGGCAAAGATGTGACCACCCTGCCCATGTACCGCCGCGCGCAGCTTGGCATCGGCTATCTGCCGCAGGAGATGAGCATTTTTCGCGGGCTGTCGGTGCAAGACAACATCAGCGCGATCCTCGATATCCGGGTCAAACACCGCCACCAGCGCCGCGAACGGCTGGAAGAGTTGCTGACCGAATTTTCCATCGAACACCTCCGCCGCGCACCTGCCCTGGCGCTATCAGGCGGGGAGCGGCGCCGGGTGGAAATCGCCCGCTGTCTGGCCGCTAACCCGAACTATCTGCTGCTTGATGAACCCTTCGCCGGGGTCGATCCGATCTCGGTCGGGGACATTCGGCAACTGGTTGCCGACCTCAAGAAACGCGGCATCGGGGTGCTGATCACCGACCACAATGTGCGCGAAACCCTAGAGATCGTGGACCGCGCCTATATCCTGCATGAGGGCAAAGTTCTGATGTCCGGAACGCCCGAAGAAGTTGTGCAAAACGAGAATGTGCGCCGCGTCTACCTTGGCGATAATTTCCGTATTTCCTAAGACTTAGCGCGTTTTTCCGGGCCTGCCAGCCCTCGGCGAAGCCTTGCTCGCATGATGCGGAAAACCGCTCTGATTCTAGCGATAAAAGGATGGCGCGCGCATTGGCGCCATTGACTTTCAAACCGAAACGCGGCCTCATTGAGCTATGGTGACATCGCGTTCCTGTTTGATCCTGCATCGCCCTTCCCGCGAAGGAACGGTCAAAATCATCCTGGTCGCAGCGCCATTCCTCCATATCTGAAAGTTGTCGCGCTCCACGCATGTGGACCGTTTGGCAATGTTCGGAACAAGAAAGACAAGGAGACGATATGCGGTATCAGATCAGTGGCAAACAGATCGACATTGGCGACGCGCTTCGGACACATGTCCGGACCGAACTGGACGAGGCGGTCAGCAAATATGCCGAACGCCCGACAGATGCGATGGTGGTGTTTTCCAAAACGGGCCACGAATTTGCCTGCGAGGCGACCGTGCATCTTTCCACCGGTCTCAATGCGTCGGCCAAGGCCAAGGCGACAGAGATCTATGCCGCCTTCGACAGCTGCTGCGAAAAGATGGAAAAACAGCTGCGCCGCTATAAGCGCCGCCTGAAAGACCATCACAAAGAACGCGCCGAACCGGTTGAACTTCTGGGGGCGTCCTCCTATATCCTCGCGTCAGACAGCGATTCAGATGCGCAGGAACCTGATACCCTCCAACCCATGATCATTGCGGAGATGCAGACGAAGGTGCCAACTTTGTCTGTCGGCGAAGCGGTGATGCAAATGGAATTGTCAGGCGATCCGGTGCTATTGTTTCGCAAGGAAGGCCAGGAAGGGATGAATGTCGTGTACCGCCGCGAAGACGGCAACATCGGCTGGATCGACCCTTCGTAACCCACGGCGGTAACTTCCGCCACAGAGCAGGGCGAGCGGAATGGATTTCGGCAAACTCCTCAAGCCAGAGGCCGTGAAGGTTTTGACTTCGGCTTCGAGCAAGAAGCGTCTGATGCAGGATATCGGCGAACTCGCCCAGCAAGCCTATGGGCTGCCGGCCGGCCAAGTAGTAGATGCGCTGATGACGCGCGAAACCCTCGGGCCGACCGGTGTCGGCCATGGCGTTGCCCTGCCCCACGCGCGGATGGACGGGATCGACAAGGTCGTCGGTGCCTTCGTCTTGCTGGACAAGCCGATTGATTTCTCCTCGGTCGACCGGCAACCGGTCGACGTGGCCTTTGCCCTCTTCGCCCCCGAAGATGCGGGGGTGGAGCACCTCAAAGCGCTGGCACTGGTGGCCCGCACGCTGCGCGACACCAGCATCTGCACCAAGCTGCGGTCGAACCCCGACCCGGCCACGCTTTACACGATCCTGACCGAAGACAAGGCCGATAAGGCGGCTTGATTTTGGGCCGCTTGATCTTGGGCCGCCTGATCTTGCGCTAGACGGCGACCGGCTCCGGCGGGGTCGGCTCGGCGCGTTTCGCTTTCTTCTCTCCCAGCATCAACATCGCCGGTGTCACCACCAGCGTCAGCACGGTGGCGACCACCAGACCGCCCGCGATGGCCGAGCTCAGCTCGGTCCACCATTGGGTGGAAGGCGCGCCATAGACGATCTCGCGCGTGAAGAAGTTGATGTTGAGGCCGATCACCATGGGCATCAGGCCAAGCGCCGTGGTGACCGACGTCAGCACCACGGGCCGCAAACGCTGCGCCCCGGTGCGCAGCGCTGCCTCTAGCGGCGACAGCCCCAGTTTCTTGAGGTCGTTATAGGTGTCAATCAGAACGATATTGTTGTTCACCACGATCCCCGCCAGCGCGATCACCCCGATGCCGCCCATGACCACCCCGAAGGGCCGTCCGGTGATCAGCAGGCCAAAAAGCACCCCGGCGATCGAAAAGACAATGGCCGACATGACGACAAAGGCTTGGTAGAAGCTGTTGAACTGGATCACGAGGATCACGAACATCAGGAAAATCGCGGTGATGAAGGCGCCGACGAGGAAGATCATCGATTCCTGCTGGTCCTCCGCCTCCCCAGCGAAGGAGGCTTCGACACCCGGCGGCAAGTCCATCGCATCAATCGCGCTGCGCAGCGCGACGGTCTGGTCGTTCACCAAGACGCCCGGCGCGACATTGGCCTCGATCGTCACCACCCGCTCTTGATCCACCCGCGTGATCGTGCCGGTCCGCGGACTCGGCTCGAAAGTCACAAAGTTCGAGATCGGCACCAGCCCTGCGGAGGTCGGCACGCGCAGCGATTGCAACTCTTCCAGCGTGCGCTCATCGGAGGGGAAGCGCACGTTGATGTCGATGGAGCCTTCGGCATCGTCAGGCCGGTAATCCGCGACCGTGATGCCCCGTGTCAGTAGTTGCACCGCCTGCCCCAGGGTCGAGATATCGGCCCCGAACCGCGCGGCCTCGGACCGGTTCACGGCGATGCGCCATTCCACCCCCGGCAGAGGGCGCGAGTCGGTCACATCGGTGAAACCGCCGATATCGGCCATCTTCTCGCGAATCTGATCCACCACCTGCTGCTGCACCTGCGGGTCATGCGCCTCGATCCGCAAATTGACGGGTTTGCCCGCCGAGGGGCCGTTCGAGGCGGTCTGCACCTGCACGTCGATCCCCGGAATGGCCGCCATCTCGGTCCGGATTTCCTCGCCAATGATGGCGGCGGGGCGGCGTTCGTCCCATTCGGTGAACTCAACCTGAATGGTGCCGATCAAATCCGCGCTGTCGCGGTTGCTGCTGCCGGTGCGGGCATAGACGCTGGCGATCTCGTCATAAGCAAAGAGGCGCTGCTCGACCTGCCGCACCAGCGCGTCTTGTTCGTAAATCGAGAAATTGTCCCGCGCGCGCACCTGCACCTGCGCAAAATCAGGCTCTACATCGGGGAAAAAGGTGATGCCGTTGCCGAATTGCGCATAGGCCGTAAAGCCGCCCATCAGCATAGAGATGGCAAGGATCAGGGTCATCCACGGGCGCAGGATGGCGAATTGCAGCAGTTTGACATAGCCGCCGGTAAAGCCCTTCAGGTCACGCGGGTCGCCCTGTTCAGCGGCATGGAGCGTCGCCTTATCCTTGGCCGATTGCGGGGGCCGCTTGCCAATGATCCCGCCGACCACGGGGATAAAGACCAGCGCCATGAAAAGCGATGCGGTCAGGGTCAGGATCACCGTGATGGGCAGAAATTTCATGAACTCCCCCACCGTGCCGGTCCAGAACAGCAGCGGGAAGAACACGCTGAGCGTCGTCGCCGTGGAGGCGATGATCGGCCATGCCATGCGTTTGGCGGCATGGGCATAGGCGGCGCGGGGCGAATGCCCCTCTTGTAGGCGGCGGTCGGCCAGTTCGGTGGTCACGATGGCCCCGTCCACCAGCATCCCCACCACAAGGATCAGCGAAAACAACACGACGAGGTTCATCGTATAGCCCATGACCCAAAGCGCCGTGACCCCGGCCAAGAAGGCCCCCGGAATGGCCAAGCCCACCAGCAGGGCCGAGCGGACGCCCAAGGCCCAGACAATCACGATCATCACAAGGATGACCGCCGCGATGACATTGGCCTCAAGATCGCTGAGCATGTCTTGGACCTGCTCGGATTCGTCTTGGGTGTATTTGACGGTGATGCTGTCGGGCCATTCCGCGCGCATCTCGTCGATCAACTCCCGCACCGCCGCGACTGTCTCGATAATATTCGCGCCCGAGCGTTTCTTGATCTCAAGTGCCAGCGCGGGCTGGCCGTCGATCCGGGCGAAGCCGGTCGGGTCTTTGAAGGTTCGGCGGATCGTGGCGACATCGGCAAAGGTCACGACCGTATCGCCGCGCACCTTGATCGGCAGAGACATAACGTCTTCGACATTCTCGATCAGCCCCGGCACCTTGAGCACCAGCCGCCCCGCGCCGCTTTCAATCGCCCCCGCCGCGATCAGGCGGTTGTTGCGGTTGATCTGGCTGATCAGCTCTTCGAAAGAGATGTTATAGGTCTCAAAGACCGTAGGGTCGATCAGCACCTCCAAAAGCTCGGTCCGCTCCCCCCCGACATCGACTTCAAGCACGCCGGACAGCCCTTCGATCGCGTCCTTCAACTCTTCGGAAATGGAGTTGAGCGTCCGTTCCGGCACCGGGCCGGAGAGGATCGCGGTTAGGATCGGGAAAAGCGCCGTGTTGATCTCGGTCACGACCGGGTCGGTGGCGTCTTCGGGCAGGTCCGACTTGGCACGGTCCACGCCCTCGCGCACCTTGTCGAGCGCCTCATCGGAATCGAACCCCGGCTCGAACTCCAACTGCACCGAAGCATGGCCTTCGGCCCCGTTCGAGGTGATCTGCTTCAGCCCGGTGATGGCGCTAAGTTCGGTCTCAAGCGGTTCCACGAGCAGCCGCTCGCTGTCCTCGGGTGAGATTCCCTCAAGAGAGGTCGAGACATAAAGCGTCGGGATCGGAATTTCGGGCGAGCTTTCCTTGGGAATGCCGACATAGGCATAGGCCCCGACGGCCAAGATCATCACCAAGCTCAGGATCACCACGCGGGCGCGGCTGAAAGCGGCGTCGATCAGCGTGTTCATTCCACCTGCTCCGGCTGGGCGGCTTCGGCGCTACCGGTGATCTGGCCATCTCCGGTCGGTTGTTCTTCCAACTCGTCAATCTCTGGCACGCCCGCCATGGGCTGCGCTTGATCTTCGCTTTCGCCGCTGGTTTCGGGCTGCGGATTGACCGTCTCGCCATCATTCACGAAACCCTGCCCGATGGTGATGATCTGGGCCTCATCCGGCAGGCCCGCGATCCAGATACCATCGGTCTGGGCCCGCACAATGGCGATCTTGTTGAACACGACCTTATTGTCACCGTTCACCGTTTTGACGCCCAAGGTACCATTGGTGTCCAAGGACAGGATCGCCGGAGAGACGAAATGCGCGCGGGTCTCGCCCGTAGGGATGCGCACGCGGGCCGAAATGCCTGCGGGAATCGCCCCATCGGCGTTTTCGACCCTGACTTCGGCGGTAAAGGTCCGGGTTTCGGCGCTGGCACTGCTGGAGACGAACTGCACCTTGCCCTGCGCCTCTGTCCCGGTGATGAAGACGACCTCGGCATCTTGCCCTTCTTCGATGTCTTTGAGCGATTGCTGCGGCACCTGCACTTGGATCGTCAGTGGCGTGTTGTCGACCAGCCGCGCGATTTCCTCACCGGTCGACACGAACTCTCCGGCTGAGATGTCCAACATCTCCAACCGGCCGGGAAATGGGGCGCGGATTTCGGTGTTGTTCAGCGCCTCTTCGGCGGCAGTGACCGAGGCTTGAGCGGCGGCCAAGGTCGCGCGCGCTTGGCTCACGCGGTCCACGGTCGAGACGCCGCGGTCCAGCAGCGCTTGGGCATTGTCGTATTCGCGCTGTGCGCGGCTCAATTCCTCACGCGCGCGGGCCAGATCGGAATCGCGCGCCGTGGTGCTGAGCCGCGCGATCAACGCGCCCGCTTCGACCGCATCGCCCTTGGCGACCAGCACCTCGGCAATCTCCCCACCCGCTTCGGCGCGGACCATCGTATCGCGGTCCGGCAGGGCCTGCCCTTCGGCCACGAAGACCTGCGTCACGCTATCCGCCTGAGAGCCGCGCACGGCCACCGTCACCGCTTCGGGAGCAATGGGCGCAGGCGCGGCTTCTTCGGTCTCTTCGGAGGGGATAATATAGCCGCTGCCCATCCAAAGAGCGATCAACAGCGCGATCCCACCGGCGATGAACTTCGACCGTTTCGAGCCGGCATCGCTGTCGAATGAAAGCGTCTGGCGCTCTTGAGATGTGTCACTCATTGATCGAACTCCATCACCGCGACCCCGTGATCGGGCCGCGCGTCAATTCTTGGGCTTGCTCACCCGGGTTGCTACGTCATCAAGCGCGGCGCTGATCGTGTCATAGAAGGCGGCGAAAGTATCGAGCCTTTCGCGCACCCCTTCGGCCTCCTCGGGCAGCTTGCGGATCGTATCGTTAATCTCGGATTTGGCGTGGCGAGTCCCTGCCAGCGCGTATTTCGTCATTGCGGCATAGGCGTCATCGGCGAGTTGGAAGTAGTCCTGCCGGTCGCCGGTCTTGTTCACACGCCGGATCAACCCCCGCTCTTCGAGCAGGCGAATGGAAGTGCTGATTGTGGCGCGGCTGACGGAAAGGCGGCGCGACAGCGCGCCAAAGGCAATCGGCTCGCCCTCGAAAACCAACATCGCAAAGACCTGCCCTGCCATGCGCGGCAACCCCTCGCCCATGGCGACGACGCCCATGCGGGTGATGAAGTCATCGCGGACTTGGTCGATTTGGTCAGTGCTATCCATCATTCCCCGTCCACGGCAGGCGCGTTGACGGTAGATAGACAGGGCGGGGCACAAATCAAGACTATTCAGAATTTTCCGAACAGACGGAACAACGCGCGTCGCCGGTAGCCCCGGCGCTCGACCCTACTTCAACCCGTTCCGGGCGATATAGCGGGCCAGATCAAGGACGAGTTGCCCCCGCGCCGCGGCGATGGCGTTTGCGCCACCTTCGGGATTGAACGGCACGCTGAGGTCAAACAGGCCCGACCGCTCCCGCCGGTCATCGCGGACGGCCACGAAATACTGACCGGAGGCGCGGAACTCCCCCGCTTCGGTGGCCACCAGTTCGGCAAAGCGCACTTCGAGGCTGGCATCGGGGAAGGCTTCGAACGGCCAAGGCTCGGATGCGATGCGCCGCCCCGTCATCCGCGCAAGGTTCTGGCTAAGCTCCAGCGCCACGGCCCGTTCGGGCGCATCGGCCCAAAGCACATCGGTCGAACTGACCAGACGGCCATCGGCCAACTGCACCGAGATCTCTTCGGCGGCGGCGTAGGTCGGCAAAGACACGTCGCGCACTTCGACAGAGCTGAAGGCGATGGAGGTCTTCTCTGTCACCGCCGGGGTGCGGACGGGGAAACGTTCAGCCGTGCCGCCACAGGCTGCCAAGGCAGCCAGGAGGCCAACGGTGATCAAGGGTCTTGCAAATGTCATGCGTTACCGTCCCAGCAATAGAGAATTGGGGTTACGTTCGATGGTCCGCGCCAAAGATGCAAGGGCATCGGCGGCTTTCTGAATGTCGCGCAGGGTGCGTTCGGCGCTGCGGCTCAGCTGCTCACCCTGATTATAGCCTTCGATGGTGCGGCTGGCTTGGGCAAATAGCGCGGTCAAACGCTCGACCACCTGCGGCAGGTCTTGGGCCGAGAGGGCGATATTGTCCGCCGCGTTGCGGGCCGAGGCCAAGGTGCGGTTCACATTCTCGACCGCGCCGCCTTCGCGCAGCTCTTCCAATGTGGCGTTCAATTCGTCCAAGGCGCGTTTCAATGCGCCCGGCAGGGCCACCGCATCTTCGGTGCCGATCACCGCATCGGCGGATTCGGTCAGGTCGGTGAGTGCGACGACCAGTTCTTCGACCTCAAGCGTTTCGGCCTTGGCCGCCACCGCCTGAATGCGCTCCACCAACTCCGGCACGCCTTCGACCGAGGAGGACACCGCATTGGCCGCATCCGACGCGCCTTCGAGCGCGGCGGAAAGCCGTTCGGCAATCCGCTCTTCTTCAAGCTGGGCCACCAGTTCTTCGATCCGTACCAGCGTGCCGTTCAGGGCCACCGGCACGTTCTTGACCTCTTCGGAGGAGACCAGCCCGGTCAGTTCGCCCAGCAAGGTCCGCACATCCTGCGGGGTTTCGCGCAGATCCTCGTCCGAAACGAAAGCTTCTGCCGAGTTAAGAAAGGTAATCGCGCTGTTGAGCAATTCTTCAATCGGCAGGCTGTTGATGCGGGTAAAGACCCCTTCGACCGTGGCCGCGGCATCGGAGACATCGCTTTCCGTGGTCGGCATCAGCGCAAGGCCATTCTCCGTCTCGGCCAACGACGCTTCGGGTGCGTCTTCCACCCTCACGAATTCAACCTTCAAACCACCCGTCAGAAGGCTGGCCGAGGCCAGCCGCGCGCGCAGCCCGTCTTCCACACGTTCCTTCAGGAAGGCCAAAGCCGCTTCGGCGGTCACATCGTCCTGCATCCCTAAATGCGCCGGTTGGATCGACAGGATGGCGTTCAGCCGGACGCGGCTGTCGCCGAAACGTTCGAAATCCACCAGCCCCGAGAGGGTCTCGACCTCACCGATCTCCAGCCCGCTCATCTCAACCGGAGCGCCGACGATCAGACCCGAGATATTGTCGTCGAACACGACGCTCAGCTTCAGCGGATCGACCTCGGAGGCGTTGAAGACAGAGTTCCGCGCGGTTTCCTTGTCAGGGTAGATCTCAAACACCGTCCCGTCAGACACCTGCGCCCCGCCTGAGACGAAAGTGTCAAAGGTGATGCCGCCGCCGACGAGGGTCGCCAACGAGGAAAAGTCGATCTCGGCCCCCGCCGGGCCGATGTTGACGCTAAAGCCCGATGCATCCCAAAACCGGGTGGATTCATTGATCAGCTGGCGGTGCTCTTCGAAAATCAGTGCCTCGACAATGGCGTAGTTGCCGCGCGGGGCGATCTTGGCATAGCCGACGCGGCCCACTTCGATGCCCTTGTAAAGGATCGGCGCATTGTCGGTCAGATGCCCGTTCGCGGTGGAGCGGAAGGCAATCTCAAGCCCGCCTTGGCCACCGCGGATCAGCGGCTCGGTCGACGATCCCTGAAAGCGCTCTGCCGCGGGGCCGACCTGTTGGTCCCAAGACCCTTCGATATAGACACCGCTCAGCACCGTGCTGAGACCGGTGATGCCCTGTGCGGTGACCTCGGGCTGCACGACCCAGAAGACCGCGCCATTGTCGATATAAGGCGCCACGTCCTTGTCGACGCGGATATGCGCCGTCACCCGGTCCAAACCCGAGGTGAAGCCGACCTTCTCGACCACCCCGACCGTCACATCGCGAAAGCGCAATTCGGTCTCTCCGGCAGAGATACCCGCGCCCTCTTCGAATTCCACGACGATCACCGGGCCGCGCTCACTATAAGACCGATAGGCCACGAAAAGCGCCACGATCAGAGCGAGGATCGGGATGATCCAGATCACCGAGGCCCCGCTGAGAAACATCTTGCGGGTCGGGGAAATCGGTACGTCGGGAGGCGTCTTAGTCATTGGTTTTCAGGCCCTCGTCCTTGGTCTGAGCGTCCCAGATCATACGGGTGTCGAACGCTTGTGCCGCCAGCATGGTAAAGATCACGGAGAGGGCAAAAAAGATGCTCGCGGTACCGGGATTGATGGCGGCCAGTGTCTTGAGTTGCACCAGAGACGACAAAATCGCAACCACAAAGATATCGATCATCGACCAGCGTCCGATGTACTCAACCACTTCGTAAAGGTAATGCCGCTGGCGCTGCGAGGTGACAGAGCGCCGTTTGACGCTGATCGCAAGAAAGGCCACGGCCATGAATTTGGCCAACGGAATGGCGACAGAGGCGAAGAGGATGATCAGGGCGATCCCCCAGTTGCCATATTGCGCCAGTTCCACCGCGCCGCCGATGATCGTGCTTTCCTCGACCTGAAACAGCGTGCGGGTCTTGAGCATCGGATAGGTATTCGCGGGGATGTAACACATCAGCCCCACCGTCCAGAATGCCCAGACACGCTGAAGGCTCATCCGATCGCGCGAGACCAGCTTGCTGCCACAACGGCTGCAAATCTCCGTGCCCATCGGCGCGGGCTTGTTACAGCGGGTGCAGGCCACGATGCCCAACTCCCGTGCGCTCACGATGTCTTGGGATGTTCCAGAGAGTTCCATACGGACCATTTGCATAAGAATCTGTCCTGCGCGATGACGAGGATCACCAACGCGCCGAACATGTAAAACGCGGGGCCAAAGCCCACATCGGCCAGATCGGCCACTTTGACCAGCGCCACGGCACAGCCGATGGCAAAAACCTCGGCCATCGACCAAGGGCGCAGTTCCTCCGACAGGCGAAAGGCGGCGACGGCATGGCGCGCGGGCGGGCGATCCAGCACCACGGGGATCAGCACATAGAGCGTCAGCAGCACCCGCAAGAGCGGGATGAAAAAGATCAGCGCCGCCGTGGCCAGCGACAAGAGGATCATCGGCCCGCCGGAAAAGGCAAGCGCTGCATCCAGCACCGATACCGCGTTGCTGGCCCCCGCCGCGTCGATGGTGAGAAAAGGAAAGACCGCCGCCCCGATGATCAAGACCATGACCGCCACCGCCACGGCGATGATCTGCAACCCGGCGTTCCTGCGGGGCGTGATCAGGGCGGTATGGCACCGCTCACAACTCGCCCGCTCCCCGTGGGCGGGGCGGCGCAGCCGATAGACGGCGTCGCATTGCGGACAGACGATCAATTCGTCCATGGGCAATTCGGCAAGGGGGGTGTCGGGGCGATCCATTCTGAACGCATATATGATGCCGTCCTTTGACGTATCAACAAATATTCACCGCCCTGTGGCGCATCTGCACCGGCGGATCATCGCCCTCGCGCGAATGTGAGGGGAACAGGCGGCCATGCAGACCGTTGGTCTAGCAGAAATGACAAAGGAGAAAGCAATGACCGATATCACCAATGCAAAGATCCTGATCCTCGCCACCAATGGCTTTGAGCAGTCCGAACTGGAAAAACCCCTGAACGATCTGCGCGACCGCGGCGCCACCGTCCATGTGGCCACGCCCGACGGCAATGAGATCAAGGGTTGGGACGAAGATGACTGGGGCAACACCGTGCCCGCAGACCTCGCCCTTCAGGACGTGAATGTCGACGACTACCAAGGCATCGTGCTGCCCGGTGGCCAGATAAACCCCGACCTGCTGCGCGCCAACGAAGACGCAGTGGCTTTGATCCGCAAGTTCCACGACAGCGGCAAAACCGTCGCCGCCATCTGCCACGCCCCGTGGCTGCTGATCGAGGCGGGCATCATCAAGGGCCGCAAGGCGACCTCCTTCCCCTCCATCGCGACGGATGTGAAGAATGCCGGCGCGCATTACGAAGACAGCGAAGTGGTGGCCGACCAAGGCATCGTGACCAGCCGCTCGCCCAAGGATCTCGACGCTTTCGTCGCCAAGATCGTCGAGGAAATCGAAGAGGGCAAACACGACCGCAAAGCGGCCTGAGCCTTACTTTGGTTCTCGGATTTACCCCCGGTCTTATGGCCGGGGGTTTTTCATGCGCGGCCCAAACTTACACCGAGTTCGGCAAGTACCGCATCGGTATCCGCGCCGATGGCCCGTGGGGGGCTAGGCATCTGTGGCGCGGAACCGTCAAACCGCGGCGCTTGGCCTGATTGCAACACGCCATTCGCCCTCACCACATTGCCCCGCGCCGCCATCTGCGGATGATCCGGCGCTTCGGAAAAGCTCAGCACCGGGGCCACGCAGGCATCCGAGCCGTCAAAATGCGCCGCCCAGTCGTCCCGGGCGCGGGTAACAAAGATCGCGGAGAACTCAGCGATGCGCGCCTCCCATGTCGTCCTGTCGTTCTGGCTCTCGGCAAGCTCCGCAGGCAGGCCCAACTTCTCTAACAGGATCGCGTAGAACTGCGGCTCCAAAGCCCCGACCGAGATGAATTTCCCATCCGCACAGGTGTAGCAACGGTAAAACGGCGCAGCCCCGTCGAGCCAATTGGCGGCACGCTTTTCGGTCCACGCGCCTTGGGCCAGCATGCCATGGATCAGCCCCATCATCGCAGGCACCCCATCGACCATCGCGGCATCGACGACTTGGCCCTTACCGGTCACTCCGCGTTCGATGACGGCAGCAAGGATACCGAACAGCAAGAACATCGTCCCGCCGCCGTAATCCGCCACCATGTTCAGGGGCGGCACCGGGGGCGCATCGGCGCGGCCTATGGCATGAAGTGCCCCTGTTAGAGCCAGATAATTGATGTCATGCCCCGCCGTCTGCGCCCATGGGCCGGTCTGGCCCCAGCCGGTCATGCGGCCATAGATCAGAGCCTCGGGGCAGACGTCAGGGCCAAGGCCCAAACGTTCCATCACGCCGGGGCGAAACCCTTCGATCAGCACATCGGCAGAAGCGATCAGCGCCTTTGCCGCGGCGATCCCTTCGGCGGTTTTCAGGTTCAACACCACCGACCGCTTGCCGCGCCGGTTGATGTCCGACGGGTCCGCCGGGGCGGCGTTGCGGTCAATCGTGATTACATCCGCGCCTAGATCGGCCAGCAGTTGCCCCGCCAGCGGCGCGGGGCCAAGGCCGGAAAACTCCACCACCCTGAGCGAGGACAGCGGCCCTTTGCGCGCCGCCCCGCTCATGCCGCCCCCGGCACCAAGACCTGCCGCGCCCCTTCGGTGAAATCAGACAGCGACAGCGCCCATGTCGTGCCGGGCCAGCGCAATTCCATCTCGCGTTTGCGCGGACGGTAGACGGCGGTGTAAAGCGTGCCGAACCCGGCGTTGAAGGCCGTGGAATAAAGCGGCGGCTTGAGGAAGGCGCCGATGAACTTTTCCTCCGGGTCGCGGTGCAGACGCAGACGTTGCAACAGGTAGCGCTCCCGCTCGACCGTGGCGGTAAAGCGGGCGTGGCTGATCCACTCCACATTCTCTTGATGGTTGGTCGCCACCGCGGCGCGGGTGATGACAGCGGGACGATCGGGGGCCATCATGGCTGTCAGGTAACTGCGCTTTCGGTCGAGTACGGTGACGTTGTAGCTCATATGCGTGGGCACCCGCGCCAGCACCTCGCCCGCCTCCTGCGCGGTTTCGCAGGTCTGCAAGACATAGCGCAGGATCAGCGGCACGCCGAAGCCCTCGCCCACCACACGCCGCCCGCCAAAGGTCAGCGAGATCGACAGCCCTGCATCATTCACCCCGTCGACCAGCCCCCAAAGCCCGTCGGAGGTACCCATGACCTGCCGCCCCTGCCAGCCGGTGCGCAGCACCATCGCGTCAAAGGCATTGGGGTTATAGTCATAGTTGCGCACCATGACCGGCTCTTTCCCCGCCCAGATCGCCTGCGAACAGGCCGAGAGATAGGGCGGCGGGCAATAGAAACTAAGGAAGCGCGCCGCGTGATCGCCGCCGCCTGCTAGACTGCAAAGCTGGTCATATAGCGGAAGCATCTCAGGCATATGCTGGGCCAGCGCACGGCGGCATTGGGCATAGGTCGGGCGCGCGGCCTCCCCTTCCTTCAACCACCATGCGTGATAATCAGGCCAATAGGCCGCAAAGAGACCGGCCCATTTCGGGCCGGGCTGGTCTTCGGACAATGCGCGCCAGTACATCGCGGCCTTTCAACTCGTTACAGGATCTTGAACGCCGGATCAGAAAGCTCTGGACCGGCAGAGGCGGTGGGCAAGGGTTTGCCATCCACGCTGCGTTTGATCCCATGAATCCACTTTTTCGCGCGTTCGTTCAACTGGAAAGACTTGGTCATCGACCGACCCCGCGTCACGAGGATGCCAATATCCGCGCCCTCGTAGCGATAGTCACCCGGTTGCAGGATGCGCAGGAAGAAGGCCTCGTTCTCGCTCTCGACCGCGCGGCGGTGATAGTCGAAACGGTCAAAGACCACGCTGCCGTCTTCCTTCATCTTGTAAATCCCGGTTTCGGGCGCTTCGGTGCAGATGTCGACACTGTCTTCGGTGTGTTTGATGACCATCTGGCTCCAACCGTCGATATTGTCCGGATCGGCCCAGCGGGCGTTCAACTCATCCACGTCGAGGGTGAACTTCTTGCGGCTGAACTCCAGCAGGTGGAACAGGAACAGCGGCGCATCGGCATGGGCAAAGGCCGCGTGGTTGGTCATGGAACTCGCCCCGGTGATGCGCGGGTTCAACTCCCCCAACCACAGGTCGCCGGTCTTCTTATCGATCAGGAAGTCGAGCTCGAAATAGCCGCGATAGCCTTCTTTGCGCAGCTGCTCGCCGAACTTGAAGGTCAGATCGCGCGCCTTCTCACGAACCTTGGGCGGGAAGGCGGTGGCGAGGATCTCGTTGCCGCACCAGCCGCCGCGATAGGGGGTCAACTCCTTGAAGCCGACCAGTTCGGTCATCAGCGGCCCAACGATGGTGCCTTCCTTGGTGGCGCAGGCCTCAATCGCTGCGCCACGGCAGTCGATCCTCTTCATGATCTTGATCTCGCCCTCGCCCACGATCTCGCTCTCGTGGCGGCGGAAATCGGCCTCGGACTTGATGAAGAAGGTGGTATGCCCGCTGTCGCCATAGGCCGATTGCAGCACAAGATCGTGGCCGAGATCCGCCTTCTCGCAGATCTCGCGCAGATGGTCGTAGCTTTTCACCTCGCTCAGCGTATTAGGCACCGAAGGCACACCAGCCTTGTTGCCGATGCGCACGGTCTCGATCTTGTTGTCCATCGACTGGCGCAGCTTGGCTTTCGGGAACCAGACCTCGGCGCCCAGCTCCTTGCTCAGACGCTCGGTCTCTTCGTCGAACATCAGGAAGACGAACTTGGGCTTGCCGCCGCGGCGCTTGATGAAGTCGATGACCTCCTTGTGCTGCAGCAGGTAATTGTTGATGTCCTCAATGCTCTGGAACTCCGCATGGGGCTGTTCCGAGGGGCAAAACACGTTGGGATGCTTGCCGCCGTAGCAATCGATGTAGCAGATATATTTGAAATTCTTCACCCATTCGTCCAAGCCCAACAGGTTAAAGTTGGTGGCCGAGATGAAATAGACCGGGTCTTCGTTCCGGTGAAAGAACCGGCGGATTTCAGAGATATTCTTGAGAATTTTTGCCATGTCGTTGGTCCTTTTAATCAAACGGGTGAAGAGGAAAGGTCTTTGCCGCGCACGCGTTTCAATGCCTCCGCGGTAAAGACGCGCAGGCCCAGATCGGGCCGGTATCCGTGGATCTCGCTGACATCGAGCGCGCGCATGAAGTCGAGAATTTCCTGGCTGACGACCTGTCCGGGGACGAGAATCGGAAAACCGGGCGGATAGGGAATGATGAAGCTGGCCGAGACCACCGTGTCGCCCGCGTCCATCGCCTCTTGCAGCGAGCCGTTGAGGTCGAGGTAGTCGCAGTTCTTCTCATCATAGGCGAGGAAAAAGGCCGTGCGAATGTCGCCCTCGGGCGTGTCGGCGGCGCGGAAAGCGTCGTGGAAACAGCTGAAATCCGGCAGGGGCGGGTAGTCTTCCATCAGGTTCTTGACCCGCCGATCGAACGACAGTCGCTCCATCCGGCTGGCATCGTCCAGCAGATCGTCGAGCGACTTGGCGATCTCCACCAGCACTTCGATCAGATAGGCGACCGAAGAGCGCGTGGTGCCGATGTTGGTCATGAACAGCACGGTATTGCGCGAGGTCTTGTTGATCTGGATGCCGTATTTGTCCATCAGGATCTGGGTCTTGAAGGTATCGCCATCCCAGCCCGTGCCGCCCACGGCCAAGGTCACGCGGGTCGCGTCGAGCACGAATTCATCCTGCTCCCAGCAATCCCACATGTCGGTCCAGCCCTGCTCAACGTCATAGTAGCTGGTGACGCCGCTTTCGCGGTGCTGTTCGGGGATCATGTCCCCGGCGGAGAGCACTTTGAAATACTTGCGTAAGAGGGGGTGTTCGCTGATCGCGCGACGCATCGACATCGCCGCTTCGACCTGTCGTTGCACGAATTCAAACCCTTCGAGTTCGACCTGACGCCGCCCCACGTCGAGCGAGGCGATGATCTGATAGTTCGGCGAGGTCGAAGTGTGGGTCATATAGGCTTCGTGAAAACTCTGCTCGACCTCGCCTTTGAAGTCCTGATCGTTGACGTGAATCATCGAGCCCTGCCGCAGCGAGGTCAGCGTCTTGTGGGTCGATTGCGTGGCATAGGCCCGCACCCGCGCCCGCGGCGGGGGGATCAGCCGGGTGTTGAGCAGGGTCTCATCATCCGCGTCCTTCAGGGTCTTTTGCTGCGCCTCATAGGCGGCGGCATGGGCCTCTGACTTGAACTTCGCCCGCAAGGTATTGGCCGCGTTCATCGCGGTGCGCTGGCGATATGTGGGACTAAACCGGGCAAAAGCGAACCATGCCTCGTCCCAAAGGAAGATGAGGTCGGGCTTGATCGCCAGACATTCCTCCATCACCCGCTCGACGTTATAGACCAGCCCGTCGAAGGTGCAGTTGGTCAGCAAGAGCATCCGCACCCGGTCGAGCTTGCCCGCCGCCTTAAGCTCCAAGAGCCGCTCCTTGATCTCGCGCAGCGGCACCGCGCCGTACATCGAGTATTCGTTAAGCGGATAGCTGTCGAGATAGCTCACCTGCGCGCCGGCGAGCACCATGCCGTAGTGGTGGCTCTTGTGGCAGTCGCGGTCGACCAACACGATGTCGCCGGGCCGCACCAACGCCTGCACCACGATCTTGTTGCAGGTCGACGTGCCATTGGTGGCGAAAAACGTCTGTTTAGAGCCGAAGGCGCGGCTTGCCAATTCCTGCGCCTCCTTGATCGGACCGTGCGGCTCCAAGAGACTATCCAGCCCGCCGGAGGTGGCGGAAGTCTCTGCAAGGAAGATGTTGGGGCCGTAGAACGCCCCCATGTCCTGAATCCAGTGACTGCGGGTGATCGACTTGCCACGGCTGATCGGCATGGCGTGGAAGACGCCGGTGGGCTGTTTGGAATATTCCACCAGCGCAGTGAAGAAGGGCGACTTGTTGCGCGCCTGCACGCCGCGCAGGATGTTGAGGTGCAGCTCCATGAAGTCTTCTTGGTTGTAGAAGACGCGGCGACAAATCCCCAGATCGAGCCCGGCGATATCCTCGACCGAGCGTTCGGTGACCAGATAGGCATCAAGCTCGGGCCGGACCTTGGCAATCATGCGGCAAAGCTCTGGGCCATAGCTTTCGGGTTGCAGCGCGTCGATCTCATCCTGCCCGCCCGCGCGGGCGAGGTAGCGGGTCAGGATCTGTTGATCGACTTTCGATTTCAATGTGAGCCCGGGGCGGACGACGATGGCTTGGATATTGTGGTTGAACATCACTGCGATCAGCGCGTCTTCAAGGCTGGGCACCACGACGGCTTCGTAGATGAACGGGTCTTCGGTCCGGCGCATGCGGGAGACATTGCTGCGCAGCCAGCGTTCCTGCTGTTCGTTCACATTGTCGACGATCAGCACTTCGAAATAGGGTTTCGCCAGCGCCCGCGCCTCGGGCGGCAGCATCGCCTCGTCGTCATGCTCGTCCTGATCTAGACTGTCGCGTTCCAACGGGATGGTGCGGCGGCGATAGGCGCCGGTGGTCAGCGCCCGGGTTACCCGGTTCACGGCAAAGGCCAGATCCTCGAAATTGCCATGGGCGAACTGGCGGCGCATGTGGTCAAAGGCGGACATGCCCGGAAAGGCCCAATAGGGCTCAATCAGGGCCAGTGACTCAAACAGCGCCTCAATTTCCTTGCGCCCCTGCGCCGCGTTCTTGCCTTTCGGATCGCGTGACATGGCGGCGGCGGCGGCGCGCAGGGCGCTCCACCGATCCGACCGCAGTTGAATGGCCGAGGAATAGTCGTTCATAGAATGCATCAGTCGTCCTCTGCTGGAGGGCCGACCGATGCGTCAGGTAGCGCTTTGCGCGAACCTAACCCCGGCCTAGCCGCTGGTATTGTCGTTCTGCCCGGGCGTGTCGGGCGTTGTCTGTGGGTCGGGCGTGCCCGCAGCCGGGGCCACGGGCGCCGGTGTCTGGGCCACCTCGGGCGCCGTCCCGGCGGTGGGGCTGGCAAGCGGCTCAGGCGGGAAACCGTTCTTGCCCTTATAGGTCGGGATCTCGGCAGGCACCTGCTGGGCGGGCACATCGACATGCAGCCCCGCGCGGCTGCCCTGTTGCGGAATTTCAAGCGGGCCAAGGGTGTGCAGGAAGGCATCCGCGCCGCTGTCACGGTCATAGACCGGGAAGTCTGTCGGGCGGTCGCGGAAGGATTTGAGCAGTTGGCCCAGCCCCTTCATCCCCGTCTCACGCTGACGGCGCACCATGTTGAGGTCGATCTCAATCGGGAACATATCCTCTTGCCCCGCCGATTGGTGCAGCACCATCGAAGTCGGATCAACCACGCAGGACCGGCCCACGCCCCCGGCGCCGAGGCCATTCACGTCGAAGATATAGCACTGGAACTGCGCCGCCGTGGCGCGCGCGATGGCAAGTTCCGCATCGCGGTCGGTGGTGCCGGTCAGCACCGGGTGCAGCAGCACCTCAACCCCTTGCGAGGTCAACTGCCGCGTCGTTTCGGGGAACCACATGTCATAGCAGATCGACAGGCCAAAGCGGCCCACATCCGGCACATCGAAAATACAGAATTCATTGCCCGCCGCGATCCCGGCCTCATAGGGCCGGAAGGGGAACATCTTGGCATAGCGGCGCACCACTTCGCCTTCTGGGTTGATAACGACCGAAGTGTTATACACGCGGCCATCCTCGGGATGCTTGAGGAACATCGAACCGGGGATCAGCCAGACCCGATGCCGCCGCGCGGCGGCCTGAAACTGTTCGATCGTCTCATTCTCGGGCGGCAGGGCAAACCGGTCGAGCGGGCCGAAAGGTGCCAGTTCGGAGAACAGCACCATCTGCGTCCAAGGGAAACGCGCCATCAGAATGTCGAGCCGCTGGATCATGCCCTCGACATTGGGCTGCAAGGCATTGACGTACATCTGCACGCCGGCAATCGCGAAAGGGGTCATGCGTGAATACTCCGAACTACGCGGCGCAATGGACCATTTCCTTGCCTATCTCCGCGACGCACGTGTCTTACGCCCTCACGACCAGAACGGAAACAGGGGAACGACGCACAATGCGGTCGGCGTTGGAGCCGACGAGGAATTCGCGCAGGCTGTCGGGGTGCTCGGACCCCATGACCACCAGATCGGCGTTTGATTTCTTTATCGTTTTCAGCGCCTCACGGTGGATCTTGCCGAATTTCAGATGCTGCTTCACCTTTACGTCATCAGGCACCTCACGCTCGACCAGCTGTTCAAGCGCCTTGGCCGCGCGGCCTGTGGCCTGTTTTTCATAGTCCACGGGGAAGAACCCTTCGACCAGTGGCGTGCCCATGTCCGGCACGACCGAGAGGATATGCAGCGTACCCTTGGACAGGCGGATCATGTCGATCGCCTGTGGCAGCGCCTTTTCCCATGATTTCGGGTCGCTCAGATCAACGGTCAGCAGAATGTTATCGAACATGATGCGCCCTCCTCAGGCTGTCGCGGGCTTACGGGGGGCCTGCGCGGCACGGCCCCGTTGCAAGAACACCACCAGCGCCAGAAGTAGCAGGGCGGGGATGAACATCCAGTACTTGCTGGGTTGTGGCATCGGTTTCAGCACCCGCAGCACCTCTTGGTCCCAATCGAGGCCCGCGCCCTGGGCCGGGCTGTCGTAGAGGACATCGTCGATGATCATCTTGTCGCCATCCTCGCGGAACATGAGACCCGCGGCCTCCAACTTCTCGGCACCGGTCTCACCTTCGCCGATGGGCAGCAGCGCCACGAACTCCAGCGGATCGCCCAGATCGTTCACGCCCGAGATGCGCAGCCGCAGCCGTTCACCCGCAGGGGTTTCTTCGGCGGCCTGAACGATCTCGGTCGGGGCTTCCTCGCTATAGGGGGGATAGATCATGTCCATCCAAAAGCCCGGGCGGAACAGGGTAAAGGCGATAAGCAGCAGCGCGATGGTTTCATAGAAACGGTTGCGGGCCAGAAAGAAGCCTTGGGTCGCCGCCGCGAAAAGCAGCATGGCCACGGTGGCCACCACAAAGATGAACAGCCCCTGCCCCCATGTGACCCCGATCAGCAGCAGTTCCGTGTTGAAGATAAACAGGAACGGCAGCGCCGCGGTGCGCAGGGAGTAGAAGAAGGCGACCAGCCCGGTGCGGATCGGATCACCGCCCGAAACGGCGGCGGCGGCAAAGCTCGCCAGACCCACCGGCGGGGTCACATCGGCCATGATGCCGAAGTAGAAGACGAAGAGATGCACCGCGATCAGCGGCACGATCAGCCCGTTCTGCTGGCCCAGCGTCACGATCACCGGCGCTAGGAGCGCCGAGACGACGATATAGTTCGCCGTGGTGGGCAGGCCCATTCCAAGGATCAGCGACAGGACCGCGGTCAGGAACAGGATGGCAAGGATATTGCCGCCCGAGAGCACTTCGACCACATCCGCAAGCGCCGAGCCGACACCGGTCTGGCTGACCGCGCCGACGATGATGCCTGCTGTTGCCGTGGCGATGCCGATGCCGATCATGTTGCGCGCGCCGGTGACCAGACCGTCGATCAGGTCAAGGAACCCGGCTTTGACATCGTTGACGAACTGGCTCTCCCCCCGGAACATCGCCATGAGCGGGCGCTGCGTCAGCAGGATGAAGATCATATAGGCCGCGGCCCAAAAGGCCGAGAGGCCGGGCGACAGGCGGTCGACCATGAGCGCCCAGACCAGCACCACGACAGGCAGGATGAAATGCAGACCGGAACGCGCAGTGGGCCCCGGCATCGGCAGGGTCGTCACCTCGGCGTTGGGGTCTTCCATCTCAAGCGGTTCTTCCTGGCTCGCAACATAAAGTAGGCCAACATAGACCGCCGTGAGGAAGACAAAGATGATATAGCCCGCCGTTTCGGGGAAGGCCGGGCGAATCCAGCCCATCAGGTAGTAAACCGCAAAGGACAGCGCGCAGATCGCGATGATCGCAAAGGCGATACCGATAAGCTGCTGCACCAGCGGCTTGGGCGTATAGGCGCGCGGCAGGCCCTGCATCCCGGCCTTCATCGCCTCAAGATGCACGATGTACACGAGCGCGATGTAGGAAATCACCGCAGGCAAGAAGGCGTGTTTGACCACGTCGAAATAGGGAATGCCGACATATTCGACCATCAGGAAGGCCGCAGCCCCCATGACGGGCGGCATGATCTGCCCATTGACAGAAGAGGCCACCTCGACCGCGCCGGCCTTTTCTGAGTTGAAGCCCACCTTCTTCATCAGCGGGATGGTGAAGGTGCCCGTGGTCACCACGTTGGCGATGGATGAGCCCGAGATCAGGCCGGTCATGGCCGAGGCCACAACGGCAGCTTTGGCCGGACCGCCGCGCATGTGGCCCATGAGGCTGAAGGCGACTTGAATGAAGTAGTTACCCGCCCCCGCACGGTCCAACAGCGAGCCGAAAAGCACGAAGAGGAAGACGAAGGAGGTCGACACGCCAAGCGCGATGCCAAAGACACCTTCGGTCGTGATCCACTGGTGGTTCACGATCTCGGAAAGGCTGTTGCCCTTATGCGCGATGATGCTTGGCATATAGGGGCCAAGCACGGTGTAGAAAAGAAAGACGCTCGCCACGATCATCAGCGCAGGCCCAAGAGCGCGGCGGGTGGCTTCGAGCAGGATTAATAGACCGGTAACCCCTGCGATATAGTCTGGCAGGATCGGCGCGCCGACGCGGTTGGCGATGTCACGGTAAAAGATAAAGAGGTAGAGCGCGCAGAATGTACCGACGATGGCCAAGGCCCATTCCCAGATCGGAACGCGGTTCTTGGGCGAGCCGAGGAGTACTGTGGCAATAACGAAGAGCGCGGGGATCGGGATCCACCAGATGGCGGTCGAGTCCTTGGTGCTCACCATAAAAAGCGCGGCAAGAACGATGGGCACGATGACGCCAAGCGCCACCTGAAAACTCGTGCGCGTGGCTGGAAACACCATGATGCCAAGGAATACAGCAAAGCCAAGGTGAATGGAGCGGGCCAGCGTATCGTTGAAAAGACCAATGGGCGACGCGATGTAGAGCTGAAACAGGGACCATGCCAGCGCGACGAGCAGCAGCAATGTGCCCATCAAACCACCGACCGAACGCCCACCCGTATCAGAAGAAGCGACAAGTTCGTCCAGTTCCGCCTGGCTCAACCCCCCCCGGTCACCGGTCGCGGCGGTTTCGACAGCCGCCGCCTGTTGCTGGTCCTTCTCAGACATATCGTCCCCCTGTCGGCTCCACCTTGGGGTGGATGCGCATATTGTTTTTCGGGTCTCTGACGGCAGCGTACCGCCGCCAGAGCTATCATGTCACGGATAGATTACTCGAGCCAACCTTGCTCTTTGTAATACTTCTCGGCGCCGGGGTGCAGCGGCGCGGAAAGACCGCCCGAGATCATTTCCTCTTGGGTCAGGT
Organism: Sulfitobacter sp. 1A12056; assembly: GCF_043558125.1. NCBI lineage: Bacteria > Pseudomonadati > Pseudomonadota > Alphaproteobacteria > Rhodobacterales > Roseobacteraceae > Sulfitobacter > Sulfitobacter sp. 1A12056. Next base: position 459,719 of record NZ_JBIFFY010000002.1, on the reverse strand, counting down.
TCTCAAAGGCAGGGTGCAGACGCTTGAAACGGTCGAAGTTGTCAAAGACCGCCTTGACCACCTGATAAACGACTTCGTCGTCAACATCGGCAGAGGTCACGAAGGTGGCTTTCACGCCGAAGGTTTTCACGTCTTCGTCGGTGCCCTTATACATGCCGCCCGGCACGGTGGCCTCGGCATAATAGGGATTGTCGTCGATCAGACCTTGGATCGCGTCACCGTCCACGGGGATCAGCTTGGCATCAACGGTCGACACGGCTTCTTGGATCGAACCGTTGGGGTGGCCCACGGTGTAGATGATCGCATCCACCTTGTTGTCGCCCAGAGCGGCGGCTTGCTCAGCCGGTTTCAGCTCGGAGGCCAGTGCGAAATCGTCCAGCGTCCAGCCTTTGGCGTCCATCACGACTTCCATGGTGGCGCGCTGACCGGAACCGGGGTTGCCGATGTTGACGCGCTTGCCTTTAAGGTCGTCGAAGGACTCGATGCCGCTGTCGGCACGGGCGATGACGTTGAAGGGCTCACCATGCACGGAGAAGACCGCGCGCAGGTTGTCGAACTTGTCACCCTCGAACTGGGAGGAGCCGTTGTAGGCGTGGAACTGCCAGTCGGACTGGGCCACGCCCATGTCCATGTCGCCCGCTTTGATCGCGTTGATGTTGGCGATCGACCCGCCGGTGGAGGGGGCGGTGCACTTCAGGTTGTGATCCGCGGTGCCGCGGTTCACCAGACGGCAGATCGACTGACCGACGACAAAGTAAACGCCCGTCTGACCACCGGTGCCGATGGTGATGAATTTTTCCTGCGCCATAGCCGCAGTGCCGGCCACCATGGCACCGGTCATCGCGAGCATTTTGAACATTTTCATAAGATGTCTCCCATTGTTATAATTGGCGGACCACCCTTTAGGCGGACACCATTGCATGCACAAGTAGAGCGCCGCAGCCTTCAGGCAATTGACTGGGCTAGGAAATTCTTCACACGCCATTCAGACCGCGAGCAGACATGCCCCTGTGGCGGGAATCCCCGATTTCACGTTAGGTCGGTTTTTCATCGCAATCAATGCGGCTGACACAAAGGGCCGCAAAGCCTAGCCGACGGGCTGGGGCAGGTCAGGCAGAACCGGCGCGGCGGCGATCAGCGATTTGGTATAGGCGTGCTGCGGCGCGTCAAAGACCTTCGCGGTCTCTCCCGCCTCGACGATCTTGCCGGACTGCATCACCAGCACGCGATCTGTCACCGTGCGCACCACCGACAGGTCATGCGAGATGAAGAGATAGGTCAGGTCATAATGGCTGCAAAGATCGGCCAGCAGATCAAGGATCTGCGCCCGGACCGAGACATCAAGCGCGCTGACCGCCTCATCGAAAAGGATCAACTCGGGCCGGATGATCAGCGCCCGGGCAATGGCGATCCGCTGGCGCTGCCCGCCGGAGAATTCGTGAATGTATTTCCGTGCATCCGCCGGGCGCAGTCCCACGGCGGTCAAGGCTTCGTCGATCGCGCGGGTTCGGTCGGCCCCCTGCAGCGGGGTGTCGAGCAGGTGGAAAGGCTCGGTCACCAAACGGTCGACCCGGTGGCGCGGGTTGAAGCTACCGAAAGGGTCTTGGAACACAACCTGCATCTTGCGGCGCACGGCGAGGTTCGGCTGCGTCCCGGTAAAGACCGGCTGGCCATCGACAGTGATACTGCCCTCTTGCACCGGCTCCAGCCCCAAAATCGCCCGGGTCAGGGTCGATTTCCCGCAACCGGATTCCCCGACCAGCCCCAAACGCTCCCCCCGGTTCAGGGTAAAGCTGAGGTTGTCCACCGCGCGGAACGTGCCGGGCGCGCCGAAGAGTTTCTTGCGCGGCAGATGGTAGTCGCGGCAGACGCCTTTGACCTCTAGCAGAGGCTCAGGCGCGGGCGGTGCGGGCAGGTTCACCTCATGGCGGGAGGCGTCGAAAAGCATTTTGGTATAGGGGTGCTGCATGTTGTGCAGCAGGGCCTGCGTATCCCCCTGTTCAACGATCTGCCCCTTGCGCATGACGATGATCCGGTCGGCCATATCCGCCACGACGGCAAGGTCATGAGTAATCATCAACAGCCCCATGCCGTCTTCGCGCGCCAAACGCGTCAGCAGGGCGAGGATCTGCGCCTGCGTGGTGACATCCAGCGCGGTGGTCGGCTCATCGGCGATCAGCAGACGGGGGCGCAGGGCGATGGCGATGGCGATCACCACCCGCTGGCGCTGCCCACCGCTCAGCTCATGCGGATAGCGCGACAGGGGGAAGCGGTCTTGGGGCAGGCCGACGCGGGTCAGCGTATCGGCGGCGCGGGCCTCGGCCTCGGCCCGGGAGACGCTCGGCTCATGCACGCGGATCGTTTCGGCGACTTGGCGGCCAATAGTCTGCACCGGATTCAGCGCGGTCATCGGCTCTTGAAACACCATGCCGATGTCATTGCCGCGCATATCGCAAAGCGCTGCCTCGTCCATCTGGGTCAGATCGTCCTCGCCCAGCATGATATGCCCGGTCGTCGTCGCGCCCTTGGGCAGCAGCTGCATCGCCGCCAGCGCGGTCATCGACTTGCCAGAGCCGCTTTCCCCGGTCACGGCCACGATCTCTCCCGGTGCGACGGAAAAGGTCACCCCGTCGAGGATGCGCAGCCCGTGGATAGAGAGCGAAAGGTTGGAGACAGAAAGAAGCGTCATGTGCGTGCCACCCTCAGGCGGGGATCAAGCAGGTCGCGCAGCCCGTCACCCATCAGGTTCAGCCCCAGCACCGTCAGGATGATTGCGAAACCCGGCATCAGGGCCATATGCGGCGCGATGCTGACCATGGTCTGCGCATCGGCCAGCATCCGGCCCCAAGAGGGTACCGGCGGCTGCGCACCGAGGCCCACATAGCTCAGCCCCGCCTCGGCGAGGATGCCAAGAGAGAATTGGATAGTCCCCTGCACGATCAGCAGGTTGGCGACATTGGGCAGGATATGCTCGAACGAGATACGCGCCGCGGATTTGCCTGCCACCCGTGCCGCCATGATGAACTCCCGCTGCCACAGCGACAGCGCCGCACCGCGGGTGATGCGCGCGAAAACGGGAATGTTGAAGATGCCGATGGCGATGATCGCATTGATCGCCCCGGCGCCAAAGACCGCCGTAATCAGAATGGCGATGACAATGGCCGGAAAGGCAAAGACCAGATCATTGCCGCGCATGATGACCTCATCCACAAGGCTGCCGCGCCGTGCCGCAGCCCAAAGCCCCAGCGGCACCCCCACGCCCATGCCAATGCCCACCGCCACCAGCGCCACGGCGATAGAGGTGCGCGCGCCGACCATGATCATGCTCAGAATATCGCGGCCAAAGTGATCCGTCCCCATCGGATGCGCCAACGACGGGCTGCGCAGCTTGTTCGCGATATCAAGCCCGGCATAGTCATAGGGTGTCCAGACAAAGGAGATCAGCGCGGCCAGCAGAAAGACCGAGGTCAGCACGGCCCCAAGGAACAGGTTGCGGTTCATGCGCGGGCCCTCAACCGGGGATCGACGGCGGCATAGGCCAGATCGACAAGGAAGTTCACCAAGATCACCGAAAAGACCAAAAGCATCACGACCGACTCGACCACGATCAGGTCTCGTGCCGAGATCGACTGAAACACCAACCGCCCGAGCCCCGGCAGGTAAAAGACCTGCTCAATAATGATCGACCCGGCCAGCAGGAAGGAGAACTGCAGCCCGATGATGGTCAGCACCGGGATCAGCGCATTGCGCAGCCCGTGCCGCCAAAGCGCCTGCCGCGCCGTCAGCCCCTTGGCCCGCGCGGTGCGCATGAAATCTTCGCCCAGCACATCCAGCAGGGCCGAGCGCATGACCCGTGCGAGGATCGCCGCCTGCGGCAAAGCCAGCGCGATGGCAGGTAGGGTCAGCGCGTGCAGCCCGGCGAAAAGCCCCTTGTCCCAACCGACGAAACCGCCTGCCGAAAACCAGCGCAGATTGATCGAAAAGATCAGCACGAGGATCATGGCGAACCAGAAGTTCGGCACCGCCACGCCCAATTGCGTCGCCCCCATCACGCCCACATCCCCCGCCCTACCGCGGCGCGAGGCGGCATAGATGCCCGCCGGAAAGGCCACGATGACAGAGAGGAAAAGCGCATAAAGCGCCAATGGCACAGAGACCCAAAGCCGGTCGCCGATCATCTCGGTCACCGGGGTGCGATAGGTGTAGGAGGTACCGAAATCCCCCTGCAACATGCCACCGACCCATTCCAGATAACGCTCTGGCCGGGACTGATCGAGCCCCAGTTCACTGCGCAGCGCGGCCAGCGTTTCGGGCTGGGCATTCAAGCCCAGCATAAAGGAGGCCGGATCGCCGGGGGCGACCTCGATCACCATGAAAATCACCAGCGACGCAACCGCGAGACTGATGAGCAAGGAGAGAAATCTTTTCAACGCATAGCGCAACATAGCGCGGAGGTTAGGCGGCACGCTCGGGAGGGTCCAGAGCCCGCGTGCAGTTTCCCCGGCAAGAAGGACAAAAATGCTGATTTTTTAAGTGCCGCTGTGATTTCCGCGCTGGACCGCTATCGAAAGAATCCAGCAATGACAGAGCCTTATACGCTCAGAACGCGGTTTTCCTGTGCCTTATTGCTATGCGCTGGAACCATATCCGTTATGCGGTGTTGTCTTCGGGAGAACAGACAAAACTGGAGAATGAAAATGAAAACGACTTTGAAAACACTTGCGATCGCCGGCCTTCTAGGCACCGTTTCCGCACCCGCCTTCGCCGCTGCTCACATGGATATGGCAACCATGACCTGCGCGCAGTACCAAGAACTCAGCGATGACGACAAAATGAAAGTCGCTTCCATGGCAATCGCCGAGTTGGAAGATGGCGGCCACGGTGGCTCCATGATCACCGAAACCAAGAGCGACGGTTCCGAGCCGAGCGACATCTCCGCTGAAGAAGCGACAGATTCCGAAGAGGCCGAAGATTCCCTGATCGACAACACCAAAGCCGTTGAAGATTCCGAAGACGCCGACGTGATGGCCGACACGGACATGCAGCAGGAAATGGAAGACTTCATGGTCGTCTGCAACCAGAACCCTGACGCGCTGGTAAGCGAAGCCGCTGCTGGCATGCGTGGCAAAGACTAATAGGTCTTCGCATATAATTACAAAGGGCGCGCCTCACGGCGCGCCCTTTTTTAGTGTCTCGACATGATCCTTTCAGATCACTCCGCCCAGCTGACACCAGTCAGATCGGTCGCCTGTGTCGGTGCGTTCACCCAAAGCCCTTCGACACCAGCCTTGGCAATCGTCGGGAAGGCGAGCTGGAACAAGTAACCGTTTACATAGTCTTCGGCGATGATACGCTGCGCCTTGGCCAGCATCTCGCTCCGCGCGGCGGGGTCGGCGGTCTTGTTGAACTCGGTCATCAGAGACTGGAATTCGGCATTGTCATACTGAAAGTAATAGTCCGGGTTGGCATAGATGTTGATGTCCATCGGCTCGGTGTGGCTGACAATCGACAGGCCGAAATCCTTACCCTTGAACACGGTTTCCAACCACTGCGCCCATTCGACATTGGTGATCTGCGCCTTGATGCCAACCTCGGCCAGCTGCGCGGCGATGATCTCACCCCCGCGGCGGGCGTAGGATGGGGGCGGCAGGTGCAATGTCGTCTCGAACCCATCGGGGAAACCGGCCTCGGCCAGCAGCGCTTTGGATTTCTCGGGATCGTAGCTGCTCATCTCCGTCAGGTCGGCGTAGTCCGGGTTATGCGGTGCGAAATGGGTGCCGATGGGCGTGCCATAGCCAAACATCGCGCCGTCGATGATCGCCTGCCGGTCGATGGCATGGGCCACGGCCTCGCGCACTTTGACGTTATCGAAAGGTTCGCGCTGATTGTTGATTGACAGGATCGTTTCCCCTTCGGTCGAGCCGATCAGAACCTGAAACCGCGGGTCGGCTTCGAACTGGGGGATATTCTCGGGCGCGGGGAAGCCAGTGAAAACATCGACATCCTCGGCCATGACGGAGGCGAAAGCCGCTGTCGGGTCCGAGATGAATTTGAACGTCGCGCTGGCCAGCGCAGGCGCTTCGCCCCAATAGTCTTCATTCCGGGTCAGGGTGATCTTGTCGCCTTGGTTCCAGTTCTCAAATTTGAAAGCGCCGGTGCCGATTGGGGTCTGTTTGATCGTCTCGACCGATTCCGGCGCCACGATCACCGCATCGCCCCAGGCGAGGTTGAAAAGCATGTTGCCGTTCGGCTCGCTCAGTTTGACCTCAACGGTCTGGGGATCGATGACATTCACCTCGGAGATTGCGGAATAAAGTGCCTTTTGCGCGTTGGCGCTGTCTTCGGCATTGATCCGGTCGAGGGTGAATTTCACATCCTCGGCATCCATCGTGGTGCCATCGTGAAAGGTGACCCCCTCGCGCAGCTTGAAGGTATAGGTCAGACCGTCTTCGGAAATCTCCCAAGATTCCGCCAGCCCGGGCACGACAGAGCCATTGCCCATGAAGCGGGTCAGCCCTTCGAAAACATTGGTATATAGCACCGAGTCGATGGCGCCCGCAGCGGCGGAGGTCGGATCGAGATGCGGCGGCTCAAGCTGCATGGCGACGGTGATGTCGTCCTTGGCAAGGGCCGTCGTGGCGGCAGCGACCAATGCGGCGCTGGCCACACCGGTCATCAAGCGGTTCAAACGGTTCATGAAAGTCTCCCATATTGGTGTATTTTTTTGCGAGGCTAGCCAAAAGCCACGCGGCACGCCAGCCTTCGTTGCCAAGCGCGCGCGAGAAGGGTATCGCGGGTGCTTTGCACGGGCGCGCCGCGCATCGGCCGACCGTGAAAAGGCATCAGGAGAACATCATGGCCACGCTGGGGATTGATTTCGGAACCTCCAACACCGCGGCGGGCATCGCCATCGGCGGCACCCCGCGACTGATCTCGCTGGAGGCCGAGGCACAGACCCTTCCGACGGCGGTCTTCTTTGATTTCGAGGCGCGGGAAATGCGGATCGGTGCCGCGGCATCCGACGCGCTGCTGGCCGGGGCAGAGGGCCGCTATATGCGCGGGTTGAAAAGCCTGCTTGGCACCCGGCTGATGCGCGAACGAAGGGTGCTTTTGGGCGAAAGGCTCGATTTTATCGACATCGTGGCGCGGTTTCTGGCACGGGTCAAAACGCAGGCCGAAGCCGCCACGGGAATGTACTTCGACAGTGCGCTCTCGGGGCGTCCGGTGCGCTTTCATTCCGCCGATGACGCCCGCGATGCACAAGCCCTGACAGACCTGCGCGAGGCATATGGCCGGGCGGGTTTCGATCACGTAGACTTCATGAACGAACCCGAAGCCGCCGCAATTGCCAATCGCGCGGCCTTGCGTCCCGGGGATCTGGGGCTGGTCATCGATATTGGCGGCGGCACCTCGGATTTCACGTTGTTCCGGCAGCGCGGGAATGATGAGATCGACATTCTGGAAAGCCACGGCATTCGGCTGGGCGGGACCGATTTCGACCGGTCCCTGTCGATCGGGCGGGTGATGCCGCAGCTTGGCATGGGCAGCGAAATTCGCCACGCTTTCGGGGGTGACACACATATCGCGCCCAATGCGATCTTTAACGATCTGGCCACTTGGGCGAAGATCCCGTTTCTCTATGGGCCGGAGACCCGTAAGGCGGCGGCGGAACTCCATAAGTTCGCCGAACATCCCAAACGTCTGGCTCGCTTGGTCAAAGTGCTTGATGAAGAGCTTGGTCATGACCTCGCCTTTGCTGTCGAAGCGGGGAAAATCCGTGCCAACGGGGCGGGCGACGCGGGGGATGCTGAACCGGTGATCGACCTGTCGATGCTCAAACCCCGCGCGACCTTGCCCCTGCCTCGCGATTGGATGCGCAAGCGGCTGTCGAAGCTCGCCGTCCAGATGGGGGACGCGGCAGAGGCGACGGCGCAGAAGGCAGGCCTCGCGCCCGAGGCAGTGGACCGGCTGATCTTTGTCGGCGGGTCGAGCCTGATGGCGGTGGTCGAAGAGGAGATGCGGGCGCGGTTTCCCCGGGCGGAACTGCATCGGGGGGCGGCGCTGACGGCGATTGTTGAGGGGTTGGCCTTGCGGGCCGGTGGGAATGAACACGGCTGATCCGGCTGGTTGAGAGTGCGGGATCGGTATTTGAGAAAGGATGAAGGTGAAGGGGGGAGGCTCGACAGGGCCGCTGGTGGTGCGGCATGGGGCTGCGGTCTTTTTACTGTGCAGATGGTCGGGGCGGGCTATGTTCATCATGTCCATGAATTTCAGGAAGAACGCGAATGGCCCCACTGATCCAGAAGAAACCCCCGACCTCTGCTGTGCAGGAGGAGGCGGAAGAACGCTCTGTCAGTGATGCGGCGGCGCTGTCGCCCAAGCTGATCTATGAGGTAATCCGGCGCGAGGGGCGCGACGAGTTGAATCGAACCAACCGTTCGCTGATCTGGTCGGGGATTTCCGCGGGGATGCTGATCAGTCTTTCTGTCTTGGGCGAGGCGATTTTCCGGACCTATCTGCCGGATGCGGAGTGGCGGTTTTTGCTAGAGAACCTTGGCTATTCCTTGGGTTTCATCGCGGTCATCATGGGCCGGATGCAGTTGTTTACCGAGAACACCATCACCACCGTCTTGCCGCTGATGCAGGAGCGTAGTTTGGGTGTTTTGTGCAGCCTGTTGCGGCTTTGGGGTGTTGTATTGGGGGCGAATGTCGTCGGGGCCTTTGCGGCGGCGGCGCTATTTATCTATACGCCTGCGATTCCAGAAAACATTCTGCCCGCCATTATCAGCCTTTCGGAACATGCCACCGGGATGGGGGTGTCGGAGGCTTTCTGGCGGGGCATTCCGGCGGGCGTGATCGTGGCGCTGATCGTTTGGATGCTTCCGCAGGCGGATGAGACCGCTTTTTTCCTGATCCTGACCTTCACTTGGCTGATTGCGGCGGGGGATTTCACGCATATCGTCGCGGGTTCGGTCGAGATGGCCGCGCTGATCCTGCATGGCGGCTTGGGGGTCGGTCAGGCGATCTTTGGCTTCTTCCTGCCGGTGCTTGTGGGCAACATCATCGGCGGCACGGTGGTCTTCACCCTTGTTGCTTGGGGCCAGGTCCGCGACGATGTGGAGGACAGTTGAGGCAAAGCGGTCCCGATCAATGGCGGGGCCGAATTGAGAGGAATGGCATTGGTGTTGCGCAGACCCCCGACCCGACCGGCGATCTATTGGGATGCTTTCAAGGCGAGCCTGAAACAGGCGGCGGAGGACAACCTTGCGCTGATCTCGGCCGGGGTGGCGTTTTTCGCCATGTTGTCGCTGTTTCCGGCGCTGGCCGCATTGATCGCGCTTTTGGGGTTGATTTCAGACCCTGTCGTCGTCGTCGCCCAATTGGAGGAAGTGCGCGGACTGCTGCCGGATGATGTCTATGACATCATCAATACGCAGGTGACCGGCTTGGTCACCGCGCGGGCCGATACATTGGGTTGGGCCGGTATCGTGTCATTGCTGGTGGCGCTTTGGTCCGCCCGGGCCGGGGTGGGGGCGATGGTGATCGGATTGAACGCCGTTTACAATGAGCGCAACCGCAATGCCGCGAAACACTACCTTCATGCCCTGCTTCTGACGGTGAGCCTTGTGGCGGTCGGCATCGTGGCGCTGCTGGCGGTAGTGATCGCGCCGATCATTCTGGCCTTCATCCCGCTTGGCCCCTTTGGCAATGCGGTGGCCGACCTTTTGCGTTGGACCGTGGCGACGGTGGTTTTGTTTGCTGGGGTTGGGGTGCTTTACCGCTTTGGGCCGAACCGGCGGGCGGCGCGGCTGCCTTGGCTCAGCAGCGGGGCGATTTTGGCGGTGCTGTCTTGGGCGGTGCTCTCCATCGGTTTTTCCTATTATGTGGCCAATTTCGGCAACTATAATCAGGTCTATGGCTCGATCGGGGCGGTGATCGCGATGTTAATCTGGCTTTGGATCAGCAGCTTTTTGATCTTGTTTGGGGCCGCATTGAACGCGCAGGTGGAGCGGCGGACGCGGCCTGACAGCACCGTCGGCCCGGCCAAACCGCGGGGTCAGCGCGGGGCGGAGGCGGCGGATACCTATATCGATCTGGCGCAGGACTGACGGTTAGAGCAGCGGGCGTTTTTGGCGGCTTTCCGGATCGGTCATCCCCTCTTTCGCCAAGGCGGCGAGATCGTTGATTTGCAGCACCCTGTCGGACCATGACAGCAATTGACGCTCCTTCAGGGCGCCGAGGGTCTTGTTGGTGTGCACCACCGAGAGGCCAAGCGCATCGGCCAGATCGCGTTGGGAATAGGGCAGCAGCATCTGGTTGTGGGTGACCATCCCGAGCGACTGGCCGCGTTCGAAAATCTTGACCATCGCCCAAGCGATGGCCTGCATCGCGGTGCGTTGGCCGATGGTGGCGAGGACTTCGCCCATGAAATGCTCTTCGATGGCGGCCAGCCAAGTGATGTCAAAAGCGCGTTCGGGGTGGGATTTGAAGAAGTTCCAGAACTCACTGCGGTTGAAAACGCAGAGCCGCATATGGGTGCGGGCTTCGACGGAATGGCCCATTTCGCCCATGATGCCTGCCTGTAGCCCGATGAAATCGCCGGGGAAGACAAAGCTGATGACCTGCCGGCTGCCGTTCTCTAGCGTCTTGTCGCGGATGCCCATTCCGGTGAGCGCCGTGTAAAGCTGGGGCGAGTTCGACCCTTCCAGCAGGATCGGCGTGCCCGGTTCGACGGTCAACTCACCCGACTTGAACTTCTCCATGAAGCTCACTTCTTCTTTCGACATCGGCAGGAAGGCATCCTTGCGCCGAAGGGGGCAATAGCGGCATTGTGTCGTCATTAGATAAAATTTGCCTTCATATGTCTTAGTTTAATGCGCGCGTTTTGCGCACCCCCTACACCGGCGACTTTGCTTACCCGGGGGAAGACCATGTCGATCTTGATCTACGAACCGGACCCATTGGTCTGTTCAGACATAAATGAAACGCTTTCTGCCGCGTTTCCGCAATCTCAAATTGAAGTATTGGAAAGCTTTGATCTCAGCGTCTTGGTGGACAACGTCAACGACACGGAATTCGCGGTCCTGTCGCTGCGGCGCGAACAGTTGCAGCAGCATCTGTCGGAACTGTCGAACTTGCAGGAGTGGTTTCCGATCATCTGCATCATGAACGATACGCCACGGCTGGCGAAGGTGGGCGAGCGGTTGAAATTCATCACCCGCCCGTTTTCCAGCAGCAACCTGCTGGCCGCTATTAACGGCGCGCTTTCTGACCCGCGGTTATGCCAGCCAGAAATGCCATGACCAGGTTCTTCAGGCCATCATGATCGGAAGCGGCGGGGTCTTCTTGCCGGGACGGCTGCGCCGCGGCCTCACCATCTGACCCGGCGATGGCGAGCAAGAGAAAGCCCATACCGAAATAAAACGCGCCGAGGATCAGCGCGGCGGTGAGCGCTGTGGTGACGGTGATGAGGTAAAGCCACGCCGCCAGCGTAAGAAACAGCAGGCCGATCAGCAAAAAAAGCACGGCCCCGGCGCTGAGCATGGCGGTACGCAGCGCCCGTCGCAGGGAGCCGCGCAGATGTTGCATCACCGAAGACAGCATTTAGCGGCGGGCCGTCACAAGACCGACGAGGAAACCGATGCCTGCGGCAATCCCCAAAGCGGTTCCGGGCTGGGCCTTGAGGAATTCCTCGGCCTGTTGCTGAACTTCCATCGCCTTGAGACGCCCCGTATCGGCGAAATCATTCGCCGCATTGCGGGCATTGTCCCGCATCTCTTCCGACTTGGCCTTGCCATAGTCGCCCAGGGTTTCGGTCAGCGATGCGATGTCTTTTTTAAGAAGTGCGATCTGATCCGACAGATCGTCAATCGTCACCTCTTTTGCGGCAGCGGTTGTGGTCTTGGCCATGCGGGCCTCCTGAATGTTTGGGTGATGTTAGGCGGCACGCGCTTTTAATGCAAAGGGTTCCCTGCGCGACGTTGCGCGCGGGGAACCCTGTTTTCGCGGCTCAGCTTCAGGCGTTGAGCGTTTCCGTGGAGGAAAAGAACATCGCTTGCGACACGGCCGAGACGACCTGATCAACCGAATAAGGTTTGGAAATCAGGAAGGCAGGCTCGGGCTTGTCGCCGGTCAGCAGACGCTCGGGGAAGGCGGTGATGAAGATCACCGGACGCATGCCCAGCTCGTTCAGCAGGTCGTTCACCGCGTCGATGCCCGATGAGTTGTCGGCCAGCTGGATATCGGCGAGGATCAGGTCCGGCACATCGGCCTTGCCCAGTTTCACCGCCTCTTCGCGGGTGCGGGCGATGCCGGTCACCCGGTGGCCCATCTCGGCCACGATGGATTCAATGTCCATCGCGATGATGGCTTCGTCTTCGATGATCATCACCGAACCCGAGGTGCTGTCGGCCATTTCGCGATGGGCGATCTGGATCAACTCGCCCGCTTCGGCCTCATCCACACCGATGATCTTGGCGATTTCCCCGTGAGAGAAGCCTTCGATCGTGTGCAGCAAAAGCGCTTCACGGCTGTTGTTCGTGAGGCTGGAAAGATGGCGCTGTGCCTTGGCCCGCGGGCCGCTTTCGCCCTCTTCGACCGGGGCACCTGCGCTGGCCCAAATACCGTACAAAACCTTGAAAAGACCCGTCTTTGTATCTACTCCATCGAGCACCGAGCGATCAACCAAGATGGCTTCGAGGGCTGCCGCGGCAAAGGTGTCGCCACTGGTCTGGCTGCCTGTCATCGCCCGCGCGAACCGGCGAAGGTAGGGGATGTTGGCTCCCAGTTCATCGCTGATGCTGGTCTTTTGTGTCGCATCGTTCATCTAGTCGAATCCTTTTTACTTTTCTTGGAACCAAACACGTCGACATTGTGTTTGGTTCCAGTATGCATGCATAATTATTCAAACGAGACGACGATGCCAGAGGTGATGTTAGTGAATTCAGGAAACAAGGACGAGCGCGAGCGCGTCATCGACGACAACCTCAAACGGGTCTTCGATGAGACGCTCGAAGAAGGCATCCCTGATCGTTTCAAGGATCTGCTTCAGAAGTTGAAGGAACAGGATTCAGAAAAAGGAACGTCATGATGACCCGTCCCGATCCGCGCGACGAGCTGGTAGAACATCTGCCGGCCATGCGGGCCTTTGCCATCAGCCTGACACGCAATGGTGCCACGGCAGACGACATGGTGCAGGATACCTTGGTCAAGGCGTGGACCAACATCGAAAAGTTCCAAGAAGGCACAAATATGCGTGCTTGGCTCTTCACGATCCTGCGCAACACCTACTATTCCTCGCGCCGCAAGGCGAAGCGCGAAGTCTCGGACGTGGATGGCGTGCTGACCGATGGGCTGGCCGAAAAGCCCGCGCACGATGGCCACATGCAGATGACCGACTTCCGCAAGGCACTGGCTCTTTTGAAGGACGAACAACGCGAAGCGCTGCTTCTTGTCGGGGCCTCCGGTTTCTCTTACGAAGAGGCCGCGGAAATGTGTGGGGTCGCTGTTGGCACCATCAAAAGCCGCACCAACCGGGCGCGTGCCCGCCTTGCCGAACTGCTGGGTCACCATGACGACGAGTCGCTTGAAATGACCGATGACGCAACAATGTCTGTCCTATCCGCATCTAAAGTTTCCTCTTTCTAAATATGACATCTGGCTTCTTCAGCGGTGATCTGATGCGTGGGCTGACGATCCGTATCCTGCTGTTCCTGTCTCTCGCGCTTTTGCCCATCGGGCTGATCGCGGTTGTACAGACACGGCAGATCGCGGATCAAAGTCGCCAAAGCGCGGAGCTATCGCTGATCGCCGTCACGGAACAAGCCTCCGCGGCGGAACGCCGGGTGATCCAAGAGGCCTTTGGCGCGGCAGAAGCGCTCACCGCCATCGTGCGGCTCAGGCGGGAAGATCCCGAGGAATGCACGGCCTTCCTTAGGGAATACAAACAGGCGTCAGACATTTATTCGCTTGTGGGTTTCATCGGGCTAGACGGACAAATGACCTGCTCCTCCACGGGGCAGGATCATGACTTTTCGCAGGATGAGAATTTCCAGACCCTGCTGGAAAACCCCGTCCGCCGCGCGATGCCAGTGTTGCAGGGGGCGGTCAGCAACCAAGTGGTCACGCTGATCAACGCGCCGGTCTACGAAGAGCGCGAGTTGATCGGCTTCATGGCGCTTAGCATCCCCGAGGATGCCATCAACGCGATCCGCGAGCCCAAGTCCAAACACAGCAGCGTTGCGATGATGACCCTCAATAAGATGGGTCATATCCTTACCACCGAAAACGGGCTTGAGGTGGCCAAGACGGAATATCCCAACGATGTCGCCCTGTCGCTGCTGACCACCAAAGAGCCCAATGTCTTTCTTTCGCAAAATTCCGACGGCCAAGAACGCGCCTATGTGATCGTGCCGATCGTGCCCGACACGGTCTTCGCGCTTAGCGTTTGGCCCAGCAACACCCCGTTTTTGGACACCGGCGTTTCGACCCGCCTCAGCGCGCTTTTGCCCATCGTCATGTGGCTGGCGAGCCTTATCGTGGCCTTCTGGGCGCTGAACCGTCTGGCGATCAACCATATCCGCAAGCTCGGGCGGCAGATGCGGCGCTTCGCGCTGAACCGCACCCTGCCGCGTGGGACACTCGGCCCCTCGGTTCCCACCGAATTGGTCGAGATGGAGTCTGCTTTTGTTGGCATGGCGGAATCCATCTTGCGGGACGAGGCGACGTTGGAAGACAGCCTTCGGCAGAAAAACATCCTGCTGAAAGAGGTGCATCACCGGGTTAAGAACAACCTGCAACTGATCTCTTCGATCATGAACATGCAGATCCGGCAGGCCAAAAGCGAAGATGCGCGTTTCGTGCTGCGCCGGTTGCAAGACCGTATCCTCAGCCTCGCCACGGTGCATAAGAACCTTTATCAGAATGACGATCTGGTCCGCGTCAATGCCAGCGAATTGCTGCGTGAGATTGTGGGCCAGATGCTCTCAGTCGGCTTGCCTTCCGGCTCTGGCGTGAAGGTCGAACAGTCCTTCGAGCCAATCAAGATCGACGCCGACGATGCCGCGCCGCTGACCCTGCTGGTCTCTGAGGCGCTGACCAATGCGCTTAAATACGTCTCGACAGTCGAACATGGCAAAGGCTTTATTTCGCTTAAACTGATCCAAACCGGGCCAGAGCAGGCGATGCTCGAAGTGCGCAACACCATCGGCAACCCCGAAGAGGTGAAGTCCGGCACCGGGCTAGGCTCGCGTCTGATCCTAGCCTTTACCCGCCAGTTGAACGGCCAGGTCGAGGTCGAAACCAACGACGACATCTATCAGATCAGGGTGAACTTCCACGTCCCGACCGACAGTAAAATGATCTACGATTACTGAGGCCCCAAAGCCCCAATGGAATCTGGCCCAAAACGTGGCGGACCGATCACAGACTCGTCATAGGCGAAAAATTTGTCGGAACCCTTTGGCCTGCGCGCGGTTGAGCACCTGAAACGCAGTGCTAAAGAGGAACACGGAGATGACCACGGAGCTTTTTCTCGGCGGTCTGACCATCCTGACCTTAGCGGCGGTCATCATCCTTGCCCTCACCACGGGCCGAAGGGAACTTCACCCGGATGAGGACCGCACCGGGCGCGAAAAACAGCAACCGGAGACCCAAAGGTCGAACTACCGGTCAGACTACTAAGACCTGACACCCCCTATCGACCGCCCCGAGCAGAATGCTCGGGGCGGTCGATATTTATGGGGCACCTTTTTTTAAAAACTGGGCGGGGTACAGGCGCTGACGATCTCGCAACTTTCGGACCCGGTGTTGCGGAACCGATGCGGCAGGCGGCTGTCGAACAGATATCCGTCCCCGGCATGAAGCAAGCTGACCGCGCCATCCACCGTTACTTCGATGCTCCCGCGCACCACGACCCCCGCCTCTTCGCCCTCATGGCTCAGAAACTCAGGTCCGGTATCGGCGCCGGGCTCATAGGTTTCATGCAAAACCTGAAGCGCGTGATGCGCGGCACTGCCCAGCTGACGCAGGGATACGCCGCCCTGATGACTTGGTGAAATCTCGGTCAACTCCTCCGCGCGGTAGAAGACTTTGGCGCTGTCGTCTTCTTCTAAAATCGCGAAAAATTCGGCCATGCTGATGGGAATCGCGTCCAACAGGCTTTTGAGCGACGCGACCGAGGGGCTGGTTCGGTTCTTTTCGATCAGCGATATCGTGCCATTGGTCAGCCCGGCCTTGGCCGCAAGCTCCCGTTGGGAGAGCCCGTGTTTCTTGCGGATCGCTCTGAGTTTATCGCCGACGTTCAATGGCTTGTCCTTTGTAGGCCCCCGCGCCGCCGCTACGGGGCACGGCCTTGGGTCAACCGGGGGGTCACGGGAATTGTTAGATAGAGGCTGCGATCGCGATTGACAATTATATTAAACGGAATATGGATTTTTTAAACGACACGTCACTGCCCCCTCTCTTTCGCAATAAGGTATCTGTTCCATGTCCAGCACCGTCAAGAAATCACCCCGGAAATCCGCGGCCAAAGCCAAAGCCGCGCCGCAGATCTCCGTGGTCGAAACCAACCCAGCGACCCAGCCCGACGGTCAGACCAACGCCGACCTCATCGCGCGCCGCGATGCCGCCGTGCCGCGCGGCGTCGCCTCCGCCGCGCCGATCTACGCGAAATATGCCGAGAACGCCGAGCTATGGGACGTGGAAGGCAACCGCTACATCGACTTCGTCGGCGGCATCGGCGTGCTGAACACCGGGCACCGTCACCCCAAGGTGGTCGAGGCCGCCAAGGCGCAGGAAGACCACTACACCCACACCAGCTTTCAGGTCGTGCCCTACGGGCCTTACGTCGAACTGGCCGAGAAGCTGAACGCGCTCGCCCCCGGTGACGCGCCCAAGAAGACGCTGCTGGTCACCACCGGCGCCGAAGCCGTTGAGAACGCCGTGAAAATCGCCCGCGCCGCCACCGGCCGCCCGGGCGTCATCGCCTTCACCGGCGGCTACCACGGCCGTACCCTGCTGACGCTTGGTATGACCGGCAAGGTCACGCCCTATAAGAAAGATGTCGGCCCCTTCCCCGCGGATGTCTTCCGCGCGCCTTTCCCCTCTGTCCGCGACGGGATCACCGTGCAGGACGCGCTGACCGGGCTGAAAAACCTCTTCCTCACCGATGCCCAGCCCGAACGTGTCGCCGCGATCATCATCGAGCCGGTGCTTGGCGAAGGCGGCTACACCCCCGTGCCCTTCGAAATGATGCAAGAGCTGCGCACGATCTGTGACCAGCATGGCATTCTCTTGATCGCTGACGAAGTGCAGGCGGGCTTTGGCCGCACCGGCACATGGTTCGCGATCGAGCATTCCGGCGTGGTGCCAGACCTGATCACCGTGGCGAAATCCATGGCAGGTGGCTATCCGCTGGCCGGTGTCATTGGCCGCGCCGATGTGATGGACGCTATGGACCCCGGCGGCTTGGGCGGCACCTATGGCGGCAACCCGGTGGCCTGCGCTGCGGCACTGGCAGCCATCGAGGCGATCGAAGACGAAGGTCTTCTGGCCCGCTCGACCGCGATGGGCGACACGCTCAAAGCCCGCTTTGCCGAGATTGGCAAGCGTTCCGCCCCCTTCCGGTTCTGGGACATCCGTGGCCTTGGGGCCATGGTCGCCGTTGAGTTCGTGACCGACTTCGACAGCGCCAAGCCCGATGCCGACTTCACCAAACGGGTCATCGCCCATGCGCTGAAGCGCGGCCTGCTGCTGCTGAGCTGTGGCATGTATGGCAACGCCGTGCGCGTGATGGTCCCGCTGACAGCCTCCGACGCCATCGTAGAAGAGGGGCTCGCCATCTTTGAAGAGGCCGTCGCCGCCGCTGTCGCCGAAGAGCAGAAGTAAACCAAGCGGTCACACCGGATGGATCGGGCGCGCGGGGCAACCTGCGCGCCCATTTTTATGGCGTCCCTCCGGCGGGGGCATCCTGTCCCACCTCGGCCCTTGGCATCCGCCGGGGAAGCGCGCAAACTCCGCCCGAAATCAACGCCGGAGTGACGATGCCCTTGTTTGCCCCCTGCCCCATGCGCACCCTTGCGGGGATGTTTCACGTGAAGAGCCTGCCATGAGCGCGCCAATGCGTCCCGGCCCGCGCAACCTGATCACCGATGTGGCAGGGCTGAAGGTGGGCAATGCGCAGGATGCGCGGCTGAAATCCGGCAGCACCGTGCTGATCGGCGACGCGCCCTTCACCGCCTCTGTCCACGTCATGGGCGGCGCGCCCGGCACGCGAGAGACAGACCTGCTGGCCCCCGACAAAACCGTCGCGGCGGTCGATGCGCTGGTGCTCTCGGGCGGCTCTGCTTATGGGCTGGATGCCTGTTCGGGGGTGGTGGATGCCCTACGCGCACAGGGCCGCGGCTTTCGCGTGGGGGACGCGCTGATCCCGCTGGTGCCCGGCGCGATCCTCTTCGATCTGCTGAACGGCGGCGATAAGGATTGGGCGCAGAACCCCTATGCCGATCTTGGCCGCCAAGCCTTGGAAGCGGCGGGCGAAGATTTTCAAATAGGCTCTGTCGGCGCGGGCACCGGCGCGCTGAGCGCGATGGTCAAAGGGGGCCTCGGCTCCGCCAGTTTGCAATTGCCCGATGGCAGCACGGTCGGCGCGCTTGTCGGGGCCAATCCGGTGGGCGCCGTCACCACCCCCGGCGACCGCTATTTCCACGCCGCCCCCTTTGAGATCGACGGAGAGTTCGGCGGGCTAGGCCCCGACCCATCCGCCGGGCTGGGGCTGAGCTTCGAGAGCCGCAAGATGGCGGCCATGTCGGCCCGCGCCAATACCACCATCGCCATCGTCGCCACCGACGCCACGCTGACCAAGGCCGAATGCCAGCGCGTCGCCGTGGCGGCCCATGACGGCATCGCCCGCGCCGTGGTGCCTGCGCATATGCCCAATGACGGCGATCTGGTCTTCTCCCTCTCCACCGCGGCGCGGCCTGCGGGGGATGTGGCGATGATCGGCCATGCCGCGGCCCTCTGCCTGTCGCGCGCCATCGCCCGCGCCATCTATGCGGCCACCCCCGCCGATGGGGATCTTTTGCCTTGTTGGAGCACGTTGAATGCCTGATCTGCCCCTCTCCGATATCTCACTTCACTACGAGGTCGACGGGCGCGGCCCGCCGCTTTTGATGCTAGCCGGGATGCTGAGCGACAGCGCGAGTTGGGGCGCACTGGACCCTTTGCTTTCCGATCACTTCACCCTGATCCGGCCCGACAACCGCAGCACCGGGCGCACGACCCCTTGGAACGCCGAAACCTCCGTCGCGCAGATGGCGCGGGATGCGCTGGCGCTGATGGATCACCTGAGGCATGACACCTTTCACGTTGTCGGCCATTCGATGGGCGGGCTGATGGCGATGGAGCTTTTTGGCCTCGCGCCGGGTCGCATTCGAGCGCTGAGCATCCTCGCCTCCGCCCCAGTTCGCGCACCCCGGACCATGGCAGTCTTCGATGCGTTGCTCGCCGTGCGCCGCGCGCCAGAAGGGGAGCAGCTTTGGCTGCGCGCGCTCTACCCTTGGATTTTCGCCCCCGGTTTCTTCACCGATCCTGACAATACCGAGGCCGCCCTCGCCGCAGCACTGGCCTATCCCCATGCACAGAGCGCAGATGCCATGGCCCATCAACTCGAAGCGCTGCGCGGTTTCCGCCCCACGGTACGGCCCGCTGAGCTGACCTGCCCGACCCAAGTGCTCCACGGGGCCGAAGACCTGCTGATCCCCCGCGCCGCCGCCGAGAAGGCTTTTGCAGAAATTCCCGATGTGACCCAGACCACCCTGCCCGAGGCGGGCCATTCGATCCATTGGGACGCCGCCGAGGCCGTCGCCCAACATCTGCGCCAATTCCACGACACCGCCGGAGACCCGAGATGACACAAGACCTTTACGGATTGGAAACCTCTACCGACCGCCCGGAAACCTTGCAGGCGATCAATGACTTCATCCACGGCTTCCTGTCCTACCAACCCAAGGCCGCGGGCATCATCGCCGCCGCCGATGCCGACCCCGATGGCCCGCTGGTCAATGCCTATGCGGCACTCTTGTGGATGTTCCTCGAACACCCCATCGCCCCTGAGAAGGCCCGCCCCTATCTGGACCGCGCCAAGGCAGCCCCCGGCGCCAATGCTCGCGAACAAGAAGTGATCCGCGCCGTTGGGCATTGGATCGACAGCGATGTGCCCGCCCTCGTCGCCGCCTGTGATGCCATCACCGATAAATGGCCGCGCGATCTGGCGATGCTGAAACTGGCGCAATACCACCTGTTCAACACCGGCGATGCCGCAGGCATGTTGCGCATGGCGTTGAAATCCCTGCCCGAGGCCGAAGACATTGCCTATACCCACGGCATGATCGCCTTTGGTTATGAGCAATGCCATCTGCTCGACCGGGCCGAGGCTGCTGCCCGCCGGGCGATGGAATTGCGCCATGATGAGCCTTGGGCGCACCACGCCCTTGCTCATGTGATGCTAACGCAAGGCCGCGTCGCCGAAGGGGCGCGTTTCATGGAAAGCGTGGCCGAGACGTGGAGCGATCTGAACTCCTTCATGCGGAGCCACAATTGGTGGCATCTGGCGCTGTTCTACCTGTCGCAGGGCCGTCACGACGATGTGCGCGCCGCCTATGACCAGCATATCTGGGGGCTGGAAAAGGACTATTCCCAAGACCAAGTCGGCGCCGTGTCCCTGCTGGCGCGGATGGAATTCGCGGGTGTCGATGTGGGCGACCGTTGGGGCGATGTGGCCGACCATGTGGCGGCCCGTGGGGCGGATACGGTGAGCCCCTTCCTGACGCTGCAATATCTCTATGCCCTTTGCCGCACCGGGCGGCCCGAGGCGGCAGAGATGCTCAGCGCGATCAATGCCCGCGCGAGTGAGACTGCCGCCCATGACCACGCCGCATGGGCCGAGGTCGCACTGCCCGCCGCCCGGGGCATCGCTGCCCATGCCAAGGGGGATTGGGCCACGGCGACCCGCGAGCTTGGCATGGCCCTGCCCCGCATGGCCGAATGCGGCGGCAGCCATGCGCAGCGTGACCTGTTCGAGCAAATCCACCTCGACGCGCTGGTGCGCGATGGACGGGCCTCTGCCGCGCAGCAGGTGCTTGAGATGCGCCGCACCTATGACCCCGATGGCGTGCCGCTGAACCTGATGCTGGGGGAGGTCTATGAAAAGACCGGCCTGCCGGATCTGGCGGCCCAAGCCCGCGCGCGGGCCGAACGCACGCTGGCCGGGGCCTAGACCGAACCGCGCGCTTTAGGCGCGCGGGCCGACGGTGACTTCGAACTCGGAGATGCCGTCGACCCCCCCGGTGATCACATCGCCGGGCTGCACCGCCGCGACACCGGCAGGCGTGCCGGTCATGATGATGTCACCCGGCGCCAAGGTCACGGCCTGCGACAGGGTGGCGGTATGCTCCCGCACCGACCAGATCATCTGCGACAGATCGGCCTCCTGCTTCATCTCGCCATTCACCGCGAGCCAAAGGCGGCCCTTCTCGACCGAGGGGACATCGGCCATGGGCAGGATCGGCGCGATGGGCGCGGAGTTGTCAAAGGCCTTGGACCAGTCCCACGGGCGGCCCATCTTCTTGGCCTGTGCTTGAAGATCGCGGCGGGTGAAATCAATGCCCACCGAGGCGCCCCAAATGTGATCCATCACATCGGCTTCCGCGATATTCGCGCCGCCCTTGCCGATGGCGATGACAAGCTCGGCCTCAAAGTGGAAATCCTCCGTCAGCGGCGGATAGGGCACGGTGCAGGGCGTATCCAGCGTGGCATCGGCGGGTTTGGTGAAAAAGAACGGCGGGTCGCGCATGTCATTGCCCATCTCAAGCACATGCGCCTCATAGTTGCGGCCCACGCAAAAGACACGGCGCACCGGAAAACGGTCGCTGGTGCCTTGAACGGCAAGGCTGCTTTGCTTGGGGGGATCAATCACATACATCACGGGTGTTCCTTTTGGCATAATGCCGCCAAGGAACACCCGCGCTTCGTAACAGTCAATGACCCCTTGCGCTTATAAGCCTTTGAGCGGCCACTCTTTCACAGTTCGCCGCCTTTGCGGATGGCCTCTTGCACCTCGGCGATCTCCTCGGCGCTGAGCCCATAGTCCGCCGCCGCAACCTCGGCGCTGATGTAACCGCGCAGAAGGTCGCGCTTGACCTGCGCCTTGGGGCGTTCCTCGGCAGGGCCGTAGCCGGCACCGCCGGGGAAGGCCATCAGCACCTTCGCCCCATGTGGCACGAACTGTTTGCCCTTGCCGCGCATCGGCGTGCCGTCGTCGCGGGCGATGGTGGTGGGCGCGCCGGGCTTGCCGCCCTGCCGCCCGCGTGCGGGGTGATCGACGCGGTCAAACATGGCCTGCATGTCGAACTCATGCCCCTCGCGCGCGCCGACTTCCATATATTGCCCCAGCCCGCCGCGCTGGCGCCCCGCGCCGCCGCTGTCGGGGCGCAACTCCTTGCGCCAGATGACGACGGGACCGGCATGTTCCGTGGCCTCCACCGGCATGGTCATCACGCCCGAGGGGAAGGCCGTGGCATTGAGCCCGTCGTGCTCGGGTCGCGCTCCCGAACCGCCGGAGTTGAAGGTCAGCACCTCGGCCCGGCGCGCGCCTGCGGGCGCTTGCGTATCGGTGCGGGGCCGCAGGCTGACCTGGAAGTTACACAGACACCCCGCCCCTTCGGCCGGGACGAGGTCCGGCAGGATCTGATCCAACGCCGCATAGACCGTATCTGGCACGAAGTGGCCCACGATATGCCGCAGGGCCACCGGTGCGGGGTGCACGGCGTTGACGATGGTATCCTCGGGCGCGGTGATCCGGAACGGCTCCAGCGAAGCGGCGTTGTTCGGAATCTCCGGCGCGATGGCGCATTTCAGCGCGTAGCAGGCATAGGCCTTGGTATAGACCAACGGACAGTTGATGCCCTTCTTATCGATCCCGCTGGTGCCTGCGAAATCCGACAAGATGTGATCCTCGGCAATGCTCACCGTGACCTTCAGCGTGATCGGCGTGTCGAAGCCGTCGATCGTCATCTCGCCAGTCGCCTGCTGCCGTGGCAGCGCCGCGATCCGCTCCAAGGTGGCACGGCGGGAATTGTCGAGGATGAAGGCGGCGATGCCGGTGAGATCGTCGAGGGCGAATTCCTCCATCATGTCGATGAGGCGGCGGTGACCGATCTCGTTGCAGGTGGTCAGCGCGTAGATGTCGCCAATCAGCTGATCCGGCTCGCGCACGTTGCCGCGGATGATCCGCACCAGCGTCTCATCGACCTTGCCCGCATCGGCGAACTTCATGATCGGCAGATAGAGCCCTTCCTCGTAGACGCTCGCCGCATCCGCGCCGAACCCGCGCCCGCCGATGTCGACGATATGCGCGGTGCAGGCGAAGAACCCCACGAGCTTGCCGCGGTGGAAGGAGGGCGTGACCATGGTGATGTCATGCAGGTGACCGGTCCCTTCCCAAGGATCGTTGGTAATATAGACGTCGCCTTCGAGGATGTTCTGCCGCCCAATACGCCGGATAAAATGCGCCACGGCGTCCGCCATGGCATTGACGTGGCCAGGGGTGCCGGTGACAGCCTGCGCCAACATCCGGCCTTCGGTGTCATAGACGCCCGCGGAAAGGTCCCCCGCCTCGCGCACCGAGGTCGAGAAGGCAGTGCGCACCAGTGCCTGCGCCTGCTCTTCGACCACCGAGATGAGGCGGTTCCACATGACCTGATAGGCGACGTTGGAATGTGTCTGTGCCATGGGCTTACCCTTTCACGGTGATGTCGATGCAGCCGTCGGGCTGGCAGATCGCCCGGCGCGAGGCGGGCAGGATGATTGTCGTCTCATCCTCGGTGATGGCGGCGGGGCCTTCGGCGGTCTGGCCCGGGGCCATCTGCCCGCGCAGCACGACGTCGGCCTTGCAGTACTCGGAAAGCGCCGGGTCGAAAATACGCCGTGTTAGAGCCACATTCGCCGCCGCACCCGGGGACTGCTCTGCGGTGCGGGCGACCGCCTCGGGCGGGGTGGTGGCATTGACCGACCAGACCGTGATCTCGATGTCCAAGCCCTCGACGGTGCGGCCGAAAAGCTTGGCGTAATCGGCTTCGAACAAAGCCTCGAAACGCGCGGCATCGGGGTTTAGCGCGTCCGCTTCGTCCAGCACGATGGGGATCTCCCAACCCTGCCCGCTGTAGCGCATGTAGACCTTGTATTCCGACAGGATCTTGGCCCCGGCATCGCAGTTGCGGACAAAGCCGGTGGCCTCGTCGCGCAGTTCCGCCAGCAGCGTCTTGATGCGGGTCGCGTCGAAGTCCGACAGCTTCATGTAGACCGAGCGGTTGGCCTCGAAGCTGAAAGGCGCGCGCAGGAAACCGATGGCTGAGCCGACCCCGGCACCGGGCGGCACCAGCAGGCGCTCGACGCCCAGTTTCTCGCACAGCCGCCCGGCATGCAGCGGGGCCGCGCCGCCGAAGGCGATCATCGTGTAGTCGCTGAGGTCCTCGCCGTTCTCCACCGCATGGACCCGCGCGGCGTTGGCCATGTTCTCGTCCACCACCTCGGCCAGACCGAAGGCGGTGGTGGCAGCGTCCATGTCGAGCTCCTGCCCGATGATCTGGCTCAGCGCCGTCTCGGAATTGGAGGTTTCGAGCCGGATCGAACCGCCCGCGAAATTGTCGGGGTCGAGCTTGCCCAGCACCAGATCGGCATCGGTCACCGCGGGCTTCTCCCCACCGCGCCCGTAACAGGCAGGCCCCGGCTCGGAGCCCGCGCTTTCCGGCCCCACCCGGATCTGCCGCATCGCATCCACATGGGCCAGCGAGCCACCGCCCGCACCAATCTCGACCATGTCGATCACCGGAATCGAGATCGGCATGCCGGAGCCTTTCTTGAAGCGATAGGTCCGCGCCACCTCAAAGCCCCGGCTGGTCTTGGGCGTCTGGTTCTTGATCAGACAGATCTTGGCCGTGGTGCCGCCCATGTCAAAGCTCAGCACCTTATCGAGCCCGTAGCGCGCGGCGATGTTGGCGGCGAAAACCGCGCCGCCTGCGGGGCCCGACTCCACCAGCCGCACGGGGAATTCAGCGGCGCTTTCAATCGAGATAATCCCGCCGCCGGAGTGCATCAGGAAGATGTTGCAGCCCACACCTTCGTCCTGCAGCCGCCCTTCGAGCCGTCCGAGGTAGCTCTTCATCAGCGGCTTGATATAGGCATTGGCAACCACGGTGTTGAACCGCTCATACTCGCGCATCTGCGGCGAGACCTCGGAGGAGATCGAGACCATGACGCCCGGCAGCTTCTCTTCCAGAACCTCGCGGACCATCCGCTCATGCGCATCGTTCAGGTAGGAATGGATCAGCCCCACCGCGACGCTTTCATAGCCCGCTTCGGCAATACGGTCGGCCAGCGCTTCGACCTCGGCGCGGTCAAGCGGGACCAGCACGGCGCCTGTCGCATCAACGCGCTCTTCCACCGTGTAGCGCATCTGGCGCGGCAGCAGCGGCTCGGGCAGGTTGAGGTTGAGGTCATATTGCTCAAACCGGCTTTCGGTGCGCATTTCGATCACGTCACGGAAGCCTTGGGTGGTGATCAGCGCGGTCTTGGCCCCGCGCCGTTCGATCAGCGCGTTGGTTGCCAGCGTGGTGCCGTGGATGATCTGCGTGAGGTCGGCGGGCGTGATCCCGGCCTTGGCGCAGACCTGATGCATCCCGTCGATGATCGCGTTCTCGGGCGCGGCATAGGTGGTCAGCACCTTGGTTGAGAAACTCTCGCCGCCCTTTTCCAGCACCACGTCGGTGAAGGTGCCGCCGATGTCTACGCCCAGTCGGATGGTTGATGCCATGTCTCACTCCTGTTTGGGCGCAGGATAGGGGTGGGCACAGCATCGGTGCAAATTATTATATTCTATGGGTGTGAAAGGTTTTTTCGATCCTCGACATCGAAGCTTCGGGCGCAGTCGCGGGCCAGTTCAGCGGCGCGGGCGACATAGGCGGGCGTGCGATCCGCGTGATAACGCGCGGCGACTTGCAGCGGGCGCGGGTGCCACGCGGCGGGTAGAATCCGCAGCGCCCCATCGGCCAGCGCGCCAGCCACCATGACACGCGGCATCACGGCGACGCCCATCCCGTCGAGCACCATGTTCATCGCCGCCGACAGGCTGCTGGAGGGCACCAAACGGGCCTTGGGGGCAGTCGAGCCATCGAAATGGCCGATCAGATCAGAATGAGCCTGCGTATGCCGCGCATGGCCCAGCACCGGATGGCGCAGCATGGCGTCGAAGTCGGGCGCGGGGCCGATCTGGGCGGCCAATTCCGGCGCGGCCACCCAGATGTAGTCATAGGTCGCCAGATCCAGCCGCCCGCTCGCCGGGGTCGAGAAGGGTGCGGTTTGCAGGGTCAGGTCGAGCGCATGAGCGGCAAGCTCCTGATCCAGATCGCGCGAGAGATCGACGGTAAGTTCGACAGTGAGATTGGGATAGGCATCGGCCAGCGCGCGCAGAAAGGGACGCAGCCATGTGCTGGCAACCACTTCGGTCACGCCAAGGCGGAGGCTGTCGTCGATCAGGTCGGGCCGCGCGGCGGTCTCGACCAGCGCTTCGGCCTCGCGCAGGACGCGGCGGGCTTGGGCCAGCAGTGCGGTGCCCTTTTCGGTGAGCCGGATCGACCCGGCATCGCGCTGCATCAGGGTGACGCCCAAGGTTGCCTCCAGCCCGGAAATCCGGGCTGAGATATTGGGCTGTGTCGTGTTCAGATGCGCGGCGGCGCGGCGGAAACTGCCTAGGTCTGCGACCCAGATCAGCGCTTCAAGCTGTTTCAGCGTGAAGAGATTGCCGATCATTCGCGCCAGTCAAAGAAACCCGGTCCGGCCTCGACCAGAAGCTTGCGGGCCATCGCCTCGCCCGCCTCGGCCCCGTCGGAAATGGCGCAGGTCACGTCATCGCCGATGGCGTCCGACCCGTCGGGGCGCAGCACTTGGCCGCGCAGGCGCATCTCGCTGCCGTTGAGTTCGGCCAGACCGGCGATGGGTGTCTCGCAAGACCCATCGAGGGTGGCGAGGAACGCGCGTTCGGCGGCAAGCTGTTCGCCAGTCTTGCGGTCATGGATCGCCGAGAGCATCTCGGCGGCGCGGCTGTCGTCCTCGCGCCGCTCAACCCCGATGGCGCCCTGCGCGATGGCAGGCAGCATGTCGTCGGGGTGCACGGCAGCCTGCGGCACGTCGTCCATTTGCAAGCGGTTCAGCCCGGCCATAGCGAGGAAGGTCGCCTCCGCCACACCGTCATCAAGTTTTTTCAAACGAGTCTGCAAGTTGCCACGAAACTCGACCACTTCCAGATCAGGCCGCCGCAGTTTCACTTGCGCGCGGCGGCGCAGGCTGGAGGTGCCGACGACCGCGCCTTCGGGCAACTCGCTAATGGATTTCAGATGCGGTGAGATGAAAGCGTCGCGGCAGTCCTCGCGCGGCAGATAGGTGTCGATCAACAGCCCCTCGGGTTGCAGCGTCGGCATGTCCTTCATCGAATGCACCGCGATGTCGATGGAGTCGTCGAGCAGCGCGGCCTCGATCTCGCGGGTGAACAGCCCCTTGCCGCCGATCTCTTTCAGCGGGCGGTCGATGATCTTGTCGCCCGTGGTCTTGATCACGACGATGGTGAAAGCCTCGAACGGCAGATCGAAGGCGGCGGCGAGCCGGTCGCGCACCTCATTCGCCTGCGCGAGCGCCAGAAGCGATCCGCGTGTGCCGATGTTGAGAGGCCGGGCCGGGGTGGGAAGCTGATACGTCATGACGCATCCCTACCCCCGTCGACATGAACTGACAACTGCTGTACCTGCGCTACCTACGGGTTTGCCACAAATAGGAACGCCATAATGACTGCGAATAAGACCATCCTGCGCGCCCTTGCGGGCGAAACCCTGCCGACGCCGCCGATCTGGATGATGCGGCAAGCCGGGCGCTACCTGCCCGAGTATCGCGCGACCCGGGCCGAGGCAGGCGATTTCCTGTCGCTGTGCTACAACCCGGAACTGGCCGCCGAGGTGACGTTGCAGCCGATCCGCCGCTATGGTTTCGACGCTTCGATCCTTTTCGCCGACATCCTGCTTGTGCCACAAGCGCTCGGCGCCGATCTGTGGTTCGTCACTGGCGAGGGCCCACGGCTGTCGACGATCACGACCAAGGCCGAGATGGAGGCGCTGAAGCCTGCTGATGCGATCCACGACCATCTCGCGCCGATCTACGAGACAGTGCGCATCCTGTCGCGCGAACTGCCCGAAGAGACGACGCTCATCGGTTTCGCAGGCGCGCCTTGGACGGTGGCGACCTATATGATCGCGGGCAAGGGCACGCCGGATCAGGGGCCAGCCCATGCGCTAAAGGACGAGAACCCCGAGGTGTTCGATGAGCTGATGGAGCGGATCACGCTGGCGACAATCGAATACCTCGACATGCAGATCAAGGCAGGAGCCGAGGTGGTAAAGCTCTTCGACAGCTGGGCCGGATCGCTGGAAGGCACGGATTTCGACCGCTATTCGACAGAGCCGCTGCGCCAGATCATCAGCGCGCTGAAGGCGCGTCATCCGGGCGTGCCCGTGATCGCCTTCCCGCGTGGAGCCGGGGCGCGTTTCGCCAATCTACATGCCGCCACCGGGGCCGATTGCATCGCCGTCGATGACGGGGTGAGCGCCGAGTGGGTGGCCGAACATGTGCAGCCGCATGGCTGTGTGCAGGGCAACCTGAAATCCTCGCATATGGTGACGGGTGGGGATGCGCTGGTGCAGGAGACGCGGGCGATTTGCGATGCGCTGTCGAAGGGGCCGCATATCTTCAACCTCGGGCATGGGATCACGCCGGATGCGGATCCGGAGAATGTGCAGTTGATGATTGATACCGTTCGCGGGACGCGGGGGTAACAAGCCAACGCCCAAAGTTTAGATCGAGGGCCATCGCCTGCCCGCGGGTGGGCGATCTGACGGCTGTTATAGCCACTTTATCTATCAGCCTTGAGTTGCGCCCTCGAGGTCACGCCAAGCCATACCAAATCGCCTACCCGGTGGGGCGGGCAGGCGATGGCCCGGCGCCTGCGGCTTGACTCCGGGCCGGGATGGTAACCGTCACCGAAGGGTCAGCGCCTGACCGCGGGTTGGCGTACCGAAGGCTGTCAAAGCCACTTTATGGGGCAAGCATGATGTGCGCTCGCGAGGTCACGCCCAGCATCACCAAATCGCCTACCCGTCCGGGCGGGCAGGCGATGGCCCGGCGCCTGCGGCTTGATTCCGGGCCGGGCTGGTTAGCTCAAACCCACTTCGCCATCGGCGGCAGGCTCATCAGCACAGCATCCGGATCATGCCCCGTCTCCAGACCAAACTTCGTCCCCCGGTCGTAGACAAGGTTATACTCGGCATAGATCCCCCGGTGGCGCAGCTGCACGTCCTTGTCGTCCATGTCCCACGGCATCTCGCGCCGTTTGTCGACCACGGGCACATAGGCGGGCAGGAACGCGCGACCCACATCCTGCGTCAGCGCAAAATCCGCCTCCCAGTCGCCGCTGTTGCGGTCATCGTAAAAGATGCCCCCCACACCCCGCGCGCGTTTGCGATGGGGGATGTAGAAATACTCATCCGCCCAAGCCTTCAACTCATCATAGAGCGTGGCCCCATGCGGGTCGCAGGCGGCCTTCATCTCGGCATGGAAATGGTCGGTGTCCTCGTCATACTCGATGCAAGGGTTCAGATCCGCGCCGCCGCCGAACCACCATGCATGCGGGGTCCAGAACATGCGGGTGTTCATATGCACCGCAGGCACATGTGGGTTTTGCATATGCGCGACCAGACTGATGCCCGAGGCCCAGAAACGCGGATCTTCGGCCATGCCGGGCAGCCCCCTGCGCGCGGCCATGGCGGCCTGCGCCCGCTCGCCCAACTCGCCGTAGACGGTGGAGATATTCACGCCCACCTTCTCGAACACACGGCCCCCGCGCATCACCGACATTTCACCGCCACCGGCGTCCGATCCATCGGGGGCAGTGCGGGTGGTGTTGCTGACCACGAAACGCCCGGCCTCTTCCTCGCCCACATGACGCGCTTCGATGTCGTGGAACGCCTGAACGATGTCATCGCGAAGCTTGCGGAACCAATCCGCCGCGCGTGTCTTTTGGTCTTGCATGTCGTCGGTCATCTCTGGCCCGCCTTTCTGTTATTCCATCGCCCCGCCGCCAAGGATCAGACCTTCGTGTTCGGCCATGTAAATCCGCAGCCAAGGCGTATATGCATCGGGGTGCTGCGCGAGGTCGGCATGTAGATCGCCAAGGGTGATCCAGCGCGTCGCCATCACTTCGTCAGGGTTTTCCATGATCGTCAGATCCGGCGCGGCATGGGCGAGATAGACCTCGACCACCTCATGTTCGATCAGCCCGCCGCCGACATCGGCGCGGTATTCGACCCGGCCCCGGTGCTGCAAGGCCAGCCCGGTGATCCCCAACTCTTCGTCCAAACGCCGCGCGGCGCAGTCCTCGGGCGGCTCGCCCCAATGCGGGTGTGTGCAGCAGGTGTTCGCCCAGAGACCGGGGGTGTGATATTTGCCAAGCGCGCGCTGCTGCATCAGCAGCTTGCCGTTGGAGATGACGAAAACGGAAACCGCCATATGCCGCAAACCGCGTTCATGCGCGGCGAGCTTTTCGACCGGTTGCAGGGTGCCGTCGACCCAGGCGGGGACCATGATCTCCATCAGATGCGGCTTACCATTGTGTTCATCTCACCCTCGGCGCAGAAGAAATTCACCGGCAGTTATCGGGGGATTTCTCCCTAGTCTCAACCGCTAACCGGTCCGCCCTGCGCCCGTGCTACCTTTTGGCGCAGTGAACATCCTTTACCCCTTCGCCCCAAACGCTAGTTTCAAGTCAGACTGACAAAGGAACTCACAATGAACATGCGTATCGCGTCGATCTTCGCCATCTGCCTCGGGGCCACCCCCCTTTGGGCGGAAAGCCATGCCTCCGGTGACGCCGAAGCCGGGGAAAAGGTCTTTCGTAAATGCAAAAGCTGCCACATGATCTCGGATGATGAGGGCAACGATATCCAAAAAGGGGGCCGTACGGGGCCGAACCTTTATGGGATCTACAACCGCGTGGCGGGTTCCGTCGAAGACTACCGCTATGGCGATTCCATCGTGGCTGCGGGCGAGGCCGGGCTGACATGGGACGAAGAGAGTTTCACAGGCTACGTCGCCGATCCCAAGGGGTTTCTGGCCGAGTATCTTGACACGAAACGGGCCAAGTCGAAAATGTCTTATCGTCTGAGAGACGAAGAAGACGCGAAAGACGTTTGGGCCTATCTGGTGTCCGTCGGGCCGGAAGTGGCCGAGGCCGGGGACGCCGCCGAAGCGACTGAATAAACCGCGCGCTCAGCGCAATGTGAAAGGGGGGCCATCTGGCCCCCCTTTTTGTTTCGGATCAAAAGCAGTCGCGCAGCAATTGCGTGACGTTCTCTTTGGTCAGTTCAATCGGGTTGCCGCCGCAGCTCGGGTCTTGCAGGGCCGAGGCCACCAGCGCGTCGATATCCGGGTCGGTGACGCCAAGGGCGGTCAGATCGGCGGGGATGTTCAACTCTTCGTTCAGCTTGCCGACGAAATCATAGAACCCGTCAAAACCGCCGACGATATCGAGATAGGCCGCCGCTTTGGCCAGACGCTCCTCAATCGCGGGGCGGTTCATGCGCAGCACCGGCTGCATGACCACCGCGTTGGTGGTGCCGTGATGCGTGTGATGCACCGCGCCGATCGGGTGGCTGATGGCATGGATGGCGCCCAGACCCTTTTGGAACGCCGTAGCGCCCATGGCGGCGGCGGACATCATATGGCCGCGCGCCTCAAGATCACTGCCATCGGCATAGGCGCGGGGCAGGTATTCCTTGACCAGACGCATCCCTTCCAGCGCCATGCCTTGGCTCATCGGGTGGTAATGCGGCGAGCAGAAGGCTTCCAGACAATGGGCGAACGCGTCCATCCCCGTGCCTGCAGTGATCATCGGCGGCATGCCGACGGTCAGTTCCGGGTCGCAGATCACGACGGCGGGGAGCATCTTGGGGTGGAAGATGATCTTCTTCTCATGGGTCTGGGAATTGGTGATGACGCTGGCGCGGCCCACTTCCGAGCCTGTGCCGGCGGTCGTCGGCACGGCCACGATGGGCGCGATGCCATCCGCGTCGGCGCGGGTCCACCAATCGCCGATATCCTCGAAATCCCACAGGGGGCGGGTTTGGCCCGCCATGAAGGCGATGACCTTGCCCAGATCGAGACCGGAGCCACCGCCAAAGGCGATCACACCGTCATGGCCGCCGTCGCGATAGACCTTGATGCCCGCCTCGGCGTTCATCTCGGTCGGGTTCGGGTCAACGTCCGAAAACATCGCGCGGCCCAGACCTTCGGCCTCCATCAGGTCGAGTGTGGACTGGGTGATGGGCAGATAGGCCAGCCCTTTGTCGGTGACCAGCAGCGGCTTCTTGATGCCCGCAGCGGCGCAGGCCTCGGCAATCTCTTTAATCCGGCCCGCGCCGAAGCGGATGGCGGTGGGGTAAGACCAATTGGCAGTCAGGGACATGTCTCAGGCTTTCTTGAGGTGGTAGGATTTGGGGCGTGTCAGCGCGTGATAGCCCAGTTCAGACAGGCCCGCGCCGCGCCCGGTTTGCTTGCAGCCGGTCCAGCACAGCGCCGGGTCCAGATAGTCGGCACGGTTCATGAAGACGGTGCCGGTTTCCAACCGCTGGCCGATGGCCTCGGCGGCATCGGCATCGGCGGTAAAGATCGCGGCGGTCAGACCGAATTGGCTGTCGTTCATCAACGCAATGGCTTCTTCATCGTCCTTGACCGGCATGATGCCGACCACGGGGCCGAAGCTTTCGTCACGCATGACGCGCATCTCATGGGTCACATCGGTGAGCACCTGCGGCGTCAGATAGGCACCGCCATCGTCGGCGGGCATTCTATCGATGTGCGCCTTGGCACCTGCCGCCACGGCCTCATCAATCTGCGCGCGGACCTCATTGGCGAAACGCACGTTGGCCATCGGGCCAAGCGTCGTGGCCTGATCCAGTGGATTGCCGAGGTTGAGGTTATTCACCCATGCCACGGCCTTCTCAACGAAAGCGTCATAGAGGCTTTCGTGCACATAGATCCGCTCGATCCCACAGCAGCACTGGCCCGCGTTGAACATCGCCCCGTCCATCACGCCGTCGACAGCCGCGTCGAGATTGGCATCGGCCCGGACATAGGCGGGGTCTTTGCCGCCCAACTCGGTCGCGACGCCGGTGAAAGTGCCCGCCGCCGCGCGCTCCATCGCCTGACCGCCGCCGACGGAGCCGGTGAAATTGACGAAATCAAAGGCGTTATCCGCGATCAACGCCGAAGTGGTGTCATGGCTCAGCACGACGTTCTGGAACACATCCTCCGGCACGCCCGCAGCGCGGTAAGCATCGGCAAGATGTTCACCGACCAGAATGGTCTGCGAGGCATGTTTCAGGATCACCGAATTGCCCGCGATCAGCGCAGGCGCGATGGTGTTGTTCGCGGTCATATAGGGGTAGTTCCACGGCGCGACGACGAAAACCACGCCATGCGGCTCACGCATAATTTTGCGGCTGAAGGCGGCGCTGTCCTCGATCACCTTGGGCGCCAGCGCATCGGCGGCGATCTTGGCCATGTGGCTGGTGCGTTCTTGCAAGCCACCGAATTCGCCACCATAACGCACCGGGCGGCCCATCTGATGGGCCAGCTCCTCGGTCATCCGGTCGGTGGAATTCTCAATCTCTTTCAGCGCGGCCATCACCAGATCGACACGCTCCTGCAAGGGCCGCGCGGCCCATGCCTTTTGCGCCTTACGCGCACGGGCGACAGCGTCCTGCGCTGCCTGCGTGCTCAGGGTTTCGCGCTCCGCATAGACCGAACCGTCAATCGGAGAGATACATTTTACCGTCGTCATTCTCAGGCCCTTTCAAAGCCGCGGGCGATTTCCCAATCGGTCACCACCCGGTCATATTCTTCCTGCTCCCATTCCGCCGCGCGGGTGTAATGGGTCACTACATCGTCGCCCAAGACCTCGCGCAGGAACGTCGAGCCGCGCAGGGTCTCGGTTGCTGCCCGCAGGGTCTGGGGGATATCGACAGCGTCGGACTCGCCATAAGCATCGCCGCGTGTGGGCGGGGCAAGCTC
The DNA here is from genome assembly GCF_043558125.1 of Sulfitobacter sp. 1A12056. Lineage (NCBI taxonomy): Bacteria > Pseudomonadati > Pseudomonadota > Alphaproteobacteria > Rhodobacterales > Roseobacteraceae > Sulfitobacter > Sulfitobacter sp. 1A12056. The sequence continues at coordinate 425,498 of NZ_JBIFFY010000002.1, read as the reverse complement.
CATCTTGTCTTCGATCCCTTTGATTCCGGCAGCCAGCATGACCGTCTGCGCCAGATAAGGGTTTAGGTCCGATCCGCCAATACGGCATTCGACGCGCACGCCCTTTGTCCCTGCCCCGCAGAGGCGGAAACCGGCGGTGCGGTTGTCGACGGACCAGACGGTCTTGGTCGGGGCGAAGGTGCCTTTGGCGAAGCGTTTGTAGCTGTTCACATAGGGGGCGAGGAAATAGGTATATTCCGGCGCATAGGCGATCAGACCGGCCATATAGTGGCGCATCAGATCGGACATGCCCAACGCGCCCTCGCTGTCAAAGAAAGCCGCTTCGCCGTCTTTCCACAGCGACTGATGGACGTGGCTGGAAGAGCCGACGCGGTCCTTATGCCACTTGGGCAGAAAGCTTGCCGCATGGCCCTGCTGCCAAGCGATCTCCTTGACCGCATGTTTGGCAATCGTGTGATAATCGGCGCAATCAAGCGCCTCTGAATAGCGGATGTTGAGCTCTTCCTGACCGGCCTCGGCCTCGCCCTTGGAGTTCTCAATCGGCAGACCGGCGGCAAAGAGATGGTTGCGCAGCGGGCGCATCACGTTCTCTTCCTTGGTGGTCTGAAGGATGTTGTAGTCTTCGTTATAGCCGCTGATCGGCGTGAGGTCGCGGTAGCCGCCCTTGCGGATCGCGTCAAAGCTCTGCTCGAAAAGGAAGAACTCCAGCTCGGTCGCCATCATGGCATCGAAACCCAGTTCCTTCAGCCGCGCGATCTGTTTCTTGAGCATGGCGCGCGGGGAATGCGGCACCGGCTGGTGCGTGTCGTGATCCAGCACGTCGCAAAGCACCATCACCGTGCCCTCGAGCCACGGCACCGGGCGAATTGTGTCGACGTCGGGCTGCATCACATAGTCGCCGTAGCCCGTCTCCCACGAGGTGGAGGCAAAGCCCTCGGGCGTGGCCATCTCAAGGTCGGTGGCCAGCAGGTAGTTGCAGCAATGGGTTTCTTTATAAGAGGTCTCGACGAAGTTGACGGCATGGAAGCGCTTGCCCATCAACCGGCCTTGCATATCCACAAGGCACGCAAGAACCGTATCGACGGATCCTTCTTTGACCAGTTTTTTCAGCGCGTCGAATGTCAGTGTGCCGGGCATGTTCTGTCCACTTCAGGGGGTAAGGCGGGGGCGCAGGCAGCGCGCCCCCGGTTGTCGGTTCAGCCGTTGGTGTAGGGCGGACCGGCTTTGTTGATGACTTCGTTATAGTCGCGGAAGATCTGCACGATCTTGGCGTGCACTTCGCCTTCCTCGGCGATCTCTGTCCAGAAGTCCTTGGCCGCGTTTTCAACCTCGGCCCATTCGTCGGCAGGCACGGTGCTGAGCTTGAGCTTGTCGCCCTGCGCCCGCAGACGCGCCTCGCCGCCCCAGTACCACTGGTTGCGGTAGGTGTGGCCTGCTTCGATCCCCGCCATGACCAACTGCTTGAGGTGATCCGGCAGATCGGCCCACTGCTGCTGGTTCACGAAGAAAGAGCCGATCCAGGCGCCCGAAATGTTGTTGGTCAGGAAGTAGTCGGTCACATCCGCCCAGCCGACGGTGTAGTCTTCGGTGATGCCGGACCATGCCATGCCGTCGAGCTCGCCCGTCTGCACGGCCACTTCGGCGTCTTCGTAGGGAATGTTCACCGGCACCACGCCGAACTTCGACAGGAAGCGGCCCGCGGTCGGGAAGGTGTAGAGCTTCAGACCGTCGAGATCGTCGACAGACTTGATCTCCTTGGTGGTGTTAAAGTTGCAGGGGTCCTGACCGGCGGCCGAAAGCCACTGCACGCCGACCTTGGCATATTCATCGCGCCAGATGTCGGCCAGACCGTACTGGTTAAACAGCACCGGCACGTCGAGGATATGCTTGGTGGCAAAGGGGAAATAGCCGCCGAACTGCTGCAGCGGCGTGGGAGAGGCCATGGAATCGTCGTCCGAGTGCACCATGTCGATGGTGCCGCGCTGCATGGCTTGGAAAAGCTCACCGGTGGGGACGATCTGGTCGGCGTAGAAAAGCTCGATCTCCATCTCGCCGTTGGCGGCGGTGTTGATGTAATCGACGGCGGGTTTCGTCACCTGCTCACCCAGAGCGGCGCCGGCATAGGTCTGCATGCGCCATTTAATCGGCGCTTGGGCATGGACAATGGACGGCGCGGCCAATGCCGCGGGGGCGGCGACGGCGGCCCCGGATAGGAACTTTCTGCGTGTGGTCATCTCTCTCTCCTTTGTTGAAATCAGGCCGTCTTTGCGCGGCTCTCGTTGTTATTTGTCGTAGATGTAATCGGGCAGCCATGTCGCGATCTCGGGGAAGACCATGACCAGTATCAGCGCCAGGACCATCACCAGCACGAAGGGCGTGATCGAGGCATAGATGTCGCGCAGGGTAATCTCGGGCGGGGCCATGGCGCGCATCAAAAAGAGGTTATAGCCGAAGGGCGGTGTCATATAGGCGATCTGCGTGGTGATCGTGTAAAGGATACCATACCAGATCAGGTCGAAGCCCAGCGCGCCGACCAGCGGCACATAAAGCGGCGCCACGATCACCAGCATCGCCGTATCATCAAGGAAGGTGCCCATGATGATGAAGCTAAGCTGCATCATGATCAGGATCATCCAGGGGCTGAGGTTCATCTTCTCGGTGAACAGGCTCTCAATCGCCTTCACCGCGCCCAGCCCGTCAAAGACCGCGCCAAAGGCGAGGGCGGCGAGGATGATCCACATGAACATGCATGTGATGCCCAAGGTGTTGCGCAGGGAGTTCTCGAAAACTTCGCGGGTCATGCGGCCCTTGAGAACGGCAGCAAAGAACGCCGCCGCAGCCCCGATGGCCGAGCTTTCGACCAAGCTGGTCCAACCGTTGACGAAAGGCACCATCATCACCGCAAAGATCACCAGCGGCAGGATGCCCGCCCGCAGAAGGCGCAGTTTCTCGACACGGGGAATGTCGCGATCCTCGGCTGAGAGTATGGGACCAAGTTCGGGATTCATCCGGCAGCGGATGACGATATAGGCGATGAACATCGCTGCCATCATCAACCCCGGGATGACCCCTGCAAGCCACAACTGCCCCACCGGCTGCCGCGCGATCATGGCGTAAAGCACCAGCACCACCGAAGGCGGCACGAGGATGCCAAGGCTGGACCCTGCTTGGATCACCCCCGTAACCATCCTTTTGTCATAGCCACGTTTCAGCAGTTCCGGGAGCGCAATGGTCGAGCCAATCGCCATGCCCGCCACGCTGAGCCCATTCATCGCCGAGATCAGCACCATCAGGCCAATCGTGCCAATCGCCAGCCCGCCGCGCACGCCGCCCATCCAGACATGGAACATCTTGTAAAGGTCATCGGCGATGCGGCTTTCGCTCAGGACATAGCCCATGAAGATAAACATCGGCAGCGTCAGCAGCGGATACCATTTCATCAGCTTCATCGCGGCGGCGAAACCGATGTCATAGCCGCCCTTGTCACCCCAGAGCAGCAGCGCCGAAACCACGGCGATAAAGCCGATGGCGCCAAACACCCGCTGGCCGGTCAGTAGCATCAGCATCATTGACGAGAACATCAATGTCGCAATCATTTCATAGGACATCAGATGGCCTCACCCTTGAGCCGCAGCACGTCTTTCGCGAGCTCGGACAGACATTGCAGCAGCATCAGAAAGATGCCGACGATCATCACGACCTTGATCGGCCAGAGATAGGGACGCCATGCGGAACTGGATTGCTCCATATGGCCAACCTCTTCACTACCGGTGATCAGGCCACCGAAAAAGCTGAACGGCTCGGTCCCCCAGTAGCCCAGCGAATAGGCGGTAGAGCTTACCGCGCCATAGAGCAGCACGCAGAGATAGAAGATCAGGAAGAAGACGGTGAAGAGGTCAAACCACGCTTTGCGGCGCAGCGACCAATCGCCATAGAGCAGGTCCATCCGCACGTTCGACCCCAGTTGGATCGAATAGGGACCACCCAGAATGTAATAGCCCACCATGACGAACTGCGCCATTTCCAGCGTCCAAAGCGAGGGGACGAAGAAGGCTTTGCTGACGGTGGACCACAGCAGCACCCCCATCAGGACAAAGATGCCATACATCATGATCCGCCCGATCCGCCGGTTCATCGCGTCGATGCCCCGGATATAGCCCCGGATGAACCTCATGGTTTGACCTCCTCCATCTCGGGCCGAGCCATGGCGGCACGGAGCCAATTGCTGATCATCTCGGCCATCTGCCGCTGTTCTGCTTCGGTCGTAATGAGGTCATTACGGATCTCTAGCATGACATGCGGATGACCATGGGCCAGCCCATGTTCTTTCAGCGTATGGGTCACCCCGTCCTGCGGGCCGTAGGGCGCGTTGCGCTCGACATTGAGGTCCGTGAACTCCGACGCCACCGCGAGCATCGCATCGGCAAGACGCGTGTCGCTGTCGTGCAGAATGCCGATCTCAACGCTGCGCGGTTTGCCATGGTAGATCGGCGTGAAACTATGCACCGTGACGATCGCAGGCGCATCGACCCGTTTGATCGTCGCCGCCAAAGTCGCGCGGAAGGGCTCGTAATAGCGCGCCACCCGCTCGGCCCGGCCCGCGTCATCAAGCGAGGCATTGCCGGGGATCGCGAAAATCTCGCTCTGCGCTGGCATCGCGCCCGGGGCTTCGGGCGGGCGGTTGCAGTCATAGACCAGACGCGAGACGCGCCCCGCCACCAGCACCGCATCCAGATCCTGCGCCATGGCCCGGGCCACGCCCAAGGCACCGGGATCCCAAGCCACATGGCTTTCGCGGGCCGCGGCATCCAGCCCCAGACCGTCGTAGCAGGCCGGTATCTCACGCGCCGCATGTTCGCAGACCAATACCAGCGGGGCCTTGGCCCCGGCGTTGATCACCTCGACGGCTTCATTCGAAAGATCTGACTGTTCTGACACCCTGTCCCCCTCAGTTAGATCAAACCTCATTCGGGCGGGGGGCTTCTGTCAACAGAATAATGTCAAATTTATTACAACGCCATTCAGTTTGTGTTATTACTCGTCAAAAGAGGGGCATCCATGGCTGAACCGACGCTGACCATTTCCGACCGTATCCAGCAAGAGTTGGACCGGCTGACCCGTGCGGAACGGCAACTTGCCCATTCGATTCTGGAAAACTACCCCGCCTCCGGCCTCGGCCCGCTGACGGCGCTGGCGAAGGATGCCAATGTCTCGACCCCTACCGTGGCGCGGATGGTGCAAAAGCTGGGGTTCAAGGGCTACCCCGAGTTTCAGAACGAGCTGCGCGAAGAGCTAAAGGCCAAGGCCAAGAACCCCATCGCCAAACATGACAACTGGACCGAAGGCGCGCCCTCGGGCCATGTGTTGAACCGGTTCACCGATGCGGTGATCGACAACATCCGCCATACGTTGGGCCAGATCGAGCCTGCCACCTTCGACCGCGCCTGCGCGATGATCGCCGATACTGCGCATCCGCTCTATATCGTGGGCGGGCGCATCACCCATGTGATGGCCGAATATCTGTTCCTCCACGCCCAGATCATCCGCCCCCGGGTGACACATATCCAATCTACATCAAACGCTTGGCCGCATTACCTGCTGGACGTGGGCGAAGGCGATGTCTTTGTCATTTTCGACGTGCGGCGCTATGAGAACAACACGCTGAAGCTGGCGGAAATGGCCCATGCGCGGGGGGCCAAGATCATCCTCTTCACCGACCAGTGGCGCTCTCCTGTGCATAGCCTTGCCGATATCTGTTTCTCCAGCCGGATCGTCGCGCCCTCAGCTTGGGACAGCGCGGCGGCCACGCTGCTGCTGGTAGAGAGCGTGATTTCGGCCATGCAGGACATCAACTGGGAGGATACAAAGGACCGCGCCGAACGGCTGGAAGACATGTTCGACCAGACCCGTTTGTTCCGCAAATTTACCTAACGCCCTCAGCAAGCAACGCCTTGTCATAAAGGGTATTGGCTTGCCCAAACCCCGCCAGTCGTCTATGGCCAGCACGCCGGGTGTGGTGTCCAGCGCGGTGCCGTGACACGCGCCAAGGCCGGAGGGGGACCGACCATGCGTGATGAAATCTTTTCGCCCAGCGAGCTTGAGCGCCATTTTGACCTCGCGCCATCGCCAGCGCTGGCGGCTGAAATGGCCGATATCTACGCCAAGATGGATCGTGTCGTCTCGCCCCCCGATTGGGCCATTCATGCGCCCTATGTCGCCGCGATCAACAAGCTCAAGAAAGAGCGCAACGCGGTCATCCTCGCGCATAACTACATGACGCCCGACATCTACCATGGCATCGCGGATTTCGTCGGCGACAGCCTGCAACTGGCCATCAAGGCGACCGAGGTCGAGGCCGATGTCATCGTGCAATGCGGCGTGCATTTCATGGCCGAGACCTCGAAAATCCTGAACCCCGCAAAAACCGTGCTGATCCCCGACATGGAAGCGGGTTGTTCACTGGCCGAAAGCATCACCGCCGAGGGTGTCGCACAGATGCGCGCGCAATATCCCGGCGCGCCGGTGGTCACTTACGTCAACACCACGGCGGAGGTGAAGGCGGCGTCGGACATCTGCTGCACCTCGTCGAACGCGGCGCAGATCGTGGCTGCGCTTGAGGCCGACACAATCATCATGACGCCGGACAAATATCTGGCCCAGAACATCGCCAAACAGGTGCCGCAAAAGCGCATTGTCTGGTGGGACGGCGCCTGCATCGTGCACGAACGCTATACCGCCAAGGACATCGCGGATTACCGCGAGTGGAACCCTGACACCCGCATCATCGCGCATCCCGAATGCCCGCCCGACGTGGTGGCGGAGGCGGATTTCTCCGGCTCGACCAGCGGGATCCTTGACTATGTGCACCGCGAGAAACCCGCCAAGGCGATGCTGGTCACCGAATGCTCCATGGCGTCGAACATCGCCGATGAATTGCCCGAGGTCGATTTCGTCGGCCCTTGCAACATGTGCCCTTACATGAAGAAGATCACGCTGGAAAAGGTGCTCTGGTCGCTGCACACGATGTCCGGCGCCGTCGAAGTGGAGGCCGAGGTTGCCAGCAAGGCGCGGGTGGCCGTGCAACGGATGATCGACCTGTCCCGCGAACTCGGCCTCTGAAGGGCGCGCGCGTGGAGCAGATCACAACCGGCAGGATCATCATCGTTGGGGCCGGTCTGGGCGCGCTCTATGCCGCGCTTTGTCTTTCGCCGCGCCCAGTTTTGCTGATCTCGCCCGATCCTTTGGGGTCAGGGGCCAGTTCCGCTTGGGCGCAGGGCGGCGTGGCCGCCGCGATGGCGCAGGCCGACAGCCCCGAGGCCCATGCGCTCGACACCATCAAAGCCGGGGCGGGCACGGTCGAGCCGCGCGTCGCCGCCACCGTAACGGATGAGGCCCGGGCCCATATCCTCGCCCTGACCGATTTCGGCACCGCCTTCGATCGCAGCGCCGATGGTGGCTATGTCATGTCGCGCGAGGCGGCGCATAGCTTTGCCCGCGTCGTGCGCGTGCAAGGCGATCAAGCGGGGGCCGAGATCATGCGCGCGCTGATCGAAAAGGTGCGCGAAACACCCTCGATCCAGGTGCTCGAAGGGGTGCTGGCCCGCGGTTTGGAAAGTGACGGCACCAAGGTCTCCGGGGTCGAGGTTGAACTGGCCCGACCCGAAGGCTCCGCCCCCGTGATGCTGCGCGGCGCGGGGGTCTTGCTGGCGGGCGGCGGGTCTGGCGGGCTTTATGCGCTGACCACCAACCCGGCCCGCATTCGCGGGCAGGTGATCGGCATGGCCGCCCGGGCGGGCGCGCTCATTGCCGATGCGGAATTCGTGCAATTTCACCCCACCGCCATCGATTGCGGCGAAGACCCCGCGCCCTTGGCGACCGAAGCACTGCGCGGGGCCGGGGCGCATCTGATCAACCGCGAAGGCGCGCGCTTTATGGAGGTGGTTCACCCCCTTGCCGAGCTTGCCCCGCGCGATGTCGTGGCCCGCGCCATCTTTGCCCAGACCCAAGCGGGGCTACGCCCCATGCTCGACACCCGCGCGGTCTTGGGTGCGGCGGTGCTGACCGACTACCCCGCCGTCGCAGCCGCCTGCGCGCGCAATGGCATCGATCCGGTGACCCAGCCCATCCCAGTCGCCGCCGCGGCGCATTACCATATGGGCGGTGTCGCGACCGATGCGCATGGCCGCTCAAGCCTCGCCGGGCTCTGGGTCTGCGGAGAGGCGTCTTCGACCGGGCTGCACGGCGCGAACCGTTTGGCATCAAACGGGCTACTCGAAGCGCTGGTCTTTGCCCGCCGTGCAGCGCAGGACATGCTTGAGGAATGCGAGGCGGGCGACGATGACGCCGTACAGCTGCCGGAGTTATCTGCTGGCGAGACACCGAACGAGACCCTCGTCACCCGTCTGCGCCAAACCATGACCGCAGAGGTCGGCGTGCTGCGGGATGCGGCGGGCTTGCACCGCGCCTTAACGGCCATCGCCGAGATCGAAGCGGCGCAGCCCGATTGCGCCCAGTTGCAAAACATGACCGCCACCGCAACCCTGATCGCCGCCGCGGCCCTCGCCCGCCGCGAAAGCCGGGGCGCGCATTGCCGCACGGACTATCCCAAAACGCTCCCCGAAGCCGCCCGCAGCTTCATGACATTGGCCGAGGCCACCGCCCGCCGCTCCAACCCCGAGGACGCCTGAAGATGACCACCGCCCTGCCCGACCTGATCCTTGAGCCGCTGGTCCGCGCCGCGCTGATGGAAGACCTCGGCACCTATGGTGACGTCACGACGCGCAGCGTGATCCCCGAGGGCACGACCTATACCGCCCGGCTGCGCGCCCGCGCCGAGGGGGTCGTCTCTGGCATGCAAATCGCGCGGCTGGCCTTCCACCTTGTCGACCCTACGCTTGAGGTGCGCACGCTGAAAGAAGACGGCAGCAAAATCGCCAAAGGCGACACGCTGATGGAGGTCGAAGGCTCCGCCGCCGCGATCCTCTCGGCGGAACGCGTGGCGCTGAACTTTGCCGGGCGGCTCTCGGGCATTGCCACCCTCACCGCGGCCTGTGTGGCCGAGACGAAGGGGACCGAGACCCGGATCACCTGCACCCGCAAAACCACGCCGGGGCTGCGCATGGTCGAGAAACAGGCGGTACTGCATGGCGGTGGGTTCAACCACCGCTTCTCCCTCTCCGACGCGATCCTGATCAAGGACAACCACATCGCCGCCGCCGGGGGCATCCGGCCTGTGTTGCAGGCGGTCAAGGCCAATGCCTCGCATATGATCCGGGTCGAGATCGAGGTCGACACGCTGGCGCAGCTTCAAGAGGTCTTGGACGAAGGCGGCGCGGATGTGGTGCTGTTGGATAATATGGGTACGCCGACGCTCTCGCAGGCGGTCGAGATGGCACAGGGGCGCATCGTGCTGGAGGCTTCGGGCAACATGACCCTGCCGCGCTTGGCCGAGGTCGCGGCGACGGGGGTGCACTATATCTCTATGGGCGCGCTGACACATTCTGCGACAACGCTGGACCTTGGGCTGGATTTCTGAACCAACTGGGGCAAAGATCGCGCAGCCAGCGAAGGGAGCCCGCCATGTCCGACCTTACCATCCGAACCGTGAGAGACCATGACCGCGCCGATTGGGAGCGGCTTTATCAAGGCTATGCCGAATTCTATAAAGTCGAGCAGACCCCCGAGATGCGCGCGCGGGTCTGGTCTTGGTTGCATGATCCGCTGACCGAGGTAGAAGGGCTGGTCTGCGAAGACGGCGAAGGCCGGGTGATCGGCCTCACGCATTTTCGCCATTTTGCCCGCCCGCTCGCCGCCGCGACAGGCTGTTTCCTCGACGATCTTTTCGTGGCCCCCGAAGCCCGCGGCAGCGGGGCTGCCGATGCGCTGATCGGAGAGGTGAAAAAGATCGCCCAGAAGCGCGGCTGGAGCCTCGTGCGCTGGATCACGGCCGAGGATAACTACCGCGGCCGTGGTGTTTATGACAGGCTGGCCACCCGGACCAACTGGGTCACCTACGACATCAAGCTGTAGGGTCCGGCGCTTTCTTGGGCGTCTCGGGATCGGTCGGCTTTTCCGGTTCGGTCACCAGTTCCGCTTCTTCGATATCCTCCGTCCGCGTGGTCAATGCCCCTTCTGTTGGGGTCGTTTCCGGCGCGCCCACGATCAGCGGCAGCATCTGAACACCGCTCGGCATGGCCACCTCCGACAGCGGCGGCGTCTTCCATTCCAGCGTGTCGAAGCTCTTGCAGTTCTCGCAGATCGGCACCCATTCGGCATGGATGTGGTGGCAGTTCTCGCAAATCCACTGCGGCCCGCGTGAGACGTTCAGCGCGCGTGTCAGCCAGCCTTTGACCACGGTGTCCGGCGCGCCCTCGCCCCGCTCGATCGCCGCCATCAGGGTGACGGACCGGGCCGAAGGATCGGTCTCAACCAGATTGCCAAGCGCCCGGCGCGCTTCGGGGAAGTCTTCGTTGGCGATGTGCAATTCAGCCAGCAACATCTTGGTCTCGGGGTGGTCGGGCTGAGATTTGGTCAGCGCGCGGAACCGTTTGATCCGCTGGGGCGGTGTCTCATCCGGCTGAATCTCGGCAAAGGCGGCGGCAAGATCGGGGTGCGGCTGCACGCTCCACGCTTTTTGCAGCACTTTGGAAGCATTGCGCGGCTTGTCCTGCGCGATATAGCTGCGCGCAGCCATCACCGCGGCGGGCACCAGATCAGGCGACAGGCGGTTGGCTTCGATCGCGGCCTCACGGGCTTCGACACTGTTGCCCTCGTCGATGACCTCGCGCGCCTCGGAAAGCGCCAGAACCGCGTCGCGGCGCTTGTGCACATCGCGCGGCAGATGGCCGTTTTTATACTTGGCCTGCAGAGTGCCACGCGCACCGGTCCAATCATGTTTCTCGGCCTGCAACTTCAGGAGCGTGTCGCCGGTTTCCTCATGTTTCGGCTTCAGCGCGAAGGCTTTCTCGGCCAGTTTCAGCGCCGTTTCGGTATCTCCATCAGCCAGCTTCTGCTTCATGATACCGCGCACGCCGACGAAACGGGTCTTTTCGTCTTCGACCAGCTTGCGATAGGTCCGTTCGGCCTTGCGACGGTCCCCCGCCAGCTCCGCCGCCTGCGCGGTCAGCAGATTGGTCAGTGCCGGGCGTTTGAGATAGCGGTCGGCCTTGGCCGCCTTGGCCATCGCGACCTGTCCCTCGCCGCTGGCCAGCGCCATCAACCCGTCCGACAGCGCCTCATAGCCCTTACGCTCGCGGTTGCGGTCAAAGTAGCGCGACAGCGCCGTCTCATCGCCATTCAGGAAATGCCAGACTGCCGAGAGCAGCGACACGATCTTGAGCAACACCCAAACCGCAAGCATCAGCAGCAAAACGGCGATCACCGATTGCAGCGGCCCAAGGGTAAATTCCGTGCCCGCCACGGTCAGCTGAATGCCGCCTTCGCTTTCCAACAGGAAACCCGCGCCCCAAGCCAGAGCGGCGACCAGCACGACGAAAAGAACGATTTTAATAAGAGACCAGAGCATTTTTCGTTCCTCAGTTGGCCGTCAGGCGTTGGGAGAGTTCATTAGCGGCGGTTTCAGCCGCCTGACGCGCGCGCGCATCGGCGAGCCATTCCGCCATCGCATCCTGCGCGGGGGCTGGCAGCGTGTCGATCTCAGCCAGCGCATCGGTCAAACGGCCATCGCGCACCGCCGCTTCGGCGCGAGACAGGACAGCATCGGCATCCGTCCCTTCGCGCGGCGCAACCGAGCGGGCCCCGAGCTGGCGTTTCAGGAAGTTGCCAAAGCCGCCTTCGCCCTCTTCCGGTACGGCGGCACGGGCGGTGGCCAGCGCCTCCCGCGCGGCATCGGGATAGCGCGCTTGGAGATTGGCGAGGGTGACGACACCGCCCGCGGCGCTTTCACGCAGGGTTTCGGGTATGTCCTCGACCCCGGCCTGCTGCAACTCGGCCAGCGGCGCTTCGAAGGGGCGACCGGCGCTGATCGCGGCGTTCATCTGGGTCATCGCAGTCTGGGCACGGGCCGCTTCCGCCGCGGCGGCAGTAGCCTCTTCGGCGGTCTGGGCGTTTTCCAGCAGGCTCTCGATCTCGCTGCGCTGTTCGGCGACGGAGGCGCGCAGGGCTTCCATCTCACGCTCAAAGGCCGCGACCGCGACTTGGTTGTCACCGCCGGTGGCGGGTTGCTTTTCAACCGTGGTGAGGCGGCTGTCGATCTCGGCCAATTGGCTTTGCAGCGCCGAGAGGGCCTCGCGGCTGGCGGTCAGTTCCTCGCGCAGCGCATCGACCTGCGGCAGGCTTTCCGGCAGGGTGGCAGGCTCTTCGACGCGGGCTTCCAGTTCCGCGATGCGGGCCTGCTGCGCTTCCATCGCGCTCTGCAATTCTGCCGCGCTTTGTGCCCGGGTGCCCAAGACGTCATACTCCGATGCGGCAAAGCCGAGGCCCGCAGCGATGGCACCGCCGAGCAGCATGGGGAAGAACACGCTGCGCTTACGCTCTTTCGGGGCAGGCTCAGGGACCGAGGTCGATGCAGGTGGGGACGTCGGTTTGGACGTGGCAGCGCTTGGCTTTTCGGCCTTTTCCGGCGCGGGTTTGGATGAGCTACCGCTCGGCTTAGACGCAGCCGCCGAAGCGCGTGACGGCGCGGGATCAGCGGCCGGTTTGTCTTTGGGCACCGGTTTGTCCTTGGGTGCAGCGCTGGTGGCGCTTGTCTTGGGATCGTCCTTGGGCGAAGCCGTCTGGGGCTTCGTCGCTTTAGCCGGTGTGGCACTCTCGGGCTTGTCTTTAGCCTGCGTAGTGCTTTCGGGCTTGGCCGGGGCTTTGTCGTCCGGCTTGGCCGCAGCGGTGGGCTTCGCTGTCGTTTTATCCGTTGTGGGCGTGGTGCTGGGTGTTTTTGATGGGTCGGCCTTGCCCGTTTCGGTTTTCGGCGTATCAGCCTTGGCATCCTCGGTTTTCGGCGCGTCGGGTTTTCCCGTCTCCGCCCCCTTACCATCGGTCTGGCTGGGTTTCGCGGCCTCGGCCTTCTCTGCCGTGGTCGCCTTATCCGCCGCGGGAGGCGTCTGATCGGCTGTGGTCTTGTCCGCTTCGCTTTTGCTGACCGTCTTCTTGGGTTTTGCCACGCCTCACGCCTTTCGATTCTGAACCTGTCATTCACTCGCAATGGCGAGCTTACCCGGCATACCTATGCCCCTCAAGGCAAGGTGGTGCAGCGGAATAGTTTTTCAACGGCCTCTGCCATGGCTTCGCCGGTGGGTTCTGCGGCGACATCATGCGCATAGAGCGGCAGAGCTTCAAGCGCCTGAGCGGCGGCGCGGCTGATCGACAGGGCGATGACCCGTTCCGTCGAGCTTGCTTCGCGGGCGAAATGCTGCGCGCTGCGCGGAGAAAACAGCGGCACGATGACAGGGTTAGGGCTCTTTAGAAGGGTCTGCGCGGCGGTGGAGAGCGGCAGAAGTGTCTGGTCATAGACCGTGCCGGTTTCCACTTTCAGACCTGCGGCGCTTAAAATTCCGGCAATATCTGCCCGCCGGTGCCGCCCGGCAAGGTGCAAGAGCGGGCCGATCTGGGGGCGTTCCGACAGGGTCGCGATCAGCGCCTCGGCATCCAACCCGACCATCTGCGCCTGCCAGCCCGCTTTGCCCGCCGCCGCCGTGGTCTGCGGGCCGACACAATAGGCAGGCCGCCCCTCCCCCGGCGGCGCATGGGCCACGGCATTGGCCGAGGTAAAGATCACCCCGGCATAGGGCGAAAGATCGACAGGCTCATCCGTCGCGGTAATCTCGATCAGCGGAGAGATCACGGCCCCGTCGCGCAGCGCAGGCGAAAGCCGATCCAGAAACTGCGCGGCACCGGGCTGGGGACGTGTCAGAAGCAATCTTGGCTGCGGCATCGCAAGGCTCCGGCATTGTTTGCGCGTGAGAGCGGTGTTACCTGCGGTACAGGTGCCTTGCAACGGAAAGCCCCCATGCCCTCTACCCAGTCTCAGACCCGCTTGATCCTTGGTTTGGAAAGCAGTTGCGACGATACCGCCGCCGCCGTGGTGCGCATGGAGGAGGACGGGCGCGGCAAGGTACTGGCCTCGGTCGTGGCGGGCCAGACCGAGCTGCACGCCGACTTTGGCGGCGTCGTCCCCGAAATCGCCGCCCGCGCCCATGCCGAGAAATTGGACCACTGTGTCGAGGATGCCTTGGCCGAAGCAGGGATCGGCCTGCCGCAGATCGACGCCATCGCGGTGACCGCCGGGCCGGGGCTGATCGGCGGCGTGGTGTCGGGCGTGATGTGCGCCAAGGGGCTCTCGGCGGCGACGGGCAAACCGCTTTACGGGGTGAACCACCTCGCGGGTCACGCGCTGACCCCGCGGCTGACCGATGATGTGCCCTATCCCTATCTGATGCTTCTGGTCTCGGGCGGGCATTGTCAGTTTCTGCTGGTGCGCGGGCCGGAAAGTTTCGACCGTCTCGGCGGTACCATCGACGATGCCCCGGGTGAGGCCTTTGACAAGGTCGCGCGGCTGTTGGGCCTGCCCCAGCCGGGCGGGCCGTCGATCGAGAAATGCGCCCAAGAAGGCGATGCGCAACGCTTTGCCCTGCCGCGCCCTCTGCTGGATCGCGAGGGCTGCGACATGTCCTTCTCGGGCCTGAAAACCGCTGTGCTGCGCGCGCGCGACAAATGCGTGGCAGAGCGTGGCGGGCTGACGCGACAGGATCAGGCGGACCTCGCCGCGGGGTTCCAAGCTGCCGTGGTCGATGTGCTGGCCCATAAAACGCGCCGTGCTTTCGCGGAGTACCCCGCGACAGGCGCGCGGAGCCTTTGCGTGGCGGGGGGCGTGGCGGCAAACAAGTCCATCCGTGCCGCGTTAGAGACTGTTGCAGCAGCGCAAGAGGCCGCCTTCGTGGCGCCGCCGCTGGCGCTTTGCACTGACAACGCCGCGATGATCGCCTTCGCGGCGGGAGAGCAGGCCGCCCTGCGGGATGCCGATGACCTGACCCTCGCCGCGCGGCCCCGCTGGCCGCTGGATACCGCGCGCCCGTCGATGTTGGGCAGCGGCAAGAAGGGGGCCAAGGCATGAGCGTTTCCGTCCTCGGCGCAGGGGCATTCGGCACGGCGCTGGCCATTTCGCTTGCGGGCAAAGGGCCGGTAACACTCTGGGCGCGTGAAGCGGGGGACATGGCCGCGCGGCGAGAGAACGCCAAACGCCTGCCCGGCTGCCCTTACCCCGATAGGCTCAGCGTGACCGAAAGCCTTTACCAAGCGGCTGTCGGTGAGACCCTTTTGCTGGCCGTGCCGATGCAAAAGCTGCGCAGCGTGTTAAAGGAACATCGCGCGGCGCTTCACGGGAAACATTTGGTCGCCTGCTGCAAAGGCATCGAACTCAGCAGCGGCGTGGGGCCGGTCAGTGTGATCGAAGAGACCATTCCCCAAGCCACCGCCGCGATCCTGACGGGGCCCAGCTTTGCCGCCGATATCGCACGGGGCCTGCCCACCGCGCTCACCTTGGCCTGTGCAGACCCTGCGGCGGGCGAACAGCTGCAAGCGGAACTCACCACGGCGAACCTGCGGCTTTACCGCACCACGGATACCACCGGCGCGGAATTGGGAGGGGCGCTGAAAAATGTCGTCGCCATCGCCAGCGGGGCCGCGATAGGGGCCGGATTGGGCGAAAGCGCCCGCGCCGCGCTGATGACCCGCGGCTATGCCGAAATGCAACGCCTCGCCGCCCATCTGAAGGCCGAGCCGACAACGCTGGCCGGGCTTTCGGGCTTTGGTGATCTCACGCTGACCTGCACCTCCGAGCAATCGCGCAACTACCGTTTGGGGCAATCGCTGGGCCAAGGCACTCCCTTTGACCCATCGACCACGGTCGAAGGGGCCGCGACCGCCCGCGCTGTCGATGCGCTGGCGCGCGAAGCGGCGCTCGATATGCCGATCACCCGCGCGGTTGCCGGATTGCTCGACAACCAGTTAGATGTGGCTGGTGCCATGAAATCTTTGCTGACCCGCCCCCTAAAGGAAGAATGATATGTTTGTTGCCCTGATCGCCCATGACAAAGCCGATGGCCTACCGATCCGTCAGGAAAACCGGCCCGACCATCTGGCCTATCTGAAATCCAGCGATGCCGTGGCACAGGCTGGGCCGCTTTTGGATGCTGAAGGCGGTATGATCGGTTCGCTCATCATTCTGGACGTGCCCGATATGGCCGCAGCCGAGGATTGGGCCGCGAATGACCCCTACGCCAAGGCCGGCTTGTTCCAAAGCGTGACCCTGACCCATTGGAACCGGGTGATCGGCTGATGGCCTATTGGTTGTTCAAATCCGAACCCGCAACATGGAGCTGGGCCGACCAGAAAGCCAAAGGCGACGCGGGCGAGGAATGGGACGGTGTGCGCAACTATCAGGCCCGCAACTTCATGCGTGAGATGAAGGTCGGCGATCTCGGGTTCTTTTACCACTCGCAGAAAGATCGTGAGATCGTCGGCATCGTCGAAGTCTGCGCCGAGGCTCACCCCGACAGCAGCACCGATGACCCGCGTTGGGAATGTGTGGACATCAAAGCGGTGCGGTCGTTCAACCAGCCGGTCAATTTGGATACGATCAAAGCGGACCTAAGGCTGGAGGACATGGTTCTGGTAAAGAATTCGCGCCTATCCGTGCAGCCTGTGACCGATGCGGAATGGCAGCTTATTTGCGCCTTGGGCAAGACCGCGCCCTAATACCGGCGCGGCCATCGGAAAAACGAAAAAGGGTTCCGGCACCCCGCCAGAACCCTTCTCACCCCATGTGCTCCCATAACCACCACACATGTTCGTAACTCTTACCAGCCGATCTGGCCGATATAAGAGAGATAGCAGAAACCGGTGATTTACTCAACTTTCGACTGTGTCAAAGCCCGCGCAAAAACGAAACGCGCGCTTAACCAAGCGCGCGTCTCAGGTAAGGTTTTGGTAGGGTTTCCCACCGCCCTTCAGGCGTAGACAGACTCTTTGCCGAAGTGTTTGACCAGCATGTAATAGACCACAGCGCGGTACTTGTTCCGCTCGGACCGGCCATAGGTCTCGACCACTTTTTGAATGCCGCCCATAAGATGCTCATCATCCGGCAGGCCGAGTTTCTTGATCAGGAAGTTGTCCTTTACGGTGTTCAACTCAGCCGTATCGCTGGAAGACACCGTCTGCGCGTCGGCGTTATAGATCGACGGTCCGCAGCCGATGGTCACCTTGGTCAAAAGGTCCATATCCGGCTCCATGCCGCATTTGTTCTTCAGGTCTTCGGCGTATTTGGCGATCCATTCGTCACGCTTGCCCATAAAATCTCTCCCAATAGTGTCTTCGGCCCGTCAGGGGTTCCTGAGACCGGAGCCTAAGGCCATATCCCTGTATTGCAAAAGATTTATTTCGGGCGCGGCGGGCTGACCCCGGAGCCGCCAGAAAAAGAGGCGCCCGAATTGGGCGCCTCTCAGTCAGGATATCGGCTGTCGCTTAGGAGGCGTCGTCAAGGCGGACGTCGTCTTCCAGACCTTCGATGTTGTCTTCATCGACTTCCGGCTGGGCTTCCAGCTCGGCTTTGGTCCAAGAGCTCAGCTTCAGGTCGTTCTCGGCTGCCATGGAGATTTCCTCAAGCGGTACGGCGACGGTGTGTTCGCCAAGGCCGAGGAAGCCGCCCACGCCAACAACGGCGGCATAGCCATCGTCGGTCTTGATGACATAGTCGACGTCACCAATGCTGTCGCCATCGGCTTCGACGACGGTCAGGCCGACCAGATCACCCACCACCATGCCGGAGAATGCGTTGCTCATGCCGGTGTCGGTGCGTGTCACGTCTGTTTCCATGTCCGCTTCGGTGTTGGAAGCGACATTCTCATCCAGATCGGTTTCGGCTTCGCCTTCGATCTCGGCTGTGGTTTCATTGTCGAAATCGGCATCTTCGTCGGCGGCCAGATCGGTGTCAGTCTCGGTGGTGACGGTGCCGCTGGTGTCGGTGCTCAGGGTCGAATTCGACTCTGAATCGGCGTTTCCGGCCAGATCCGCTTCGGCATCGGTTGTCGGCGTCACGCCATCGGTCTCGGCGGTCAGTTCCGCTTCGTTGTCGACTTCGGTATCACCTTCGAACTCTGCGCCCTGTGTCGGAGCGGTCAAGATTTCGTCGGTGGTGTTGGGGTCGTTGGTCCCCTCGTAGTCGTCGGAATTCTCGCGCGACATCTCAGCGGTGCGCTCGGCCTGTTGCTCGACAGTGGCGGTCAGATCGTTGGCCGTGTTGGTGACGCTCTCGCCCGAGATGGTGGTCTCGGCTTCCGCGGCGGCACCGGCTTCGGTGTCGGCGGTCTGAGCGAATGCAGTGCCCGCGGTCAGAGCGAGGGCGGCGACGGTGGACTTCAGGAATGTACGTTTCATCTTCGATACTCCTTTTGAATGGTCTGGGGATGAAACACCGCCCGATTGACTATGTTCCGCCCGTCCTCCGCCCCTGGCAGATATGTGCTTGAATCCGCCGATTGATCTGATTTTCCTATATATCGTAGTCGCTTGACATAAGAACGCCGCCCCGGTGATCTCCGGGACGGCGCTGAAACATGCTGAAAGAGGAAACTCTTCGCGGCTTAGTAGCGGTAATGCTCGGGCTTAAACGGCCCCTCGGGCGTCACGCCGATATAGGCCGCCTGCTCTGGGTTCAGCTTCGAAAGTTTCACGCCGATCCGGTCGAGGTGCAGACGGGCAACTTTTTCATCCAGATGCTTGGGCAGGATGTAGACGTCATTCTCGTATTTGTCGGTGTTTTCCCACAGTTCGATCTGCGCCAGCACTTGGTTGGTAAAGGATGCAGACATCACGAAAGACGGGTGGCCGGTGGCGTTGCCAAGGTTCAGCAGACGGCCTTCGGAAAGCAGGATCAGACGATTGCCATTCGGCATCTCGATCATGTCCACCTGCTCTTTGATGTTGGTCCACTTGTGGTTCTTCAGCGCGGCGACTTGGATTTCATTGTCGAAGTGGCCGATGTTGCCGACGATCGCCATGTCCTTCATCTCGCGCATATGCTCGATGCGGATCACGTCCTTGTTGCCGGTGGTGGTGATAAAGATATCGGCGGTCGCGACCACGTCTTCCAGCAGCACGACCTCGAAACCGTCCATCGCGGCTTGCAGCGCGCAGATCGGGTCAACTTCGGTGACTTTCACGCGGGCACCAGCGCCACGAAGCGAGGCGGCAGAGCCTTTGCCTACATCGCCATAACCCATGACGACAGCAACCTTGCCCGCCATCATCGTGTCGGTCGCGCGGCGGATACCGTCAACAAGGCTCTCTTTACAGCCGTATTTATTGTCGAACTTCGACTTGGTGACAGAGTCGTTCACATTGATCGCGGGGAAGGGCAGTTGGCCCTGTTTCACGAGATCATAGAGACGGTGCACGCCGGTGGTGGTCTCCTCAGACACACCCTTGATCTGGTCGCGCATCTTTGTGAACCAACCGGGGCTTTCGGCCATACGCTTCTTGATCTGGGCGAAGATCGCCTCTTCCTCTTCGGACTTCGGCACAGCGATCAGTTCGTCTTCGCCATTTTCCACACGCGCGCCAAGAAGGATATAGAGCGTCGCATCGCCGCCATCGTCGAGGATCAGGTTCGGCCCTTCGGGGAACATGAAGGATTTGTCGAGGTAATCCCAATGCTCGACCAACGACTGGCCTTTGATGGCGAAGACCGGCACGCCCGCTTCGGCGATGGCTGCGGCCGCGTGGTCTTGGGTCGAGAAGATGTTGCAGGATGCCCAACGCACATCCGCGCCAAGGGCGACCAGCGTTTCGATCAGAACGGCGGTCTGGATGGTCATGTGCAAAGAGCCGACGATCCGCGCGCCTTTCAGCGGTTTGCTATCACCGTATTCTTCGCGCAGCGCCATCAGGCCCGGCATTTCGGTCTCGGCGATGTCCAGCTCTTTACGCCCGTAGGCCGCCAGATTGATATCCTTAACAATATAGTCGTGGGCCATGCGGCGCTCCTGTTTGAAGTGTTGCAGGGCGGTTAGCACCTTCGCCGCGAATTCTCAACGTGAATGGGGGAAAGCCGCGCCGGATCAGTCCAGAAGAGCGGCCAGTTGCTTATCACCCGACAGGCCCGCCATCCAATCATCGCCTTGAGCCAGCACGCAGGCATTGCCATCGGCCAAAGTCTTGACCAAGGTCCATGTCCCCGACTGATCCGATGCCCAAAGCTGGTTGTTGTCCTCACGCTGACCCGGCACCGGCTCTTCGCCGTACCAATCAATCAAGGCAGATTTCATTTCCTTGGCGGGCATGCAGACTTCTTCTGCCTGTGCAGCACCGGCGAGGGTGGCCAAGGTAACTGCAACTATCGTACCGGAAAAAACGGGTTTCATGATCATCTCCTTCGTGGGATGAACAGGTTTGACAGGGATTTGTTCCCAAGGCTCACGAGGTAAGGACCCCCGCGAATGGCGCAGAAACCACGCGCATGGCAAAGGATGCTGTCAGGTCGGCGGCTCGACCTGCTCGACCCCACGCCGGTCGATGTCGAGATCGAAGACATCGCCCATGGTCTGGCCTTTGTCGCACGCTGGAACGGGCAGACACGGGGCGACTATGCCTATTCGGTGGCCGAACATTCGCTGCTGGTGGAAACGATTTTCGCCCGCATCGCCCCGCGTGCGCCTGCGAAATGGCGCCTCGCCGCGTTGCTGCATGATGCGCCGGAATATGTGATCGGCGACATGATCTCACCCGTAAAGGCCGCCGTCGGGCCGGATTATCGCGCTTTGGATGAACGGTTGACCACTGCCGTGCATGTCCGCTTCGGCCTCCCCGCCAGCTTGCCCGTGCGGGTCAAGCAGCAGATCAAGAAGGCCGACCGCGTCAGCGCTTGGATGGAGGCTAGCCAGATCGCAGGCTTTTCCGAGGCCGAGGCGACCCGTTTCTTTGGCCGCCCCGATGCGGCGCTGATGGAGGGGCTAAGCATCCTGCTGCGCCCGCCGGTCGAGGTACGGGCCGAGTTCACCGAACGGCACGCGGCGCTGCTGCGCGAAATGGCGTGATCCACATCCGCCGCGCCGGGGCGCTCGATACCCGCGCCTTGGCCGAATTGCTGAACGCGATCATCGCCAAGGGCGGCACCACCGCCATGGTCAGCCCCGTCACCCCGCGCGAGTTGCAAGGTTGGATGGCCGCGCCCGACAGCGCGTGGCATCTGGCGGAAGATGGGCGCGGTGAGATCAAAGGCTTTCAGTACATCGAACCCCACCCTGACCTGCCCGAAGGCGGTGTGGATCTCGCAACTTTCGTACGGTTGGGAGAGACGGGGTTCGGCATCGGCTCGGCCCTGTTCGAACAGACCAAACAGGCCGCGCGTGACTTGGGCTATGCCCATATCCATGCCATCATCCGCGCCGACAATCAGGGCGGGCTGGCCTATTACCAAAGCCGCGGCTTCGAGGATTTCAAACGGCTGCCAAACTGCACATTGGCGGATGGCACCCGCGTTGATAAAATCTGGAAACGGTTCGAGCTTTAGCGCGGCGAGCGTTTTGCCAAGATGCGCTGCAAGGTCCGCCGGTGCATGTTCAGCCGCCGCGCGGTTTCCGAGACGTTGCGATCACAGAGTTCATAGACCCGCTGGATATGCTCCCACCGCACGCGATCCGCGCTCATCGGGTTTTCCGGCGGTTCGGGCAGATCCCCTCCGGTGGCCAAAAGCGCATTCACAATGTCATTGGCGTCAGCGGGTTTAGACAGGTAATCCGTCGCCCCGGATTTCACCGCCGCCACTGCCGTGGCAATCGCACCATAGCCCGTCAGCACGACGACCCGCGCATCGGCGCGTTTGTCGCGCAGCACTTCGACCACGTCGAGCCCATTGCCGTCCTGAAGCCGCAGATCCACCACGGCAAAGGCCGGGGGGCGCGCTGTGGCGATGGCTTTGCCCGCCGCGACAGAACCTGCGGTTTCCACCTCAAAGCCGCGTTTCTCCATCGCCTTGGCCAAGCGGCGCAGAAACGGCTCATCGTCATCGACCAAAAGCAAGCTGCGGTCCGCGCCTAAGTCAGAAATATCCTGCATCAACATCCCCTCTCAAAGGCTAATATGGGGCGGCCAAGGCGGCGGGTCAATTTCAGCGTTGATCCAGAAAACAACCGATGCTGTCGGCCATCTCTTCGGGGCGTACTTCGCGGCGGAAAAAGTCGACAACGCCTTCTTCGGGCATGACCAGATAGCTGAAGGTCGAGTGATCGACGAGGTATTCGCCATTCTCATCTTCGGGGTGCACCTTGTAATAGGTGCGATACGCTTGGCTGGCGGCTTTGACCTGCTCGGGCGAGCCGGTCAGCCCGACCATGCGCGGGTGCATCACCTCGGCAAAATCACCGACCACTTCGGGCGTGTCGCGCGCAGGGTCAACGGTGATGAAGACCGGCGTGATGCTCTGGCCGCGCTCATCCAGAATTTCGGTCGCTGCCGCGTTGCGGTCCACGTCCAGCGGGCAGACATCGGGGCAGGAAGTATAGCCGAAATAAAGCAAGGCTGGCTCTTTGATGACATCGGCATCGGTCACGGTTTCGCCCGCGCTGTTGACCAGCTCGAACGGCCCGCCGATGTCACCGCCCGCCACTTGGCTTGACCGGCAGGTGGCATAGGGATCGTCCTCGCCCCGCAGCACCATGAAAGCCGTCCCGGCCAGAAATACCGCCGCGACCCCTGCCGCCCCAAATGCAATCATTCGTTTCATGTCAGTCCTCCGCCATGCTGGCCGGTCTTGATCGTGTTTCGCCGCAGACCTACGCTAGATGGCAGGTGATGCAATACGAAATAAAGTGATGGGGCTAAGATGACGCAGGCAAATATCCGGCCCCTCGATGGGCGCACCCGTGCCAGTTGGATCCGCCTGCGCACGATGATCCTGCTACGCTGGTTCGCCATCGCCGGACAGTTGACCGCCGTCACCGTGGCGCAATGGGCGCTTGGGCTGCAACTGGCCTTTGGCCTATGTTACCTGACGATCGGGGCCTCGGTGGTGGGCAACCTTGTCGCGGCCTTCGTCTTTCCGCAGAACAAACGCCTGTCGGAGCGCGAGAACCTCGCCATGGTGCTCTTCGATCTGCTGCAACTGACCGCGCTTCTGGCGCTGACCGGCGGGCTGCACAATCCCTTTGCACTTCTGCTGCTGGCCCCGGTGACGATCTCGGCCACCGCGCTCAGCTTGCGCTCGACACTGGTTCTGGGCGGCACCGCGATTATCGCGGCCTCGGTACTGGCGCTGTGGCATCTGCCGTTGGTGACGCAATCGGGCGATGTGCTGCGACAGCCCGGCATCTTCGTCTTTGGCCATTGGGCGGCGCTGCTGATCGCCATCGTCTTTACCAGTGCCTATTCCCGGCGCGTCACGACCGAAGTCCACTCCATGGCCGACGCGCTCTCGGCCACGCAGATGGTGCTGGCCCGGGAGCAGAAACTGTCGGATCTCAGCGGCGTCGTTGCCGCCGCCGCCCATGAATTGGGAACGCCGCTTGCCACGATCAAACTGGCCAGCACCGAACTGCTGGGCGATCTGGAAGACCGCCCTGATCTGGCTGAAGACGCCGCGCTGATCCGCGATCAGGCCGACCGCTGCCGGGATATCCTGCGCGACATGGGCCGCATCGGGAAAGACGATCTGCACATGCAGCGCGCGCAGCTGACCGCCGTGGTGAAAGAGGCCGCCGAGCCGCATCTGGAGCGCGGCAAGACGGTGATGTTTTCCGACAATCCGATGGCCCGGGACCCGGCCCGCGCCCCGACGATTCCGCGCAAGCCCGAGATCATCCACGGGCTGCGCAATCTGGTGCAGAACGCCGTGGATTTTGCCGAAACCACGGTTTGGATCGAAACCGAATGGTCCGCCGAGGATATCTCGGTGCGGATCATCGACAACGGGCCGGGCTTCCCGCCGCAGCATCTGGGCCGGATCGGCGACCCGTTTTTGCGCCGCCGAGGAGGTGCGTCGAACGAGGCGGCGCGGCCTGAATATGAGGGCATGGGGCTGGGGCTGTTCATCGCCAAAACCTTCCTCGAACGCTCGGGCGCGCGGCTGCGCTTTGCCAATGGATCGGACAGCGGTTGGCTGCGCGGGCTGCCCCCCGCTGGCAGCGGTGCTGTGGTCGAAGTCGTCTGGCCACGCCGCCTGCTGGACCTTGGCCCCGATGACAGCGTGATGGGCGAGAACCAGCGTCTGACGGCTTGAGGGCGGGATTGGCGCGTTTGTTAACCCACCGTTAACCATTGGGGCTCAAAATAGGGCGTCGCATTTGCCGAAAGGGGTCTCCGTCATGGCATTGCCGGATGTCATCATCGTGCTTGCCGCCGCCTCCGTCACCGCGCTGGCCGCTCTTTGGTGGCTCGGCGCGGCTGCGGGGCGACCGGCGGCGGCACCCCCCGGCATCGACGACATGAGCCTGCTGTTCGAAGAGGGCCAGTTGGTCCATGGCTCCGACAATGCGCTGACCCGCTTTGCCCTCGCCCCCGGCTACCACCAGTGGGAAGATATTCGCGATGCGCTGCTGTCACGGTTTCCCGAATTCCCCCGCACGCCCCGGCATGGGGCCACCGGCAAGTTGACCCTCAGGGCAGAGGATGGCGACAGCCCGTCGGAGCTGCGCATCACATGGCGCGACGCGCTCTGTTGGTTGCACCTGCCCCAGACCCGCGCGACCGAAGAGATCACGGAAGAGACGTTTCAGAAACTCGCCGCCCTGCGCCGGGCCAGCGAAACCAGCCCGAACCCCGCGTGGCAGACCGACGCGGCCGGGCGTATCATCTGGCACAACCGGGCCTATGGGGCCCTGAAGCGCAAGGCCCAACCTGACCCGGACTGTGGCGGCGCCGCCCTGTTCAGCACCCCCTCGCCCGACCACCCCAACCGCGTCTGCTTGCGGCGCAGTGATGGGGAAAAGCCCGATTGGTACGCGCTGACCACCACGACCGAGGATAATGTGCAGGTCTACCACGCCACATGCATCAATGCCGTGGTCGCCGCCGAAGAGGCCCAGCGCAACTTTGTCCAAACCCTTGCCAAAACCTTTGCGCATCTGTCCATCGGGCTCGCGATTTTTGACCGCAACGGGCAATTGGCCCTGTTCAACCCCGCGCTGGTGGACCTGACCGATCTGCCTGCCCCATTTCTCAGCGCCCGGCCTACGATTGTCTCTTTCTTCGACCAATTGCGCGAAAGCCGCCGCATGCCGGAGCCGAAGAATTACAAGAATTGGCGTCACGAAATCGCCGAAGTTATCGCCGCCGCAACCGATGGCCGCTATCAAGAGACTTGGTCGCTGGAGAACGGCCAGACCTACAGCATCCGGGGCCGGCCCCACCCCGATGGCGCCACCGCTTTCCTGATCGAAGACATCACCGCCGAGGTGACCCTAACCCGCAATTTCCGGGCCGAGCTTGAACAAAGCCAAAGCCTGCTCGATACGCTCGAAGATGGTTTCGCCGTTTTCTCTGCCTCCGGCGTGCTGACCTTCTGCAATGCCGCCTATCGCGCCCGGTGGAAACAAGACCCGGACAAAAGCTTTGCCGAGATCACCATCGACGATGCGATCCGGGTCTGGCAGGAAATGTCGGCGGCCAATCCGCTCTGGCCCGATGTTGTGGATTTCGTCATGGGCAGGGGCGACCGCGCGGGCTGGAACATGCCCATCTACCCGCATCAGGGCGCGCCGCTTTCTTGCGAGGTCTCGGCCATCGCATCGGGTGCCACGCTCATACGCTTTCGTCCGATCCCCGTCGGCGCGGGCCGGTCGGAGCCTTCCAACGCTCCTTCGGCGGGCGACCGGCGGCAACCCTCCAACTAGGTCGCTCCCAGCCGCTTTAATCTTGCGGCTGCGCGTCCGGACGCTAAGCATGGGGCATGTCCGACGATACCCTTTCCCTCCTGCTCAGCGGCCCCGATGACACCGCTGAGCGCGCCCGGCAACTGGCCCGCCGCCTGTCTCCCGGCGATATCATCCTGCTCAGCGGCGATGTCGGCGCGGGCAAGACCCATTTCGCCCGCGCGCTGATCACCGAATTGCTCGACCACCCCGAGGATATCCCCTCGCCCACCTTCACCTTGGTGCAGACCTATGACACGGCAAGCAGCGCGATCTGGCACGCCGATCTCTACCGGCTGACCTCCACTCATGAGATTGAGGAGCTCGGGCTGATCGGCGCCTTTCACGATGCGATCTGTCTGGTGGAATGGCCGGATCGGCTGGGCCCGCTCGCCCCAGCCGATGCCCTAGAGATCAGCCTTAGCCCCGGCACCGAAGAAGACAGCCGCAGGCTGACCGCAGAATGGTCCGGCGGCGATTGGGCCGAGAAGCTAGCCGCGTGGCGCAAATGACCGAACGCGCCGCATTGATCGAAGGTTTTTTGCAAACCGCGGGCTGGGCCGAAGCCTCCCGCAAGCTGCTGGCGGGCGATGCCTCCAACCGGCGCTATGACCGGTTGCGCAAAGCGAATGGAGCGCGCGCCATCTTGATGGACGCCCCACCGGAACGCGGTGAAGACGTGCGACCCTTTCGTCATGTCGCGGCGCATCTGGCAGGCTGTGGCCTCAGCGCGCCCGAGATTTACCATGCGGACAATGACAACGGTCTGCTGCTGATCGAAGACCTTGGCGATGACCTCTTTGCGCGGCTCATGGCGGCGGATCCGGCTCGGGAACTCCCCCTCTACCGCGCGGCTGCTGACGTTTTGGTCAAACTGCACGCGGCCCCCCTGCCGGAACTGCCGATTTGCGATGCCGATTGGCTGACCGATATGGCCTCCCCCGCCTTCGACTTTTACGCCCCCACAGGCGGGCAGAGCGCAAACGCCGCTTTCGCGCAGGCTTTCCGCCCCCTCGCCGCAGCGTTGGATGACAGCCCGAAGGTCGTGATCCTGCGCGATTATCACGCCGAGAACCTGCTTTGGCTGCCAGAGCGCGAAGGGGCGGCGCGGGTCGGTTTGCTGGATTTTCAAGACGCGCTGCTCGGCCACCCGGCCTATGATCTCGTCTCGATCCTGCAAGACGCCCGCCGCGATGTGCCCCGGGCGGTGGAGGCGCAGATCATCGACGATTACCTTGCCCAAACCGGACAGGCGGAAACCCCCTTCCGCCGCGCCTATGCGCTACTCGGCGCCCAGCGCAATCTGCGCATCTTGGGGATCTTTGCGCGCCTCTCTCTGCGCGATGGCAAACCGCATTACGTCGATCTGATCCCCCGCGTCTGGCAGCATCTGCAACATAACCTGCGCCATCCCGCGCTTGCCGATGTGGCGGAGGCAATCGCAGGCGTGCTGCCCCCGCCGACCCCCGAATTTCTGGAGCAACTGAAAAGCCAATGCGCGACAATCCCGACGCCATCATGATGTTCGCGGCCGGGTTCGGCACACGTATGAAACATCTCACCCAGAACCAACCCAAGCCCATGGTGCCAGTCGCGGGCCGCCCCTTGATTGACCATGCGCTCGACCTTGCCCGCGGGATATCCCCTGCGCGGATCGTGGCGAACCTGCACTACCTCCCCGACCAGCTAAAGGCACATCTGAAAGCGCAGGATGTGCAAACGGTGATCGAAGCGCCCCAGATCCTCGACACCGGCGGCGGGCTGCGCAACGCGTTGCCGCTGCTGGGGTCGGGACCGGTTTTCACCATGAACAGTGACGCAATTTGGGCTGGGGCGAACCCGCTCGAAATGCTCCGCAACGCATGGGATCCGGCACGGATGGACGCGCTTTTGATGACCGTGCCGTTGGAGAACACCCTTGGCCATGGCGGCACGGGCGACTTTACCCGCGCCGCGGATGGCCGCCTGCAACGGGGGCCGGGCGAGGTCTATGGCGGGGTGCAGATCATCAAGACCGATCTGCTGGCCGATATCGAAGCCGAGGCATTCTCGCTCAACCTGTTGTGGGACATGATGCTGGCACGCGGGACGCTGTTTGGCCTGCCCTATAGCGGGCGCTGGTGCGATGTGGGGCACCCCGGCGGCATTCCCCTTGCCGAAAGCCTTTTGGCAGGTGCCGATGTTTGAGCCGCAGGACAGCCCCCGCGTCTTTGGCCTTGCCCCCGGTGTCGATTTCCCGCGCGGATTGGTGCGCGGGCTGTGCGACCGGTTGGAGAATGGCCCGCCCGAGGCGATGGCCCGTGTCGAGTTGCTGGTCAACACCAACCGCATGGCGCGTCGGCTACGCCATGATTTCGACGCGGGTCCGGCAGGATTTCTGCCGCGCATCCGGCTGATCACCGACCTTGATGCATTGGCCCCCGGCATTGCGCTGCCCGCCCCGACACCGCCGCTGCAACGGCGGCTGGAACTCATTCAACTCGTGTCGCGCCTGCTGGATGCCGCACCCGATCTCGCGCCGCGCGCCTCGCTCTATGCGCTGTCGGACAGTCTGGCGGGGCTGATCGACGAAATGCAGGGCGAAGGCGTCTCGCCCGAGACCGTGGCCGGGCTAGACGTCGGCAACCTCTCTGCCCATTGGGAGCGGGCGCAGCGGTTCCTCGCCATCGCGCATGACTATCTGGGCCAAACCACCACCCGCCCGGATGCCGAGGCACGGCGACGGCAGCTGGTCGCCCGGATCATCGCCCGCTGGCAAGACGCGCCACCGCAGCACCCGGTGATCCTTGCCGGGTCCACCGGCTCGCGCGGGACCACCGCGTTGTTGATGGAGGCCGTGGCCCGCCTGCCGCAGGGCGCGATCATCCTGCCGGGGTTCGATTTCGAGATGCCAACCGCCGTTTGGAACGAGTTGGATCAGGCGCTTCTGGCCGAGGATCACCCGCAATACCGCTTCCGCAAGCTGATGAATATGCTCGACGTGGCGCGTGGCGCGGTCGCGCCGTGGTGCGAGATGCCTCCGGTATCCGCCGCCCGTAACAAGCTGGTGTCGCTCTCGCTTCGGCCTGCGCCCGTCACCCATGCTTGGCTGAACGAAGGGCCCAAGCTGGAAAACCTGCAAGGTGCCACCGCCGACATTACCCTAATCGAAGCGCCCACCCCCCGGGTCGAGGCTTTGGCCATCGCGCTGCGCCTGCGCCAAGCTGCCGAGGATGGTGTGAAGGCCGCCTTGATCACCCCCGACCGGATGCTCACCCGGCAGGTCACCGCAGCGCTCGACCGGTGGAACATTCTGCCCGACGACAGCGCCGGGATGCCGCTGCAACTCTCCCCGCCGGGGCGGTTCTTGCGCCATGTGGCGGCGCTGTTCGTCCGAAAATTGGATGCCGAAGCGCTGCTGACCCTGCTGAAACACCCGCTGACCCACAGCGGCGCGGGGCGGAATTTCCACCAG
Organism: Sulfitobacter sp. 1A12056; assembly: GCF_043558125.1. Lineage (NCBI taxonomy): Bacteria > Pseudomonadati > Pseudomonadota > Alphaproteobacteria > Rhodobacterales > Roseobacteraceae > Sulfitobacter > Sulfitobacter sp. 1A12056. The sequence continues at coordinate 396,194 of NZ_JBIFFY010000002.1, read as the reverse complement.
CTTTATACCCAGCGCTTGGAGGCTGAGATCCGCCGCCATGGGCTGCCCTACCCCGACGCCGAAGGCTTGGCCGAGATTGCAGAGCGCGCCGCGAAACGGATGGAAGACCCCAGCGGGTTCCGCGATTGGGTCGCTTGGCTGGGTGAGGTTTTTCCCGGCCATGCCACCCCCGGAGAGCGGCCCCTGCCCGAATGCGTCGCCGCACATCTGGCGCTGGCCGAAAGGATCGCCGCCGGGCAACCCGCCGATCCCGACCACCTGCTTTGGCAGCAGGGCGCAGGCATCGCGGCCGAGGCGGTGATGGCGAACCTCACGGAACATGCAGCCCACGGCGGGGCGATGAACGCCGCCGATTATGCCGATCTCTTGGGCGCGCTCTTGGCGCAAGAAGAGGTGCGCGAGGCCGATACCCCGCATCCCGATATCATGATCTGGGGCACGATGGAGGCGCGGGTGCAGGGGGCCGAGCTGGTCATCCTTGGCGGCTTGAACGAAGGCACATGGCCCGAAGCGCCGCCGCCCGATCCATGGCTCAACCGTCAGATGCGCGAGAAAGCCGGGCTGCTGCTCCCCGAACGGCGCATCGGCCTGTCGGCGCATGACTATCAACAGGCCTTCGCCAGCCCCGAGGTTTGGATCACCCGCGCGATCCGCTCGGACGAGGCCGAGATGGTGCCGTCACGCTGGCTGAACCGCTTGGGCAATCTGCTGGGCGGCTTGGGCGACACCGGCGGGCCGGAGGCGTGGAAGGCCATGCAGCAGCGTGGCAACCGCTGGCTGGATCAGGTGCGTGCTTTGGAAGCGGTAGAGCGGACCGCCCCGGCCACGCGCCCCTCGCCCCGCCCGCCGCGCGCGGCGCGCCCCCGCAAGCTGTCAGTGACCGAGATCAAGACGCTGATCCGCGATTCTTACGCGATCTATGCCAAACACAGCCTGAAACTGCGCCCGATCAACCCGCTGGTGCAATCGCCCGACGCGCCGGTGCGCGGCATCGTCCTGCACCGCATCATGGAGGATTTCGTCAAACTGGTGGCCCGCGATCCTGCGCGGTTGACCCGCGACACGCTGATGCAAGTGGCCGCCGAGGTGCTGGAGGAAGAAGCCCCCTGGCCCGCCGCCCGCGCCATGTGGCTGGCCCGCATCGACCGGATCGCCGATTGGTTCATCGCCCGCGAAAGCCAACGCGCCGAGTTCTCCAGCCCCGTCGCTTTTGAACAGGGCGCGCGGGGCAGCTACACCTTTGCCGACCTCGGCTTTACCCTCAGCGGCTTTGCCGACCGGATCGACCAGACCGATGACGGCGATGTGCTGATTTACGACTACAAAACCGGCACGCCGCCCGGCAAAAAAGAGCAGCGGCTGTTTGACAAACAACTCTTGATCGAAGCGGCGATGGTCGAACGGGGCGGTTTTCCCGAGGTGGGCGTGGCCCATGTGGCCCATGCCGCCTTTATCGGTCTAGGGTCGAAACCGGTCGAAGTCCCCGCCCCGCTGGAGGAGGAAAACCCGCAAGAGGTGCTGGCCGGTCTGCACGCGCTGCTCTCGCGCTACCTCGATGAGGGGCAGGGCTTTACCGCGCGGCGGATGGTACAAAGCGATGCCTTTGCCGGAAACTTTGACCAACTGGCGCGGTTCGGGGAATGGGATGGCACCAGCCCCGCCCGACCGGAGGATCTGGAATGATGCGTGATTTCAACGATGCCACCCGCGCCCAGATCGAAGCGGCCCGGCCCGATGCCTCCACTTGGCTGACCGCGAATGCGGGCTCAGGCAAGACCCGCGTGCTGACCGACCGCGTGGCGCGGCTGCTGCTCGACGACGTGGAGCCGCAACACATCCTTTGCCTGACCTATACCAAGGCGGCGGCCTCGGAGATGCAGAACCGCCTCTTCAAACGCTTGGGCGAATGGGCCATGCTGAAAGACGCGGCACTGCGCAGCGCCTTGGCCGATCTTGGCGTGCAGGGCGAATTGGCGCCCGAGCAACTGCGCGATGCCCGCACCCTTTTTGCCCGCGCGATTGAAACGCCCGGCGGGCTGAAAATTCAGACCATCCACTCTTTCTGCGCGGCCCTTCTGCGCCGCTTCCCGCTGGAGGCGCAGGTCAGCCCGCAATTCACCGAGATCGAAGACCGCGCCGCCGATCTGCTGCGGGCCGAGATCGTCGATGAGATGGCCGAAGGCGAAGACGCCCCGCTGGTCGCCGAGATCGCGCGGCACTACACGGGCGAAGATTTCGCCAGCCTTACCCGCAGCATCGTGGGCCAACGCGATGCCTTCACCACGCCCCGCTCTTGGGCCGAGATCCTAGCGCTTTTCGCCCAGCCCGAAGACCTGACCGAAGACAAAATCGCGGCTTCAGTCTTCCTTGGCAGCGAAGCGGCGATGATGGCCGAGATCATCCCCCATCTGCTGGCCAAAGGCGGCAATGACGGCAAGGCGGGCGCGGCGCTGCAAGAGATCGACCGCTATGATCTGTCCGCCCTGCCCCAGCTTGAAAACATCCTTCTGACCGGCAGCGGCGCCAAGGCGCCCTTCACCGCCAAAATCGGCAGTTTCCCGACCAAGCCGACGCAAAAGGTCATTGCCGAACAGATGCCGCAGCTTGAGCAATTGATGCAGCGCGTCGAAGACGCCCGCGAAGCGCGGCTGGCGCTGAAGGCGGCGCGCAAATCCTATGTGCTCCACCGTTTCGCGGCCCGCTTTCTTGAACGCTACGCGGATGAGAAACAAAAACGCGGCTGGCTCGACTTTGACGATCTGATCCTCAAAGCCCGCGCCTTGCTGACCGACAAGGCCGTGGCCGCTTGGGTGTTGTTCCGCATCGACGGCGGCATCGACCATATCCTTGTCGACGAGGCGCAGGACACCTCGCCCCGGCAATGGGACGTGATCGAACGGCTGACAGATGAATTTTACTCCGGCGCCGGGGCGCGTAACGAGGTCGATCGCACGCTCTTCGTCGTGGGCGATAAGAAGCAGTCGATCTACTCTTTCCAAGGCGCGGACCCCGAAGAGCTGGACCGCAAAGGCACGACATTCGAACAGAAGATCGGTGAGGCGGGCCAGTTTTTCCAGCGCCGCAGTCTTGCCTATTCCTTCCGCTCCTCTTCGGCGATTTTGCAAGCGGTCGATGGGGTTTTCGACCCCGCGATCCAGACCGGCTTTACCAATGACGGCCATATGGCCTTCAAAGATCGCCTGCCCGGCCGCGTCGATCTTTGGCCTTTCATCGAAAAGGCTGGCCCTGGCGAGGAGGGCGATTGGACCGATCCCGTCGACCGCCGCAGCGCGCGGCATCACACGGTGCAACTGGCCGAACGCATCGCACGGCGCATCAAGGAGTTGACGACCGAGGAACATTACCTCCCCGATGACAGCAAGGGCGGCTTGGCCCGGCGGCGCATCCAACCGGGGGATTTTCTGATCCTCGTGCAGCGCCGCTCGGCCCTGTTTTCCGAGATCATCCGCGCCTGCAAGGCGGCGGAACTGCCCATCGCCGGGGCCGACAGGCTCAAGGTTGGGGCCGAACTGGCGGTGCGCGATCTGGCGGCGATCCTGTCGTTCCTCGCCACGCCGGACGACGATCTATCGCTTGCCACCGCGCTGAAATCGCCACTTTTCGGCTGGTCGGAACAAGAGCTTTTCACCCTCGCCCATTACCGTAAGGAGGATCACCTCTGGCAAGCGCTGCGCAACCAGACCGAGGCCCACGCCGCCACCCTCGCCGTGCTGCGCGACCTGCGCGGGCAGGTCGATTACCTGCGCCCCTACGATCTGATCGAACGCATTCTCACCCGCCACGATGGGCGCCGCAAACTGCTCGCGCGGCTGGGGCCAGAGGCCGAGGATGGGATCAACGCGATGTTGAGCCAAGCGCTGTCTTACGAGCGCGGCACGGTGCCCAGCCTGACCGGGTTCCTGCAATGGATGCAGACCGATGATCTGGAAATCAAACGTCAGATCGACAGCGCGTCGAACCAGATCCGGGTGATGACGGTGCATGGTGCCAAGGGTCTGGAAGCGCCAATCGTGATCCTGCCCGACACCGGGCGGCGCGATGTGACGATCAAGGATGAGATCATCACCGTTGACGGCACCCCCGTCTGGAAAGCCCCGGCAGATGATATGCCCCAGCCCATGCGCGCGCGGCTAGACGAGATGAAAGAGGCCGCGCTGCAAGAGCGGCTTCGCCTGTTCTATGTCGCCATGACGCGGGCCGAGAAATGGCTGATCGTGGCCGCGGCAGGGGAATTGTCGAAAGATGAATCCTCTTGGTATCAGATCACCGCAGCCGCTCTGGCCAGGCTCCGGGCCGAGCCTTTGGGCGACGATGGCACGCTGCGCTATCAACAGGGCGATTGGGATGCGCTCGACATCATAGAGACGCCTGAGAAAACCGTAACAACGCCCACGTTAGACCCTGTTTTCACCCGCTCCGCCCCCTCCCCCAAGGGGGAGGACAAGACCCTGTCGCCCTCGGATCTCGGCGGAGCCAAGGCGCTCGCGGGTGAGGCCGGGCTCGATATGGACACCGCGTTGAGCTATGGCACGCTGGTCCATGAACTGCTGGAACATCTGCCACTGATGGGGCCGGATGCACGGGAGATCTTTCTGGAGCGGTTGGCCCGCACACACCCCGCCGAGATGATCGCCCGCGCGGAAGATGAGGCGGAAGCGGTGCTGAACACCCCTGCCCTCGCCCCGCTGTTCGCTGAGACAACCCTCGCCGAAGTGCCCGTGACCGGCAGCCTCGGAGACCAGCGCCTGCATGGCACGATCGACCGTTTGGTGATCGCCGAGGATCGCATCCTTGCTGTCGATTTCAAGACCAACCGCGTGGTCCCCGGCACGGCTGAGGCCTGCCCCGACGGGCTGCTGCGCCAGATGGGGGCCTATGCCCATATGCTGCGCCAGATCTACCCGGATCGGCGGATCGAGACGGCCATTCTATGGACTGCCACCCCCGCGCTTATGGTGTTACCCAACGATATCGTGACAAATGCCCTGCGTGCCCTGCCATATCTTGACGCCACTGCCGCGCATTCATAGGTTCAGGCCTCAACCCATTCCTGTCAGGAGAGCATCATGGCAACCGTCGCAGTCACCGACGACACTTTCGACGCCGAAGTCAAAAATTCGGACATTCCGGTTCTGGTCGATTTCTGGGCCGAATGGTGCGGCCCGTGCAAACAGATCGGCCCTTCGCTGGAAGAGCTGTCGGATGAAATGAACGGTCGCGTGAAGATCGTCAAAGTCAACGTCGACGAGAACCCGAACTCGCCCGCCCAAGTCGGCGTGCGCGGTATCCCGGCGCTGTTCATCTTCAAGGACGGGCAGGTCGTGTCCAACCTCGCCGGTGCGCGCCCAAAAGCGGCCCTGCAAAGCTGGATCGAAGAATCCATCTAAGGCCAACGCCTTAGGCATTGAGTTACGAAAACGGGCGTCCTTCGGGGCGCCCTTTTCATTTGGGCAAAGCCGCTGGCCACTGCACCGCAAGCGTGCCCCTGCCTCATAAGCGTCGCCTCTGCTTCGCGCGCAACCGGCGCTGCCCTTGTCCTGCCCTGCCACGGGGGCCATATAGAGCGCCAAGCGACAGGAGGCCCCATGGCACAGAACGACGATTTCCCCGGTTGGCACGGGACCACGATCATTGGCGTCAAAAAAGGCGGCGAAGTGGTGATTGCCGGTGACGGACAGGTCAGCCTTGGCCAGACCGTGATCAAAGGCACCGCGCGCAAGGTGCGCAAGCTCAGCCCCGGCGGCTATGACGTGGTGGCGGGGTTTGCGGGCTCCACCGCGGATGCCTTTACCCTGCTGGAACGGCTGGAGGCCAAATTGGAAGCGACACCGGGTCAATTGGCCCGTGCCAGTGTCGAATTGGCCAAGGACTGGCGCACCGATAAATACCTGCAAAAGCTCGAAGCGATGCTGATCGTGAGCGACGGCAAAGACCTGTTGGTCATCACCGGCGCGGGCGATGTGCTGGAGCCGGAGCATGAGGTCGCCGCCATCGGATCGGGCGGGAACTATGCCCTCGCCGCCGCGCGCGGCATGATGGACAGCGACCGGGACGCCGAAACCATTGCCCGTGATGCCATGGCGATCGCCGCCGACATCTGCGTCTACACCAACGGCAAACTCACCGTGGAGAAAATCACCGCATGACCGACCTGACCCCCCGCGAGATCGTATCCGAACTGGACCGCTATATCATCGGCCAGAACGACGCCAAACGCGCCGTGGCCGTGGCCCTGCGCAACCGCTGGCGCCGCAAACAGCTGAGCGATGACCTGCGCGATGAAGTCTACCCAAAGAACATCCTGATGATCGGCCCCACCGGCGTCGGCAAGACCGAGATCAGCCGCCGCTTGGCGAAGCTCGCCCGCGCGCCCTTCATTAAAATTGAGGCGACGAAATTCACGGAAGTCGGCTATGTCGGCCGCGACGTGGAACAGATCATCCGCGATCTCGTGGACAGCTCTATCGCCATGACCCGCGAGTTCATGCGCGAAGACGTTAAAGCCAAGGCCGAACAGGCCGCCGAGGACCGTGTCATCGACGCCATCGCCGGCACCGATGCCCGCGACGGCACGCGCGAGATGTTCCGCAAGAAACTACGCGCAGGCGAACTTGATGACACGATGATCGAGCTTGAGGTCGCCGATACCTCCAGCACCTTCCCGATGATGGACATTCCCGGCCAGCAAGGCATGGGGATGATGAACCTCGGCGATATTTTCGGTAAAGCCATGGGCGGGCGCACCACCAAGAAACGCATGGCCGTGGCCGATAGCTATGACGTGCTGGTGGGCGAAGAGGCAGACAAGCTGCTCGACGACGAAGCCGTGAACCGCGCCGCCATTGAAGCGGTCGAGCAGAACGGCATCGTCTTCCTTGATGAGATCGACAAGGTCTGCGCCCGTTCTGACGCGCGCGGTGGCGATGTTTCCCGCGAGGGGGTGCAGCGCGACCTGCTGCCGCTGATCGAAGGCACTGTGGTCTCGACGAAATATGGCCCGGTGAAGACCGACCACATCCTCTTCATCGCCTCAGGCGCGTTCCATATCGCCAAGCCTTCGGACCTTTTGCCCGAATTGCAGGGCCGTCTGCCGATCCGCGTCGAACTGCGGGCGCTGACCGAGGATGATTTCGTCCGCATCCTGACCGAGACCGACAATGCGCTTACCCGGCAGTACACCGCCCTGATGGGGACCGAGGAACTGACCGTGACCTTCACCGAAGAGGGCATCGCGGCGCTGGCCAAGATCGCGGCAGAGGTCAACACCTCGGTTGAGAACATCGGTGCGCGGCGGCTTTATACGGTGATGGAACGGGTCTTCGAAGAAGTCTCCTTCGACGCGCCTGATCGCTCGGGGCAAGAGATCACCGTCGATGCGGATTTCGTTGAAAAGAACCTTGGCGAATTGACCCGCTCCACCGATCTCAGCCGCTACGTTCTTTAGGGCTTTCCTTTCCTCCATGCCCCGGCGAAGAAAGGGGCATGGAATACCTCTCATTTCTGCGGCGCAACTGGCTGTTTCTGCTGGCCGGTTTCCTGCTGACCTTCACCTCGTCCTATGGGCAAACCTATTTTATCTCGCTCTTTGCGGGGGCGGTGAAAGGCGACTTTGGCCTCAGCGACGGCCAGTGGGGCGGCATCTATACCATCGGCACGACGTTGTCGGCCATCACCATGGTCTGGGCCGGGGTGCTGACGGACCGCTTTCGCGTGCGGGTGCTGGCCCTTGGCGTGATGCTGGCGCTGGCGGGCGCCTGTTTGGCGATGGCGGCGGTGCCGAATTGGATTGCGCTGATCTTTGTCATCTACGCATTGCGGCTGACCGGGCAGGGGATGATGTCTCAGCTTGGGCAGGTCGCCATGGTGCGCTGGTTTGAGGCCTCGCGTGGCAAGGCGCTTTCGCTATCCTCAATGGGTTTCGCCGCTGGTCAGGCATTTTTGCCGGTGATCTTCGTGGCGCTTTTCGCCAGCTTTCACTGGCGCAGCCTTTGGGTGCTGGCCGCGGTGCTGGTGCTGCTGACGATCCCGGTGATCCAAATGCTGCTGCGGCAAGAGCGCACCCCGCAAAGCATGGCCGATCAGGCGCAGCGCGCGGGTATGAGAGGGCGGCATTGGACCCGGGCCGAGATGTTCCGCTCGGGTCTCTTCTGGATGATCATCCCGCTGGCCATCGGCCCCGCGGCATGGGGCACGGCCCTGTTCTTTCAGCAGGTGCATCTGACCCAAGTGAAGGGATGGGCCTTGGTCGAATTCGTGGCTTTGATGCCGGTCTATACAATCTCGGCGGTGGCCTCGACCTTCCTCTCGGGCTGGGCAATCGACCGTTTCGGCGTCAGCCGCGTTGTGCCGGTGATGATGTTGCCCTTTGCCCTGTCATTCGCGGTGCTCGCCTATGCCGACACGCTCTGGATGGCCGGGATCGGCTTGCTTATTTTTGGCATGGGGCAGGGGATGCAATCCACCGCGCCCGCAACCTTTTGGGCCGAGTATTTCGGCACCCGCCACGTCGGGTCGATCAAGGCGGTGGCGGCGGCGCTGATGGTCTTTGGTTCGGCCATCGGGCCGGGGGTGACGGGGCTGTTCATCGACCTCGGCGTCGATTTCCCGCAGCAGATGCTGCCCATCGCGCTTTACTATCTGATTGCCGCAGGCTTGGCCGCATGGGCGATTGCGCGCTACAAACCGCTGCTGCACAGCTAGCGGTTGCGCCGTAGGTAGACGTAATAGGCCCCGCCGCCGCCGTGGCTGACGTGGGCCTGCGCGACCTGTAGCACGAGACTGCTGAGCGGTGGCATAGACAGCCACTGGGGCACCTGATGGCGCAGCACCCCATCGCGCACGGGGATCGGGCCACCGTCGTCGCGGCGTTTGCCCTTGCCGGTGATGACCAGCACCAACCGCTTGCCGCGCGCATGGGCATCCATAATGAAGCCGTTCAGGGCAGGATGCGCCCGATCAAGCGTCATGCCATGCAAATCGATCCGGCCTTCGGGGCGCAGTTTGCCGCGTTTGAGCTTGCCATAGGCCTTGTTGTCCATCTGAACCGGCGCGGCCTTCATCTGCTCGGCCAATGTCGGGCGCAGGTCGTTGCCCCGCTTTTTCATGGATGGCTGCGGTTTGTTGCCCTGCAAGGCGATCTTGGCCCGCCGAACTTGTGGCGGGGCAGGGGGGGGCGCGTCGATCTCGGGCGTGAAAAGCTTGTTCAGCTCCAGCTCCTCGGTCCGCTCGGTCACCCGGCGCCAAAGTTCGAGATCGTCTTCGTTCAAGCGGCGCCGTTTCATATCGCGCTCTCCGGCAGGAAAGCATAGGCGCGTTGGATTGGCATCAAGACCACCATCCGCCCCGGATCGCGCAGACGTCCCGCCGCGCGGCCCGCTTTGTCGCCAGTGCCAAAGAACACATCCGCACGCTGCGCGCCCTTGATAGCCGAGCCTGTATCCTGCGCGACCATCAGACGGCGCAGAGGTTTATTCCCGTCTTTCTCAATCCAGACCGGCGCGCCGAGCGGCACATGCGACGGGTCAACCGCGATGCTGCGCATGGCGGTGATAGACCGGTTCATCGCCCCCAGCGGCCCCTTATCGGCGGGCACGCGGCTGACTTCGCGGAAAAAGACGTAAGACGGGTTGTGATAGAGCAATTCGCGGCCATCTTCGGGGTTGCGGCGCACCCAGTTCTTGATGACATCGGCGCTGACCTGATGCGCCTCATAGACCCCGCGCCGCACCAATTCGACCCCGACCGAGCGGTAATCATGGCCATTCGCGCCGCGGTAACCCACCCGCAGATAGCTGCCATCGGGCAGGCGAATACGGCCAGAGCCCTGAATTTGCAGAAAGAAAAGCTCAACCGGGTCATCGACCCAAGCGATCTCAAGCCCGCGGTCGCGCATCACGTCGCCATCTAGGATCTCGCGCCTGGTGAGCCAGGGGCGGATCTGCTCGGCCTCGGGGGGCATGGCGTAGATGGGGTATTGAAACCGGGCAGAGGGGTAGAGATCGCCGTCCAACTCAGGTTCGAAATACCCGGTGAAAAGCGCGTCTTTGCCGTCTTCCATCAGAACGGGGCGAAAGAACAATTCGAAAAACTGCCGCGGGTCGGGTCCATCCTTTGCCAGCTTACAGAGCGCGCGCCAATCGACATCTTTCATGTCGCCGCAGGTGCTGGTGAAAACCTCGAAGGCGGAGGCGTGGTCATCTTCGGCCCAGCCCTCAAGCTGGTCGAAATCCATGACAGTATAATGCACCTCTGCTGCTGACGGCGTGTTCATCGACACACCGCCCAACAGCGCCAGTGCGCCAAGCGCACGCGCTACCCGTCTGTGGAAACCAACAGCCAATTCGGATCGTCCGAGCCCATGACACGGGCGAAGACCCATGTATCTTTTTGGCGTTTGATTTCGGTGCTGCTGCCCTCGACAATCTCGCCCTCGCGGTTGCGAACCTCCGAGGTCAGCTCGCCGACGAAGCGGATGGTGAGTTCGGCTTCTTTCGTGGTCTCGTCCATCTTGGCGTCGATCAGTTCCATCTCACGCACGCCGATGAAAGTCGCCTCAATCGTCAGACCTTGGTCCTCCCGCGCGGCGACGCCGTCAACAAAGCTTTCATAGACGTCATCGGCCAGAAACGGCTGAATTTCGCCCAAATCGCCCCGCTCATAGCCCATGACGATCATCTCATAAGCGCCGCGCGCGCCTTGCAGGAAATCGCTAACGCCAAAGGACGGCTCGACCCGCTTCATCTCGGCCAAGGCCTTGCCCGAGGGGCTGTCTTCGGGAACGTGATCGGTGATATCGAGATCCGGGCCACCTTCGATCACTTCAAACGCGGGGCCGCTGCGCGGGCTTGGCGTTTGATCGGTCACCGGGGGCTTTTCAAAACCCTCACGCGTGCCAAGCACGTTTTTCAGCCGCAGGATCAGGAATACGGCGATACCGGCAAGCACCAGAAGCTGTATCAGGGGAGAATTCATCGAAACCTCATTCAGGGGTGGCATGGAAACATGCGAGTTAAGCTCTTATGTAGGTGTTCGACCGGGGCAAGTCCACTCTGCCCCCAGCGAAAGGACTCCGCCGCATGTGGCTATTGATCGCATTTATCGCCGTGCCTCTGATCGAGATCACGCTTTTCATCCAAGTCGGTGGCGCCATCGGCCTTGGCTGGACGCTGGCCGTGGTGGTTTCGACCGCCATTTTGGGCACATGGTTGGTGCGGTCTCAGGGTGCGCTTGCACTTGGGCAGTTGCGCAGTTCCTTCAATGATTTGCGCGACCCGACCGAACCTTTGGTGCATGGCGCGATGATTTTGTTTTCCGGCGCGCTGCTGCTGACGCCGGGGTTCTTCACCGATGCTGTCGGCTTTGCCTTTCTGGTGCCGCGCTTCCGCGCCGCCGCCTATCGCGCGATCCGCGACCGGGTGAAGGTGCAAAGCTTTGGCACGCCGGGCGGCATGGGCCCACGCCCCGGCCCGCAGGGCAGGCGCGACCCGCGCGGCGATGTGATCGACGGCGATTTCCATGAGATCCCCGAACAGCCGCGCCAGACCAAGGGCCCCTCGGGTTGGACTAAGGATTGAGCGGCCCGTGCCGACCTGTTAAGTCCGGGTAGATTTAAGAAATTCACCACAACAGGACACAGAAAATGGCAGAAAACGAAACCGCACAACCCAAGCAGCCGCAGATGCGCGTGCTGGGCCAGTTCATCCGCGACATGTCGTTCGAAAACATCATGGCGCAGAAGGGTGCCCCGGCGGATGTACAGCCCGACGTGCAGGTTCAGGTCAACCTCGACGCGAAAAAGCGTTCGGGCGAGAACCAGTATGAAACCGCGATCAAGCTGAACATCACCTCCAAAGCGAAAGACGGCGACGCGACGCTTTTCGTGCTGGAAATCGACTATGTCGGTATCTTCCAAGTCGAAAACGTGCCGGAAGAGCAGATGCACCCCTATCTGCTGATCGAATGCCCGCGCATGATCTTCCCCTTCCTGCGCCGCATCGTCAGCGACGTGACCCGTGACGGTGGCTTCCCGCCGCTGAACCTTGAGAACATCGACTTCCTGTCGCTCTATCGCAACGAAGTGGCACGCCGTCAGGCCGAAAACCCGCCAAAAGCCGACGCTTAAGCGTCAGCCAAGCTGTTTCCACAGCGCGTCGTCGCCCAGTTTACCGACAAATTCGGCATGGGCGGCGGCTTCGGCCTCTGTCAGACGCGAGGGCAGGGGCGTGGGCCGCGGTTTCGGGGTCCAGCGCGTCTCCGGCTCGCCCGTCTTGCGCTCCGGCGCCGAGGACAGCGCGAAGTCCGGCTGCCGCCCCCCAATCAGTTCCAGATAGACTTCGGCCAAGATCTCACTGTCGAGCAAGGCGCCGTGCAGCGTCCGCGAGGTGTTGTCGATGCCAAAGCGACGGCAGAGCGCGTCGAGCGAAGCGGGTGAGCCCGGAAAGCGTTTGCGCGCAATCTCCAGCGTGTCGAGCGCTTGTTCCCACGGGATCTGCGGCAGGCCCATCCAGCGCAGCTCAGCATTCAGGAATTTGATGTCGAAGGCCGCGTTGTGGATGATCAGCTTGGAATCGCCAATGAAATCCAGAAACTGCCGCCCGATCTGCGCGAACTTGGGCTTGTCGCGCAAAAAGTCATCGCCCAGCCCGTGCACCTGAAAGGCTTCCTCGGGCATGGAGCGTTCGGGATTGATATATTGGTGATAGGTCTCGCCCGTGGCCATGTGGTTCATCAGCTCGACCGCGCCGATCTCGACGATACGGTCGCCGCTTTCGGGGTCAAAGCCGGTGGTTTCAGTATCGAGCACGATTTCACGCATGGCGCAGTCTTTCCCTGATGTCGCGGATCACCGCCCGCACCTGCGCGCGGGCATGGTCGAGCGTGTCGGTCACTATCACATAGTCCGAGCGGGCGCACTTCTCTTCGGCGGGCATCTGCTTGGCGCGGATGGCGTCGAATTGCGCCTCTGTCATCGTGCCGCGCGCCAGTACCCGGTCGCGCTGGACCTCTGCCGGGATCGACACGCAGGCCACCGCGTCCATCGCAGCCTCGCCGCCGGTCTCGAACAGCAGCGGAATGTCCAGCACGGCAATGTCGCTATCCGCCTGCGCCAAAAACGTCGCCCGGTCTTCGGCCACCAGCGGATGCACGATGGCTTCGATCCGGGGCAGGGCGGTCGGATCGGCGGCGATGACCTCTTTCAACGCGGCACGAGAGACGCCACCGCCCTCGATAGCCTCCAGGAAAGCCGCCTGCATCGGCGCCACGGCAGCCCCGCCCGGGGCATAAAGCCGGTGCACCGCCGCGTCGGCATCCCATACAGCGCAGCCTTCCTCGGCAAACATCTTTGCCGTGGTCGATTTGCCCATGCCGATGGAGCCGGTGAGCCCGAGGTGGAACATCAGCGCAGCACCGCCGTTCGCGTGGCGCGGTCGACCTCGGGCCGCTGGCCGAACCAACGCTCGAACGCCGGGACCGCCTGATGCAACAACATGCCCAGCCCGTCGACCGTGACGCAGCCCATATTCTCAGCCGTTTCAAGCAGATGGGTGCGCAGCGGAGCGTAAACGAGATCCGTCACCACGGTGCCGGGGCGCAGCCCATCCAGCGGCACCCGCAAGGCGCCTTTGCCGATCATGCCAAGCGATGTGGTGTTCACCAACAAACTGGCGTGATCGATCATATTGCCCGCCTGCACCCAATCGACGACTTTAACCCGGCCGCCGAAATCGCGCTGCAACTGCTCCGCCCGGACGCGGGTGCGGTTTGACAGGCAGATCTCAGGCACGCCAGTATCCAAAAGCGAGGAGACAACCGCCCGCGCCGCGCCCCCCGCGCCCAAGACCGCCGCCGGTCCGGCCTTCGGATCCCAATCCGGCGCACCGGCCTTGAGATTCTCGATGAAGCCGTAGCCATCCGTATTATCCGCATGAATCTTGCCATCGGCGCGAAAGATCAACGTATTGGCCGCGCCGATCAGAGTGGCCCGGTCAGTGATGAGATCCGCAATCTCCATCACCGCTTCTTTATGGGGGATCGTCAGGTTCACCCCAACAAAGCCCATCTTGGGCAGCGTTCTCAGCACCTCTTCCAGATCATCGGGGGCGACATCAAGCGGCACATAATGCCCGGCGATGCCATAGGTCTCCAGCCAATGGCGATGCAACTGCGGGGATTTGGAATGCGCGATGGGCGATCCGATCACACCGGCGAGGGGGATTTTGGGCAGGCTCATGTCGTGAGGTCTCCGCGCAGCGTCAGGAAATTCAGCAGTTCAAGAAATGGCATACCGAGGACGTGAAAGTAATCCCCCTCAATCTGGGTGAAGAGCCGCACACCTTCCTCTTCCAGCTTGTAGCAGCCCACCGCGTGGCGAATGCTCTCCCAGTTTCGCGCGACGTAGTCTTCTATATAGGCGTCGCTGGCCTCGCGCATACGCAGCCGCACCTGACCTACGTGCCGCCAGAGCGGTTCACCGTTTTCATAAAGTACGGCGGCAGAGAGCAACGAATGCCGATCCCCGCGGAGCCGGTGAAGCTGCGCTATCGCCTCGTCCTGATCATGCGGCTTGTGCAGCATCTCTCCGCGATGTTCCAACACCTGATCGCAGCCCAGAACCAGCGCGCCGGGGTGTCGCTCGCTCACTTTTCGGGCTTTCATCTCGGCCAAGGTATCGGCGATGTCGCGCGGCTTGGCCTCTTCGGCCCGCAGCGCGGCAGTTATCATCTCTTCGTCGATCTTGGCTGGGATCACCTCATGCGGGATCGCGGCCTGCGCCAAGAGCTGCGCCCGGATCTCCGAGCCGGAGGCGAGGATGATTTTCTGCGGCATGTGGATAACCCTGTGATGATCTGGCGCAAATCTTGAGGATTTGTTCTGCGAGATAAAAGTTGACAGCACAAGCCCGCAGATCTCGCCCCGAGTCGCGGTTTTTGTCGCCGATTCCCACCCCGATGAATAGGGATAAGCCGCTTGTGCGTATAACCACGAGACTTCACCGGTTATCCCCGCTTTGATACATTTTGTCCCCCGGAAAATACGCTAGCAAGATCCTGAGAAAATTTAATATTCGCGAATCGGGGCCAGCTTATCCACAGGGGGCCGCGAAGTTTGTTCACCTGTTGATAAGCGGCGGTATAAATCATTAATCCACAGGATTCAGGCGCCCTACAATCAACTACATCTTTTCTCTTTTCTTATTTATTAAGAAAGAAGCACGCACACCGGAGCCTTCCCCATGTTCGATCTTCTCAGCCTCGCTTATCCATGGATCAAAGCGCTCCATATCGTGTCGGTCATCAGTTGGATGGCGGCGCTCTTCTACCTACCGCGGCTCTTCGTGCATCATGTCGAACAGGCGGGCTCCGGCGGGCGGATGCACAAGACTTTCGCGATGATGGAATTCAAGCTCGCTCAGTTCATCATGCGGCCTGCGATGATGGCGACATGGGTTTTCGGCCTCGCCCTCGTTCTGACGCCCGGAATCGTGGATTGGACGATGATCTGGCCATGGACCAAGGGGGCCAGTGTCATCGCCATGACGGTTTTCCATGTTTGGCTGAAAAAACAGGTCAAATCCGTCGAAAGCGGCGACAGTACCGTCACGGGCCGTCAGTTCCGGCTTTTGAACGAAGTGCCGACACTGCTGATGATCGTGATCGTCTTCTCAGTGGTCGTGAAATTCTGAGGCAATTGACTCAAGCCGCGCTGCCGCCTATATCTGCGCCACTGTCCCGTCCGGGGCGGTTTCTGCTTGCCACATTCAAATGATCGACCAGCCCGCATTCTGCTGCGGCTGAACAGGATGCTCCATGACAACCGAAACGCTGAACCTCGCTGATCTCAAGGCGCAGACGCCGAAAAACCTGCTCGCCATGGCCGAAGAGCTGGAGATCGAAAACGCCTCGACCATGCGTAAAGGCGAGATGATGTTCCAGATTCTCCGCGAACGTGCGGATGACGGTTGGGAGATCTCGGGCGACGGCGTGTTGGAAGTGCTGCAAGACGGATTCGGTTTTCTGCGCTCTCCCGAAGCGAACTACCTGCCGGGCCCCGATGACATCTACGTCTCGCCCGACATGATCCGCAAATGGTCGCTGCGCACCGGGGACACTATCGAGGGGCTGATCAAGGCGCCCGATGACACCGAACGCTATTTCGCGCTGACCGAGGTCACCAAGATCAACTTCGAGGCGCCCGAGAAGGCGCGCCACAAGGTTGCCTTCGAGAACCTCACGCCGCTTTACCCCGACGAGCGTCTGACGATGGAGGTTGATGACCCCACGATCAAGGACCGCTCCGCGCGGATCATCGATCTGGTCTCGCCCATCGGTAAGGGCCAGCGCTCGCTGATCGTGGCCCCGCCGCGCACCGGTAAGACCGTGCTGCTGCAAAACATCGCTAACAGCATCGAGAAAAACCACCCGGAGTGCTACCTGATCGTCCTGCTGATCGACGAACGGCCCGAGGAAGTCACCGACATGCAGCGGTCGGTGAAGGGGGAGGTCGTCTCCTCCACCTTTGACGAGCCGGCCACGCGCCACGTCGCCGTCTCCGAGATGGTCATCGAAAAGGCCAAGCGCCTCGTCGAGCACAAGCGCGACGTTGTTATCCTGCTCGATTCGATCACCCGTCTGGGTCGCGCCTTCAATACCGTGGTGCCGTCCTCGGGCAAGGTCCTGACCGGTGGTGTCGACGCTAATGCCCTGCAACGCCCGAAGCGTTTCTTCGGGGCCGCGCGGAACATCGAAGAGGGAGGCTCGCTCACCATTATCGCCACCGCGCTGATCGACACCGGCAGCCGCATGGACGAGGTGATCTTTGAAGAGTTCAAGGGCACCGGCAACTCCGAGATCGTGCTGGACCGCAAGATCGCCGACAAGCGCGTTTTCCCGGCGATCGACATCCTCAAGTCCGGCACCCGGAAGGAGGATCTTCTGGTCGACAAGGTGGACCTGCAGAAAACCTTCGTCCTGCGCCGCATCCTCAACCCGATGGGCACCACCGACGCCATCGAATTCCTGCTCGGCAAGCTCAAGCAAACTAAGTCGAATTCTGACTTCTTCGACTCCATGAACACCTGAGTTATTAAGTAATAACAATAGGTTAGTGAAATATGGACACGATATTCGCCCAAGCGTCAGCGCCGGGCCGTGCCGGGGTTGCGGTGATCCGCATTTCCGGCCCACAGTCCTTCGCGATTGCGCAGGAGATTTCCGGCAAACGTCCTGAAGGACGCGAAAGCGTGTTGCGAAACCTCCGCGGCACGGGCGGAGAGGTTATCGACCAAGCTCTGGTCCTAAGCTTCCCCGGGCCAAATTCCTTTACAGGCGAAGATGTAGTTGAATTTCAACTCCATGGCTCCATCGCCGTGGTCCGGGCGATGCTTTCCCTGCTGTCGACCTTCCCCGAAACTCGGATGGCCGAAGCGGGGGAGTTCACCCGCCGTGCGCTAGAGAATGAAAAGCTGGATCTCGCGCAGGTCGAAGGGCTGGCAGATCTCATCGAAGCCGAAACAGAAGCACAGCGAAAGCAAGCGCTTCGCGTTTTGTCGGGCCACCTCGGCGCACGGGTCGAAGATTGGCGAAAAGACCTGATCCGCGCCGCTGCGCTTCTGGAGGCCACGATCGACTTCGCGGATGAAGAAGTGCCCGTCAATGTCACCCCCGAGGTAGAGGCGCTGCTCTCGAAGGTCGGCAAGGAATTGCAGGCCGAAGCGGAAGGCACCTATGTCGCTGAACGGGTTCGAAATAGCTTCGAAGTCGCGATCATCGGTGCGCCAAATGCGGGTAAGTCGACGCTCTTGAATGCGCTAGCGGGACGCGACGCAGCGATCACCTCTGAAATCGCGGGCACTACCCGCGACGTAATCGAAGTTCGAATGGACCTCGGCGGGCTGCCGGTCACCCTGTTGGATACGGCGGGTCTCCGCGAGAGCGAAGATAAAGTTGAAACCATCGGGATTGAACGCGCAATCGAACGCGCCGGGGCGGCGGATCTGCGGGTGTTTCTCGCGGCGCCGGATGAGGCCTTGGCCCTTACGCCAGAGGAAGAGGATATTGTTCTCCACCCCAAGGCAGATCTCGTTGGTATTGAGGCGAACGGTATCTCAGGGAAGACCGGGCAGGGCGTGTCAGAGCTCATCGACCGCATTCAATCTACGCTCTCGGAACGCAGCTCAAGCATCGGACTTGCGACCCATGAGCGGCATCGCGTCGCCTTGCAGCAAGCCGTCTCGTGTTTGGCTGAAGTAGATGTTATCCTGACTCGGGGACCTGATTTCTATGATTTGGCCGCTGCGGAGCTTCGGTTCGCCATTCGCGCGCTGGAAACTCTAGTGGGCCGCATAGACGTCGAGAACCTGCTGGATGAGATCTTCACCAGCTTTTGCGTTGGTAAATGATGGAGTGTTTCACGTGAAACATTTTGATGTGATCGTGATCGGTGGCGGCCACGCGGGCGCGGAAGCAGCGCACGCTTCGGCACGGCTAGGCGCACCCACAGCGCTCGTCACGATGAGCCGCGATGGGATCGGCGTCATGTCCTGCAATCCGGCCATCGGCGGACTGGGGAAGGGCCATCTGGTACGAGAGATTGACGCGATGGACGGCGTCATGGGCCGCGTTGCCGATAAGGCCGGCATTCAATTCCGTCTCCTAAACCGCCGGAAAGGCCCCGCGGTTCAGGGCCCCCGTGCGCAAGCTGATCGGAAAATCTACCGGACAGAGATGCTCCGCGAAATCGACGCGCAAGCGAACCTCGACATCATTGAAGGAGAGGTTACCGACTTCGTGATGGATGGAGAAGCCGTTGCCGGCGTAGTCTTGGCCGACGGAACGACCATCAAAGCAGCGTCTGTAATTCTCACAACTGGGACCTTCCTCCGAGGTGTCATTCATATCGGAGACGTATCGCACGAAGGCGGCCGCATGGGGGACAAAGCGTCGGTCAAACTGGCCGAACGGATCGATTCCTTTAATCTCCCGATGGGCCGACTAAAGACGGGGACGCCGCCCCGTCTGGATGGCCGCACGATCAACTGGGATATATTGGAAGGGCAGCCCGGGGACGATGACCCCGTCCTGTTTTCCTTCCTCTCCGACAAGGTTTCAGCCCCTCAGGTCGCCTGCGGTATTACCCATACGAACGAGAAAACTCATGAGATCATCAGAGAGAATCTCGATAGGTCCGCAATGTATGGCGGGCATATCGATGGCGTAGGCCCGCGCTATTGTCCGTCGATCGAAGATAAGGTCGTCCGTTTTGCCGACAAAGAGTCGCATCAGGTTTTCCTAGAGCCCGAGGGCGCGGATGATCATACCGTCTATCCAAACGGCATTTCGACCTCTCTTCCGGCAGATGTGCAGGAAGCCTATGTCCGAAGCATGGTTGGCCTTGAGAACGCAACTATTCTGCAACCCGGGTATGCCATCGAGTACGACTACGTCGATCCGCGCGCTCTTTCATCAACGCTTGCGGTCCGTACCGTACCCGGCCTCTATCTCGCCGGACAGATCAATGGTACGACGGGCTATGAGGAAGCGGCCGCGCAGGGACTCGTAGCCGGCTTGAATGCCGCTCTGCGCGCCCAAGGCCGGGATGCGGTGACATTTACCCGTTCCGAAAGCTATATTGGGGTTATGGTCGATGATCTGACGACACGGGGCGTTACGGAACCCTACCGGATGTTCACTTCTCGGGCCGAGTTCCGCCTGTCGCTACGGGCGGACAATGCGGATCAGCGGCTAACTCCATTGGCGATTCAATTAGGCTGTATCTCTGACGCGCGCCGAGATAGATTCGAGGAGAAGGTTTCCTCCCTAGAGGAGACAAAGGCGAAGCTGGAAGGTACGGAGTATACGCCGAAAGAGCTTGCGAGCGCCGGTATCAAAGTCAACCAAGATGGTTCAAAGCGTAGCGGCTATCAGGTTCTCGCGTTTCCCGATGTGAAGTTTGAGGATTTGCTGCCACTTGATCGCAGCCTGGAAGAAACTCCATTCGAGATACGTCGGCAGATTGAACGGGACGCGCTCTACGCAACCTACATCGCTCGACAACAGAAAGAGATCGATGTGCTTAAGAAAGACGAGAACGTTCGTATACCGTCTGATTTTTCCTTCGATGATCTTGCAGGCCTTTCTAACGAGCTGAAGTCGAAGGTATCTTCCGCGCGTCCGGAAACAATAGCACAGGCGGCTCGCATTGATGGAATGACACCAGCCGCGCTGACTTTGATTCTTGCTCGTGTGAAGCGCGGGGCCGGAAAGAAGTCAGCATGAGCACCGAAAATGACCTCGATGTTTCACGTGAAACATTTGAAAAGCTGAAAGCCTTTGCCGAATTGGTGAGGAAATGGAATCCGAAGATTAATTTGGTTTCCAAGAGCAGCTTGGACGACCTTTGGTCTCGCCATATTCTGGATTCCATCCAAATCTTTGAGCTTGCTCCAGGGCCAGGGAATTGGGTAGACCTCGGTAGCGGCGGAGGTTTCCCGGGCATCGTTATTTCGATCCTCAATCAAGAAGAACGCAAATTCGATGTAGTCATGGTTGAAAGTGATCAAAGGAAATCGGCTTTCCTGCGGACGGCCATTCGAGAACTTGATCTTGCCGCAAAGGTGAAAACCGAGAGAATCGAAGAACTCGAATGTCTCGAAGCAGACGTGCTATCTGCCCGCGCTTTAGCCGATCTGACGAAGCTGCTAGGGTTCGCCGAGTTGCATCTTAAACTTGGAGGCATTGCACTTTTCCCTAAAGGTCAAAGCTGGAAGCGTGAAGACCTAGAGGCGCGGCAGGATTGGACCTACGACCTAGAGACGGTAACCAGCAAGACCAATTCGGACGCTGCCATTCTAAAGATTAAGGATATCGCCCGTGTCTGACCTTTCTCGTCCAGCTGGACCGAAAATCATTGCCATTGCAAACCAGAAGGGCGGCGTTGGTAAAACGACGACGACTATCAATCTTGCCGCTGCGCTTGCGGAAGCTGGGAAGCGTATTCTGGTGGTTGATCTGGATCCGCAGGGCAATGCTTCTACAGGTCTTGGGATCGAAGTCGAAGATCGCGAATTTACGACATATGATCTCTTGCTGGACGATAGCCTTCCGCAGGATGTCATTCAGCGCACCGAAACGGATGGGTTACTTATCGTTCCGGCGACGGTTGACCTCAGCTCTGCGGACATCGAACTCTTTTCGAATGAGAAGAGAAGTTTTCTTTTGCACGACGCGCTGCGGCAGACGCAGATGGATCAGTTCAAGTTCGACTATATCTTGATTGATTGCCCGCCTTCACTCAACCTATTGACGGTGAATGCGATGATCGCGGCGCATTCGGTCTTGGTGCCTTTGCAGAGCGAATTTTTCGCACTGGAAGGACTTTCTCAGCTTATGCTGACGATAAGAGAGGTCCGGCAAACCGGGAATAAAGACCTGCGAATTGAGGGCGTTCTACTGACCATGTATGATCGCCGCAATAATCTGTCGCAACAGGTTGAGAATGACGCGCGGGCGAACCTTGGTGAACTGGTGTTCCAAACCGTGATTCCGCGCAATGTTCGGGTGAGCGAGGCGCCGAGCTTTGCCATGCCCGTTTTGAGTTATGATCCCACATCGAAAGGGGCCCAAGCCTACCGCGATTTAGCGGCGGAGCTGACAAGAAACAATGGTTAATAAGGTGGCAGTATGGCAGACAAACAAGAGCGCAAACGGGGCCTTGGCCGGGGGCTTTCGGCACTGATGGCAGACGTAGCGGAGACAGAGAGCGTGGCCGCCAAGGGGGCCGCGGCGGCGGAGCAGTTCGTTCCGATCGAGCGAATTAAACCGAACCCGGATCAGCCTCGTAAGCGGTTTGAGCAAGAGCATCTTGATGATCTCGCGGCCTCAATCAAAGAAAAGGGGGTCATTCAGCCTCTGATTGTCCGCGCTTTGGCCGACGGAAACTTCGAGATCGTTGCGGGTGAGCGGCGCTGGCGGGCCTCGCAGATCGCGAAGGTCCATAGCCTTCCGGTGATCGTGCGCGAGTTCACCGATGTCGAAGTGCTTGAAGTCGCGATCATTGAGAACATCCAGCGGGCAGATCTGAACTCGGTCGAAGAAGCGGCGGGCTATCGTCAGTTGATGGATAAGTTCGGCCATACGCAGGAGAAGATGGCCGAAGCCCTCGGGAAAAGCCGCAGCCATATTGCGAACCTATTGCGTCTGCTGAACCTGCCAGATCCGGTGCAAGAGATGGTGCGCCAGAATGAATTGAGCGCGGGCCATGCGCGGGCGCTGATTCCGGCGAAGGATCCGCTGAAACTGGCGCAGCAGGTCATCAAAGGAGGCCTTTCCGTCCGCGCGACCGAGGCGTTGGTCAAGAAAGATCAGGCCGGTGAGCGCGGTAATATGGTAAATAAAGAGCGTCTCTCGCAGCGCCCAGAGAAGGATGCCGATACACAGGCGCTTGAAGGCGACCTGTCAGCCAACCTAGGTATGAAGGTTAGTTTGGACCATAAACCGGGTCAGGAAGCGGGGAAGGTGACGTTGCACTATACCACGCTTGACCAGTTGGATGAGATCTGCCGTCTCTTGGGCGGCTCTTAAGGCAGAAGCGTTTCGATCACGGCGTTTAGGACGATAACGCCCTGATCTGAAACGATTAACCTGTCTTTCTTACGCGTGGCCATGCCGATGTCTTGCAGGTGATTGACGGCTTTGTCGTCGATCTCATGCCCGGCAATATCGGCGTAACGGGTAAGGTCGACGCCTTCTTTTAGGCGCAGGCCCATCAGGAGAAACTCGGTCGCCTGTTCGCTTCGGCTCAGGGCGGTGCGGGGTTTCTCCGCTTCGCCTTTTGCGACGCCGTCGAGCCACCGCTGTGGATTGCTATAAGCAACCGTCGCGAGTTTCTCTCCGTCCAGCGTCAACCGCCCATGAGCGCCGGGGCCGATGCCGATATAGTCCCCATAGCGCCAATAGATCAGGTTGTGACGCGATTGGGTGCCATCCCGGGCGTGGTTTGACACCTCGTAAGCAGGCATTCCCATGTCATTGCAGATGTCTTGGGTCAGGGTGAACATATCCGCGCCGAGATCTTCGTCGGGCAGGCCGAGAAGTTTTCCGCGGGCGTAACGGTCGCCAAAGGCGGTGCCTTGTTCGATGGTCAGCTGATAGAGCGAAATGTGGTCTATCGCGAGGGATAGAGCCTGTTTCAACTCGGCTTCCCATTCCACGGCGGATTGGTCTTGCCGCCCATAGATTAGATCGAAGCTCACGCGGTCAAAGGTATTACGGGCGATGTCGAAAGCAGTCATCGCTTCTTTCGCCGTATGCAGACGGCCCAAACGTTTGAGATCCGGATCGTTCAGCGCCTGAATGCCCATTGAAACGCGGGACACACCAGCCTGCCGATAGGCGGCGAAGCGCCCGGCTTCGACCGAGCCGGGATTGGCTTCGAGGGTGATTTCCAGATCGTTCGCCGTAGGCCAATGGCGCCGGATCGCGCTGATGATGTCTGCAACGACATCGGGATCCATCAAGCTGGGCGTGCCACCGCCGAAGAAGACAGCATTAAGTACGCGGCCCGGTGTCTCATCCGCAGCGCGCTGAAGCTCGGCAAGATAGGCATCCCGCCAAGCGGCTTGGTCGATCTGGCGGCTAACGTGGCTGTTAAAGTCGCAATAGGGACATTTCGCCTCGCAAAATGGCCAATGGATATAGAGGCCGAAGCCGCCCTGTTGCCAATCTTCAGCCAAAACAGCCCGCAATCAGTTTCGCAAAGGCATCCGCGCGGTGGCTGATGCTGTTTTTCTGCTCGGCGTCCATTTCGCCAAAGGTGACCTCATGGCCGTCAGGTTGGAACATCGGGTCATAGCCGTGACCCTGTTCGCCGCGCATCGGCCAAACCAGCGTGCCGTTCACCTTGCCCGCGAAAACCTCATCATGGCCGTCGGGCCATGCCAGCACCAGCGTTGCGCAGAAACGCGCGCGGCGGGGGTGAGGGGCGTTCTTTTCTTCTAGCAGATTGCGCGTCTTGGTCATGGCCATGACGAAGTCGCGGCCATTCTCTGTTTCGGCCCAATCGGCGGTATAGACGCCGGGTGCATTGTCGAGCGCTTCGACCTCGATGCCGGAATCGTCGGCCAATGCGGGCAAGCCGGTCGCCTTGGCGGCGGCATGCGCCTTGATCCGGGCGTTGCCGACGAAGGTCGTCTCGGTCTCTTCCGGCTCGGGCAGGTTCATCTCTGCCGCGCCGACCACTTCAACCCCGTGGGGGGCGAAGAGCTGGCGCATCTCTGCGAGTTTGCCGGCGTTATGGGTGGCGATCAGAATGCGATTTTCGGTGAACTTGCGGGTCATGCGGTAACCGATTTTTGGATGGTGGCCAGTTCGCCGACGCCTTTTTCGGCCAGGTCCATTAGCTGGTTCATCTGGTCGCGGGTATAGGTTGAGCCTTCGGCGCTCATCTGCACTTCGATCAGCTTGCCGGATCCGGTCATGATGAAGTTGCCATCGACGCCCGCCTCGGAATCCTCGGGGTAGTCGAGGTCGAGCACCGGTTGGCCTGCGTAGATGCCGCAGCTTACCGCCGCGACCGGATCGACCAGCGGGTCAGAAACGACATCGCCCGCTTTCATCAGTTTGTTCACGGCCAGACGCAGGGCAATCCAACCGCCGGTGATGGACGCGCAGCGGGTGCCGCCATCGGCTTGCAGCACGTCACAATCGACGGTGATCTGACGCTCGCCCAAGGCTGAGCGGTCGACCCCGGCCCGCAGGGCACGGCCGATTAGGCGCTGGATCTCGACCGTGCGACCCCCTTGTTTGCCGGAGGCGGCTTCGCGGCGCATCCGCGTGTTGGTGGCGCGGGGCAGCATGCCGTATTCGGCGGTGACCCAGCCCAGACCGGAGCCTTTGATGAACGGCGGCACGCGATCTTCGATCGTCGCGGTGCAGAGCACATGGGTATCGCCCATCTTGATCAGGGCCGACCCTTCGGCATGTTTGGTGAAACCTGTCTCGATCGAGACGGCGCGCATTTCATCGAGTTTCCGGCCAGAGGGACGCATGACATATCCTTTTTGATGTTGCCCGGGGATACCGCCCCACAAGGCTTTGATGCAACCCCGATTGACGTTTGCCCGGCTTGTACCTTTATTAGACAAGAGAGCGAGCACCGATGAAAAACACGCCTGAATTGCTGAAAGACATGAATGACCGATCCCGCGAAGTGTTTCGCCGGGTGGTCGAAGGCTATCTGGAAAGTGGCGATCCGGTTGGGTCGCGCACCTTGACGCGGGACTTCAGCGAAAAGGTCTCGGCGGCGACGATCCGCAATGTAATGCAGGATCTTGAGTATATGGGTCTGCTGGACAGCCCCCATGTCTCAGCGGGGCGCATTCCAACGCAGTTAGGGTTGCGGATGTTCGTCGATGGCATGATCGAGATCGGTGATCCGACCGAGCTCGACCGGGAGAAGATTGACGCGACGCTGGGGAATAATTCCTCTGATGTAGGCGGGCTGTTGGATCGGATCGGATCGGCCCTGTCGGGCGTCACGCATGGTGCGTCGCTCGTGTTGACGCCGAAACATGAAGCGCCGATCAAACATATCGAATTCGTTTCTCTCTCGCCTGATAGAGCCTTGGTGGTGCTTGTTTTCTCTGACGGCCATGTGGAGAACCGGCTATTCACGCCGCCACCCGGGCAGACCCCCAGTTCGATGCGCGAGGCGGCGAATTTCCTGAATGCTTTCGTCGAAGGCAAAACCCTCAGCGAGTTGCAGCGCAGCATCAAGCAGGAGATCACCAAGCGCCGTCAGGAGATCGACGTGCTGGCACAGCAGCTTGTCGAAAGCGGGGCGGTGCTGTGGGACGCGGAAGGGGAGCATTCAGAGCGTTTGATCGTGCGCGGTCGGTCGAATCTGCTGGGCGGAGAGGCGGAGGCCGAAGACCTTGACCGTATCCGCAGCCTTTTCGATGATCTTGAGCGCAAGCGGGACATCGCCGAATTCCTCGAACTGGCCGAAGATGGGGACGGTGTGCGCATTTTTATCGGCTCGGAAAACAAACTTTTCTCACTTTCGGGTTCCTCTCTGGTCGTTTCCCCTTATATGAACGCTGATCGTAAGGTGATCGGCGCCGTGGGTGTCATTGGCCCGACACGCTTAAATTATGGACGTATCGTGCCGATTGTGAACTACACGGCACAACTGGTGGGAAAGCTGATTTCCGACCGGAACTAGAGGTGGAACATGGCAGAGCCGAAAGAAAACGACTTTTTGGACGAAATCGACAGCGCCGAAGCTGAAGAATACGCCGAAGACATGGCCGAGATCGACGAAGAAGCCCTTGCAGTTGAGGAACTGCGCGCCGAGCGTGACCAGTACCGCGACCGTTTCATGCGCGCGCTCGCCGATGCCGAGAATGCGCGCAAACGCTCCGACAAGGACCGTCGCGAGGCCGAGAACTATGGCGGCTCCAAGCTGGCCCGTGACATGCTGCCCGTTTATGACAACATGAAACGTGCGCTGGAAACCACCACCGATGAGCAGAAAGAGGCCTTTGGCCCGCTGCTTGAAGGTGTGGAACTGACGATGCGCGAGCTGCTGAACGTCTTCAAAAAGCACGGCATCGAAGTGATCGCGCCCGAGGTTGGCGACAAGTTCGACCCCAAGCATCACGAAGCGATGTTCGAGGCCCCGGTGCCCGGCACCGTAGCGGGCGAGATCATTCAGGTCGCCGCCGAAGGCTTCATGCTGCACGACCGTCTGCTGCGCCCGGCGCAGGTTGGGGTGTCTTCGACCCCGGCGAGCTAAGCGCGCAATCAGTCACTTTCGAAGGAGGCGGTCAGGATTTGGCCGCCTCTTTCAGTTTATAGATCAGCTCAAGCGCTTCACGTGGGGAGAGTTCATCGGGGATGATCTCAGCTAATTTCTCTTCGACCGCCGAGGTTTTCGCGGGGGCCGGTTGCGGCGGCGGGCTGGCTGCGAAGAGCGGCAGATCGTCGATCAGCGTCTTTTGTGTCGCGCCGCCTTCGCGTTCGCCTTTCTCCAATGCCTCCAGCACCACGCGGGCGCGGGCGATCACCGGGGCGGGCAGGCCCGCCAGTTGCGCCACCTGCACGCCATAAGAGCGGTCCGCAGCGCCCTTGCGCACTTCGTGCAGGAAGACGACCTCACCCTCCCATTCTTTGACCGCCACCGTGGCATTGTCGACCCCCGGCAGTTTGCCGGCCAGCGCCGTCATCTCGTGATAATGAGTGGCGAAGAGCGCCCGGGTCCGGTTCACGTCGTGCAGATGTTCCAGCGTGGCCCAAGCGATGGAGAGGCCGTCGTAGGTGGCCGTGCCGCGCCCGATCTCGTCGAGGATCACCAGCGCGCGGTCATCGGCTTGGTTCAAGATCGCGGCGGTTTCGACCATTTCGACCATGAAGGTCGAGCGGCCCCGCGCCAGATCGTCTGAGGCACCGACGCGGCTGAAGAGCTGGCTAACAACGCCGATATGCGCCGAACTCGCAGGCACGAAACTGCCCATCTGCGCCATCAGAGCGATCAGCGCGTTCTGGCGCAAAAAGGTCGATTTACCGGCCATGTTTGGGCCGGTGAGGAGCCAGATGTTCGCGGCTTCACCTTCGGCACTCAAGTCGCAGTCATTGGCAATGAAAGGCTCGCCCGATTGCTGGGTCAGAGCGCGTTCCACGACCGGATGCCGCCCGCCTTGGATGTCGAAGGCGCGGGACATATCCACGCGGGGGCGGGTCCAATTCTCACTCAGGGCGAGGTCGGCCAGACCTGTGGCCAGATCGACTTCGGCCAGCCCGGCGGAGGCTTGGCCGATCTCTGCGGCATGCTCTAGAATAGCACTCCGAAGACTTTCGTAGAGCCGCTTTTCGATCTCCTGCGCGTGGTTGCCCGCGTTGAGGATTTTCGTCTCCAACTCGGACAGTTCGACAGTGGTAAAGCGCACTTGGTTCGCCGTGGTCTGCCGGTGGATAAAGGTCTCTGACAGCGGCGGGTTCAGCATCTTTTCCGCATGGGTCGCGGTGCATTCGACGAAGTATCCCAGCACATTATTGTGCTTGATCTTCAGCGACGAAATCCCCGTGTCAGTGACGAATTGCTGCTGCATGCCCGCGATCACGCTGCGGCCTTCGTCGCGCAGCTCGCGCGCGGCGTCCAGGTCGGCGTCATGGCCGGGGGCGATGAAACCACCGTCGCGCACCATCAGCGGGGGCTCGGCCACCAGCGCGTGATCCAAAAGGTCGATAAGCTCCCCATGGCCCTGCAACCCTTCGGCAGCTTCGCGAAGCAGGTCGGGGAGATCCTGTTGTGTCAGGCTTTGGTGCAAAGCCTCGGCTTCGATCAACCCATTGCGGATCGCGGCAAGGTCGCGCGGACCGCCCCGGTCAAGCGAGAGGCGTGACAGCGCGCGGTCGAGATCAGGCACATTGCGCAGACGCTGGCGGATGTCGTCCGCGAGCCGGGCGTTATCATAGGCAAAGCTCACCGCATCGGCGCGGGAGGTCACCACATCGACAACACGCGAGGGGCTTGAGATCCGCCGCTCCAGCAGCCGCGCGCCCCCGGCGGTGACGGTATTGTCCATGATCGACAGCAAAGACCCGGCGCGGCCACCATTTAGGGAGTGGGTGAGTTCCAGATTGCGCCGGGTTGCCGCGTCAATCTGAACGGTGCGGGCCTCTGCCTCTTTCTGGGGCGGGCGGAGCAGGGGCAGCTTGCCGCGTTGGGTGATAGTGAGGTATTCTATTACCGCTCCCATGGCGGAGACTTCGGCGCGGGTGAAGCTGCCGAAAGCCTCTAGCGTTGCAATATCAAACAGGTCGCAGACCCGTTTTTCCGCACTGGTGCTGTCAAAGGCCGAACGGGCCAGACCCGTCAGTGCGATCCCGAAATCAGAGACAACCTCGTGCAATTCCGTCTCTTTCGCCTCCGAGACGATCAGTTCCGAAGGCGATAGCCGCGCCAGTTCCGGCCCCAACCGGACTTGGGCCAGCGGCATCACGTGAAACGCACCGGTCGAGATATCGACCCAAGCCATCGCACAAGCATCGCGCACCTCGGCAAAGGCCGCGAGGTAGTTGTGGCGGCGCGCTTCTAGCAGGCTTTCCTCGGTCAGCGTGCCGGGGGTGACCAGCCGCACCACGTCGCGTTTCACGACCGACTTGTAGCCGCGTTTCTTGGCCTCCGCGGGGCTTTCCATCTGCTCGCAGACCGCCACGCGAAACCCCTTGCGGATCAGCGTCAGCAGGTAGCCTTCGGCGGCATGCACCGGCACGCCGCACATGGCGATATCCTTGCCCTGATGCTTGCCGCGTTTGGTGAGCGCGATGTCCAACGCCTCTGCCGCGGCCACGGCATCGTCAAAGAACATCTCGTAAAAATCGCCCATGCGGTAGAACAGCAAGGCGTCCTGATGGTCCGCTTTAAGCTCGAGATATTGCGCCATCATTGGCGTTACTTTTTCTGTCTGCACGGCTGCCCCCTGTTGCCGCGCGGACCCTACAAAACCCCCCGGCGCAGCGAAAGGGGGTGCGGGGCCTTGGGCGGTCTTTGTCATGCGATTTGCACTGACGCGGGGCTTGCGTTGTGCTGAACTCGGATCGTGGCTAAGAAGATCCCAAAGCAGAATAAGGGTAATGTCGTGACGAGAAAGAACCGTATCACCTCTGAAGAGGCGCTTGCCTTTCACCTCGAACCGACCCCCGGCAAGTTCGAGATCTCGGCCACCGTGCCGATGACCACGCAGCGCGACCTGAGCCTTGCCTATTCCCCCGGTGTGGCCGTCCCTTGTGAGGCCATCGCCGAGAGCCCCGAGACAGCCTATGACTACACCAACAAGGGCAATCTGGTCGCCGTGATCTCGAACGGGACGGCGGTGTTGGGGCTCGGCAACCTCGGCGCGCTGGCCTCCAAACCGGTGATGGAAGGCAAAGCGGTTCTGTTCAAGCGCTTTGCCGATGTGAACTCCATCGATATCGAGCTTGATACAGAGGATACCGAGGCTTTCATCAACGCCTGCAAGCTGATGGGGCCGACCTTCGGCGGCATCAACCTCGAAGACATCAAGGCGCCCGAGTGTTTCATCATTGAGCAGCGCCTGAAGGAAGAGATGGACATTCCCGTCTTCCACGACGACCAGCACGGCACGGCGGTGATCTGTGCCGCCGGGCTGATCAACGCGTTGCACCTCTCGGGCAAGAAGATCGAGGACGTGCGCATCGTGCTCAACGGCGCGGGGGCCGCGGGCATCGCTTGTCTGGAACTGCTCAAGGCGATGGGCGCGAAACACGACAATTGCATCATGTGCGACACCAAGGGCGTGATCTACCAAGGCCGCACCGAGGGCATGAACCAGTGGAAATCGGCCCATGCCGCCAATACCGAGCTGCGCAGCTTGGAAGAGGCGATGAAGGGCGCGGATGTCTTCCTTGGCGTCTCGGTCAAGGGGGCGGTGACGCCTGCGATGGTGGCCTCCATGGCCGACAACCCGGTGATCTTCGCCATGGCCAACCCGGACCCGGAGATCACGCCCGAAGAGGCGCATGAGGTCCGCATGGACGCCATCGTCGCCACCGGGCGCTCGGATTACCCGAACCAAGTCAACAACGTGCTGGGCTTCCCCTATCTTTTCCGGGGCGCGCTCGACATCCATGCCCGGGCCATCAACGACGAGATGAAGATCGCCTGCGCCCATGCGCTGGCGCAACTGGCGCGCGAGGATGTGCCGGACGAGGTGGCGCTGGCCTATGGCCGCACGCTGAGCTTTGGCCGCGACTACATCATTCCTACGCCATTCGACCCACGCCTCATCCACCGCATTCCGCCCGCCGTGGCCAAGGCAGGCATGGACACCGGGGCCGCGCGGCGCCCGATCATCGACATGGACGCCTATGAGGTCGGGCTGAAGTCGCGGATGGACCCGACGGCGAGCATCCTGCGCGGCATCAACGCCCGCGCCCGGGCCAATCAGGCCCGGATGATCTTTGCCGAGGGGGACGATCCCAAGGTGCTGCGCGCGGCGGTCATGTACCAGCGCGCGGGCTTGGGCAAAGCACTGGTCGTGGGCCGCGAGGACGACGTGCGCGCCAAGCTCGAAGAGGCGGGCATGGCCGACGCGGTGCGCGAGTTGGAGGTGGTGAACGCCGCCAACACCCAGCATCTGGCGACCTACAAAGACTTTCTTTATGGCCGGTTGCAGCGCAAAGGGTTCGACCGCAAGGACATCCACCGCCTCGCCTCGCGCGATCGCCATGTCTTTGCCGCGCTAATGCTGGCGCATGGTCATGGCGACGGTCTGGTGACCGGGGCGACCCGCAAGTCGGCGCATGTCTTGGAGCGGCTCAACCACGTTTTTGATGCCAATGCCGAGGCCGGGGCCGCGGGCATTACGGCGCTGCTGCACAAAGGGCGCATCGTCTTTATCGCCGACACCTTGGTCCATGAATGGCCCGATGAGAACGATCTGGCGAATATCGCCGAAAGCGGCGCGCGCGTGGCGCGGCATCTGGGGCTTGAGCCGCGTGTCGCCTTCGTCAGCTTCTCGACCTTCGGCTACCCTGTCTCGGAGCGCGCCGAAAAGATGCACCTCGCGCCCGAGGTGCTGGATCAGCGCGGGGTGGATTTCGAATATGAGGGTGAGATGACCGTCGACGTGGCGCTGAACGCGGCCAGTCAGGCGAATTACCCGTTCTCGCGGCTGACCGGCCCTGCGAACATCCTCGTGGTGCCAGCGCGGCATTCGGCCAGCATCTCGGTCAAGCTGATGCAGGAGATGGCGGGGGCGACGGTGATCGGGCCGATCCTTACGGGCCTCGATAAGTCGATTCAGATCTGCTCTTCCACCTCGACGGCGAATGACATCCTTAACATGGCCATTCTCGCGGCCTGTAAGGTGGGCTGATGATCTGGAACCTCGGCTCTATCAACGCGGATAACTTCTATCTGCTGCCCCATCTGCCGGGACCGGGAGAGACCATTTCAGCCCGGAATTTCCGGCAGGGGCTGGGCGGCAAGGGGGCCAATATGTCTGTCGCCGCCGCCCGGGCCGGGACGCGGGTGATGCATGTCGGCGCGTTGGGCGCCGATGGCGGCTGGGCGCTGGAACGGCTTTTGGAATATGGGGTCGAAACGGCGCATATCACCTTGATGGAGGGCGTGACCGGTCACGCCAATATCGCCGTGGATCTGGAAGGGGAGAACAATATCGTTATCTTCCCCGGCACCAATTACGAGATTACCGATGAGATGATCGGTGCCGCGCTGAGCGAGGCTTCCTCGGGCGATTGGCTGTTGATGCAGAATGAAACTAACGGGCAGCGGTTCGCGGCGCGAACGGCAAAGACCTTGGGCCTGCGACTGGCCTATGCCGCCGCCCCTTTCGATGCGGATGCGGTGACGGCGATCCTCGAACAGATCGATCTATTGGTGCTGAACGAGGTCGAAGCGGCGCAGTTGCGGGCCGCGACGGGGGGCGAGCTGCGGCAACTGCCGATTGACGACATCGTGGTGACGCTGGGGGCGCGGGGCTGTGAATGGGTCTCTAACAAGGCACATCTGGTCGAGAGCTTCCCCGCCTATCAAGTCGATGCGGTGGATACGACCGGCGCGGGCGATACTTTTACTGGCTATCTGCTGGCCGGGTTGGACCGGGGGATGACCATGCCGCAGGCGATTGATCTGGCCATGCGCGCCGGGGCCTTGATGGTCACGCGTCATGGCACGGCAGATGTGATCCCCGATCTGAAAGAGATCCGGGATCACGATTTTCGCAGCTAGGCTTTTGGAGCGCGGTTACTTCACGAAGGGGGCCGCGCTGCCCCAAAGCTGTTTCACGCGGGCGTCACGGCCACAGCCCTTGCGGTAGCGTTTGTAGGCGACCGATTTTTTCACAGCCACGCCGACACTGCTGAACGCCAGCCGGTCGCTGCTTTTGTAGTAGTCCTGGTGATAATCATCGGCCGGGTAAAAGGGCGCATCGCCAAGGATCGGCGTCACGACCTTGGTCCCAAGGGCGGCCCGCGCTTCTGCCTTGGCAGCCTCTGCCGCGCTTTTCTGGGCGGGGCTGCCCGCGAAAATCGCGGTCCGGTAGCTTTCGCCCCGGTCACAGAATTGCCCGCCCGCATCTGTGGGGTCAATCGAGCGGAAGAAGAGATCAAGCAGTGTCTTGCGGCTGACCACATCCGGGTCGAATTGGATCTGCACCGCTTCGTAATGGCCGGTGTTGCCGCCGGTGACTTCTTTGTAGGTCGGGTTCTTGGTGCGGCCCCCGGCAAAGCCCGAGATGGCCTCTTTCACGCCTTTGACGGATTCAAAATCGGCTTCGACGCACCAGAAGCAGCCGCCCGCTACGGTCAGCACCTCGGTCTCCGCCGCCGCCGCAGGTCGGTTCTGCGCGGCGAGGCCCAGAGTGATCGCAAGGGTCAGTATGGCGGGTTTGAACATTGATTTTTGGAACATTTCGGTCCTCCTCAGGCCTAGGCTTGCCGCTGGGGCGGAGATAGCGCAAGGCCGGGGCGGGGAAAGTCACGCTCTGGTGAAGGCAATTTACTACTTGGCGCGCGGGCGCGTTCTTTCTAGCGTTCCGGGTTCAACGGCAATGGAGAAGCCTTTCATGCGTATTGCGATGTGGTCAGGGCCGCGCAACCTCAGCACTGCGATGATGTATAGTTTCGGAGCGCGTGCGGATTTCACCGCGATGGATGAGCCATTTTACGCGGCCTACCTCAAGGCGACGGGGCTGGATCATCCGATGCGCGACGCGGTACTGGCGGCGCAGGAGCAAGACCCCGCGCGGGTACCTCTTGGCTTTGTCCAACACGGCGGGCGGCATCTTTATATGAAACATATGGCGCAGCATATGATCGACGGGTTTCCGCTTGATTGGGCCGAGGACTGCGTGAACATCCACCTGATCCGCCATCCGGCCCGGGTGATCGCCAGCTATGCGGAAAAGCGCGAAGCACCCCGCCTGGCGGATATCGGGTTTGACCGGCAACTCATGCTGTTCGAGCGGTTGGGCGGACTTGTCATCGACAGCGGTGATATCCGCGCAGATCCGGAGGGGATGCTGCGCAGGCTTTGCGCCGCCATCGACTTGCCCTTTGATCCTGCGATGCTGCATTGGCCCGCCGGGCCGCGGGCGGAGGATGGGGTTTGGGCGCCGCATTGGTATGGGGCGATCCATCGCAGCACCGGTTTCGCGGGGCCGGAGGGGGAACTGCCCGAGCTTAAAGGAGCAGAGGCGGAAGTTCTGGAGGCCGCCATGCCCTACTATGAGCGGCTGTTTGCGGAACGTCTAAAAAATTCCTGAAGACCGCGAAACTATTTCGCGGAGCTGTCGTGACTACGGTGCTATTTCAAACGGAGGGAAAACCAGATGAAAAAATTTGCAAGCACCGCAATCGCCCTGTCCATGATCGCCGGTGGCGCATGGGCGGATGCCCATGCCATGGCCATGGTCGAAGCCTCGGGTCAGGATGTATCGAATGGCGTCGTCACTGCCGATAAGGTGATGGCGGGCGAGAATGGCTGGCTGGTCGTGCACCGGACCGACGCCGACATGAAGCCCGGCCCCGTAGTCGGCTACGCCCCGCTGCGCGCGGGCGAGAACATGGATGTGGTCGCGATCCTGCAAGAGGACGTGGCTTCGGGCGATATGCTGATGTTGATGGTTCATTCCGAAGATGGTGGCATGAAAACCGGCGTGTTCGAATATACGTTGGGCGCCAAGGAAGACGGGCCGATCAAACCGAATGGGGAGCTGGTGATGACGGTCGTCACTGCCGATTGATCCGGTAGGTGGCTAAGAGAAAGGCCCGGGCGGTAGCGTCCGGGCCTTTTGCGTTACTGTTTGGGGCTGGCCGCCGGGGGCGCTGCCCCCGGACCCCCGTGGTATTTGAGAAAGGATGAAGGGGGATTGGGGTCCCGTGCTTCAGCCTTTGCTGCGTTTGTCGCGGGCGGCGAGGAGTTTGAGGCGCAGGGCGTTTAGTTGGATGAAGCCTGCGGCGTCTTTCTGGTCGTAGGCGCCGGCGTCATCTTCGAAGGTCACATGGGCCTCGGAATAGAGGCTGTGATCGGACCAGCGGCCGACGGTGCGGACATGGCCCTTGTAGAGCTTGAGGCGCACGGTGCCGGTGACATGGGTTTGGCTCGCATCGATGGCGGCTTGCAGCATGGTCCGTTCGGGGCTGTACCAGAAGCCGTTGTAGATGAGCTCGGCGTATTTCGGCATCAGCTCGTCCTTGAGGTGCATGGCGCCGCGGTCGAGGGTGATGGATTCGATGCCGCGGTGCGCTTCGAGCAGCAGGGTGCCGCCGGGAGTCTCGTAGATGCCGCGGGATTTCATGCCGACGAAACGGCCCTCGACCAGATCGAGGCGGCCGCAGCCGTGTTTGCCGCCGAGCTCGTTGAGTTTGGTGAGGATCGTGGCGGGCGACATGGCTTCGCCATTGATGCTGACCGCGTCGCCGCGCTCGAAGCCGATCTCGACATATTCGGGCGTGTCGGGAGCGTCCTCGGGGTTCACCGTGCGCTGGTAGACGTAATCGGGTGCGTCGACGGCCGGGTCTTCGAGCACTTTACCCTCAGAAGAGGTGTGCAGCAGATTGGCGTCGACCGAGAAGGGCGCTTCGCCGCGCTTGTCCTTGGCGATCGGGATCTGGTTCTTTTCGGCAAAGGCTAAGAGCTTGGTGCGGCTCGACAGGTCCCATTCACGCCATGGGGCGATGACCTTGATGTCGGGGTTGAGCGCATAGGCGGCGAGCTCGAAGCGGACCTGATCGTTGCCTTTGCCGGTGGCGCCGTGTGCGACCGCGTCGGCGCCGGTTTCTTCGGCGATTTCCACGAGGCGTTTGGAGATCAGCGGACGGGCGATGGAGGTGCCCAGCAGGTAGAGACCCTCGTAGACCGCGTTGGCGCGGAACATCGGGAAAACGAAATCGCGGACGAATTCCTCGCGCACGTCTTCGATGTAGATATTCTCGGGCGCGATCCCCATCATCTCGGCCTTTTTGCGGGCCGGTTCGAGCTCTTCACCTTGGCCGAGGTCGGCGGTGAAGGTCACCACTTCGCAGCCATATTCGGTTTGCAGCCATTTCAGGATGATCGAGGTATCGAGGCCGCCGGAATAGGCAAGCACGACTTTCTTGGGCGCGGACATGACGGGTTTCCTTTCAAGTTCGCCCAGCGAGGTAGCGGTTTTCGCGGGCGCGGGCAAGATTGAAGCCCGCGTTGACCTATGCTGGCTGCGCGCCTATCGACGAATGGCAGCAAGGAGAGCACAGATGGCGGATGAATTTGCACGAAAAGCACAGGCGGCGGCAGAGGCGCTGCGGGCATTGTTCCCGGCGACACCGCTTTTGCGCAATGAGCATCTGTCGGAGCGGTTTGGCGCGGATATCTGGCTGAAACGCGAGGATCTGAGCCCGGTGCGCTCCTACAAGCTGCGCGGGGCCTTCAATGCGATGCGTAAGGTGATCCCGGGGCAGGGGGTTTTCGTCTGTGCCTCTGCCGGGAACCATGCGCAGGGGGTGGCTTTTGCCTGTAGTCATTTCGGGGTGCGCGGCGTGATTTTCATGCCGGTGACGACGCCGCAGCAGAAGGTGCAGAAGACCCGCATGTTCGGCGGTGAGAATGTCGAAATCCGGCTGGTGGGGGATTATTTTGACGCCACGCTGGCCGCAGCGCAGGATTTCTGTCGGGAGGAGGGCGCGCATTTCCTGTCGCCTTTCGATGATGACGACGTGATCGAGGGGCAGGCTTCGGTCGCGGTGGAGATTGCCGCGCAGTTGGGCCGGGTGCCGGACCGGGTGATCTTGCCGGTGGGCGGCGGCGGGCTGTCTTCGGGGGTGGTGAGTTATTTTGGTGAGGCTTGCGATTATACATTCGTCGAACCTTCCGGGGCGCCAAGCTTTGCGAGGGCGTTGGAAGTTGGGGCGCCGGTGGATGTCTCGCCGATCGATAACTTCGTCGACGGTGCTGCGGTGGCCAAGGTCGGTGCGCGGACTTTCGAGCGTTTGCGCGGGGTGAACCCGGCGGATGTGGTGCATCTGCCTGAGGACCGGATCTGCGTAACGATCAACGAGATGTTGAATGTCGAAGGCATCGTGTTGGAACCGGCGGGCGCGCTATCGATCGATGCGCTCGGTGAGGTGGCCGATCAGATTGTGGGCAAGACGGTGGTTTGCGTGGCCTCGGGGGGTAATTTCGATTTCGAGCGTTTGCCGGAGGTCAAGGAGCGGGCGCAGCGCTATTCGGGTGTGAAGAAATACTTCATTCTGCGCATGCCGCAGCGGCCCGGGGCGTTGAAGGAATTCCTGATGCTGCTGGGGCCGGAGGATGACATTTGCCGTTTCGAGTATTTGAAAAAATCGGCGCGAAACTTTGGCTCGGTCCTGATCGGGATCGAGACGCGGCGGCCTGAAAATTTCAAACCGTTTCTCGAGCAGTTGGGGCAATCGGGCTTTACCTATACGGATATCACCAACGACGAAACCTTGGCGCAGTTCGTTCTGTAGGGGCGGAAGACCGGAAGGATTCACCTTCTGGAAAGGCTTGGTAGGTTAACTCGACAGGGTCTGTCAGGATCGTGTCGCATGAAATTGGATATCCCCAGCCTTTCCGAAGCAGTGGCGACACCTGCTGTGGCGTCTTTGGTTTTGGTGGTCGAGGGGGATGAGACCCGGCGGGCCTGTCTTTCGACCGCGTTGAAGGGATGGGGATATGAGGTGGTTTCTGCCGCCTCGGAAGCCGACGCGTTCGCCCTTTGCGTGCAGCGGGGGCCTGATATCGTGCTTTGCAGTTGGGCGATATCGGGACTCGATTTTTGCCGGACTTTTCGGGAGCTCTCGGAAGCGCGCCGCAGTTATCTCATTCTGTTGGCCGACAGTCATGAGCGGGTGGTGGACTGCGCTCTTGATGCAGGGGCTGATGATGTTTTGATACGGCCCGCCGGTCTGCCGGAGCTACGCGCGCGTCTTATGGCGGGGGCGCGTTTTCTGGCCATGCAGCGGGACCTGACGCAGAAAAATCAGCTGATCACCGAGACTTTGGATATTCTGCGGCAGGTGCATGCGCGGATCGACAAGGATTTGGTCGAGGCCAAGAAATTTCAGCAATCGCTGCTTCGCGAGCGTTATCGCGCCATGGAGGGGGGCAATCTGTCGATGATGCTGCGCTCTGCCGGGCATGTTGGCGGGGATTTGGTGGGGTATTTCCCGGTGCGGCCGGGGGTCGTGGGGCTGTTTGGCTTGGATGTGTCTGGGCATGGGATCAGTTCGGCCCTGATGACGGCGCGGCTGGCGGGGTATCTGTCGGCGGCCACGCCGGATCAGAACCTTGCGCTCACGCTTTTGCCCGGGGGGACCTACGCGGCGCGGCCTCCGGGTGAAGTGATCGCGGAACTGAATGACCTCGTTCTTCATGAGATGGAGACGGAGCATTATTTCACCCTGATGCTCGCGATTGCGGACCTTATGACCGGGGAGGTCACTGTCGCCCAGGCGGGGCATCCGCATCCTGCCTTGCTGCGCTCGGATGGGCGGGTCGAACAATCGGGCACCGGGGGTTTTCCTGTCGGGCTGCTCTCTGGGGTGGGGTTCGAGGACTATAAACTTCAGATGGCGCCGGGGGATCGTTTGTTGATCCTATCCGATGGGGTGACGGAATGCCCCGATCCGGATGGGGAGATGTTGGGCGAAGAGGGTTTGGCCCGCATGTTGGGCGAATTGCGCCGGTTCAGCGGCCCGGCGCTGCTGAGTGCGCTGGTTTGGAAGCTGTCGGAATTCGCTGGTAGCCGCGATTTCCCCGATGATGTCTCGGGGATATTGCTTGAGTATCACGGCAACGCCTAGCCTAGGTGGCGTTGCAGAAACAAACGGTCACCTTCATTGGCGAGGGTTGCCAGCGCCTCGCTGGCCGATAGCACCAGCGTGGCGTGATGCGGCTCTGTCGGGGCGGCGATCTGGCGCACGGGATGGGCGACATAGATATGGCAGATCTTCTGCGCCCACAGGTCGTAGTCCTTCATATAGGTAAAGCGGCGGAAGGCCCCCAATCGGCGCGGGCGGGCGATGCGCCAGCCGGTTTCCTCCAGCACCTCGCGGTGCAGCGCTTGAAGCGGGGATTCCCCCGCCTCGATACCGCCGCCGGGGAGTTGCACCTCAGTCTCCTCAGCCATTTCCAGCGTCATCAGAAAGCGGCGTTGCAGCGGCAAAATGGCATAGACGCCGGGGCGCGGCGTGTAGCGTTGACCGGGCTCTGGTGTCTCACCTGTACGTCGGATCATGTGCTGCCCCTTTTTCCATGGGTTGCTGCGCCTATATAGACGCGGTATGCCAAGCGGCCCCCGATAAGGAAACCCGATGACCCAAGGAACTAAAATCGCGTGGGACGATACCGTTCTGCCCTTTCAGCTTGATGATGTCGACATGCGCGGCCGCGTGGCGCGGCTTGATGGCGTGTTGGAAGGCATCCTGAAACAGCACGACTATCCGCCGCAGGTCGAAGCGCTGGTGGCCGAGATGGCGTTGCTGACCGCATTGATCGGCCAGACGATCAAACTGCGTTGGAAGCTGTCGCTGCAGGTGCAGTCCAAAGGTGCCGTTCGGATGATCGCGACGGATTACTACGGCCCCGAGAAGGAAGGCGAGCCTGCGCGCATCCGCGCCTATGCCAGCTATGATGCGGACCGGCTGACCGACGACGCCCCGTTCGAGCAGGTCGGCGAAGGCTATTTCGCGATCATGATCGACCAAGGACAAGGCATGACCCCCTATCAGGGCATCACGCCGCTGGCCGGTGGGTCTCTGGCCGCCTGTGCCGAAGCCTATTTCGCCCAGTCCGAACAGTTGCCGACCCGCTTTTCCCTGAGCTTTGGCAAATCGTCCGGCCCGGATGAACCGGAGCATTGGCGCGCCGGTGGCATCATGTTGCAGCATATGCCCAAAGCCTCGCCGTTGGCAGCGTCGGGCGAGGGGAGCGGTGACATCCTCAAGGCCGATGACTTGGTCGAGGGCGATGAGGCCGAGGATTGGAACCGCGTGAACATCCTGCTCGGCACCGTTGAGGATTTGGAGCTGATCGGCCCCAGCGTTCCGCCGACCGATCTGCTGCTGCGATTGTTTCACGAGGAACAACCGCGAGTCTATGACCCCCAGCCGGTGCGTTTCGGCTGCACCTGTTCCGAAGACCGCGTGCGGCAAAGCCTGTCGATCTACTCGGCCCGCGATATCGAAAAGATGACCACGGACGAAGGTCGGGTTACCGCCGATTGCCAATTCTGCGGCGCGCATTACGACCTTGATCCGGCCACGGTCGGTTTCGACGCCAAGGCCTAAGGTGAGCGACCGGTTCCATTCTTTTCGCAGGGCGCTTGCCCAGACCGGGGTGGAATCCTCTGATTTCGATCTGAACCCAGAGGTTACCCTCCCCGAGGGGCGCGTCCTGCGCCCTGCGGGGGTGCTGGCCCCAGTTGTGGATACCGGTGCGCGGCTGGAGCTGATCCTGACCAAACGGTCTTCGGCGCTGAAACATCACCCTGGGCAGATCGCCTTTCCGGGCGGCAAGCAAGACGGCGGGGATGCGGATGTCATCGCTGCCGCCCTGCGCGAAGCTCGCGAAGAGATCGGCCTGCCGAGCGATAGCGTGGATGTCTTGGGCGTGCTTCCGGCTCATGAGACGGTCACCGGCTTTAGCGTGACGCCTGTGATCGGCTATGTGACGCGCGATTTTACCGTGGTGCCTGAGCCCGGTGAGGTCGAAGAGGTGTTTCGCGTGCCGCTCGACCATGTACTCGACCCCAGCAACTACCTTGTGCATTCCCGGCGTTGGCGCGGCCAGCGGCGGTATTATTACGCCGTTCCCTACGGCCCCTATTACATCTGGGGTGCGACCGCGCGTATGTTGCGGGCATGGGCGACACGAATGAACAAATGATTCCGACCGGCACGCGCTGGCTCCAAGACGAAGACGCACAGCGGGTTTGCCGCGTGGTGCAGGATGGTGGGCATCCTATCTATTTCGTCGGCGGCTGCGTGCGCGATGCGCTGCTGGGACTGCCAGACAGCGACGTTGACCTCTCCACCGAAGCGACACCTGAAACGGTGATGGCGCTGGCAAAGGCCGCCGGGGTCAAGGCCGTGCCGACTGGGATCGACCATGGCACAGTGACGCTGGTCTCGGGTGGAAAACCCTTTGAGATCACCACCTTTCGCCGCGATGTACAGACTGATGGCCGTCGGGCTGTCGTCGCCTTTTCCACCGATATCGCCGACGATGCGCGTCGTCGGGATTTTACGATGAACGCGCTCTATGCCACGCCTGAGGGCCGTGTGATCGACCCCTTGGGCGGGCTGCCCGACCTGCGCGCGCGCCGGTTGCGTTTCATTGAGGACGCAGGTCAGCGTATCCGCGAAGATTACCTGCGCACCCTGCGCTATTTCCGCTTCATGGCGTGGTATGGTGACCCTGAAGTGGGGCCAGAGCCGGAGGCGCTCGATGCCATCGCGTCGAATTTGGATGGGCTCGAGACACTCTCGGCGGAACGTGTGGGGCAGGAGTTCAAAAAACTCCTCCGCGCGCCTGATCCTGCCCCCGCACTGGCTTTGATGCGACAAACCGGTGCTTTGCCCGTGCTTTTGCCGGGGAGTAATGACCGTTGGATTTCCATGCTGGTCCATTTCGAACAAGAGCTTGGCCTTGGCCCCGATTGGCTGGTGCGTCTGGCCGCGCTGGGCGGGGAGGCTGTGGCAGACCGTCTGCGGCTGAGCAAAGCTGAGGCCAAACATCTCACCCAGCTGCAAGAGCAGGTTTTCGCAGGGCCACCATTGCCTGAGCTTGCCTATCGTCATGGGGCGGATGTGGCCATTGGCGCGGCTTTGCTGCGGGGCTGTATGGCGGAACAGATGCCCGAAACCGCCATGTTAGAGACGATAAAAAGCGCCGCGGCGGCTCGTTTTCCAGTAACGGCCACAGACCTAATGCCCGCGTTCAAAGGCCCGGCCCTGGGCCAAGAGCTTGCCCGGCTGGAGCAGCTTTGGATCAACTCAGGCTTCACCTTGACCCGGGCGGACCTATTGGCCCGGCGCAGCTAGGTCGACATCGCGGGGAAATTCGTCTACCCAAAGCGCATTACAAGGGAGATGGGCGAAATGTACCGCGGGATCTGGTTCAGCTAAGCTGGCATAACCATTGCCGCGTTTGCGGCTCTGCTATTGGGCAGCGCCGAACATTTTGCACGTCTATTTCCAAGGTCTTCCCATGTTCCGCTTTTTTGAAAACCTCGTTGATCCCTATGTCTCCTATCGCGAGAAGGATGTGCCGCCCCAAGGGCTGTGGCCCTTCCTGCGGGACTATGCACAGCCGTTCAAAAAGGTATTTGCCCTCGCCGGGCTGATGGCGGTCCTTGTCGCCGGGATCGAGGTTGGCCTGATCTACTACATGGGCCGCATCGTCGATCTGCTGGGCAGCGATCCTGCGCAGATGTGGGCGGAACACCGGACCGAGCTGATCCTCGTGGCGCTGGCCGTGCTGTTGCTGCGGCCCATGGTGCAGGCGGTCGATGTGATGCTTTTGAACAATGCGATCTTGCCGAACTTCGGCACGTTGATCCGTTGGCGGGCGCATCGCCATGTCTTGCGGCAATCGGTGGGCTGGTTCGAGAATGACTTCGCCGGGCGTATCGCCAACCGGATCATGCAGACCCCACCGGCAGCGGGGGAGGTCGTCTTTCAGGTCTTTGATGCGATCTCTTACTCGCTGGCCTATATGATCGGCGCGGCGATCCTGCTCTCTACCTCGGATATCCGGTTGTTAGTGCCGCTTCTGGGGTGGTTCATCCTCTATGGCGGCTTGGTGGCGTGGACGATCAAACGGGTCGGCCCTGCGTCCAAAGCCGCGTCGGACGCGCGGTCGCAGGTGACGGGGCGCGTGGTGGATGCCTATACCAATATCCATTCGGTCAAAATGTTCGCGCATCATGATCTGGAGGTCGATTTCGCGGGTGAAGCCATCGAAGAGGCGCGGCGCACGTTTCAAGGTGAGATGCGTATCTTCACCATCATGGATGTGGTGCTCACCCTTCTCAACGGCATGTTGATCGTGGGCGTCGTCGGCTGGGCCTTGGTGCTGTGGATGGGGGCCGAGGCAAGTGTCGGTGTTGTCGCCGCCGCCGCCGCGCTGGCGCTGCGGCTTAATTCCATGACCGGCTGGATCATGTGGGCGCTGTCGAGCTTTTTCCGCGAATTGGGTGTCGTTGCCGAAGGGATGGAGACCATTGCCCAGCCCCTCGCCCTCACCGACCGCCGCGATGCGCCGCCGCTGAAGCTCACCGAAGGGCGGATCGAAATGGCGGGGCTGAGCCATCACTACGGGCGCGACAGCGGCGGGGTTCAGGACATCAATATCACCGTGCAGCCGGGTGAGAGGATTGGCCTTGTGGGCCGCTCGGGCGCGGGAAAATCGACCCTCGTGAAGCTGATACTGCGGTTCTACGACGCCGAAACGGGCGAAATTCGGATCGACGGGCAGGACATCGCACAGGTCCGGCAAGACAGTCTGCGGCGGCATATCGGTGTGGTGCAGCAGGATTCCTCGCTGCTGCATCGCTCGGTGCGCGAGAATATCCTTTATGGCCTTCCCGACGCCAGCGAGGCCGAGATGATCGCGGCGGCGAAACAGGCGCAGGCGCATAAGTTCATCCTCGATCTGACCGATCCTGAGGGGCGCTCGGGCTATGACGCGCGGGTGGGCGAGCGGGGCGTGAAACTGTCCGGCGGGCAACGGCAGCGCATCACGCTGGCGCGGGTGATCCTCAAGGACGCGCCGATCTTGTTGCTGGATGAGGCGACAAGCGCGCTCGACAGTGAGGTGGAGGCGGTCATTCAGGAAACACTCTATGGCATGATGGCGGGCAAGACCGTCATCGCCATCGCGCACAGGCTGTCGACGATCGCCGAGATGGACCGAATTCTGGTTCTGGATCAAGGTCGTATCGTCGAAGAGGGCAGCCATGACGCGCTTTTGCAAAAAGCTGGCCTATATGCAGCTTTCTGGCACCGTCAGTCGGGCGGTTTTCTCGCATTGGATGACAAGACGTGAGCATTTCGAACTGGATCAACCCGTTTCGCCCCGCCGAGGGGCCCCCACCGCAGACCCTCTGGGCCTTCATCCGCTGGTGCCTTGCTGGCGCTTGGCCGGTGCTCTGGCTCGCCGCCTTTCTATCTGCCGCCGCTGGCGCGATGGAGGCGGGCACAGCGTGGATTTTGGGCAAGGTGATCGATGCCACGGTCAGCGCAGGGCCGGAGCGGTTTTTTGAGGGCAGCAGTCTGGTTCTGGTCTTGGGCGCGATTGCGTTTTTCCTTGTGGCGCGTCCCGTGCTGTTTGGCCTCTCCTCGGCCTCCAACGCGATCATGGTG
The DNA here is from genome assembly GCF_043558125.1 of Sulfitobacter sp. 1A12056. Lineage (NCBI taxonomy): Bacteria > Pseudomonadati > Pseudomonadota > Alphaproteobacteria > Rhodobacterales > Roseobacteraceae > Sulfitobacter > Sulfitobacter sp. 1A12056. The sequence continues at coordinate 351,768 of NZ_JBIFFY010000002.1, read as the reverse complement.
CAACCCAATGTAAACCCGCTGGTGTTGTCGCGGCTGCACCGTTGGACGCTGGGGCAGAACGTCAATTTTTTTGACGAAGACTTCGCCGGGCGCATTGCGCAAAAGCAGATGCAGGCCGCGCGGGCGGTGACGGATGTGGCCGCCGAAGTGATCAACGTGGTGGCCTTTGCGCTTGCCTCTCTGGTGGGGTCGGTCGCCTTGCTTTTGGCGATCGACTGGCGTGTGGCGGTTGGGTTTTCCGTCTGGCTGGTGATGTATCTGGCGCTGATCAACTGGTTCTTGCCGCGCGTGCGCAAACGGGCCGCGGGGCGGGCCGGGGCGCGGGCGATGGTGTCGGGGCAGGTGGTCGATACGATCACCAACATCAAAACGGTGAAGCTCTTTGCGCATGCCGATCACGAAGACCGCGCCGCACTTTCCGCGATGCAGAGCTTCCGTGCCCGGGCCTTGGAGTTCGGCTATCTCGCCGCCGGGTTCCGTCTGGCGCTGATGAGCCTTGCGGGTCTTTTGCCGGTTCTGTTGCTGGGCGGGACGATCCTGCTGTGGCAGCGCGGATTGGCGAGCGAGGGCGATATCGTCGCCTCCGGCGCCATCGCGATCCGTATCGCGCAGATGACGGGCTGGGTCTCATTCACGCTGATGGCGATCTATTCCAATATTGGGGAGGTCGAAGACGGCATGCGCACCCTGACGCCGCGCGTGCGGCTGGATGATGAGCCTGATGCGCAGGAACTGGTCGTCGAGGCCGGAGAGATCGAGTTGCGCGATCTGGGCTTTGCCTATGGCCGTCAGACTGGCGGCATCGACCGCATCTCGCTGACCATCCAACCGGGTGAGAAGCTTGGCATCGTCGGTGCTTCGGGGGCGGGGAAATCGACCCTCGTGGCGTTGCTCTTGCGGCTCTATGAACCAGAACAGGGCAAGATATTGATCGACGGGGTGGATACCACGACGGTGACCCAAGAGAGCCTGCGCCGCAATATCGGCATGGTCACGCAGGAGACGGCGATGTTCAATCGCTCCGCGCGGGACAACATCCTGTATGGCCGCCCCGACGCGACCGAGGCCGAGGTCATCGCCGCCGCCGAACGCGCCGAGGCGCATGAGTTCATTCAGCAGCTCGAAGATCACAAAGGTCGCCGCGGCTATGCCGCGCATCTGGGGGAGCGTGGGGTGAAGCTTTCGGGCGGCCAGCGCCAGCGCATCGCCTTGGCCCGCGCCATCCTGAAAGACGCGCCGATACTGGTGTTGGACGAGGCGACGAGCGCCCTTGATAGCGAGGTGGAGGCCGCGATTCAGCAGACCCTAGATCGTGTGATGGAGGGCAAAACGGTCCTCGCCATCGCTCACCGTCTGTCGACCCTGACCGAGATGGACCGCATCATGGTGCTGGACGCAGGCCGCATTGCAGAGATTGGCAGCCATGCCGATTTGCTTGCCCAAGACGGGCTTTATGCGCGCTATTGGCACCGGCAGTCGGGCGGGTTTCTGGATGTGAAGGCGGCGGAATAGGCTTTCCCAGTCGCCTTTGCCGCGCTATGGGCAGGCTATGACAGAACATGAAATCTTGCGTCTCGGCCACCACGGCGACGGCATCGCCGAAGGTCCGATCTTTGCCCCGATGACCCTGCCGGGGGAAACCGTCACCGGCGTTGTCGATGGGCAGCAGCTTCGCGATGTGCGGATCGTCACCCCCTCCGACCAGCGGGTCGCACCGCCCTGTCGCCATTTCAAATCCTGCGGCGGCTGCCAGTTGCAGCATGCCACGGATGATTTCGTGGCGGCTTGGAAGGTCGATGTGGTGCGCAACGCGCTTTCGGCTCATGGGGTAGAGGCAGAATTTCGCCCCATCCAAACCTCCCCCGCGCAATCGCGCCGTCGGGCGATCTTTGCCGCGCGGCGGACGAAAAAGGGCGCTATGGCGGGCTTTCATGGCCGCGCCTCTGACGTGCTGATCGAGGTGCCGGGCTGTCAGTTGGTCGATCCCGCCTTGCTGCCGGGGCTGAAGGTCGCCGAAGAACTGGCGCTGATCGGCACCAGCCGAAAGGCCGAATTGGCCGTCACGGTAACACTTTCGGAAGAGGGGCTGGACGTCTCTGTCGCCAATGGCAAACCGCTCGACGGGCCGCTGCGCCAGCAATTGGCACAGGCTTGTGAGGCTCTATCTCTGGCTCGGCTGACATGGGATGGCGAGGTAATTGCGATGCGCGCGCCGCCAGCGCAGCGCTTTGGCGATGCGCCGGTCACGCCGCCGCCGGGCGCCTTCTTGCAGGCCACCCGCCATGGCGAAGCAGCTTTGCTGGAGGCGGTCGGAGACGCCGTGGGCGAGGCGGAGGTCGTGGCCGATCTTTTCGCGGGCTGCGGCACCTTTGCCCTGCCCTTGGCGCAGCAGGCGCGGGTGCACGCAGTGGAAGGCGATGCCGAGATGATCGCCGCGCTGGAAGGAGGCTGGCGTCGGGCCAAGGGGGCAAAACCGCTCACCGCCGAGGCACGCGATCTGTTTCGCCGACCGCTCCTTCCGGATGAACTGGACAAGATCGATGCCGTGGTGCTCGACCCGCCCCGCGCGGGGGCCGAAGCGCAGGTGGCCGAGATCATCCGCGCCGAGGTGCCGCGCGTGGCCTATGTCTCCTGCAATCCGGTGAGCTTTGCCCGCGATGTGCAGAACATGGTCGCGGCAGGCTATCGGCTGGACTGGGTACAGGTGGTCGACCAGTTCCGCTGGTCGTCCCATGTGGAACTCGCTGCCTGTCTGACCCTGCCTGAAAGCTGAGCCACGGCCCCATATGACGCCGCGGATCACCGCTTTTTGAGTGAAATTAATCCCTCTCTATGGTAACGCGGATAAAAAGGGCCGGAATGGCCGGGGCGTTGAGGGCACAGTGATGAAACGCAGGACGATGATACTTGGCGGCACCGCTATGGTGGCGCTTGGCGCGTGCAGTAGCAGTAAGTTCAAACGCTACACCGGTCCCGAAGTGACCTATGTGGTTGTGAACAAAAGCCAACGCCGCATGATGCTGTTGCACCATAACCGCGTGCTCGAAGATTACCGGATCAAACTGGGCTTCGCTCCGGTGGGCCACAAAGCCTTTGAGGGGGATGGCCGCACGCCCGAAGGGCTGTATCGAATCGACCGTCGCAACCCGAACAGTCGTTTCCATCTTTCTGTCGGGATCGATTACCCGAACGCGCGCGATATCGAAAACGCCCGCGCCATGGGCAAAAGCCCGGGGGGCGATATCTTTATCCACGGGCAGAAAGACCCGCGGAAGAAAGAAAAGCACGATTGGACTTGGGGCTGTATCGCGGTCACCAACAAGGAAATCGAAGATGTCTACGCGATGGTGCGTGACGGCACGCCGATCCTGATCACGCCCTAAGGGCCGCTTGATACGACACCGGCCCCCGCAGGGGCCGGATCGGTCGGTTAATTAGACAAAGATCAGTTGCCGACGACCAGCGTCCACCAGATCTTGCCGCCGTTTTCCTGATGCCATGCGAAACCCATCTGGCGGCCATCGGGGGCCATCAGAATGCGGCGCGTGTCGGGCTGTTCCATCCACGCGGCGAGGGTCTCAAGCTCGGTCTCATAGGTTTCCGAGATCACCTCGCCGACCAGACCGCCGGTATAGCCCACGCGCTGGATGCGATCGATGGGCGAGGACCCGTCAGAGCCGAAATGCCAGGGGCGGTTTTGCACCGCCATATCGCGCGAATGGGTGGCGGCCGCGGCGTTCAGCTTGGCATCCAGCGCCAGCGGCGTCACCCCGGCAGAGCTGCGCAGCGCATTGACGGAGTCGAGCATGCGGAATTGGATCGTACCCGCGTCGGAGCGGCTGATACGGTAGGTGCCGCCGGCTTTGCCGCCGGTCGTGCTGGACGGGGTACAGGCAGATAGCGCAACCGTCAGCGCCAGTAGAATGGACAGGATACGGATCATATGAGCGCTCCACGCAATGAAGTTTTTTCTGCCTTACATCGGGGCGCGTTGCAGTTCAAACGCACATAGGCATGACTCTGCCGTGCGGCCCCGGTTTCAATTGAAACTGCGTCTTTCGAGCCATATAACTGGCAATAATTAGCATAATTTCAGTTTTGGAGACGCTCCATGTCCGCTCACCGTTTTTCGATCAAGAGCCGCCGTGGCTTCCTTGCTGGCAGCGCCGCGATGCTTGCCACACCCGCTCTGGCGCAAAGCACCTCTTCCTTCAACTCCACCGCCACGACCGAGACAGAGCGTGACCTGACCGAAGCGGTCAAACGCAATGTCTCGAGTTTCCGGATGCTGGATTGGCGCCCCTATTTCAGCAACACGCGCAACGGCGCGGTGCTGGTCGATATCGACAGCCGGGCGGTGCACTACTGGTCCGAGGACCAGAGCGTTTACAAGCTCTACCCCTCATCGGTTCCGCTGACCGAAGACCTCACACGCCGTGGCCGGACCCGTGTCATCAAAAAGGTCGAGGGGCCAAGCTGGCGTCCCACGCCGTCGATGCTCAAGCGCAATCCCGAATGGCCGCCCTACGTCGGCCCCGGTCCGGACAACCCACTGGGCACCCATGCGCTGTACCTCAGCTGGACCTACTATCGTATCCACGGAACCCACGACACACGAAAAATTGGACGTAAGTCTTCCAATGGTTGCATCGGGCTCTATAACGAACATATCGCCGAACTTTTTGCCCTGACAAAGGTTGGCACGCAGGTGTTGCTTATTTGACGACATCCCCCTGATTCCTTGATGCAATAGCTGATTCCGGGTTTGCAAACTTTTGCCGATACTGTTTAGAACAGGATTACGAGGTAAGTCTTGGGTGCGTGTATGTATATGATACAGCACGCCTATTCTGGAGGTTATGTTATGAAGAAACTCGTTCTCGCCGCTGCTCTGTCCGCTGCTGCATCGACTGCTTTTGCTGGTTCGCTGGCCGAGCCGATCGTCGAAGCACCGGTCATCGTGGAAGAAACAACAGGTTCGTCCTCGGGCATCCTGGTTCCCCTGATCCTGCTGGCCCTGGTTGCCGCAGCTGTTGCTTCCGACTAATCGGAACTGACGATCAAACGGAAAAGGCGGTGCAATGCACCGCCTTTTTTGTTTTCTGCGCGTGGTTCTGAAAAAGGGGCCGCCGCAGCGACCCAAGGCGGGCTTAGTCCAGCCAGCCGCCCAAGTTCTCGGTGATGATCGTGGTCAGCGTTTCGATATGCGCCGCATCGTCGTTCAGGCAGGGAATATAGGTGAAATCCTCGCCGCCTGCCTCTTCAAAGCTTTCCTTGATCTCTTCGTTGATCTCTTCCAGCGTTTCGATGCAATCGGCTGAGAATGCAGGCGCGCAGACGGCGATGCTTTTCTTGCCTGCCTTGGCCTGACGCGCGACCTCTTCAACCGTATAGGGCTGCAGCCATTCCTCGGGGCCGAACTGTGACTGGAAGGTCGTGATGATCTCGCTGTCCTGCCAGCCCAGACGTTCCTTCAGCAGGCGCGTCGTTTTCTGACATTGGCAGTGGTAGGGGTCACCCTCCATCAGATAGCGCTGCGGCAGACCGTGGTAGGAGCAGACCAGCAGATCGGGCTTCTTGTCCTTCGCGGCATAGGCCCGTTCGACCGATTGCGCCAGCGCTTCGATATAGTCAGGCCGGTCGAAATAGGGGGCCACGGTGCGCGAAGCGGGTTGCCATTTTTCCTTCGCCAGAGCGGCAAAGAAAGCGTCATTCGCCGTTGCCGTGGTCGCCCCGGCATATTGCGGATAAAGCGGGAAAAACAAGATCTTCTGGCATCCGGCGGCGACCATCGCCTCGACCTTGGAGCGGGTCGACGGGTTGCCATAGCGCATGGCGTAATCGACCATCACGTCGGCCCCGTATCGTGCTTTGAGCGCCGCTTTGATTTTGGCGGTTTGCGATTTGGTGATCGTCGCCAGCGGGCTTTCGTTCTCTGCCTCGTTCCAGATGGATTTATAGGCCGCGCCGCTGGCAAAGGGGCGTTTGGTGAGGATCACCGTCTGCAACAGCGGTTGCCATTTCCACGGGCTGTAGTCGATCACCCGGCGGTCCGAGAGGAACTCGCTCAGGTAGCGGCGCATCGACCAATAGTCATAGCCGTCCGGCGTGCCAAGGTTGGCGAGCAAAACGCCAACTTTGGGACGCGGGACTTTGGGGTGATCGGTGGGGCCGTGTTCGGGTTGGGTGGCGTCGGCTTGGGCGGATTGGGGCTGGGCTGCCTGCATGGGGGTTTCCTCGCACATGTGATCCGCGCAGAGATAGCCGCTTTGCCGATTGGGTCAATCGGGGAGGGGTTCCTCGCGACTATTCAGCGCATCTGCCAGCCGTTGCTGCGCTGATCCAGGGCGCAAAGGTTTCTGCTGGCTTTCGTCCGGTGCCCAACCGGCAAGGAAGATCATGTCGAAAGTCGCCATGATCCGGCCCGAGGCGGCGGTGAAATGCGTGGCGTAAAGCTCGGCCGCGCGTATCAGCACGGCGCGGCCCGTGGGGCGGCGCAGACGGGCTTGCAGGGCGTTGGTCTCTCCCATTTCGCGCAGGTCGCGCATCAGGGCCCATGCGTCATCATATTCCACGGTCAGCGGTTGGCTATCGGCCACGGGCAGGGCCAGCCCCGCGCGTTGCAACAGCGCGCCGAGATCGCGCAGTTCCCCCATCGGGGCGATGCGGGGCGACAGGCCGCCAGTCACTTCGGCTTCGGCCTGACCAAGGCAGGCGCGCAGCTCATGCAGGGTTTGCCCGCCAAGCGCCACGGCCTGTAACAGCCCGTCAGGACGCAGCGCGCGGCGACATTGGATCAACTGGCCAATGGGGTCATTCGCCCAATGCAGCCCCATGGCGTGGATCACTAGATCATGCGCCTGCGGTTCCAGCGCCAGCACCTCGGCCTCGGCGACGATCTTGGCCTTGGGGAACGCCTCTGCCCAGACTGGGGGGAAGGCGGTCACGATGGCCGGTGCGGTAAACGTTTTCTTAACCAAACTCAGCCGATCCTGAACCTCTTCGGCGGCTGCCTGTTGCAGGAACATGCCCCGTGTCGTCGCGCGGGCGCGGTGCTGGGCGAGGGCCTTGGGGTCGGTCAGGGTGGGCTGTGCTGTCATGGGGAACACATAGAATGCCGCCACGGGGACTTCAAACAGCAGTGTCGCTTATCTACCCGCCGCGTTGTCTGGGCTGCGGGGGGCTTGTCGATGCGGATTTTGGCCTCTGCGGCGCTTGCTGGCGCGACACAGCCTTCCTCGGCGGGACGGTTTGCGATGCCTGCGGTGCGCCCTTGCCGGGGGGCGGGGATGTGGGCTCACCCCATTGTGATGCCTGTCTCGCGATGCCGCGCCCATGGGCGCAGGGACGCACGGCACTGCTCTACCGCGATATGGGGCGCAGGCTGGTTCTGGCGCTCAAGCATGGCGACCGGCAAGAGATCGCCCGCCCCGCGGCCCGCTGGATGGCGCAGGCGGCGCAGGGCATCCTGCCGCAAGAGGCGCTGATCGCGCCGGTGCCGCTGCATTGGCTACGCTTGCTAAAACGGCGTTACAATCAATCGGCTCTGCTGGCCAAGGCGCTGTCGGCGGAAACCGGGCACCGCTGGTGTCCCGATCTGTTGCAGCGGGTCCGGCATACGCCCTCGTTGGAGGGTTTGGGCCGTGCAGCCCGGTATCGGGTGTTGGAACAGGCGATCCGCGTGCATCCGCGACGGCGGCACCGTATCATCATGCGACCGGTGATTTTGGTGGACGATGTCTTTACCTCCGGCGCCACATTGACCGCCTGCACGCAGGCCTGTCTGGCCGCCGGGTCCGGCCCTGTTTTCGTGCTGGCACTGGCGCGCGTGGCCAAAGAGACCTAGATCACTGTGCAACGTTAACTGTTCAAAGGGTGATCCTATGCAACCTGTCGAAATCTACACGTCGCCGCTCTGCGGTTTTTGCCATTCCGCCAAACGCCTGCTGACCCAAAAGGGCGCGGCCTTTGACGAAATCGACGTGCTGTCGGAGCCTGAGCGCAAGAAAGAGATGATCCAGCGCGCCGGCGGTGCCCGCACCGTGCCGCAGATTTTCATCGGCGATGTGCATGTCGGTGGATGCGATGAGCTTTATGCGCTGGACCGTGCCGGCAAGTTGGATGCATTGCTGAGCGACAGATGAAAATCGCGCTGCTGCAACTCAACGTCTCGGATGACCCCGCCGCCAATCTGATCGAGACCCGCGCCCTGCTGCGCGAGGCGGTGGCGGGCGGGGCCGAGTTTGTCCTGACCCCCGAGGTGACGAATTGCGTCAGCACCAGCCGCAGCCACCAGCAGGCCGTGCTGGCCTATGAGGAAGACGATGTCACCCTTGCCGCTCTGCGCGAAGAGGCGGCAAAGGCGGGCATCTGGCTGCTGATCGGCTCGCTCGGTCTGAAAACGCGCGGGGGGGACGGGCGCTTTGCCAACCGGTCTTTCCTGATTTCCCCACAGGGAGAGATCGTCGCGCGCTATGACAAAATCCATATGTTTGATGTGGATATCAACGAAACCGAAAGCTACCGCGAGTCCGCAGGCTACCGCCCCGGCGACAAGGCCGTGGTGGCCGAGACGCCGTTTGGCAAGATCGGCATGTCGATCTGCTATGACATGCGTTTTCCGGCGCTTTATCAGTCATTGGCCGAGGCCGGTGCGCGTATCTTGACCATGCCAGCGGCCTTCTCTCCGGTCACCGGGGCCGCGCATTGGCACAGTCTGCTGCGGGCGCGGGCGATCGAGAATGGCTGTTATGTGCTGGCCCCGGCCCAGACGGGCACCCATGCCAGCGCCGCGCATAAGACCCGCGACACCTACGGGCATTCACTGGTCGTGGCCCCTTGGGGGGAGGTGGTGTTGGATGCCGGGACAGCCCCCGGCGTTTACTTTTGTGACATGGACATGGAAGAATGTGACAAGGCCCGCGCCAAAGTGCCCAGCCTTGCCAACCGCCGCCCCTTTGCCGCGCCCTGACCGGACTGAAAATGACCGACGATAAAAACACCCTTGCGATCATGTTGTTCGGAGAATTGCTGGCCGCCGACCAATCGGTGCGCAGTCGCCTGACACGGGTACTGCCGCGGGGGATGGAGATCTCGCATTTCTCGGTGCTGAACTCGCTTTCATGGCACGGCGGCGAACGCTCGCCCGCGCAACTGGCCGAAACCTTCAACGTCACGCGTGGGGCGATGACGAACACATTGAGCAAGCTCGAATGGGCCGGTTACGTTCATATCCGCCCCGATTGGGACGACGCGCGGCGCAAGATGGTCGCGATCAGCCCCGCCGGGCGGCAGGCGCGGGATGCGGCGGTGAATGCGATCACGCCGATGATCTCGAACGTGGTGGGGGAGCTTGGCGAAGAACAGGTTCGCGCCACGCTCCCGATCCTGCGCGCGCTCAGGCGTCAGTTGAGCCAGGGTTGAGGCTGGCTGTAACGTAGTTCACGCTCAAATCCCGATCCGAAAGCCGCCACGACCATGCGACGGGGTTAAAGACGAAACCTTTGCGGTCCACAGGCTCAAGCCCCGCGCGGCTCAGCAGGTCGAAAAGCTCATCTGGGGTGATGAACTTGTTCCAGTCATGGGTGCCCTTGGGCAGCCAGCGCATCACATGCTCGGCCCCGACAATCGCCATCATAAAGGACTTTGGATTGCGGTTCAGGGTCGAACAGATGTGCAGCCCGCCGGGTTTCAGCAGGCGGCGGCAGGCGATCAGATAGTCGATGGGAGAGGCGACATGTTCGACCACCTCCATGTTCAGCACCACGTCGAATTTCTCACCAGCATCGGCCATGTCTTCGGCGGTGGTGTGGCGGTAGTCGATCTCTAGCCCCGATTGCTGCGCGTGGATCTGCGCCACGGGGATATTCCCCGCCGCCGCATCTGCGCCCACCACTTCGGCCCCGAGCCGCGCCATCGGTTCGGACAGCAACCCGCCGCCGCAGCCGATGTCGAGGATCCGCAGGCCTTTGAACGGCGTCTCGGCCTTCAAATCGCGGTCAAACTCCCCCGCGATCTGGCTGGTGATATAGTCCAACCGGCAGGGGTTCAGCATGTGCAGCGGCTTGAACTTGCCGTTCAGATCCCACCATTCGGCGGCCATCGCTTCGAATTTGGCGATCTCGGCGGGGTCGATGGTTGATTGATCCGCTTGCATTCTGATCTCCCTGTGCTCTTTTGGGTTCAATGACTATATAGGGCGGCAATGGACAAGTATCCCGACCAAAAACGCGGCGCGCCGCATCTTTATCCGCCGGTTGAGCCTTTCGACCAGCGGATGCTGTCCGTAGGGCAAGGGCATCAGGTCTATGTCGAGCAATGTGGCAACCCCGATGGCATCCCCGTTGTCGTGCTGCATGGCGGCCCCGGAGGCGGTTGCAGCCCGGCGATGCGGCGGTATTTCGACCCTAAGGTCTACCGTGTGGTGCTGTTCGATCAGCGCGGCTGCGGGCGTTCCACTCCGCATGCCTCGGTCACGGACAACACGACATGGCATTTGGTCGCCGATATCGAGCTGATTCGCACCACGCTCGGCATCGACAAATGGATGGTTTTCGGGGGGTCTTGGGGGGCGACGCTGTCGCTAATCTACGCTCAAGCGCACCCAGAGGCCGTGCGCCATCTGATCCTGCGCGGCGTGTTCCTGATGACGCAGGCCGAGCTTGATTGGTTCTACGGCGGTGGCGCCGGGCGGTTCTGGCCCGAACTTTGGGCGCGGTTCGTGAACCTGATCCCCGAAGACGAGCGTGACGATCTGATCGCGGCCTATCACCGGCGGCTGTTCTCGGGCGATTTGCGGGTCGAGCAGGACTATGGCCGCGCATGGGCCGCTTGGGAGAACGCGCTGGCCTCGGTGCATTCCGATGGGGTGTCGCATGGCGGGCCATCGGCCTATGCGCGGGCCTTTTCGCGGTTGGAGAACCATTATTTCACCAACAATGGCTTTTTGGAGTTCGACGGTCAGATCCTCGAACATATGGGGCGGATCGCGCATATCCCGGGGGTCATCGTGCAGGGGCGCTATGACATGATCTGCCCGCCTGCGGGGGCCTATGCGCTGGCGGAACGTTGGCCCAATGCCGACCTGCGGATGATCCGGGATGCGGGCCATGCCCTGTCGGAGCCGGGGATCAGTTCCGAATTGGTGCGCACGATGGATAGGATCGGACAGCGATGAGTGGGCGCAACTCTCTGCTGGATCGCCGGGCGCTTTTCACCACCGGTGCGGCGGCGGCCCTGCTGGCCGCGACAGGTGCTAGCGCGGGGGAGCCGCCCCGGCGCGGGGGCCGTCTGCGGCTGGCGCTTTCAGGTGCCACGCGAGAGGATACTTGGGTCCATGGCGATGGGCTCTTCATGCAGGTCGCGCGGCAGGGGATGATCTTTGACACGCTGACCGAAGTCACCAGCAATGGCATCCTCAAGGGTGAGTTGGCGACCGGTTGGCAGGCCAGCGATGGCGCCCGGCAGTGGCAGTTCGACCTGCGCCCCGATGTGCGTTTTCACGATGGCAGCCCCCTGACCGCCCGCGATGTGGTGGCCAGTCTGCGCGGTCTTCTGGCCGGGGCCGAGGTCGCCGTTCAGGACGATCTGCAAGTGCAGGTCACATTGGCGGCGGCGAATCCCGACCTGCCGCTCCTGCTGGCGCAATCGCGCTATGTGATCCGCCCCGCCCATGCGCCCGAGGCCGGGATTGGCACCGGGCTTTACCGTCTGCGGCGCTTTTCCGCCGGACGTCAGGTTTTGGCCGAACGGGTAGAGACGCATTACAAGGACGGCACCGCCGGGTGGTTCGATACGGTCGAACTGGTGTCGCTCCCCGCCCGCGAGGTGCGGGCGCAGGCGCTGAGCGAAGGGCTTGTTGATGCAGCGGATTTACCCGCGCGGCCCCGTTACCACGACCGGGGGGATGTGACCCTTCAGGCCGATAGCGCCGGTGGCGTCAGCGCTCTGTCGGGCGATCTGCGCCAGCCGCCGAACCCCGGACGCCAAGCGCCGATGGACAACCTGCGCGCGCCCGAGCGGTGGTGGTTCGGCTGAGAGGGGTTGCAGTTTCGCCGCATTCGGCCTATATCCCCTTCAACAGCGGCGCTTTCGGGTCCACACCGAAGGCTCCACCGAATTCGTGAACGGGCCGCGCGCCCGTTTTTTTGTGCCCAGTGAAAATGGATGTCTCATGTCGAATGACCTGATCGCCAAAGCCGCCATCGACCGCCGCCTGGCCGAGATCATCACCCCGGTGATCGAGGACATGGGCTTTGAACTGGTGCGCGTGCGCCTGATGTCGGGCAAGTCCACCACCCTGCAAGTCATGGCCGACCGGCCCGAGGGTGGGATCGAAGTGGATGAATGCGCCAAGATCTCGCAGGCCATCGGCGCCGTGCTGGATGTCGAAGATCCGATCTTGGATGAGTATTCGCTCGAAGTGTCGAGCCCCGGCATCGACCGACCGCTGACGCGGCTCAAGGATTTCGACGCTTTCGAAGGCTATGAGGCCAAGATCGAGACGACCGAACTGATTGACGGCCGCCGCCGCTTTAAGGGTGAGTTGGCAGGTGTCGAGGGTGGCGAGGTGCTGATCAACGTCGAAGAGGGCACCATCGGATTGCAGTTCGACTGGCTCAGCGATGCCAAGCTCGTGCTGACCGACGACCTGATCAAGGAAATGCTCCGCCAGCGCAAAGCGTCTGGTGCGATCGACGAAACCGATTTTGATGATATCGAGACTGAAGAGTCTGCTGAGGGAGACACCTAATGGCCATTACATCTGCAAACCAGCTTGAGCTGTTGCAAACCGCCGAGGCGGTGGCGCGCGAGAAGATGATCGACCCCGGTCTGGTCGTCGAAGCGATGGAGGAATCCCTCGCCCGTGCCGCCAAGTCCCGCTATGGCGCCGAGATGGACATCCGGGTCGACATCGACCGCAAGACCGGCAAGGCCACCTTCACCCGCGTCCGCACCGTGGTCGAGGATGATGAGCTTGAGAACTATCAGGCCGAGTTCACCGTAGAGCAGGCCAAGCAGTACATGGCCGACCCCAAGGTTGGCGACACTTTTGTCGAGGAAGTACCTCCGGTTGAAATGGGCCGCATCGCGGCGCAGTCGGCCAAGCAGGTGATCTTGCAAAAGGTCCGCGAAGCTGAGCGTGACCGCCAGTACGAAGAATTCAAAGACCGCGCCGGGACCATCATCAACGGTCTGGTCAAGCGCGAGGAATATGGCAATGTCATCGTCGACGTGGGTGCCGGCGAGGCGATCCTGCGCCGGAACGAGAAGATTGGCCGCGAAAGCTATCGCCCGAACGACCGCATCCGCGTCTATATCAAAGACGTGCGCCGCGAGCAGCGCGGCCCGCAGATTTTCCTGAGCCGCACCGCGCCTGAGTTCATGGCCGAGTTGTTCAAGATGGAAGTGCCGGAGATCTACGACGGCATCATCGAGATCAAAGCGGTTGCCCGCGACCCCGGTTCGCGCGCCAAGATCGCCGTGATCTCGCATGACGGTTCCATCGACCCCGTCGGTGCCTGCGTCGGTATGCGCGGCAGCCGCGTGCAGGCCGTCGTGAACGAGCTTCAGGGCGAGAAGATCGACATCATTCCGTGGAACGAAGACCAGCCCACCTTCCTTGTGAACGCGCTGCAGCCTGCGGAAGTGTCGAAAGTGGTTCTGGACGAAGAAGCCGGTAAGATCGAAGTCGTCGTGCCCGAAGAGCAACTGTCGCTCGCCATTGGCCGCCGTGGTCAGAACGTGCGTCTTGCCAGCCAGTTGACCGGTCTCGACATCGACATCATGACCGAAGAGCAGGAAAGCCAGCGCCGTCAGGCCGAGTTCGAACTGCGCACCAAGCTGTTCATGGACAACCTCGATCTCGACGAATTCTTCGCCCAGCTTCTGGTCTCCGAAGGTTTCACCAACCTCGAAGAAGTGGCCTATGTCGAAGTCGACGAGCTGCTGGTCATCGACGGTGTGGACGAAGACACGGCGGGTGAGTTGCAGGCCCGCGCCCGTGACGTGCTCGAAGCGCAGAACAAAGCGGCGCTTGATAACGCCCGCGCATTGGGTGTCGAAGACAGCCTGGTTGAATTTGAGGGGCTGACCCCCCAAATGATAGAAGCGCTGGCCAAGGACGACGTCAAAACGCTGGAAGATTTCGCCACCTGTGCCGATTGGGAACTGGCTGGCGGCTGGACCACGGTCAACGGCGAGCGTGTTAAAGACGACGGCGCGCTTGAGCCCTTCGATGTTAGCCTCGAAGATGCGCAGGCCATGATCATGACCGCCCGCGTCATGCTGGGCTGGGTCGACCCGACCGAGCTTGAGGACGATGCGGAAGAAGACGACGTAGAAACAGACGGCGAAACCGCCGAGGAGGCCGAGGCCTAAGCGGGCCTCGGGGGTTGCACATGGGACGCGGTGGCGCCTCGAATGACCGCTCAGACGGTGCGGAACGCAAGTGCATCGCCACGGGCGAGGTGCAGCCGAAACATGGGTTGATCCGTTTCGTGGTCGGCCCGGACAATCAGGTTTACCCGGATATTCTGGGTAAACTGCCGGGTCGGGGCATCTATGTCGCGGCGGATCGTGCGGCGCTGGAATTGGCCATCAAGAAAAAGGCTTTTTCCCGCTCGGCGAAACAGCCGGTCACCCTGCCCGACGGGCTGGTCGACGAGGTCGAGCAGCAGTTGGCCCGCCGGGTGGTCGAGCTGATCTCGCTACAGCGCAAGGCGGGCAAGGCGGTCGCCGGTTACGAAAAGGTCAAGGGTTGGTTGCAAACCGAAGAGGCCGAAGTATTGATACAGGCCGTAGACGGGTCAGGGCGCGGTAAGTCCAAGCTGAGCACCCCACACTATGGTCATTACATCGGTTGGTTGACAGCCGATGAATTGGGTTTGGCATTCGGTCGCCAAACTGTGATACATGGGGCGCTCGCCTCTGGTGGACTCACGCAACGTGTTGTAGAGGAAGCCGGTAGACTTAAAGGCGTGCGCGTAAACGAGGGTGGCAACGGCCATCCGAAAGGATAGACGAGCTTCATGAGCGATAGTGACGGCAAGAAAACATTGGGTCTGCGCGGTGGCGCACGTCCGGGGAACGTAAAGCAAAGCTTTAGCCACGGGCGTACCAAAAACGTTGTGGTCGAAACCAAGCGCAAGCGTGTTGTGGTGCCCAAACCGGGTGGCCAGAAATCAACAGGTCCGGGCGCCGGGCCGATTGGCGATCCCAAGAAGCGCCCCGCAGGCATCACCGATGCCGAGATGGAGCGCCGTCTGAAGGCCGTTCAGGCCGCCAAGGCCCGTGAGGCCGAGGAAGCCGCGCAGCGTGAAGCCGAGGAAAAAGCCCGCGCCGAAGAGCGTGAGCGTCGCCGGGCCGAGATTGAGGCCAAGGAACGCGAAGAGCGTGAGCGCGAAGAAAGCCTTAAAGCCAAGGCCGAGGAAGACGCCCGTCGCAAGGCAGAGGCCGAAGCGGCTGCTGCTGCCCCCGCGCCTGAACCTGCCGCTGCACGCGAGCCGGGCAACAAACCTGCGCCCGCCGCGACACCGCGCAAAACCACCGACCGTGACCGTGACGACAGCAAGAAGCGCAGTAAAGGTGGCGACAGCCGCCGCGCGGGCAAGCTGACCGTCAATCAGGCGCTTGCCGGTGGCGAAGGTGGCCGCCAGCGTTCCATGGCGCAAATGAAACGCAAGCAGGAACGTGCCCGTCAAAAGGCAATGGGTGGTCAGGTCGAGCGTGAAAAGATCGTGCGCGACGTGCAACTGCCGCCCGCCATCGTGGTCTCAGAACTTGCCAACCGTATGGCCGAGAAGACCGGCGCGGTGGTCAAGGCGCTGATGCAAAACGGCCTGATGGTGACCCAGAACGAAACCATTGATGCCGATACAGCCGAGCTGATCATCGAGGAATTCGGCCACAAAGTGGTGCGCGTTTCCGACGCCGACGTCGAAGATGTCATCAAAGAGGTCGAGGACGATCCGAAGGATCTGCAATCGCGTCCCCCGGTCATCACGATCATGGGCCACGTCGACCACGGCAAAACCTCGCTTCTGGACGCGATCCGCAACGCCAAGGTTGTGGCGGGCGAAGCCGGTGGCATCACCCAGCACATCGGCGCCTATCAGGTGAAAACCGACAACGGCACCGTGCTGTCCTTCCTCGACACGCCGGGTCACGCGGCCTTCACCTCCATGCGTTCGCGCGGGGCTCAGGTCACGGATATCGTGGTTCTGGTGGTCGCGGCGGATGACGCCGTGATGCCGCAGACGATCGAAGCGATTGCCCATGCGAAGGCGGCCAAGGTGCCGATGATCGTGGCGATCAACAAGATCGACAAACCCGCCGCCAATGCCGACAAGGTCCGTACCGATCTGCTTCAGCACGAAGTCATCGTCGAGAAGATGTCGGGCGATGTGCAAGACGTCGAAGTTTCGGCAGCGACAGGCCAAGGTCTGGACGATCTGCTCGAAGCCATCGCGCTGCAGTCGGAAATCCTCGAACTCAAGGCGAACCCGAACCGGGCCGCCGTGGGTGCGGTGATCGAAGCGCAGCTTGACGTGGGCCGCGGCCCTGTGGCGACTGTGCTGGTTCAGAACGGCACGCTGCGTCAGGGCGATATCTTCGTCGTGGGTGAGCAGTACGGTAAGGTTCGTGCGCTGATCAACGACCAAGGCGAGCGCGTCAAAGAAGCCGGGCCTTCGGTGCCGGTTGAGGTGCTGGGCATCAACGGCACGCCCGAGGCCGGTGACGTGCTGAACGTGACTGAGACCGAAGCGCAGGCCCGTGAGATTGCCGAGTATCGTGCGCAGGCCGCCAAGGACAAACGCGCCGCTGCCGGTGCCGCCACGACGCTGGAACAGCTGATGGCCAACGCCAAGGCGGACGAGAACGTCAGCGAGCTGCCGATCTTGGTCAAAGCCGACGTGCAAGGTTCTGCCGAAGCGATCGTTCAGGCGATGGAGAAAATCGGCAACGACGAAGTCCGCGTTCGGGTTCTACACTCCGGTGTGGGCGCGATCACCGAAACGGATGTCGGCCTTGCCGAAGCCTCCGGCGCGCCGATCATGGGCTTCAACGTGCGTGCCAATGCCTCGGCCCGCAACACGGCCAACCAGAAAGGCGTTGAGATCCGTTACTATTCGGTCATCTATGACCTTGTGGATGACGTCAAAGCGGCTGCAAGCGGCCTGCTGAGTGCCGAGATCAAAGAGAACTTCATTGGCTATGCCAATATCAAAGAAGTTTTCAAGGTTACCGGTGTGGGCAAAGTCGCAGGCTGTCTGGTCACCGAGGGCGTCGCCCGCCGCAGCGCCGGTGTGCGTCTGCTGCGCGACAACGTCGTGATCCACGAAGGCACGCTGAAAACGCTCAAGCGCTTCAAAGACGAAGTGCCCGAGGTTCAGTCCGGTCAGGAATGCGGCATGGCATTCGAGAACTACGAAGACATCCGCCCCGGCGATGTGATCGAGATTTTCGAGCGCGAAGAAGTGACCCGCACCTTGGCCTAAGCCGAGTGCTTACAAGACGAATTCCCCAGAGGCCCGGTCGAATTGCCGGGCCTCTGCTTTTGTGAAGGCCTTTTTGCTGTCGTCGAAACTGATCCGCGCCAGATTGACGTGCAGAGGCGAAATATCGATTAGGTTGAAGTCATTCGGCTCCCCCCGCTGGCGCGAAGACAGGCTGGTGCCCGCGTGCAGTTGGATTGCCAGATGACCGTCATGCTCAGGCGCTGGATGGGCAAAGGTGCCTGCGTGCCAGATGTGCAGATGCCCCGAGAGGATCAAGTCGGCGCCGCAGTCCAAGAGCCGTCTCAGCGCGCGTTTCGCGCCGGGAATGGGCTTTTTGTGAGTCTCGTTGGGGTGATCCAGCGGATGGTGGCAAACGGCGATGCGCAGGGTCTTTTCCCCCCCGCGTGACAGGGCGCGGCAGGCGCGGCCCAAACGGCGCAGGCCCAGTTTGCCGGTCTGCCATTTGAACCGGTCGACGGTGTTGATCCCCACGGCGACAAAATCCGCCCCCTCATGCACCGGCGTAAGGTCGTGATCGATCCAACGCCGGTAATAGCGCCACGGGGCGAAAAACCGGGTAAAGGGGCGGTGCAGCGGAATATCGTGATTGCCCGGCACGCTCAGCACCGGTGCGTTGATCCTGTCGATAAAGGCCCGCGCGGCGCGATATTCCTTTTCCCGCGCCCGTTGGGTCAGGTCGCCCGAGATGATCACTAGATCGGGGTCATAGCCATTCACCGCCTCTAGGAGCGGCACCAATAGGTCGGGGCGGTCTTTGCCGAAGTGCAGGTCGGATAGATGGATCAAACGGCTCATCGCACGGCCTTTCCAGCCGTGGAGGGCACAAAGATATGGATGGGCGAACTGGCGTGGGTGAGCCGATACGGGCCGCGCATCACCGCAATCTCCCCGTCCCGCGCGACATAGCGTTTGCGCTGCTTCATGCGTATCTCAATCTCGGACCCGCAGAGCATTTCATAGTCCGTGTGGTGTTTCGCGCGACCTGTCGCCAACGCCACCGCATGGCGCAGCAGGCCGAAACGATAGGTGTCAGGGGCGACCAGCAGCACCATATCGCCGCGCGCGATGCAGTCCTGCCCATCAAGCCCCATTTGATCCAGTTGAAACGCGTTGTTCACCGCGAAAACGAGCGGGGTGCGCAGCTGGGTCTCTTTCCCGTCGACCACGATGGTCAGTTTGAGCGAGGTGCGGAAATCCATCAAGGCTTTGATCACCGACCAATAGGCGGCGATCCGGCTGCGTCCCCAACGGCGGTAGATGCCTTCGCGGGTTTTGAGGATGGCGGGATAAGCCCCGATGCTGGCGTTGTTCAAAAAGGTCTCACCGTTGATCGTCGCCACATGCACCGGGCGGCTGTCGCCAGCGGCGATGACGTCGACCGCCTCTTCAAGGTTCTCTGGAATGCCCATCGACCGCGCGAAATAGTTGAAGGTGCCTTGCGGGATGATGCCGAGCGGACGGTCGTGGTCAACCATCGCCGAGGACGCGCCCGAGATTGTGCCATCCCCGCCCGCGACGGCGATGATCCCCTCGCCGCTAGACAGCGCCTCCCGCGCGGCGCTGGCAGGGTCGTTGCGTTTGTCGATGTGAATGAATTCCGCCGTGATCCCATGCCGCGCAAAGGCGGATCGGATCGTGTTTTCGGCTTGGTCACCGTCTTGACGGCCTGAACCGCGGTTCAGAATGACGATAGCGCGCTTCGATGACATAAGTTCCCCTGCCAAATGCTCGGGGAAAACGCGGTGGAACGCCTATTTGTTCACCTCAATAGGCGTTCCGATGGGATTTTCAAACAGGCTTGCCTTCGAAAATCTTCCCGTCGACCTGAACGGCCATGCGACCGCCAGCCAACATTTTTACAAAGATACCCTGAACGTAAATGGAACTTCCGATTGCGATGGTTCTCAACATGTCGGCACCCTTTCATACAGATGTTACAACTCTGCCTCAGGATGGTGCGCATTCGGTTAAAAAATCCGCAACATGCTGAGCGATTGGCGATCACTAGTGCAATTCTGCCACTCTGCGCTAGAGCCAATCACGCAATATTGATATGAGCGGCACGTCTGCCTCGGGCATCGGATAGGCGCGCATTTCGTTCGGGCGCACCCATTTCAGGGTCTGCCCCTCGCGCGAAACCGGTGTGCCGCCCCATTTGCGGCAGGCAAACAGCGGCATCAGAAGGTGGAAATCACTGTAGCTGTGGCTGGCAAAGGTCAGCGGGGCAAGACAGGATTCCCATGTCTCGATCCCCAGTTCCTCATGCAACTCGCGGATCAGCGCCGCCTCTGGCGTCTCTCCGGGTTCGATCTTGCCGCCCGGAAACTCCCAAAGGCCCGCCATCGGCTTGCCTTCGGGGCGTTGGGTCAAAAGCACGCGGCCATCGATGTCGATCAAGGCCGCGGCGGAAACCAGCACTGTCTTCATCTGGTCAGGACCGATAATCGGCGTTGATGTCGATATAGCCGTGGGTCAGGTCACAGGTCCATACGGTGCACTGCCCCTCGCCAAGGCCCAGATCGACCCCGATGGTGATGTTCTGACCCTTCATATGCGCGGCGGCATCCTCTTCGGAGTAGTCGGGGCTGCGCCACCCGTCGCGCGCGACTTCGATATCGCCGAAACGGATCGACAGACGGTCACGGTCCGCTGCGGCCCCGGATTTCCCGATGGCCATGACGACGCGGCCCCAGTTGGGGTCTTCGCCCGCGATGGCGGTTTTGATCAGGGGGGAGTTGGCGATGGCCATGGCGTGGATTTTGGCTTCGTCATCGTTGGAGGCACCGGTTACGGCCACTTCGACGAATTTCTGCGCGCCTTCGCCGTCTTTGACGACCTGATGCGCGAGGTCCATCATCACGTCCCGCAGCGCCGCGTCGAAGGCTTCATTGCCCGATACATCGACACCGGAGGCGCCTGTTGCGGCCATGATCAGCGCATCGGAGGTGGAGGTGTCGCTGTCCACTGTGATGCAGTTGAACGTCGTTTCGGTATGGGTCGAAAGGCGTTGCTGCAATTCGTCGGTCGCGAGTACCGCATCGGTAAAGATATAGACCAGCATGGTCGCCATATCGGGCGCGATCATGCCCGAGCCTTTGGCGATCCCTGCGATAGAGACGGTCTTGCCGTCAATCTCGACCGTCGCGCTGGCCCCTTTCGGGAAGGTATCCGTCGTCATGATGGCCCGTGCGGCGTCTTCGATGCCCGCAGGGTCAAGTTGATCGTACAAATCGCCCAGCACGGCAGTGATGCGTTCATGCGGCAGGGGTTCGCCGATGACACCCGTGGAGGAGGTGAAGACCCGAGCTTGCGGCACGCCGCAGGCTTCGGCAGCAGCGGCGGTGATCGCCTCGACCGCGTCGGTGCCGCCCCGCCCGGTAAAGGCATTGGCGTTGCCCGAGTTCACGACAATGGCTGCGCCTTCGTCCGAGGCGCCGCCAATTTTTGCCTGGCAGTCCAGCACCGGGGCCGCGCGGGTGGCGGAACGTGTGAACGCCCCCGCCACGGCGCTGCCCGGCACCAGTTTCGCCAACATCACATCGGTGCGCCCTTGATAGCGCACGCCCGCGGCGATGGTGGCGAAAGTCACGCCGTCGATAACCGGCAGGTCGGGAAAACGGGCCGGGGCGAGCGGCGAGACAGCCAGGGATTTAGCCATGAGTTAGTTCAGCCATTCGATGTTGTTGAGAACGGAAGGGTCGATGCCTTCGGCCGCGCTGCGGTCCACCTCGGCGGAGTTGGTCAGGCTTTCGATGGCCTCTTGCACCTTGGTCTGGCGGATTTGGGTTTCCAGCTCTTCACGCACGTCTTCCAGTGCGGGGGCTTCGGCGGTGCGCGTCTCGTTCAGTTTGATGACATGCCAGCCGAACTGGGTTTCCACCGGTTCCGACACGCTGCCGGCTTCCATGCCAGCGACGGCCTCTTCAAAGGCAGGAACCATCATGCCGGGGCCGAACCACCCCAAGGAGCCGCCACCGGGGCCGGAGGGACCGGTCGATTTCTCTTTGGCAAGCTCGGCAAAGTCCGCGCCACCGTCAAGTTCTGCCTTGATCGCGTCGGCTTCTTCCTTGGTTTCAACAAGGATATGCGAGGCGTTGAACTCGGGCTCAGGCTCTGCGTCGCTGTATTGCGCGTCATAGGCCGCTTGCAGCTCTTCGTCGCTGACCGGCTCTGCCATGACGCCTTCGATCGCCTCACCGGCGGTAAGCGAGCGGGTCTCATTCTCGAGCGACAGGGTCACGCGCGGCGGCAGTTCGCCGGTAAAGCTGTCGGCGAGGGCCGTCTGTTGCACAAGCTGGTCCAGAAGACCTTTGAACAGCACGTCCTCGGGCAGTTGTTGGTACTGCTGGGGCAGGCTCGCGCGGGCGACGATCATATGCCCGAGCGTGATTTCAGTGTCGTTGACGGTGGCAACAACCGTGTCGAGACCCGGTTCGTCCTGGGCGGCCACAGGCAGCGCCACAGCGGCGGCAAGCGCCAAAGACGACAGAAATGTGAGGGGTTTTTGCATGGTTGGGTCCAATCGCTTCCTTCGTAGCAGGGCTGCTACATTGACAGTGTATGGCACGCCCCTTACATCGCCTTATGGCGCTGAGAGGCGCGGGCTCATCCACTATCTATGGGCTGCCATGGCGCTCGGCAACCAGATCGGCGCAAGACATCATAACTTCGGCGGGAGATTACATGCTGGGTATCGGAACAATCGCCAAAAAGGTCTTTGGCACGCCAAACGACCGGAAGATCAAGGCGACCCGGCCGCTTGTGGCTCGGATCAACGCGCTGGAGCCTGAGTTCGAAAAGCTGAGCGACGAAGAGATCAAGACGCGCACCGAGGAGTTGGCCAAACGGGCCGATGCGGGCGAAAGTCTTGACGATCTGTTGCCCGAAGCCTTTGCCAACTGCCGCGAAGCGGCCCGCCGCACCCTTGGCCTGCGCGCCTTCGACACCCAGCTTTTAGGCGGGATTTTCCTGCATCAGGGCAATATCGCCGAGCAAAAGACCGGTGAGGGCAAAACCCTGACCGCGACCTTCGCGGCCTATCTTAACGGGCTCACGCATAAAGGCGTGCATGTGGTGACGGTGAACGAATACCTTGCCAAACGTGACGCCGAATGGATGGGCAAGGTCTTTGCCGCGCTTGGGCTGACCACCGGCGTCGCCTATTCCGGCATGCCCGAAGACCAGAAGCGCGCGGCCTATGCCTGCGACATCACCTATGCCACCAACAACGAACTCGGCTTCGACTACCTGCGCGACAATATGAAGTCGAACCTGTCGGACATGCTGCAACGCGGCCATAACTTTGCCATCGTGGACGAGGTCGACAGTATCCTGATCGACGAAGCGCGGACGCCGCTGATCATCTCCGGCCCCTCGCAGGACCGCTCCGAGATGTACCAGATCATCGACGCGCTGATCCCCTCGCTCACCGAAGAGCATTTCGAGCTGGACGAGAAGACCCGCAACGTCACCTTCACCGACGAAGGCAATGAGTTCCTCGAAGAGCAGTTGCGCGCGCGGGAACTGATCGAAGAGGGGATGACCCTTTACGACCCCGAAAGCACGACAATCGTGCACCACGTCAACCAAGGTCTGCGCGCGCATAAGCTGTTCCAGCGCGACAAGGACTACATCGTGCGCGATGGGGCGGTGACGTTGATTGACGAATTCACGGGCCGCATGATGCCGGGCCGCCGCCTGTCGGACGGTCTGCACCAAGCGATCGAAGCCAAGGAAGGCGTCGACATCCAGCCCGAGAACGTGACCCTCGCCAGCGTCACTTTCCAGAACTACTTCCGCCTATACGACAAACTGGGCGGCATGACCGGCACGGCCCTGACCGAAGCCGAAGAATTCGCCGAGATCTATGGCCTCGGCGTGGTCGAAGTGCCGACCAATGTGCCAATCGCCCGTGTGGACGAAGACGACGCCGTCTATCGCACCGCGCGTGAGAAATACGAGGCGATGATCGAACGGGTCAAAGAGGCCCATGCCAAGGGGCAGCCCTGCCTTGTCGGCACCACTTCGATCGAAAAGTCCGAACAGCTCAGCGCCATGCTGACTGCCGCCGGGATCGAGCACAATGTGCTCAACGCCCGCCAGCACGAGCAAGAGGCGCAGATCATCGCCGAAGCGGGCAAGCTGGGCGCGGTGACCATTGCCACCAACATGGCGGGCCGCGGCACCGATATTCAGTTGGGCGGCAACGTCGAGTTGAAAGTGCTCGACGCGCTGGATGCCGATCCTGAGGCCGACCCGGCCAACATCCGTGCCCAGATCGAAGCGCAGCACGCCGAAGAAAAGCAGAAGGTGCTGGAGGCCGGTGGTCTCTACGTTCTGGCCTCTGAGCGTCACGAGAGCCGCCGCATCGACAACCAGTTGCGGGGCCGTTCGGGCCGTCAGGGTGACCCGGGCCGCACCTCTTTCTTCCTGTCGCTCGAAGATGACCTGATGCGCATTTTCGGTTCGGAACGGCTTGAGAAAGTGCTGACGACGTTGGGCCTGAAAGATGGCGAAGCCATCGTGCACCCATGGGTCAACAAATCGCTGGAGCGTGCGCAGGCCAAGGTTGAGGGCCGCAACTTCGACATCCGCAAGCAGCTGTTGAAGTTCGACGACGTGATGAACGAGCAGCGCAAGGTGATCTTTGGCCAGCGCCGCGAGATCATGGAGGCGGACAACCTCAATGAGATCGTTACCGACATGCGCGAGCAGGTGATCGACGATCTGATCGACACCTATATGCCGCCCAAGACCTATGCCGATCAGTGGGACACCCAAGGTTTCTATGCCGCGGTGATCGAACAGTTGAACGTCGACGTGCCGATCATCGCATGGTGCGAAGAGGACGGCGTGGATGATGAGGTGATCCGCGAACGTCTAATGAAAGCCACGGATGAGCTAATGGCCAAGAAGGCCGAGGCCTTTGGCGAAGAGAACATGCGCAACATCGAGAAACAGTTGTTGTTGCAGGCCATCGACACCAAATGGCGCGATCACCTGCTGACGCTTGAACATCTGCGCTCGGTCGTGGGCTTCCGCAGCTACGCGCAGCGCGACCCGCTGAACGAGTATAAGAACGAAGCCTTCCAATTGTTCGAGACGATGCTCGACAGTCTGCGGCAGGACGTGACCCAAAAGCTGGGCCAAATCCAACCGATGAGCGAAGAGCAGCGCCGCGAGATGATGCAAGAAATGGCCGCCCGTCAAGCTGCCATGCAGGCTGCGGCGAGCGAGGCGGCGGATGAGGCCTCTGAACAGGCGGAGGCCGCAGCCCCCGGCTTTGACGAGAACGATCCGTCCACATGGGGCAACCCGGGCCGGAACGATCCCTGCCCCTGCGGCTCTGGCAAGAAGTTCAAACACTGCCACGGTCAGATCACCTGAGCGGCGTCACCTTTTCGCCCATAACTTGGCGGATCAGGGCCATACCCCGGCCCTGATCCGCGCCCATAAAGTCTCTAACGAATCCGTTGAAGGAGACTTGTCATGTGGCGCACGAAAGAAATTCTGACAGCTGTCGGCACTCTGGCCTGTGCGGCGGGCATTGGCTATGTCATGCAAAGCTCCGACACCGCGCAGCAGCGCTATGGCGCGGCTGAGGCGCAGCGCCCGGTGGCCGACAATGGCGCCTTGCTTGAGGTTGAAGGCATCACCCTGACCTCTGCCGCGCTCGACAGCCCCATCGCGCTGCCGACATTGGATGACCGCGTGGTCAAGGCCGCAGCGCCTCAAAGCCTGCCGCCCGCCCCGGAAAGCCACGGCGCCGCGATCCCCGCGGCCTGCGATATCATTGCCGAAGCGGATGCCGTCGCCGCTGCGATGGTGAAACTCACCCTCGATGCCGCCTGCCTGCCGAATGAGCGGCTGACCGTGCACCACAACGGGATGATCTTTACCGAAGTGACCGATGACCAAGGGCAGTTGTCCGTCACCGTCCCGGCCTTGGCGGAAGAGGCTGTTTTCATCCTCGCTTTCGGCAACGGTGATGGCGCGGTGGCGCAGACTTCGGTCCCTGAACTCTCTGATTTCAACCGCGTCGTGCTACAATGGAAAGGCACCGCAGGGTTCGAGCTTCACGCCCGCGAGTTTGGCGCGGATTACGGTGAGGCGGGCCATGTCTGGTCCGGTGCGCCGCGCGATATGACCGCCGCGGTGCTGGGCGAAGGGGGCTTCATGACCCGCAATGGCGACATTGAGGCTTCTGAGGCGCTGATAGCCGAAGTCTATAGCTTCCCGGTCGCCAAAACGGCGCAGGAGGGCGATGTCGCGCTTAGTGTTGAGGCCGAGGTGAGCGAGGCGAACTGCGGGCTTGAGATCGAAGCACAGGCGCTGGAGCTGCGCGGCGATGATCCGGTGAAAACCCAGAACCTGACCCTCGCCGTGCCGGACTGTGATGCGGTCGGCAACTTTCTGGTGTTGAATAATTTGCTCCAAGACCTGAAAGTCGCGCAGAACTGACGCAACCGGGTAGGTCTAGATGAACGGGTTGAAACGTGCGGCGATCAGCGCCGCACTTTTGCTTTTTACGGCGGGCGCATCCGCGGCGCAGGACATCGCACTGACCTCGCGCGATGGCAGCGTCGAACTCAGCGGCACCCTGCTGGGGTTCGACGGCGAATTCTACCGCGTCGAGACGGACTACGGCGAGTTGACCGTCGACAGCAGCGGTGTGTCCTGCGCCGGGCCGGGTTGCCCCAACCTTGCGGATTTCGTGGCCGAGGTGCGCTTCTCGGGCTCCGCCACCATGGGGGCGGTGCTGATGCCCGCGCTGATCGAAGCCTTTGCCGCGCGGCAGGGCTATACCGTCAGCCGCGAAGAGGGGGACAGCGGGCGCTTCGCGCTGCTGCTCTCGCGTGAGGATGACGGCAAGCTTGCCGCGCGGTTCGATTTCCGGGCGAGCAATACCAACGAAGGCTTTGCTGATCTGCTGGCGGATGAGGCCGATGTCGTCATGGCCCTGCGCGAGGTGCGCCGCGAGGAGCGGATCAATGCCCGTGAGGCGGGCTTGGGTGATCTGACCGGAGCCAATCGCAGCCGGGTTCTTGCGCTCGATGCGGTGGTGCCCGTGGTCGCCCCGTCCAATCCGGTCAAACAAATCTCGCCGCTGACCTTGGCGCGGGTGTTCTCGGGCGAGATCAAGAATTGGCAGCGCCTCGGCGGGCCGGACGCACCGATTGAGTTGCATCTGCCCACCGCCGACAGTGGGTTGAGCCAAGCGATCGTGGATCAGGTGCTCACCCCCGCCGGGCTGGAACTGAGCGCCGATGTCACCCGCCACGCCATGCCCGATGCGCTGGCCGAGGCGGTCGCGCGGGATGTTTTTGCCCTTGGAATCACCAGCTATGCCGAACAGGGTGAGACCGAGGTGCTGACCCTTGGCGGCAACTGCGGTTTTGCGCTGGATGCCGCACGGCGCACGATCAAAACCGAAGACTACCCGCTGACCGCGCCGATGTTCCTCTATTTCCCCGCCCGGCGCTTGCCGTTGATCACGCGCGAGTTTCTGGCCTTCACCCGCGGCCCTTCGGCCCAGATCGTGATCCGCCGGGCCGGTTTCGTAGATCAAACGCCCGAGGAAATCCCGGTTGAGGAACAGGGCAACCGCTTTGCCAATGCAATCATCACGGCGGGGGTCGAAACCCCGCTAGAGGAGTTGCAGCGCATGACGGCGACGCTGGTGCCGATGGCGCGGCTCACCACCTCTTTCCGCTTCGAGGCGGGGTCGATCCGGCTTGATGCGCAGTCGCGGTCCAACGTGCAGCAATTGGCGCGGGCCTTGGAACAGGGGCAGTATGATGCGCGGCGATTGATGTTCGTGGGCTTCAGCGATGGCGAGGGGGCCGCGCGGGCCAACCGCGAAATCGCCTTGCGCCGGGCCGAAGCGGTGCAGCGCGCGGTCAGCGCGGCTGCGGTCACGGCCAATCTGTCGCGCATTGATCTGCGGGTCGATGCCTTTGGGGAGGCAATGCCGATTGCCTGTGACGACAGCGAATGGGGCCGTCAAGCAAACCGGCGAGTCGAGGTTTGGGTGCGCTAACCGCACCCCGCTATAGATGCCCCTCACTGCGAAAGCTGAGCTCGCGCGATTTGCCGATGATCAGATGATCATGCAGGGTCAGCCCCAAGGCGTCACAGGCGGCGGCGACCTGTCGGGTCATGTCAATGTCGGACCGTGACGGGCTGGGGTCGCCCGAGGGGTGATTATGCACGAGGATGATCGCGCTGGCGTTCAACTCAAGCGCACGTTTGGCAACCTCGCGCGGGTAGACCGGCACATGGTCCACCGTGCCCTTCGCCTGTTCCTCATCGGCGATGAGGATGTTTTTCCGGTCGAGGTAGAGGACGCGAAACTGCTCCATC
This sequence comes from Sulfitobacter sp. 1A12056, assembly GCF_043558125.1. Classification (NCBI taxonomy): domain Bacteria; kingdom Pseudomonadati; phylum Pseudomonadota; class Alphaproteobacteria; order Rhodobacterales; family Roseobacteraceae; genus Sulfitobacter; species Sulfitobacter sp. 1A12056. The sequence goes on along the minus strand of NZ_JBIFFY010000002.1, from coordinate 323,887 downwards.
TCCAGATGGGCCATGGTGGTGTGGCAATAGTCCAGCAGCGCGTCCCATGAGGAAACGATATGCCGTTGCAGCACCTTCGCTCGGGCTAGCCGCTGTGCCGCGGCTTCAATGATCTTGAGTTCGACAATCACCGCTTCACCGACCCCTTTGACATCGCGCAGCCGGGCGGCGGGGGCGGTAATGACGCGGTTGAAATCGCCGAACCGGTCGAGCAGTTCGCGCGCCAGCGGTTTTACGTCCCGGCGCGGGATGGCACGGAAGAGGACAAGCTCCAACATCTCGTAGTCCGGCATGGCGGCCGCGCCGCCATCGATAAAACGGCTGCGCAGGCGTTGGCGGTGATCCGCGATATAAGAAGGTTGCTTGCCCGTATTGGACGGCGGGCTGTGCGCTTCGTCCAGCAGATAGGGGAGGGGCTGATCAGCCAAGGTTCTCGGGGCACGGGTCATGCCCGGAGTGTCGCGCCAAAGTGGTTATTATTCGGTTAACGGACGGTTAAAACTTCGTTCACCACGCTGCCTAAAAAGGGGAGCCGCATCCACGGCTCCCCCCAATGGTTAACCCTTCATCGAATCCCAGAAGGATTTGACGGAAGAGAAGAAGTTGCTGCTCTCGGGGTTGTTGTTCTGGGCCTCGCCCTCGAACTCCCGCAGCAGTTCTTTCTGCCTATTGGTCAGGTTCACCGGGGTCTCGACCGCCAGTTCGATGATCATGTCACCCACGCCACCGCCACGCAGCGGCGGCATGCCTTTGCCGCGCAGACGCATCTGGCGGCCCGATTGGCTGCCCGCGGGGATCTGCACGCGGCCACGGCCCCCGTCGATGGTGGGCACTTCGATATTGCCACCCAGAGCGGCAGTGCTCATCGACACCGGAACACGGCAGAAGAGGTTCGGCCCGTCGCGTTCGAACAACTCGTGATCGGCCACCTCGATAAAGATGTAGAGATCACCGGACGGCCCGCCACGCATGCCCGCTTCGCCTTCGCCAGCGAGACGGATGCGGGTGCCGGTTTCGACGCCCGCGGGGATGTTGACCGAGAGCGTGCGCTCTTTCTCAACCCGGCCCGCGCCGCGGCATTTCTTGCAAGGATTCTTGACGATCTGCCCCATGCCGGAACAGGTCGGGCAGGTCCGCTCGACGGTAAAGAAACCTTGCTGCGCACGCACCTTGCCCATGCCCGAACAGGTGGGGCAGGTCGAAGGTTCCGCGCCGCCTTCGGCACCGCTGCCGTCACAGGCGTCACATTGGACGGAGGCCGGGACGGTGATCGACTTTTGCATGCCCGAAAAGGCATCTTCGAGCGAGATGCGCAGGTTATAGCGCAAATCAGCCCCGCGTGCGGCACGGCGTCCGCCGCCACCGCCACGTTGGCCCATGAAGTCACCGAAAAGATCGTCGAAGACGTCGGAAAAGGCCGAAGAGAAATCGCCCTGACCGCCGCCCATACCGCCGCCGGGACGCCCGCCGCCCATGCCACCTTCGAAGGCGGCGTGGCCATAGCGATCATAGGCGGCTTTCTTGTCACCGTCTTTGAGCACGTCATAAGCCTCGCCCACTTCTTTGAACTGGGCTTCGGCTTGGGGGTTGTCTTTGTTGCGGTCGGGGTGGAGGTCCTTCACCTTGCGGCGATAGGCTTTCTTGATCTCGTCGGCAGAGGCCCCTTTGGCAACGCCAAGCACCTCGTAGTAGTCACGTTTTGCCATGGGTTATCATGCTCCTGCGCTGGAACGTGATAGGCCGGCCCGTCTGACGGACCGGCCCTTTCACAGGTTCCGTTTCACACGCTTACGCGCGCTTGTCGTCGTCCAGATCTTCGAACTCAGCATCAAGGATGTCGTCATCGCCACCTTGGGCTTGCTGAGCATCCGAAGGCTGCGCCGTGTCCTCACTGCCGCCCTCTTCCTGAGCGGCCTTATAGATGGCTTCGCCCAGTTTCATGGCGGATTCGGTGACGTTCTGGATGCCGTTCTTGATCTTGTCGGCGTTGTCTGTTTCCAGCTCGTCTTTCAGCGCGGCAATGGCCAGTTCGATCGCCTCGACGGTGGTCGGGTCGACCTTGTCGGAATGCTCTTCCAGCGACTTCTCGGTCGAGTGGATCAGCGATTCCGCCTGGTTCTTCGCTTCGATCAGCTCGCGACGGGACTTGTCCGCCTCGGCATTCTCTTCCGCGTCCTTGACCATCTGTTCGATGTCCGCATCCGACAGACCGCCCGAAGCTTGGATCGTGATCTTCTGCTCCTTGCCGGTGCCTTTGTCGAGCGCGCCGACCGACACGATGCCGTTGGCGTCAATGTCGAAGGTCACTTCGATCTGCGGCATGCCGCGGGGCGCAGGCGGGATGTTCTCAAGGTTGAAGGCACCGAGCATCTTGTTGTCGGCAGCCATCTCACGCTCACCTTGGAAGACCCGGATGGTCACGGCGTTCTGGTTGTCTTCGGCGGTCGAGAAGACCTGAGACTTCTTCGTCGGGATCGTGGTGTTACGGTCGATCAGACGGGTGAAGACACCACCGAGCGTCTCGATACCGAGAGACAGCGGAGTCACGTCGAGCAGGACCACGTCCTTCACGTCGCCTTGCAGAACACCGGCCTGAATGGCGGCACCAAGGGCCACGACTTCGTCCGGGTTCACACCCTTGTGCGGCTCCTTGCCGAAGAATTTGGAGACCTCTTCGGCCACCTTCGGCATACGGGTCATACCACCCACGAGCACGACTTCGTCGATGTCGGACGCGGACAGGCCGGCATCCTTCAGCGCGGCGGCGCAGGGCTTCATCGAGGCTTTGATCAGGTCACCAACGAGGCTTTCCAGCTTGGCACGGGTCAGCTTCATGACCATGTGCAACGGCGAGCCATCCTTGCCCATCGAGATGAAGGGCTGGTTGATCTCGGTCTGGCTGGAGGAGGACAGTTCGATCTTAGCCTTCTCTGCCGCTTCCTTCAGACGCTGCAGCGCCATCTTGTCTTGCGTCAGGTCAACGCCGTTGGCCTTTTTGAACTCTTCCGCAAGGTAGTTCACGATGCGCATGTCAAAGTCTTCACCACCGAGGAAGGTGTCGCCGTTGGTGGATTTCACTTCGAACAGGCCGTCGTCGATCTCAAGAATGGTCACGTCGAATGTACCGCCGCCAAGGTCATAGACCGCGATGGTTTGCGTGTTCTCTTTGTCGAGACCGTAGGCCAGCGCGGCGGCTGTCGGCTCGTTGATGATGCGCAGCACTTCGAGACCGGCGATCTTGCCGGCATCTTTGGTGGCCTGACGCTGGGCGTCGTTGAAGTAGGCAGGCACGGTGATAACCGCCTGAGAGACTTCCTCGCCCAGATAGCTTTCTGCGGTTTCTTTCATCTTGCCGAGGATGAAGGCCGAGATTTGGCTTGGGGAGTATTTCTCACCCTTGGCTTCGACCCATGCGTCGCCGTTGCCGCCGTCGATGACGTTGAACGGCATGTTCTTTTTGTCTTTGGCCAGGTCCGCATCGTCGTTGCGGCGGCCGATCAGGCGCTTAACGCCAAAGACTGTGTTTTCGGGGTTGGTGACCGCCTGGCGTTTCGCCGGCTGGCCGACAAGGCGTTCGTCGTCGGTGAAGGCGACGATCGACGGCGTGGTGCGCGCGCCTTCGGCGTTTTCGATCACACGCGGCTGGCTGCCATCCATGATGGCGATACAGCTGTTGGTGGTGCCAAGGTCAATACCGATTACTTTGGACATGTTTCGATCCCTCTTTGAATCTAAGGCGATGACACGAGGCGCGGACCCGTTTTGGCATCCTGCCCCGATCTGTTGACATCGAAGACCACGTGCCTTCGACGGTTCGGAGCGTATATAGGGAGGGTATTTGCACCCTGCAACCATTGGCTGGTCTGGATGGTCGCGATTCCGTGATGTTTTTGCTAAACGAGTGAGGAAGAACGAAAAATGACTGCTTTGCGCCTCCGGGGCTTTGATATTCACAAGGAATTTCTAGGAAGAGCGGCCCAGCAAGAGGTGCTGGAGGCAGTGCGCGGCGTGGTGCGCAAGGCGCCGTTCTTTCGCCCCGAAGTGCCGCGCGGCGGGCGTATGTCGGTCCGGATGAGCGCGGCAGGGCGCTATGGCTGGTTTTCGGATCGGCGTGGGTATCGTTACGTCACCGAACATCCCGACGGTGAGCCTTGGCCCGAGATCCCGGCACCGATTATGGCGATTTGGGATCAGTTGACCGAGTTGGAGCGCCGCCCGGAATGCTGCCTGATCAACTACTACGATGCCGATGCGCGTATGGGGCTGCATCAAGACCGGGACGAGGCGGATTTTCAGTGGCCGGTCGTCTCAGTCTCTCTGGGCGATGACGGGCTGTTTCGGATCGGCAACCTGACCCGAGGGGGCAAGACGGAATCGATCTGGCTGCAGTCGGGCGATGTGGTGGTGATGGGCGGTGACGCGCGGCTGACCTATCACGGCGTGGACCGGATCAAACCCGGCACCTCGACATTGCTGCCCAAAGGCGGACGGATCAACTTGACGCTGCGCGTGGTGGAGTGACGTTTTCTTTGAAAGAAAACGGAGACGGACTTTTTCAAAAAGTCCGTCGCTTCAGTGGCTAAGCGAACAACACCCTGTCTGATGTTGCCAGCCATCATTTCCCTGCAAAAGGAAGTCGACCGCTAGCCCATAGCCGCGATCCGACATGCCATCGCTACAGGCACGCGCCGCAAGCGTAGCGATGGCCGCGCCCTGCGGCCCCTCGGCGATCATGTGAAAACTGTCACGCCGCCCCTGCGCCGGGCCAGACTGCGTGATGCGGTAATCGCGTGCGCCGCCCGCCATGGCATCGTAGCTCAACGTCTCGCCGGTCACCTCAAAAGACCAAAACGGCTCTGTCCCGCCGCAATGGGCCACGGGTGGTATCGCACCGGCCCATTGGCCCGCTTGCCGGGTAAGGAAACGCAGAGAGACCCAGCCGCTCCCTTCGGCCGTATTTACCAGGCCCCAGCCGCGATGGTCATCGGGGTGGATCACTTCGATGTTCTGGGCGTCAGGCTCGAAGCTGCCGATGATCGGGGCGCTGGCACTCGGGGCTTAGCGAATGTTCAATACATCATCCGCCCCGACACCGCTGACGTCATGCAGGGCGGGCCATGCATCCTGCGTCGCCCAGACAGGTAATGCCCGAAGGCAGAGGAAGAGCGCCAGAAGTCTCATCGCCGGGCGTTCCAACTGATCGACGCATGGCGGCGGGTATAGAATTCGCCCATCAGCCCAATCATCAAAAGCACCAGACCCACCCAAAGCGGATATTCCCAACTGGTGTAGCGCGGGTTGTAATTGATGAAGGCAAAGCCGCGCGCTTGGTCGATGCTGTGAAACAGCGGGTTCCAGTCAAACATCGCCAGCATATAGCCGGGCAGGGAGTTGGCGAGGAACATCTTCCCCGAGGCGATCATATTGGCGCGTTGATAGACGGTAGAGAAAATCGTCACGAAGGACGGAAACCACGGTTTGATCGCCAGCATCACCAGCCCGAGGGCGCAGCCTGTAAACCACGCGGTCAGCATCATCCCGAAAGCGGCAAAGGGCTGGTCTATGGTGATCGGGGTGACTGCCACATGATAGATGAACAGGATCACGAAGAGCGACAGCACTTGGATATAGAGCGAGCCCACTGCCGCCGATGCGATGGCGATGATCGTGTTCATCGGGGCGTGCTGCATCATCGGGCTTGCCGGTCCCTCAGACCCCGCGACCGCGCCCAGAGCCTTCACATGGGTGAGGTAGAGGAAAATCCCCGACATCAGATAGATGAGGAAGTCTCCGCGCACGGCAGAGCCGCGCATCCCGAGGATCGAAAACATCACATAGAAGGCCAGTACGAACATCACCGTTTGCAGCATGTTCATCGCGATGGCGATGAAGGCATTGTTGTGCTGTTTGCGTACGTTGCGCACCACGGAATGGTAGACCAGTTCCGCGATGGCGAGGGCAGAACCGATGCCGGATTTCGGCTTTCTGGAAGACTGGAACATGCGCGCGTCCTTGACGAAGCCCTAGCGTGGCACGGAATTCTTGCTGTTCCGTTAGCTCCGCAGCATAAGGGAAACAGTAAATTGAAGCAACGACAGCCCGCAGGGCCGGAGGCAAAATGGATTACGAGAAACTGGTCGCGGAAATGCGGCGGCTGGCATTGGAAGCCGGGGACAAGATCATGGAGATCTACGGTCAGGACGATTTCGAGGTGAAATCGAAATCCGACGACAGCCCCGTTACCGCCGCCGACGAAGCCGCCGATGCGATCATTTCCGACGGACTCCGCGCGGCTTTCTCCGATGTCATGTTGGTGACCGAAGAGCAGGCTGCGACCCATTCCGCTAAAGGCGATACCTTTCTCATCGTCGATCCGCTGGATGGCACCAAAGAGTTCGTCCACCGCCGCGGGGATTTCACGGTGAACATCGCGCTGGTCGAAGGCGGCGTGCCGACGCGCGGCGTGGTCTATGCCCCCGCCAAAGCCCGGATGTTCTTTACCCAAGCCGACGGCCAGTCGGTCGAAGAGGCCGGCGCATTCGACAAGGGGCAGGTGGGGGAAACCAAAGCGATTTCGGTCTCTAACCCCGACAATGCGGCCCTGATGGTCGTCGCCTCCAAATCCCACCGCGATCAGGCGACCGATGATTATATCGGCAAATACGCCGTGCGGGACATGACCTCGGCGGGGTCGTCGCTGAAATTCTGTCTCGTCGCGACCGGAGAGGCCGATCTCTACCCGCGTCTTGGCCGCACGATGGAGTGGGACACTGCCGCGGGCCATGCGGTGCTGAACGGGGCAGGCGGCGCGGTGGTGCGCTTCGATGACCTCTCGCCCCTGACCTACGGCAAAGAAGATTTCGCGAACCCTTTCTTCATCGCCCATGCCCCGGGCGTTGAGTTGAAGGCGGGCTGATGTCGGTCCTGATCGTCATTCCCGCCCGCTATGCCTCCACCCGCTATCCCGGCAAGCCGCTGGTGGCCCTCACCGGGGCGTCGGGCCAGAAACAGACCCTGATCGAACGCAGTTGGCGGGCCGCCAGCGCAGTGTCGGGCGTCGACCGCGTGGTGGTGGCCACCGACGATGACCGCATTCGGGAGGCCGCCGAAGGCTTCGGCGCCGAGGTCGTGATGACCTCGGAAAGCTGCGCCAACGGCACCGAACGCTGTGCCGAGGCCCATGCCGCATTGGGTGGGGGCTATGACATCGTGGTGAACCTGCAAGGTGACGCCCCGCTGACGCCGCATTGGTTTGTCGAAGGGCTGGTGCAGGGGTTGACAGACAACCCCGAGGCCGAGATCGCCACCCCGGTTCTGCGCTGCGACGGGGCCACGCTGAACAGTCTTCTGGCCGACCGCAAAGCGGGCCGCGTGGGGGGGACCACGGCGGTTTTCGGCGCCGATAATCAAGCGCTCTACTTCTCGAAAGAGGTCGTTCCCTATACCGGAAAGCCCTACGCAGAGACGGATATGACCCCGGTCTTCCACCACGTCGGCGTCTATGCCTACCGCCCCGATGCACTGGCCCAATACCCAAGCTGGCCCGTCGGCCCCTTGGAGCAGTTGGAAGGGTTGGAGCAGTTGCGTTTTCTTGAAAATGGCCGCGCCGTACTCTGTGCGAAGGTCGAGGCCAAGGGGCGCGAGTTTTGGGAGTTGAACAACCCCGAAGACGTGCCAAAGCTCGAAGCCATGATGGCGAAAATGGGTCTGGAATGACCCCCACCCCCGTCAGTGCCACGCTCGAAAGCGGCGTGCCTGTCAGCATCGTGATCGTCAGCCGGAATCGGCCCGAAGCATTGCGGCGCTGCCTGACGGGGGTAGAACAGCTTCAATATACCCCTTTCGAAGTCATCATCGTGGCCGATCCTGCCGGGATTGCCGTGGCCCGTGCCATGCATTTCGCCGGGGCGTTGAAACTGGTCCCTTTCGACAGGCCGAATATCTCTGCCGCGCGCAACCTTGGGATTGCCGAGGCCGCGGGGGAGGTCGTGGCCTTTATCGACGATGACGCGGTGCCGGAGCCGCAATGGCTGCGCCACCTACTGGAGCCTGCGCAACGGCCAGAGGTCGCGGCGATGACCGGCTTCATCCGGGGGCGAAACGGCATCTCGTTCCAATATCGTGCGCGCCGGTTGAATGGTCTCGGAGAGCCGGAAACGCTCGATGTCGACCCTGAAACTCCGAGCATCCTGCACCCTTCGCCCGGGGGGGCAATCAAGACCGAAGGCACCAATATGGCCTTTTGGCGCGAAGTCTTGGTGGAAATGGGCGGCTTTGACCCGGCCTTTCACTACTATCTTGATGAGACCGATCTGAATATGCGGCTGGCGCGGGCGGGCCATGCCACGGCAATCGTGCCACTGGCCGAGGTCCATCACGGTTTCGCCGCCAACGCCATGCGAAGCGCCAACCGCGTGCCGCGCGATCTTTTCGATATCGGGGCAAGCTGGGCCGTGTTCCATCGCAAACATCTGCCCGCGCAGGACCGTGCCGCCCATTGGGCGCATCTGCGCGCCCAAGAGCGCCGCCGTCTGCTGCGCCATCTGATAAGCGGCGGGTTAGAGCCACGTGATGTGCCAAGGTTGCTGCGCAGGTTGGATGATGGACACGCCGAAGGGGTGGAACGCCCCATCGCCAGCGTCTCCCTGCCTGAGAAGGCCGACAGCGCTTTCCGCCCTTTTCCGGCCCGTGCCCGGCGCAGCGTGGCCATGTTCACCCGGCCTATTAATCTGGCGCGAGACCGGGCAAAGGCTGCAAAACGGGCATTATCGGGTGAGATCGTGACCCTGATCAACCTTTCGCCGACGGCGCTTTATCATCGCGTTGCCTTTGATCCGGCCTACGCTATCTGGCTGCAAACAGGTGGAATATACGGAAAGTCCACACGGGATGACGCGGTTTTCCGCTTAACTCGTCGCCTCGACAGGCTGCAAAGGGAAGTTAAGCGAGTTGCCAGACAGCGCGGTTTCGGCGAGGATTGTCGCCGATAGGAAGCGCAGGTGGATTGACCGTGGCGTTCTGTATATTTCGAATAAGTGGTAAGGATTAAAATGCGCAAGAAGGTTACAAAAGCGATTTTCCCGGTTGCAGGCATGGGGACACGCTTTCTGCCCGCCACCAAATCGGTGCCGAAAGAGATTATGACCCTCGTCGACCGGCCCTTGGTTCAATATGCAATCGACGAGGCGCGCGCCGCCGGGATCAAAGAGTTCATCTTCGTAACCTCACGCGGCAAAGGCGCGCTGGAGGATTACTTCGATCACGCCCCGCAGCTTGAGCAGGAGTTGCGCAAAAAGGGCAAGACCGAGCTTCTGGAGACGCTGCAAAGCACCAATATGGACAGTGGCGCAATCGCCTATATCCGCCAGCACAAGGCGCTGGGCCTTGGCCATGCGGTCTGGTGCGCGCGCCGTTTGATCGGCAATGAGCCCTTTGCCGTTATGCTGCCGGATGACGTGATCGCGGCGGAAAAACCTTGTCTTCAACAGATGGTCGAGGCCTATGAAGAAACCGGCGGCAGCATGGTCGCCGCGATGGAGGTGGAGCCTTCCCGCACATCCTCTTACGGCATTCTCGATACCAGCGAAGAACGCAGCGATTTGGTGAAGGTCAACGGTATGGTTGAGAAGCCTGCCGTCGACGAAGCACCATCGAACCTCGCGGTGATCGGGCGCTATATTCTGGCGCCGACCGTTTTGAAGAACCTGAACAAGCTGAAATCCGGCTCGGGCGGTGAAATTCAATTGACCGATGCGATCGCACAAGAGATTGAGCAAGACCGCGATGTCTATGGCTTCCGTTTCCGCGGGCAGCGGTTCGATTGCGGCTCAAAAGCGGGCTTTCTGCAAGCGACAGTGGCCTTCGGCCTTGCCCGTGAAGAATTGCGCGACGATCTTTCGGCCTATCTGCAAAGCATTTCCCAGATCGACCGGGCGGCGCAGTAGGGGCAAGAAGCGGGCCCTTGGAAAAGCCTCAGTCTTTCCCCACGCGGCTGTTGGACCTGACGCGCAGTCTGCGTCGGGTTGGGCGGGGCGCGACGGGGGTGGATCGGGTCGAACTGGCCTATCTCTCACATCTTTTGACAGAGGACGCGCCGCTTTTTGGAGTAGCGCGCACCGCTTTGGGCTATGTTCTGCTGGACCACGGTGGGATGCGGGGCTTTCAGGATCGGCTTGCGGGGCGCGTTCCTTGGGGGCGGGCGGATCTGCTTTCGCGTCTGCCGCGGGGGCGTACTGTGTCGCTCAGCCGGGCGGAAAGCGACTTGCGGCGTTTGGCGGTCGCGCGCTGCGTTCCGGCCGGGTTGCCCGCGATGCTTGCGCGGCATCTGCCGCCGGGTTTTGCCTATCTGAATGTCGGGCACAGCAATCTGACGGATCGGGTTTTGGGCGCCGTGAAACAGGCGCGGGGGCGAAGTGCCGTTCTGATCCATGACGTGATCCCATTGGAATATCCCGCCTATCAACGCCCCGGCACTGTCGCGCCGTTTCGGGCCAAGATCGACCGGGTGAGCGCGCAGGCCGATCTGGTGATTTACAACTCACAAGACACGCGGCAGCGCAGCGAGGCGCAGATGCGGGGGCGGATACCGCCCTCCGTGGTCGCACATCTGGGGGTCGACCTGCCCGACCCCGATGCTGGTGAATTGTCTGCGGGCCTGCCGCCAAACCGTCCCTATTTCGTCGTTGTGGGCACAATCGAGCCGCGCAAGAACCATGGTTTCTTGCTGGACCTCTGGCAGCAGATGGACCCGGACGCGCCGCTTTTGCTGGTTTGCGGCGCGCGGGGGTGGAACAACAGCGCGGTCTTTGACCGGCTAGGTCGGCTGCCACCCAATGGTTCTGTGCGAGAGCTGCCGGGCCTCAGCGATAAAGCTCTCGCAGCAATGGTGCAGGGCGCGGCGGGGATGCTTTTCCCCAGCCATGCAGAGGGGTTTGGCCTGCCCCCGGCAGAGGCGCTGAGCCTTGGAACGCGTGTTTTATGCAACGATTTGCCGGTCTTGCATGAGGTCTTGGGCGACAAAGCCGTTTACGCGCCCCTGAGCGAACCCTATTCATGGATCAGAATAATCGAAGAATGGGCCGCATCTGTGCCAGACCCGCGCCCAGCGACGACTTTTATCGCGCCAACATGGGCCGAACACTTCAAGACAGTGTTAAAGTCGACGTGATAGCGCGGTAGAGGGGCGGTCAGACGCGATAGGTAAGGGGCGGTTTGGGCTTAATACAGTCATATCGGTTGCGGCTGCAACGCAAGCGCTGGCGCATCCGCGCCTTCCGCAAGCGGCGCGAGTTAACCTCTGTGGCGAACCGGACGGCGCAGATCAAAGCTGACGATATTCTGCTGTTCTGCACGCAGCGCAACGAAGCGATCCGGCTGCCCTATTTCCTGAAATACTACCGCGAGATGGGCGTCGGGCATTTCTTCTTTGTCGATAATGACAGCGACGATGGCGCGCTCGACTATCTGGCCAAGCAACCCGATGTCTCGGTCTGGAGCGCCAAGGCCAGCTACAAACGCGCCCGCTTTGGGGTGGATTGGCTGAACTGGTTGCAGATGAAATACGCCCACGGCCATTGGGCGCTGACGGTCGATCCGGATGAATTTTTGGTCTACCCCTTTTGTGACACGCGCCCCCTGCGGGCGCTGACCGATTGGCTCGATGCCTCTTCGATCAAGAGCTTTTCGGCGATGTTGCTGGATATGTATCCCAAGGGGCGCCTTGACGAGGAGCCCTATAAGGCGGGGCAAAACCCGATTGAGATTGCCGCATGGTTCGACAGTGGCAACTACACCATTTCGCGCAACCGGCGGTTTGGGAACCTGTGGATTCAGGGCGGGCCACGGGCGCGGGTGTTCTTTCCCGACGCGCCCGCAAAAGCGCCCGCGCTCAACAAGGTGCCGCTGGTGAAATGGGACCGGCGCTATGCCTATGTCAGCTCGACCCATATGCTGCTGCCGCGCGGGCTTAATCAGGTTTATGACGAATGGGGCGGAGAGAAAGCCTCGGGCGTCCTCTTGCACGCCAAGTTCCTCGACACCTTCGGGGCCAAGGCGGCGGAGGAGTTGCAGCGTAGCGAGCATTACGCGGCTTCTGTCGAATACAAAGCCTATGCTGAACAGCTGAAGGACGACCCGCAGCTTTGGTGCAAATGGTCGGAACGCTATATCAATTGGCGGCAGCTTGAGATCCTCGGCCTCATGTCCAAGGGGAACTGGGCATGAGCGTCGGGATCGTCATGTTGGTGCACAACGCTTTTGACCGGGCCGAGCAGGTCGCGCGGCATTGGGCGGCGGCGGGCTGTCCGGTGGTGATCCATATCGACAAGGCGGTGCCCCGGCGGGCGCATGATGCCTTCGTGGCGGCGCTGTCGGATCTCAAGGATGTCTGCTTTAGCCTGCGCAAACGCTGCGAATGGGGCACTTGGGGGATCGTTGCCGCCTCTCAGGGGGCGGCGGAGATGATGCTCTCGCGCTTTCCCAAGGTACGCCATGTCTATCTGGCCTCCGGCTCTTGCTTGCCGCTGCGCCCGGTGCAGGAGTTGATCGACTATCTTGAGGACCGCCCCCAGACCGACTTCATCGAAAGCGCCACCACGGCGGATGTGCCTTGGACCGTGGGCGGGCTGGATGCAGAGCGGTTTACCCTGCGCTTCCCCTTTTCATGGCGGCGCAATCGCTATCTGTTCGACCGCGCGGTCGAGATGCAGCGCCTGCTGCGGTTGAAACGTCGGATGCCGCGCGGGATCGTGCCGCATATGGGCTCGCAATGGTGGTGCCTGACCCGGCGCACCCTGTCGGCGATCTTGCAAGACCCCGACCGGCCCACCTACGACAAGTTCTTTCGCCATGTTTGGATCCCGGACGAAAGCTATTTCCAGACCCTTGCACGGCTCTATTCCAGCAAGATCGAAAGCCGGTCGCTGACCCTGTCTAAGTTCGATTTTCAGGGCAAGCCGCATATCTTTTACGACGATCACCTCCAGCTTTTGCGCCGCTCGGATTGTTTCGTGGCACGCAAGATTTGGCCTCATGCGGACAGGCTCTATGATGCCTTTCTGACCGACCCTGCCGGCGCGATGAAAAAGACCGAGCCGAACCCCGGCAAGATCGACCGCATCTTTGCCAAGGCGGTGGAGCGGCGCACCCGGGGCCGTGCGGGGCTTTATATGCAAAGCCGTTTTCCCAACGAGGATTGGGAGAATGGCGTCACCGCCGCGCCCTATTCGATGTTTCAGGGCTTTACCGAGATTTTCGAGGATTTCGAACATTGGCTCAGCCGGGCCAGCGGGGCGCGCGTGCATGGGCATCTCTTTGCGCCCGACCGGGTGCATTTCGCGGGCGGGGAAACCGCGCTGAATGGTGCGTTGTCGGATAACCCGGTGCTGCGCGATCACAATGCCAGTGCGTTCTTGACCAATCTGATTTGGAACACCCGGGGCGAGCGTCAGTGCTTTCAGTTCGGCCCGATGGACAATCAAGACATCAACTGGCGTGTGGCCAAAGACCCGAATGCGCATATTTCGGTGATCACCGGCGCTTGGGCGGTGCCTCTGTTCCGCTCGAACCTTGATTTCGCAGATATCCGCCGTCTGGCCGCCAAGTTGCAAAAGACGGAAAGCACGCATTTGGATGTACTGAATTCGCCCTATACCAAGGCGCGTGTGCGGGTCTGGACCATGGCCGATTTCATCGAAGCGCCGATGGAGCCTTTGCAAGATATCCTTGACGAAATTGGGCGCCCCCGTCTGCGCCGCCTGTCAGAGGCGCCGCGCATGGTTGATCTGAACGGCTTCGGCCAGTTCCTCCAGAATCTCAAGAACCAAGGCATGCACCCCTATCTGGTCGGCGATTTCTCGGTGGCCCAAGGGGGCAGCGCCGATGCCAAACCTTCCCCCAAACCCTATCTGGTGAAATAATCCATGCGCGACAAATTCGACAGTTTCGTGGTCTTCGCCGAGATGCGGACCGGGTCCAACTTCCTAGAGGCGAACTTGAACGCCTTTGCCGGGATCGCCTGTCATGGGGAGGCGTTCAACCCTTTCTTCATAGGGTATCCCAAAAGCGAGCCCATCCTTGGCGTTGATCAGGCCACGCGGGACGAAAACCCCAAAAAGCTGCTGGCGGAGATCCGGGGGCAGCAGGATGCTTTGGGCGGCTTCCGCTATTTCCACGACCACGATCCGCGTGTTTTCGATGAGATCATCGAGGATCAGCGCTGCGCCAAGATCGTGCTCACGCGCAACCCGGTCGACAGCTATGTCAGTTGGAAGATCGCGCAGGCCACCGGGCAGTGGAAACTGACCGATATGAAGGCGCAGAAGGTGGCGCAGGCCGTCTTCGATGCCGATGAGTTCAGCGCCCATTTGGATGCCCTCCAGCAGTTCCAGATCACGCTGCTGAACCGTTTGCAAACTTCCGGCCAGACGGCATTTTATGTAGCTTACGAAGACCTGCAAAGCGTTGAGGTGATGAACGGGCTTGCACGCTATCTTGGCGTGGATGAGCAGTTGGAGGGGCTGGACAAGAACCTCAAGAAACAGAACCCCAGCCCGATCTCGGCCAAGGTCAGCAACTATGACGAGATGCTGGAGGCGCTGGCGCGGCTCGATCGTTTCGATCTGACCCGCACCCCAAATTTCGAGCCACGGCGCGGGCCGAACGTGCCCTCTTATGTGGCGGCGGCGACCAGCGGCTTGATCTATCTGCCGATTAAATCCGGCCCGCAGGATCAGGTGCTGGACTGGCTCGCCGCCCTCGATGGCGTCCCGCGTGAGGCGCTGCGCGGTAAGATGTCGCAAAAAGAGCTGCGGCAGTGGAAACGCAAAATGCGCGGGCATCGCGGCTTTACCGTGCTGCGCCATCCCGCCCTGCGCGCGCATGATGCCTTTTGCCGCCATATCCTGACCACGGGGGAGGGCAGTTACCGCCAGCTGCGCAACACGCTGATGCGCCGCTACAAGGTGCCGCTGCCAAAGGATGGCCCCGACGCCGAATATGATCGAGACGCGCATCGCGCAGCCTTTGTTGCCTTCCTCAAGTTTCTCAAAGGCAATCTGGCCGGGCAAACTTCGATCCGGGTGGATGCTGCATGGTGTTCTCAGGCCCAAGCCATTGCGGGGTTCGGGGCGTTCTGCCTGCCCGACCGCATCCTCCGCGAAGAGGAGTTGGCCAGCGAACTCCCCGCTCTGGCTGCGGGGCAGGGCCATGCCACCGTCCCCGCCGTGCCCCAGATGGTGGAACCCGGCCCCTTCACGCTCGGCGATATCTATGACGATGAGATCGAGGTCCTGACGGCGGAAGCCTATCAGAAGGATTATATGACCTTCGGCTTTTCGCGCTGGCGGTGAGGGGTACAGGCTAGATTGACCTTGCCGGTTCTGACGTAAACTGGAACAACAGGGCATCTTGAGCATCCCGCCAAAGGTCGCGCCGTGAGTTTCCTGTCTGTCACCTCTGTTCCCCGGCTGCGGTGGAGTTCGCCGAAAGCCTTCACGCTCAGGCCGCCATTGGCCTCGATGGTGTTTCTGGTTCTGGGACTGGTGATGTTTGGCTTGGGCGAGGCGCTTTTGGTCACTGCGGGCGTCGGCGTCAGCCCTTGGACCGTCTTCGCCGAAGGGGTGACCCGCATCACGGGGTGGAGCCTTGGCTTTGCGACCTTCCTGATCAGCGCCGTGGTTCTTTTGCTCTGGATCCCGCTGATGCAGACGCCCGGTATCGGCACCATTCTGAACGCGGTGATCGTGGCGCTGGTGCTGGAATATGCGCTGCCGATCCTGCCCCACTTCGACAGCTATCTGGCGAATGCCGTGCTGGCGCTGACCGGCGTCTTCGTGACCGGCTTTGGCGGCGCGATCTACCTTGTGGCAAACCTTGGCCCCGGGCCGCGGGACGGGTTGATGACGGGGCTGCAACGGGTCACCGGGAAACCCATCGCGCTGGTCCGCATGAGCATCGAATTGTCCGTCGTCGCCATCGGCTGGGCCTTGGGCGGCACCCTGGGCCTCGGCACGCTGCTTTTCGCGGTGGGGATCGGCCCGGCCATGGCGATTGGGATGCAGATTCTGCAACTGCGCAGCGTGGCCCGCTAGGCGGCAGCGCGCGGGTTGCGCTAGGTGGCCCGTGCAAAAGGCTGAAATCCGCTTTTTCCTGAAACGACCCCACCGCATACTGCGGTATACCGTCGACCTTCGCCGCCTCTTCCGCTATCAGGGCAGCAAATGCAGCAATTTGGAGCAATCATGTCCGATATCATCTACACCAAAGTTGACGAAGCGCCGGAGCTGGCCTCTGCCTCGCTGTTGCCGATCATCAAAAAGTTCGCCGAAGCCGCTGGTGTGAGCGTCGGCACCAAAGACATCAGCCTAGCAGGCCGCATCCTCGCGACCTTCCCTGAGCACCTGACCGAAGAACAGCGTCAGTCCGACGATCTGGCCGAGCTGGGCCGTCTGGTGAAGACGCCCGAGGCCAATGTCATCAAGCTGCCGAACATCTCTGCCTCCGTGCCGCAGCTGGTTGCCGCGATCAAAGAGCTTCAGGCCCAAGGCTACGCGCTACCCGACTACCCCGAAGAGCCGAGCACAGACGAAGAAAAAGCCGTGCGCGCCAAATATGACGGCATCAAAGGCTCCGCCGTGAACCCGGTCCTGCGCGAAGGCAACTCCGACCGCCGCGCGGCCAAGGCCGTGAAGAGCTTTGCCCAGTCCAACCCGCACCGCATGGGGGACTGGACCGCCGACAGCAAGACGCATGTCTCGTCGATGTCCGGCAATGATTTCTTCTCCAACGAAGTATCCGCCACGCTCGACGCCGCCAGTGGCGCGAAGATCGTGCTGGAAACGGCGGATGGCGAGAAGGTGTTGAAAGACGGTCTGGACTATCCCGCCGGCACCGTGGTCGACGCGACCTTCATGAGCGCCGCGGCGCTGAAAGACTTCCTCAGCACCCAGATCGAAAAGACCAAGGAAGAGGGCATCCTCTTCTCGCTGCACCTCAAGGCGACGATGATGAAGGTCTCTGACCCGATCCTTTTCGGCCACGCGGTCAAAGCCTATCTTGCGCCGGTGTTTGAAAAGCACGGGGAAAAGCTGAAAGAACTCGGCGTGAACCCCAACTCTGGCCTCGGCGATCTGCTGGAGCGTGTGAAGGGCGAGAGCGAGATCATGGCCGATATCGACGCCTGCATGGACGCGCGCCCGCCGATGTATATGGTCGATTCCGACAAGGGCATCACCAACTTGCATGTCTCTTCCGACGTGATCATCGACGCCTCCATGCCCGCGCTGATCCGCGCCGGCGGCAAGGGCTGGGGCCCGGACGGCAAAGAGCATGACGCCAACTGCGTGATCCCCGACAACTCCTATGCGCCGGTCTATGACGAGGCGATCAACTTCTTCAAAGAGAACGGCAAGCTCGACCCGGCGACCGCAGGCACGGTGCAGAACATCGGCCTGATGGCGCAGAAGGCCGAGGAATACGGCTCCCACCCCACCACCTTTGAACTGGCCGAGGCGGGCACCGTCAAAATGATCCTCGACGACGGCACCGTGCTGCACCAACATAAGGTTGAGGCCGGTGACATCTGGCGCTCCTCCTCTGCGCGAAAGGCGCCGATCGAGGATTGGGTCAACCTCGCCATCTCGCGTCAAAAGGCTGAAGGCTGCCGCGCGATCTTCTGGCTGGACGCAAACCGCGCTCATGACGCCGAGCTGATCTCCTACGTCAAGCCCATCCTTGAGGCACAGGGCGTGGCCGACAAGTTCGAGATCATGGCCCCCCGCGAAGCCACCCGCGCCTCGCTTGAGACCATCACCAAGGGCGAGAACACCATCGCGATCACCGGCAACGTGCTGCGCGACTATCTGACCGACCTCTTCCCGATCTTGGAACTGGCGACCTCGGCCAAGATGTTGTCCATCGTGAAGCTGATGAACGGCGGCGGGTTGTTCGAGACCGGGGCGGGCGGCTCGGCCCCCAAACACGTGCAGCAGCTGGTGGAAGAGAACCACCTGCGGTGGGACAGTCTTGGCGAATTCTGCGCCCTTGGGGAGAGCCTGAAGTTCCTCGCCGATGCCCGTGGCAACGAAAAGGCGCGCGTGCTGGGCGATGCCGTGGAAACCGCGACGCAGGGCATCCTCGATCACGGTCGTTCCCCTTCGCGCAAGGTGGGTGAGCCCGACAACCGCGACAGCCACTATTGGTTCGCGCGCTACTGGGCCGAAGCCGTCGCCGCGCAGAGCGATGACGCGGACCTCGCCGCAGAGTTCGCGCCCGTCGCCAAGGAACTGGCCGACAAGGAAGCCGACATCCTGTCCGAGCTTGCAACGGCCCAAGGCACGGCTGTCGATCTGGGCGGCTACTACCACACCGACGCGGAGAAAACCGCCCGCGTGATGCGCCCCTCCGAGACGCTGAACGGTATCATCGGGTAACTCGCCTGATATAAAAAAATCCGCCGCGCCGCTGTTTAAGCGGCGCGGCGGATTATCGTTTTAAGACTTGGCAGCGGCGCTGGCGCTTTGCGGGCGCCTACAACCCCCTCAAAAATCCAAATTCTCCACGCTCAGCGCGTTCTGCTGGATGAACTCGCGGCGCGGTTCGACCACGTCACCCATCAGCTTGGTGAAGAGATCGTCCGCCTCGGCCATATCCTCCACGCGGACCTGCAGCAGCGTGCGCGCGTCCGGGTCGAGGGTGGTTTCCCACAGCTGGTCGGGGTTCATCTCGCCCAGACCCTTGTAGCGCTGCAGCGACAGGCCTTTCTCGCCCTCGGCAAGGATCGCGTTGAGCAGGTCCATGGGGCCGTAGATCATCTGGCTGCGGTCCTTGCGGATGAGCTTAGCGGGCTGGTCGTAGACCTCCTGCAGGTGCTGGGTGAAGCTCCCGGATTTCTTCGCCTCACCCGAGCGCAGCATGCGGCCGTCGAGGGTGCGCACCTCTTCCACGCCGCGCAGGATGCGGGCGAGGCGGATGCCGTGGTCTTGGGTGATCCGGCCCTGCCAGCCGCGCTCGTATTCCAGCGCGATCAGGTTCAAACGGTCGGCGATCTTGTCGGCCACGCCCTGCAGGTCGCTGTCCACCGCGCCCTCGACAAAGGCACCGGCGATGGCGGCCTGTTCGAGGATGTGGCGCGGGTAGTGGGTCGGGAAAGCCTCCAGCACGCGTTTCAGCTGGCGCGCCATGTCGACCACGCGGGTGAGGTCTTGGCCGGTGATTTCTTCGCCGTTGCCTTGGCGCAGCATGGCGCCGTCGACACCCTGCTGGATCAGGTAGTCCTCCATCGCGGCCTCATCCTTGAGGTAGACCTCGGACTTGCCGCGCGAGACTTTGTAGAGCGGCGGCTGCGCGATGTAGAGGTGGCCGTTCTCGATAAGTTCGGGCATCTGGCGGTAGAAGAAGGTCAGCAAGAGTGTGCGGATATGCGCGCCGTCGACGTCAGCATCGGTCATGATGACGATTTTGTGGTAGCGCAGCTTGTCGATGTTGAACTCGTCGCGCCCGATCCCGGTGCCGAGCGCCATGACGAGGTTGCCGATCTCTTGGCTGCCCAGCATCCGGTCGAAACGCGCGCGTTCCACGTTGAGGATCTTACCCTTGAGCGGCAGGATCGCCTGCGTCTGACGGTCGCGCCCGGTCTGGGCCGAGCCGCCCGCGCTGTCCCCCTCGACGAGGAAGACTTCGGTCTTGGCCGGGTCTTTCTCCGAGCAATCCTTGAGCTTACCAGCGAGGAAGTTGACGTCCATCGCCGTCTTGCGCCGGGTCAACTCGCGTGCCTTGCGGGCGGCTTCGCGGGCCTGGGCAGCCTCGACGATCTTGCCGACGATCTGCTTGGCCTCGTTGGGGTTCTCCTCGAACCATTCGGCGAGACGCTCGTTCATCAGCCCTTCGACCGCCGGGCGCACCTCCGACGAGACCAGCTTGTCCTTGGTCTGCGATGAGAACTTCGGATCGGGCACTTTCACCGACAGCACGCAGGTCAGACCCTCGCGGGCGTCGTCGCCGGTGAAGGAGATCTTCTCCTTCTTGGCGATGCCGCTGGTCTGGGCATAGGCGTTGATCGTGCGCGTCAGCGCGCCGCGGAACCCCGCCATATGGGTGCCGCCGTCGCGCTGCGGGATGTTGTTGGTGAAGGGCAGCACGTTCTCGTGATAGCTGTCGTTCCACCACATGGCGACCTCGATGCCGATGTCGTCCCGCTCCCCGGTGATGAAGATCGGCTCGTCCATGACCGCATGCTTGTGCCGGTCGAGGTATTTGACGAATTCCTTCACGCCGCCTTCGTAGTAGAGCTCGGTTTGCAGCGGCTCGACGGGGCGTTCGTCCTTCAGGATGATGCGCACGCCGGAGTTCAGGAAGGCCAGTTCGCGCAGGCGCTTTTCCAGCGTCTCGAAGCTGTATTCGAGGTTGGAGAATGTCTCGGTCGAGGCCATGAAACGGACCTCGGTGCCAGTGCGGTCGGTCTCGCCCACGACTTCGAGGTGCTTGGTGGTGAAACCGCCCTCAAACCGCGCGATATGTTCTTTGCCCTCGCGCCAGATGCGCAGTTCCAGCCAGTCCGAGAGCGCATTCACGACCGAGACGCCGACCCCGTGCAGACCGCCGGAGACCTTGTAGGAATTACTGTCGAACTTCCCGCCCGCGTGCAGCTGGGTCATGATGACCTCGGCCGCCGAGACGCCCTCTTCCTCATGGATGCCCACGGGGATGCCGCGACCGTTGTCGCTGACCGATACGCTGGAATCCGCGTGGATCGTGACCGTCACCGCGTCGGCGTGACCGGCCAGTGCCTCGTCGATGCCGTTGTCCACGACCTCGTACACCATGTGGTGCAGGCCCGAGCCGTCATCGGTGTCCCCGATATACATGCCGGGGCGTTTGCGAACAGCCTCCAACCCTTTGAGAACCTTGATGGAATCGGCACCGTATTCCTGTGGTGTCAGATCAGTGTCGGACATGCGGAGAAAACCCTTATCGTTTGCCCGATTTATAGTGGTTTGGCAGGGGATTGTCACGCGAATGACACAAGATTTTGTGTCAGGCGAAGGGGACGATCAGGCCCACGAAAACCAGCATCGCGCCGGAGATCAGATTGATCCGTCGCAGGGTGCGCGGAGCGGTCAGAAAGCCACGCAGATGGCCCACTAGGAGGGCGATCACGAGGTTGCCGACGAGCGGCACGATGACCGAGGCGGCGAGGATCAGCCCGATGTCGGGGGCGGTGACCGCGCGCAGGTCGAAAAAGCCGGGCAGCACGCCCATGTAGAACAGCACCGCCTTGGGATTGCCGAGGATCGCGATGAGCCCGGCGATGAAACCGGGCCACATGCCGGGGCGGGTGAGGCGGCTGTCGGTGTCGATCTTCGCGCCCGCCTGCCGGATCAGGCTCAACCCCGTGGCGATGAACACCAGTGCAGCGGTCCAGCGCAGCACCTCCATAAGCGTGTCGAAGGCCGAGACGATCCAAGTAATCCCCAGCACCGCCACCAGTGGCCAGAGCATGTCGCCGATCGCGACACCGAGCGCCAGCGGCCACGCCGCTTGAAACCCGCCCGAGAGTGCCCGGGCCATCATCGCCAGCCAGACCGGGCCGGGGGTGAGAAACAGGATCAGCAGCGCGCCGCAGTAAAGAAGCAGGTCGGTGGGCGAGAGGGTCATGGCTGACGCACCACTTGCGACAGGCCCTCATCCTCGGTCACTTCCACATATTGCGCGCGGTCCCCAAGGCTGTCGAAAAGCTCCGGCCCCGTGCCGGTCATCCAAGCCTGCGCGCCGAGCGCCGTGATCTCGTCGTAAAGCGCCGCACGGCGGCCCGCGTCGAGATGCGCGGCCACCTCGTCCAGCAGCAGGATCGGCGGCGCGCCGAAATCGGCGGCGATGGCGCGGGCATTGGCGAGGATGAGCGAGACCAGCAGCGCCTTCTGCTCCCCGGTGGAGCAATCCCGCGCGGCGATGCCCTTGGCGGCATAGGTGCCTTCCAGATCGGCGCGGTGAGGGCCGATCAAAGTTCGCCCGGCGGCGACATCGCGCATCCGGTTGTCCGACAGCGCCCGGCGCAGCCCCTCGGCACTGTCGGGCATGTCGTTTTGGAGCATCAGCGTGGCGATGGGGAAGGCGGTCTGCGCCTCCTCCTGCGCGCTCGCGAGGGCCGTGAGGGCCTGTTGCCGGTTGGCATGGATCTGCGCCCCGGTCTCGGCCATGCGGTCTTCGAGGGCGGCGTACCACGCGGGCTCGCGCACCATGTCCTTCAGCAGACGGTTGCGCTCGCGCATGGCCTTTTCATAGCTCAGCGACAGTTCAGCGTGATCGGGCAGCATCGACAGGGTCACCCGGTCAAGAAACCGCCGCCGCCCCTCGGCGCCTTCGGTCCAGAGCCGATCCATCGCGGGAATGAGCCAGAGCACGCGGGCAATGCGGCCAAGCGCTGTCTGGGCCGCGGCTTTGCTGTCGATCTTGGTCTGCCGGGCGGCACCGGCTTCGGACCAGATGTCGACCTCATGCATCACGCTCGGCCCATGCAGCAGGCCGGTGATCTTCCAGCCCAAGGCCTCGGGGCGGCGGGCCATGTCCTGCGCGCTGCTGCGCCGCAGCCCGCGCCCGGGGGAGAGAAGCGAAATCGCCTCAATCACATTGGTCTTGCCCGCACCATTGGGTCCGTAAAGCGCGACGGGCCGCGCGTCCACGTCGATCACCGCGCGTTTATGCGAGCGGAAATGCGAGAGGCCGAGATTGGAAAGATACAGCTGCGCCATTCAAAGCCCGTTTTCTTTGAAAGAAAACGGCGCGGGAATTTCAAAAATTCTCGCCCAAGTCACACGCGCATCGGCATGACGACGTAGACTGCCGAAGTGTCGGTGCCTTCGCGCATCAGGGTCGGATCGCCCGAGGAGTTGAACAGGAAAACGGCGTTCTCGCGGTCCACTTGGCTTGCGATTTCCAACAGGTATTTCGCGTTGAAGCCGATTTCGAGACGCTCGTCGCCGTAAGCCACGGCAAGCTCTTCTTCGGCAGCACCGCTGTCGGGCGCGTTGACGGACAGCACCAGACGGTCTTCGTCCAGTTGCAGTTTCACGGCGCGCGAACGCTCGGAAGAAACGGTCGCCACGCGGTCCACCGCGCGGGCGAAATCGGCGGCGTCGACTTCCATCTTGCGGGTGTTCCCCTGCGGAATGACGCGGGTGTAGTCGGGGAAGGTGCCGTCGATGACCTTCGAGGTCAGGGTGATGGCCGGGGTGGCGAAACGGATCTTGGTCTCGGACACGGACACCGCGATTTCCATCTCGTCATCGTCGAGTAGTTTGCGCAGCTCGCCCACGGTCTTGCGCGGGACGATCACGCCGGGCATCTCAGACGCCCCCTCGGGCATCCCAGCGTCGATCCGGGCCAGACGGTGACCGTCGGTGGCCACGCAGCGCAGCGCCTTGCCGCCCTCGGCATCCGCCACATGCAGGTAGACCCCGTTGAGGTAATAGCGCGTCTCCTCGGTGGAGATGGCGAATTTCGACTTGTCAAACAGGCGGCGCAGCACCGGGGCCGGGGCCGAGAAGTTCGAGGCATATTCCGAAGACGCCATGACGGGGAAATCCTCGCGCGGCAGGGTGGCCAGCGAGAAGTTGGAGCGGCCCGCTTCGACCGTCAGGCGGCCAGCAGCGGTGTCGGCGGTGAGGCTGATCAGCGCGCCGTCGGGCAGCTTGCGCACGATTTCATGAAGCAGCGTGGCCGAAACGGTGGTGGCGCCTGCGCGCTCCACTTGGGCGGCGACCTTGTCGACCACCTCGATATCCAGATCGGTGGCGCGGAAGGAGACATCGCTGCCCTCGGCCTCGATCAGCACGTTGGCGAGGATCGGAATGGTGTTGCGGCGCTCGACCACGGATTGGGCTTGCGAAACGGCTTTGAGCAGTGCCGCGCGTTCGATGCTGAATTTCATATGCCTTCTCCCATACCGACTGCCGGGAGAGGCAAACTACCCGGTTCCCACGCTTACACAAGAACTTTTGTGGCTTTGTTGAAGTGAATGCAAGAGGGGCGCAAGCTGCGCCCCCGATCACTGTTTGACCGTGTCCTGAGGACAACCCTCAGGCCGCTATGCTTAGGATTCGAGCGCCCGGCGCAGCAGTTCCAGATCCTCGGCGATCTGACCGTCCGAGACCTTGAGTTCTTCGATCCGGCGCACCCCGTGCATGACGGTGGTGTGGTCGCGCCCGCCAAAGCGGCGGCCGATCTCGGGCAGAGAACGGCTGGTCATCTGTTTGCACAGATACATCGCCACCTGACGCGGGCGCGCGTAGCTGCGCAGGCGCTTGGGGCCGATCATGTCGCTCAGGCGGATGTTGTAATGGTCGGAAACCTTGCGCTGGATTTCCTCGACCGAAATCTTGCGCTCCGAGGCGCGCAGCACGTCGGCCAGACAATCCTGCGTCAGCCCCATGTCGATCTCGCGGCCCACCAGCGATGCGAAGGCGAAGAGGCGGGTCAGCGCACCTTCGAGCACGCGGACGTTCGAGGTGATGCGATGCGCGAGGAATTCCAACACTCCGTCGGCGACTTCGAGGTCGGGGTAGGTCTTGCGCTGCACGTCGACCTTGCTTTGCAGAATGCCGAGGCGCAACTCGTAGTCCGTGGGGTGCAGATCGACGATCAACCCGCATTGCAGGCGCGATTTCACGCGGTCTTCGAGATCCTTGATCTCACCCGGGGCGCGGTCGGCGGAGATGATGATCTGCTTATGCTGGTCCACAAGCGCGTTGAACGTGTGAAAGAACTCCTCCTGCGTGGAGTCTTTGCCCGCGATGAACTGCACGTCGTCGACCATCAGCACATCGACCGAGCGGAAGATTTCCTTGAAATCCATCATCTTACGGTCGCGCAGGGCCTGCACGAAACGGTACATGAACTGTTCAGCCGAGAGGTAGAGCACGTTCATCTCGGGCTTGCGCTCATGCAGCTCGCGGGCGATCGCGTGCATCAGGTGGGTCTTACCAAGGCCGACGCCCCCATAAAGGAACAGCGGGTTGAAGGTGACGGGGCCGCCTTCGGCGACACGGCGGGCGGCGGCATGGGCCAGTTCGTTGGGCTTGCCGACGACGAAATTGTCAAAGCTGAAGCGCGGGTCGAGCGGGGCGGTGCTGAGCTGCGAATTGGCGGCAGGTTTCGCGGCGGCCGAGGTCTGACGCGCAGCCGGGGCGGGCTTTTCGGCGGCAGAAGTAGGCTGCTGATTCAGGGCAAAGTTCAGACGCGTGGCATCGGTGCCGGTCGCGTTGATCTCATGCAGAATCAGGTCCGAGAAGTTCTGGCTGACGTAGTTGCCGAAGAAATTCGTCGGCACTTTGAGTGTCACGATTCCGTCTTCGACGGCGCCGGGCACAAGCGGTTCAATCCAGGTGGTGTAGTTGTTCTGCCCCACGGTCTTTAGAAGCCGCTCTTTGATCTCGCCCCAGTGATCTAATGTCATCGTGCCTTACGTCCCGCTTTGCTCTTCGCACAGAGGCCGAGTGGATCCCGGCCCTTAATACTGTTTCACCCGGCAACAGGTCATCCACCCGGTCCCACACGGATGACCGACCTGTGTCCTTCGGACTTTTAAAGAATGGCCTGCCCATGAGCCTTCTGTGCCGTAAACCGGCGCAAGAGGCGCTGAACGAACCGTTCGTGTTCTCATCGACAGGGTAAACGTGCTGGCAGCAGCATTCACGATGGTGCGCGGAACCGTCTGTGAACGGTCACTTGCACCCCCCTGAATTTGGCATTCTGCCAGTTGGCTGACGCCGTGTTCAGGGCCTGTCCCCCCAAGCGAAATGAATCGCTGGACCTTTGGTAGCAAGTGTTTCCGGTTCGCTTCAACATATCTTCCATCTTGACTCAGAGATTGCCGGAAAAGAATCTCTGGCGTGTTTTTTTCGCTGCACCCGCACGAAAAAAGGCGCCGCAATGCGGCGCCTCTTGTGTTTCTAAGGGCTTGGCTATGAAGCCAAATTAGCCCAGTGCTTTGACCCGCGCGGACAGGCGCGACATTTTGCGCGACGCGGTATTCTTGTGGAAAACGCCTTTGGTGACGCCGCGCATCAGCTCGGGCTGGGCGGCTTTCAGAGCGGCGGTTGCGGCTTCTTTATCACCGGAGGTGATCGCCTCTTCGACCTTGCGCAGGTAGGTGCGGATGCGCGAACGGCGTGCTTTGTTGATCGCAAAACGCTTTTCGTTTTGACGGGCGCGCTTTGCGGATTGACGGGTGTTTGCCATGAGTATCAGCCTTCGGGTTCATATGTTGCGTAGCAATGCGTGACGCCAACCCGACCGGAAATCCGGACCCCCTTGAGGTAGGTGATTCTAGCCAGAGCGGGCTGCACGCGCATGTATTGGTGCCGCCTATAAGGCAGCGGGCGCGGCAATGCAAGCCGCGCCGGGGGCGACGCTTATTTGTCGCGGAATTGCGCTTCGCGCTTTTCGAGGAAAGCGGACATGCCCTCTTTCTGGTCTTCGGTGTTGAACAGCGAATGGAACATGCGGCGTTCGAACAGCAGCCCCTCGCTCAGCGGCACCTCATAGGCGCGGTTCACGCATTCCTTGACCACGGTGGCCGAGATCATGGATTTCTCGGCGATCTTGGCAGCGGCGCCCATCGCCTCTTCCATCAGCTTTTTCACCGGCACCACGCGCGACACGAGGCCCGAGCGTTCGGCTTCTTCGGCATCCATGAAGCGGCCCGTGAGGTTCATGTCCATCGCTTTGGACTTGCCCACCAGACGGGTCAGACGCTGGGTGCCGCCGATGCCCGCCACGACGCCGAGGTTGATCTCGGGCTGGCCGAACTTGGCGCTTTCCGAACAGATGATAAAGTCGCACATCATCGCCAACTCGCAGCCCCCGCCGAGGGCATAGCCCGACACAGCGGCGATGATCGGCTTGCGCACGCGCAGAATCTGATCGGTCTCGGGCGTGAAAAGATCCCCCATGAAGACGTCGACAAAGCTTTTCTCGCGCATCATCGCGATATCGGCCCCGGCGGCGAATGCCTTCTCCGAGCCGGTGATGACGATGCAGCGGACCTTGTCGTTTTCCTGCGCGCTTTTCAGCGCCTTGGCGAGTTCACCCAGCAGCGCCTCGTTGAGCGCGTTCAGCGCATCCGGGCGGTTCAGGGTGATCAGGGCCACATGGTTGTCCACGTCCACGGTGATCGTTTCGTAAGCCATCAAGAATGCTCTTTGTTGTTGCGCTCAGGGGAATGTGCATACCACGGCACCCCCATGTTTCAAGTTATCTTTGGCAACGCGGACAATAGAAGGAAGAGCGTCCGCTTTGCACGATGCGCGCGATTGCCCCGTCGCAACCCGGTCTGCGGCAGGCTTGGCCCTCGCGGCCATAGACATCGAAACTATGTTGGAAATAGCCCAATTCGCCATCCGCCTGCCGAAAATCCTTGAGCGACGATCCCCCCGCCGTGATCGCGTCGGCCAGCACTTGGCGGATGATCGGCACCAGCCCGGCGACCCGCGTGGCCGAGATGCGCCCGGCCTTGCGGGCCGGGTGAATCCCCGCGCGGTAAAGCGCTTCGCAGACATAGATATTGCCCAAGCCCGCCACGATCCGTTGATCCAGCAGCGCGGATTTGATCGGCGTGTTGCGGCCTTTTAGCGCGGCGACCAGATGCGCTTCGTGAAAGTCGTTGCCCAAGGGTTCCGGCCCGAGCGAGGCCAGCAGCTTGTGCGTCTCGGCCCCGGCGGTGGGCATCAGATCCATCGCGCCGAAACGGCGCGGGTCGTTAAAGGTGATCCGCGCACCGTTACCCATATGCAACACGACATGGTCATGTTTCTCAGGTGCGGGGTGGTTGTGCTGAAATTGCCCCAGAGGGTCGCCCGAAACCAGCATCCGCCCGGACATGCCCAAATGGACCAAGAGCGATTCCCCGCTCGCCAGATCGGCGAGGATGTATTTCGACCGCCGCCGCAGCAAGCCGACGCGCTGCCCGGTCAGCCGCTCCGCCATCCGCTCGGGGAAGGGCCAGCGCAGATCGGGGCGGTTCACCTCGGCGCGGGCGATCACTTGGCCCTCCATCGCAGGGGCCAGCCCCCGGCGGACGGTTTCGACCTCTGGCAGTTCCGGCATCTCGGTTTCCCCTCTGGCTTGCCTGTGACAAAAGGCACGCATTGTCCCTGCCCCCCGGCACCCTATAACAAGGGACAGAACCAGAGGATCGCAAGAGCAGATGACCCAGGACGCTGACAAAACAACCCATTTCGGTTTCGAGACCGTGCCCGAACATGAAAAGGCCGGGCGCGTGCAGGGTGTGTTCAACTCCGTCGCCAGCAAATACGACATCATGAACGATGTGATGAGTATGGGGATCCACCGCGTCTGGAAAGAAGCGATGATGGACTGGCTCGCCCCGCGCCCCGGTCAGAAACTGCTCGATGTGGCGGGAGGCACTGGCGATGTGTCTTTCAAATTCCTCAAACGTGCCGGACACGGCCATGCCACGGTGCTCGACCTGACCGAGCCGATGCTGGTCGAAGGCCGCCAGCGGGCCGAGGCGGACAGGCTGACCGGCAGCCTCGATTGGGTCGTGGGCGACGCCATGGCGCTACCGTTCCCCGACAACACCTTCGACGTTTACACAATCAGCTTCGGCATCCGCAACGTGACCCGCCCGCAAGAGGCGCTGAACGAGGCGTACCGCGTGCTGCGCCCCGGTGGCCGTCTGATGGTGTTGGAGTTCAGCCAACTGCCCAATCCGGCGATGCAGAAGGCCTATGACCTCTACAGCTTCAATGTGATCCCGCGCATGGGCCAAGCCATCGCGGGCGACCGCGACAGCTATCAATATCTGGTCGAATCGATCCGCAATTTCCCCGATCAAGAGACCTTCCTGTCGATGGTCCGCGCGGCGGGCTTTGGTCAGGCCAAATATCGCAACCTGTCGATGGGGATCGCGGCGCTGCATTCGGGTTGGAAGCTCTGATGCGCGGTCCGCACAACATCTGGCGGTTGATCCGCACGGGCGCGACCTTGGAACGCGCCGGGGCGATGAATGTGGTGCTGGATGCTTTCGATGCCTCCCCGCCGCTGCGTTTCGTGGCCCGCGCGCTTGGCCTGCCGTTCAAATGGCTGGGCTACAAGGGCGACCCGACGATGCCGCCCGCCACCCGCGCGCTCACGGCGCTTGGCCCGGCCTACATCAAATTCGGTCAGGTGCTGTCGACCCGCCCCGATGTGGTGGGCGACGATCTGGCGGTGCAATTGCGCGTGTTGCAAGACAAGTTGCCGCCCTTCGACATGGCGCTGGCCCGCAGCGCGGTCGAGCAAGAGTTGGGCGAGCCGGTCAGCGCGATCTTTTCCGAGTTCAGCGAACCCGTCGCCGCGGCCTCCATCGCGCAGGTGCATCACGCGCGGCTGGCCGAGGCCGGCGAAGAGGTCGCCGTCAAAGTCCTGCGGCCCGGCATCGAAAAAGCCTTCCGCAAGGACATTGACGCCTTCTACCTCGCCGCCCGCATGGCCGAGATTTTCTCGCCCGGGTCGCGCCGCCTGCGCCCGATGGAGGTGATCGAACATTTCGATGGCGTCGTGCGGGGGGAGTTGGACCTGCGGCTCGAAAGTTCCGCCGCGTCGGAGTTCGCCGCCAACACCAAGGATGACGCCGGGTTTCAACTGCCCGAGATCAAATGGAATTATTCGGGCCGTCGCGTGATGACGCTGGGCTGGGCCGATGGGCTGCCGCTGGGCGACAATGCCGCGCTGGATGCGGCGGGGCACGACCGTGTGGCGCTGTCGGAGCGGGTGTTGCAACTCTTCCTTCAGCACGCCCTGCGCGACGGTTATTTCCACGCCGACATGCACCAAGGTAACCTCAAGGTCGCGGCCAACGGCGATATCATCGCCTATGACTTCGGCATCATGGGCCATATCGACAGCTACACCCGCCGGGTCTATGCCGAGATTCTCTATGGTTTCATCCGCCGCGACTACCAGCGCGTTGCCAAGGTGCATTTCGAGGCGGGATATGTCCCCGCCGATAAGGATGTCGATGAATTCGCCCGCGCCCTGCGTGCGGTGGGCGAGCCGATTTTCGGCATGGACGCCACCCGCATTTCCATGGCGCGGCTGCTGACCTATCTGTTTGAGGTGACCGAGCGTTTCGGCATGGAAACCCGGACCGAGCTGATCTTGCTGCAACGCACCATGGTCGTGGTCGAGGGCGTGGCCCGCTCGCTCAACCCGCATATCAACATCTGGGAAGTCGCCAGCCCCATCGTGACCGACTATATCACCAAGTCGCTCGGTCCGCGGGCCATCGTCTCTGATCTGCGCGACACGGCGATGGTCATGGCCCGCTTCGGCCCCCGCCTGCCCGGGCTGGTCGAACAGGCGCTGAACCGTCAGACCGAAGAGCAGCCCGAGCGCCAACCGCGTTTCTGGCGCTATATCGCGGCGACTGCGGTGATGTCCGGTGTGGCCGGGGCCACCACAATCGCCCTGATTGACGCACTGCTTTAGGGCAGGGGGCCGCGCGGCCCCCCGGCCTTCAGGCGATACGTTCGATGGCCATGGCGATGCCTTGCCCGCCGCCGATGCACATGGTGATCAACGCGCGTTTGCCGCCAATCCGCTCCAATTCATACAGCGCCTTCACGGTGATGATCGCCCCCGTCGCGCCGACCGGGTGGCCAAGCGCGATGGCCCCGCCGTTGGGGTTTACCTTTGCAGGATCGAAGCCCAGTTCCTTGCTTACGGCCAGCGCTTGGCTCGCGAAAGCCTCGTTGCTTTCTATCACGTCGAAGTCATCGGCCTTCAGGCCCGTGCGCTCCAGCAAACGGCGCACGGCAGGGACCGGGCCGATGCCCATGACCTCGGGGCGCACGCCGGCGTGGGCATAGCCGAGGATGCGGGCGCGGGGCGTCAGCCCGGCAGATTTCGCTGCCTCCGCGCGGGCCAGCACCAGCGCCGCGGCCCCGTCGTTGATGCCGCTGGCGTTGCCCGCCGTGACGCGGCCATCTTTCTGGAAGACGGGGCGCAGCCCGGCCAGCGCCTCGGCGGTCGTGGATTTGGGGTGTTCGTCGGTGTCGAAGGGCACCATGTCGCGCTTCACCTTCACATCGACCGGCACGATCTGGTCCTTGAAATGCCCTGCCGCGATGGCCGCCGCCGCGCGTTCCTGGCTTTGCAGGGCGAAGGCGTCCATTTCCTCGCGGGTGATCGTGTGTTCATCCGCCACGTTCTCTGCCGTCACGCCCATATGCCCGGTGCCGAAGGGGCAGTTCAGCGTGCCCAGCAGCATGTCGAGGCTGCGTGCATCGCCCATCTTCTGGCCCCAGCGGGCGTCGGGCAGCACATAGGGCGCGCGCGACATGCTTTCGGCACCACCGGCCAGCGCGAAGTCTGCATCGCCCAGCATCAGGCTCTGGGTGGCCGAGACCAGTGCCTGAACGCCCGAGCCACAAAGACGGTTCACATTCATCGCCGGCACCTCGTCGGGCACGCCCGCGTCGCGCGCGGCGACGCGGCTGAGGTACATGTCGCGCGGCTCGGTGTTGATGACGGTGCCAAAGACGACATGGCCGATCTGCGCCGGGTCAACGCCCGCGCGCTCCATCGCCGCCGCCGCGACGGTGCTGCCCAGCTTGGTGGGCGGTGTGGCGGCAAGGTTGCCGCCGAAAGTGCCGATGGCGGTGCGTGCGCCGCTCAGGATGACGATATCGTCTGACATGAAACTCTCCTCTGTCATTTGCCGGCACTATGGGCCGGGTACGCGGCAAAGTCAGCGGGAACGTCCCGTCATGCGGCGCCTTGACAGGAGCGGGGCGCCGCGCGACATATCCGCCATGACGGACAACACCGACAAGATCCTGACACAGCTGCCCGCCCGCCTGAAAGAGGCGCGGCAGGGGCAGGGGTTATCGCTCGACGCCGTGGCGAAGCTCTCAGGCGTGTCGCGCTCCATGGTCAGCCAGATCGAGCGCGGCGAATCGAGCCCCACCATCGCGACGCTGTGGAACCTCACCCGCGCGCTTCAGGTGGATTTTGCCGGTCTTCTCGACGCCGCCCCCGGCGAGCCGCAGATCGAGGTGCTGCGCAGTGCCGCCGTGCCGACGATCAGTAATCTGGGCGACGGTTGCCGCATTCGCATCCTGTCGCCGCCCGAGGAAGCCGGGCATCACGAGGTCTACGAGTTGCTTATCGCGGAGGGCGGCGTGCTCGACAGTGCGCCCCACACCCGCGGCGCGCGCGAGCATCTCAGTGTCTTCGAGGGCGCGGTGGAGGTCACCAGCGGCACCGGGACCGAGCGGCTGCAGGCCGGCGACACCGCGCGCTATGCCGCCGACGTGCCCCATGCGATCCGCGCGACAGAGGGGCCGGTGCGCGCCTTTCTGGTGGTTCAGGACGCCTAGTTTCCGCAATATCGGAAAAATTCCGCCATTCCGGAAATCCTCTATTTCGGAACCGCCTCCGTTATGGTAGACGCTCCCTGAAAAGGAGAGCCTCATGACCCAAGCATTTCTATCCCATGTCACCGACAC
This sequence comes from Sulfitobacter sp. 1A12056, assembly GCF_043558125.1. Classification (NCBI taxonomy): domain Bacteria; kingdom Pseudomonadati; phylum Pseudomonadota; class Alphaproteobacteria; order Rhodobacterales; family Roseobacteraceae; genus Sulfitobacter; species Sulfitobacter sp. 1A12056. Next base: position 291,383 of record NZ_JBIFFY010000002.1, on the reverse strand, counting down.
CCTAGCCGAGATCGACGCCGAGGGCATGATGAAGCGCGAGCGGCTCATCACCACCCCGCAGGGCGGCGAAATAGCGGTGGGCGACCGCGAGGTCATCAACCTCTGCGCCAACAACTACCTCGGCCTCGCCGATCACCCCGAGCTTATTGCCGCCGCCAAGGAAGCGATGGACGAGAAGGGCTTTGGCATGGCCTCGGTCCGTTTCATCTGCGGCACGCAGGACATCCACCGCGAGTTGGAGCAGAAGCTGGCCAGCTTCCTGGGTCATGACGATTCGATCCTCTTCGCCGCCTGTTTCGACGCCAACGGCGGGCTCTTCGAGCCGCTGCTGGGGCCGGAGGACGCGGTGATCTCGGATGCGCTGAACCATGCCTCGATCATCGACGGCATCCGGCTCTGCAAGGCCAAGCGCTACCGCTATGCCAACAGCGACATGGCGGATCTGGAGGCCAAGCTGAAACAGGGCCGCGAGGATGGCGCGCGCTTCATCATGATCGCGACCGACGGGGTCTTCTCGATGGACGGCTATCTGGCAAAACTGCCAGAGATCGTGGCGCTGGCCGAGAAATACGAGGCGCTGGTGATGGTCGACGACTGCCATTCCACCGGCTTCATGGGGCCAAAGGGTGCCGGCACCCCGGCGCATCACGGGGTCAAGGTGGACATCGTGACCGGCACGCTGGGCAAGGCGCTCGGCGGGGCCATCGGTGGCTATATCGCGGGGCCGCAGCCGGTGATCGACCTGCTGCGCCAGCGCGCGCGGCCCTATCTATTCTCGAACTCGCTGCCGTCCTCCATCGTGCGCGCCGGCATCCGGGCGCTGGAACTGGTCGAGGAGGGCGACGACCTGCGCGCGCGTCTGTTCGAGAACACCGAATACTGGCGCGCGGGGCTGGAGAAGCTGGGCTTCGATCTGCTGCCCGGCGAGCATCCCATCGTGCCGGTCATGCTGGGCGAGGCGCAGGTGGCGCAGGACATGGCGGCGAAGCTTTTCGAGGAAGGCGTCTATGTCTCGGGCTTCTTCTTCCCGGTGGTGCCGCGCGGTCAGGCGCGCATCCGCACCCAGATGAACGCGGCGCTGGCCCGCGAACAATTGGACCGCGCGCTGAAAGCCTTCGAGACGGCCGGCAAGGCCTGTGGGGTGATCTGATGGCGGCGAACGAGATGAAGGCGCTGGCCAAACTGCACCCCCGCGAGGGGCTGTGGATGACCCATGCGCCGGTGCCCGAGATCGGCCCTGAGGACGTGCTGATCAAGATCAACAAGACCGGCATCTGCGGCACCGACATTCACATCTGGAACTGGGACGACTGGGCCGCCGGGACCGTGCCGGTAGGGCTGATCACCGGCCATGAATTCGCCGGCGAGATCGTGGAGCTGGGCCGCAATGTCGAGGGGCTGGAGATCGGCCAGCGCTGCTCGGGCGAGGGGCATCTGATCGGCAAGCAGTCGCGGCAGAGCCGGGCGGGCAAGTTCCACCTCGATCCCGCGACGCGGGGCATCGGCGTCAATGAACAGGGGGCCTTTGCGCAATACCTCAAGCTGCCCGCCTTCAACGTGGTGCCGCTGCCGGACGAGATTTCCGACGACATCGGCGCGATCCTCGATCCTCTGGGCAATGCGGTGCATACCGCGCTGAGTTTTGATCTGGTGGGCGAGGATGTGTTGATCACCGGCGCGGGGCCCATCGGCATCATGGCCGCCGCGGTGGCGCGGCACGTCGGCGCGCGGCATGTGGTGATCACGGATGTGAACCCCGACCGGCTGGCGCTGGCGGCGAAGGTCGCCGATGTGGTGCCGGTGAACGTCGCCGAGGAGGATTTGGCTGATGTGATCCCGCGGCTGAAGATGAAACAGGGCTTTGACGTGGGCCTAGAGATGTCGGGCAACCAGCAAGCGCTGGACCAGATGGTGGAGGCGATGACCATGGGCGGGCGCATCGCCATGCTGGGCATCCCGCCGGGCAAGTCGCCGGTGGACTGGAGCCGGATTGTTTTCAAGGCGATCACCATCAAGGGCGTCTATGGCCGCGAGATTTTCGAGACCTGGTACAAGATGATCGCCATGCTGGAAAACGGGCTGGACGTCTCGGCCATCATCACCCACCGCTTTGGAGTCGATGAGTTCGAACAGGGGTTCGCCGCGATGAAATCGGGGCGGTCAGGCAAGGTGGTGCTGGACTGGACCTGAACCGCTCACGGGCGCAGGCGATTGCGCCCCTGTTGCGTGAGAACCCAAACGTCTTCCCCTTCGAACACCGCTGCGCAGAGCGGTTTGCCATAGCCCGCCCCGGTGTCGAGGTTCACCCGGTTGCCATAGTGCATGGCGCTGTCGACCGGCGTGTGGCCATGGACGATCAGCTTGGGATGCGGCGCGGTGTATTGGTGAAACTCCTTGCGGATCCACAGCAGATCATTCTCGCGCTGATCATCCAGCGGCACCTCCGGGCGGATGCCCGCATGGGCAAAGAACAGGTCGGGCGTTTGATGTGATAGGGCGAGGGTCTTGAGGAAATCCACATGGCTCTGCGGCACCGCTGCGCGGGCTTTCTCATGCACCTCTGACATCCGGTCGCGCCCGCTGACCGATACGCCGTAGGACCCCAGCGTCGTGTCGCCGCCCAAACGCGGGTTCAGCCAGTTAAGCTCAACCAGCAGCAGCGGATCGTGACGAGGGAAATCCTCCATGAACCAGCTGAACATGCGGTCGTGATTGCCCATGAGGAAGGTCCAGTTGCGGCCCTCGGCTTTGCCCTGCGCAAGCCGTTCGATCACCGCTTTGCTGTCGGGGCCGCGGTCGGTGTAATCTCCGAGGAAAACGATGCGCGCGCCCGGCCCGCCGTCTTCTTCGATCAGGGTCAAAACGCGCTCAAGCTCGGCGGCGTAACCGTGGATGTCTCCGATGGCATAGATGGGGCTGGGCATGATCGTTCCTGTCCTTCTGCACCCCCTCGTGATGCCGCAAAGCGGAGGGGAAGGGAAGGCTTAGGCCCGACAATGCCCCAAAAGCAAAAGCGCCCCGCGAGGGGGCGCTTCCAGATTGTGCAGGTCGTGCGGGCCTTAGGCCACGTCGAATTGCAGCGGCTTGATCTGCCGGAACATGCCGGTGTCGCGCAGCTTGCCGATCACTGTCTCGGGCACTTGATCATCGACATAGAGCAAGGCAATCGCCTCGCCCTTGGCGGTGTGGCGGCCAAGAGTAAAGTTGGCGATGTTCACGCCGTTCTCGCCCATGGTCTGGCCCAATGTGCCGATGATGCCCGGCACGTCTTCGTTGGTGGTGTAGAGCATATGCTCCCCGATCTCGGCGTCGATGGTGATGCCCTTGATCTGGATGAAGCGCGGCTTGCCGTCCGAGAAGACGGTGCCCGCGATGGAGCGCTCGCGCTTCTCGGTCACCACGGTCACCTTGACATAGCCGTCAAAGACGCCGGATTTGTCTTGGTTGGTGGTGCTGATCTGGATGCCCTTTTCACGGGCAACCACGGGGGCCGAGACCATGTTCACGTCCGGGTTGGCGCGCTTCATGATGCCCGCGACGACGCCGCAGTTCAGCGCCTTGAGGTTCATCTTTGCGACCGAACCGTCGTAGAGGATGTTGATCGCCTTGATCGGCTCGTCCGTCATCTGTCCGATGAAGGCACCCAGATGCCCGGCTAGTTTGACCCATGGGCCCATGACCTTGGCCTCTTCGGCGGTGACCGAGGGCATGTTCAGCGCGTTGGTAACGGCGCCGGTCAGCAGGTAGTCGGACATCTGCTCGGCCACCTGCAGGGCCACGTTCTCCTGCGCCTCGGTGGTCGCGGCGCCGAGGTGCGGGGTGCAGACCACGTTGGGCAGATTGAAGAGCGGGTTCTCCTTGGCCGGTTCCTCGGCGAAGACGTCGAAGCCCGCGCCCGCTACATGGCCCGACTTCAGCAGGTCGGCCAGCGCTTCCTCGTCCACCAAACCGCCGCGGGCGCAGTTGATGATGCGCACGCCGGGCTTGGTTTTTTCGAGGTTCTCGCGGCTCAGGATATTCGCGGTCTGCTCGGTGTACGGCACGTGCAGGGTGATGAAGTCGGCGCGGGAGAGAAGCTCGTCCAGTTCGACCTTCTCGACGCCCATCTTCTCGGCCTTCTCTTCGCCCAGGAAGGGGTCATAGGCCACGACCTTCATCTTCAGCCCGCGCGCGCGGTCGCAGACGATGCCGCCGATGTTGCCCGCGCCGATCACGCCAAGGGTCTTGCCGGTCAGCTCGACCCCCATGAACTTGGACTTCTCCCATTTGCCCGCATGGGTGGAGGCGCTTGCCTCGGGGATCTGCCGCGCCACGGCGAACATCATCGCGATGGCATGTTCGGCGGTGGTGATCATGTTGCCGAAGGGCGTGTTCATCACGATCACACCCTGTTTCGAGGCGGCTTCCTTGTCGATGTTGTCGGTGCCGATGCCCGCGCGGCCAATCACCTTGAGGTTCGGCGCATTGGCGAGGATCTTTTCCGTCACCTTGGTGGCCGAGCGGATGGCGAGGCCATCATAGTTGCCGATGATCTCGGCCAGCTTGTCTTTGTCCTTGCCCAGATCGGGCTGAAAATCCACGTCGATGCCGCGGTCGCGGAAGATCTGAACGGCAGCTTCGGAGAGTTTGTCGGAAATGAGTACTTTGGGGGCCATGTGTCTGGTCCTTCATAAACGGGGTCAGCGGTGCGCAGAAACGCGCAGCCGACGAGAGGGGGGAGTAGGGTGCGCGATCCTCGCGCACCATCGCATCACGCGTTGATTTCGGCTTCAAAAGCCCATTCGAGCCAAGGCAGCATCGCCTCGATGTCCGCCGTCTCGACCGTGCCGCCGCACCAGATGCGCAGGCCCGGAGGGGCATCGCGGTAGGCGCCGATGTCCAGCGCCGCGCCCTCATCCGCCAGCCGCTTGGCCACGGCCTTGGCGAAGGCCGCACCGTCCGCGATGCGGTCGTCGGTGAACTTCAGGCAGACCGATGTGTTGGAGCGTGTCGCGGGATCGGTCGCGAGGAAGTCGATCCAGTCATGCGCCTCGACGAAATCGGCCACGGCCTTGGTGTTGGCATCGGCCCGCGCGATTAGGCCTTTCAGGCCGCCCACGGATTTGGCCCAGTCCAGCGCCAGCAGGTAATCCTCGACGCAGAGCATCGAGGGCGTGTTGATCGTCTCGCCGCGGAAGATGCCCTCGTTCAGCTTGCCGCCCTTGGTCAGGCGGAAGATCTTGGGCAGCGGCCACGCGGGGGTGTAATTCTCCAGCCGCTCGACAGCACGCGGGCTGAGGATCAGCATGCCATGCGCTGCTTCGCCGCCCAACACCTTCTGCCAAGAGAAGGTTGTCACATCGAGCTTGTCCCACGGCAGGTCCTGCGCGAAGGCGGCGGAGGTCGCGTCGCAGAGCGTGAGCCCCGCGCGGTCCGCCGGGATCACGTCGCCCGTGGGTACGCGCACGCCAGAGGTCGTGCCGTTCCAGGTAAAGCAGACGTCGTTGTCATAATTCAGCGCGGCCATGTCGACGATCTCGCCATACTCAGCGGTGTGGACCTGAGCCTCGATCTTCAGCTGCTTGACCACGTCGGTGACCCAGCCCGCGCCAAAGCTTTCCCAAGCGACCATCTCGGCCGGGCGTTCGCCCAAGAGCGACCACATGGCCATCTCGAAGGCGCCGGTGTCGGAGGCAGGCACGATGCCGATGCGGTAGTCGGCGGGCACGCCGAGCACTTCGCGGGTGGTCTCGATCGCCTCTGCGAGCTTGGCCTTGCCGGGCGCGGCACGGTGGCTGCGGCCCAGCGGTGCATCCGCGAGCTTGGTCAAATCGAATGTGGGGATTTTGGCGCAGGGGCCGGAGGAGAAACGCGGGTTTGCCGGTACGGCAACAGGTTTCGCTTCCGGGCGCGGTGCCGGTTGGTTCATAGCCATTGATGCTACCCTCTCAGATATTCGCCCTTCGTTGGGGAAGGGTGTCCCACTTGCCGGGATACGCGGGGAGGCCGGGCTGGCGCAAGTCGCAAAATGACGCTAGGACGCCGGTCATGTCGCTTTGCGCGGCGCGAATGATGCGGATCGGAAACTTATGTTCACGGCAATCTTGTTGACCTCCCCCACCAACCCCAGCCTCGACCCCGCGCTGGTGGAAAGCCTGCGCAATGCTTGGGGCGGGGGTGACGCGCTTTGGCTGGCCCCGGATGAGGCGGCGGAGTTCTCGCTGGCGCAGATGCCGGAAAACCGTTGGGATGTCTGGGAAAGCTGCCAATCCATGGGGGTCGATCTGGTGATCGTGCCGACAGAGGGCCGCCGCAAGAAGATGCTGCTGGCCGATATGGACAGCACGATGATCCAGCAAGAATGTATCGACGAATTGGCCGATGAAGCAGGCGTCGGGGAGCGCGTGAAAGAGATCACCGCCCGCGCCATGAACGGTGAGTTGGATTTCGACGGCGCCCTGCGCGAACGGGTCGGCCTGTTGAAAGGTTTGGAAGCCAGCGTGATCGACAAGGTCTTGGCCGAGCGGATCACCCTGATGCCCGGCGGCGGGGCGCTGGTGGGCACAATGAAGGCCAATGGCGGCTATGCCGCGCTGGTCTCGGGCGGGTTCACCGCCTTCACAGCCAAAGTGGCCGAGATGCTGGGCTTTGATGAGAATCGCGCCAATACGCTGCTGGTTGAACAGGCCGCGCTGACGGGCGATGTGGGGCTTCCGATCCTTGGGCGCGAGGCCAAGGTCACCGCGCTGGAAGAGATCACGGCAAAGCTGGGGATCACCGAGGATCAGGTCATCGCCGTGGGTGATGGGGCCAATGATCTGGGCATGTTGGGGCGCGCTGGCATGGGCGTTGCGCTGCATGCCAAACCGTCGGTTGCGGCGGAATGCGACATCCGCATCAACTTCGGCGATTTGACCGCGCTGCTGTTCGTGCAGGGCTATGCGCGTACCGAATTCGCGGGCTGAGACTGCCCGTGTGGCGCTGCCGCTTCGTTTCAGCAAAGCGGCAGCGCGAGAGGCTTAAAGCAGCCCCGCCGCCGGTTTCAGCATCCCGGTCTCAAGCCCGCGCCAGTTCTTGATCGACGCGTTCATCCGCTTGAGCGCGGCGGGGTGGTTGGCGTCCAGCGCCCCCAGTTTGACCATCAGCGCGGTGATCGCACATTCGGCGGCACGGGTGGTGCCGCAAGCGGCTTTCAATGCAATGCCCAGCTTACGCTCGGGCCAGATGGCAATGAAGAACCCTTCGGCCCCGGTTTTCAACGCGACCTTGCCGTCCATCGCCCGCATCAGTTCTGTGCAGGCACGGCCTTCGCCCGCGACGAGTTCGGGGTGCAGGCGCATGGCTTCGTGCAGGCGCGCCTCGGCAGAGCCTTCGGGGGCGGCGGCGAAATGGGCCATGGCGCGGGCCATACCGTGCAGGGTGCAGGCGTAATTCGGGGCCGAGCAGCCGTCGATCCCATAGCCGGGGGAGGTTTCTTGCGTGACCGTCTCGAAAGCCTCAAGGCAGGCTTTTTGCACCGCATGGTCCGGCTTTTCGTAATCGGCACCGCCGCCCAGATGTTGGTTCAGCGTCAGGAAGCCTGCGTGTTTGCCCGAGCAGTTGTTGTGGATTTGGCAGGGTTTCTCATGAGCGCGGATCAGCCCCTCCATCGCGTCGCGGTCGGCGGGCTCCTGCGGGCCGCAGCGAAAGGCGTCGTCGTCCAGACCCAGCGTGTCGAGCCAGACGCCCACCCGGTCGGTGTGGATGGCGGCCCCCTGGTGCGAGGCGCAGGCCAGCGCCAGTTGCTCGGTGCTTAGCCCCGCCTTATCCGCCGCGCCGGAATTGATCAGCGGCAGCGCTTGGATCATCTTGGAAGAAGAGCGCGGCAGAATGACCTTTTCCGGGTCGCCCCAAGCCTCGACAATCTGGCCGCTGGCGTCGCAGATCACGGCGTGACCGGAATGCACGCTTTCCAGAAAGGGTCCGCGCCAGATTTCCGCAAAGGGGGCTGCTTTGGTCATGAGGTTCATCCTGTTTCTGGGCGAAAACCTGCCAATCAGGGTTTCGTCGGTCGCGCGTTTGCCGTTATTGTGGTTGGTGTCGAACAGATAACAGACACCCGCAAGAGAGCAACCCGCCCGAGGTTGCCCGGTTGGGGTCTGTGGACGTGTTGAGGTCAAGGACGGCTGGAGGCTGGACAGATGGGAATGATGAAGACATGTGGTCTTGCACTTGGGGCGCTCGCCCTTGTGGCGAGCGGCGCAGTGGCGCAGGAGCAGAGCACCAACCGGGTGGCGGCCAAGACCGACTGGAGCGTCTTTGTAGAAGATAACCCGACGGAATGCTGGGGCGTCTCGACGCCCAAGGAAGTCGTGAACACACGCGATGGGCGTGTGGTGGCGGTGAACCGGGGCCAGACATTGCTGATGGTATTCTATCGTCCTTCGGCAGAGGCCAAGGGTCAGGTTGCTTTCACCGGCGGCTATCCTTTCGCCTCGGGCTCGACCGTGACGATGAGCATTTCGGGCAATACCTATGAGCTGTTCACCGAAGGCGAATGGGCATGGCCCGCGACAACGGCGGATGACGCCAAGATCATCGCCGCGATGAAACGCGGTGCGGATGCGACGCTGGTCGGCAAGTCTTCGCGCGGGACGCAGACCAAGGACACATTCTCGCTGCTGGGCTTCACCGCTGCGGTTGAAGATGCGGAGAAGCGCTGCGGGGGGTGAGCCTCTGCGATTTGAGAGTTTGGGACGGCCTCGCGATTGCGGGGCCGTTTTTGTTTGGGGCGAACGTGCCACCCGGGCCCGGGACAAGCCGCAGGCGCCGGGCCATCGCCTGCCCTCCCCCCGGGTAGGCGATTTGGTGAGGCTGTGCGTGACTTCGCGTGCGCACATCATGGTTGAGGCATAAAGTGGTATCGAAAATATGTTGGTTCGCCGACCCGCGGGCAGGCGATGGCCCTCGCACGAAAAGCCGCGGCTTCCTTTCGGGAGCCGCGGCTAAGAATACGTCGTATATTTCGGCGTCAGGCCGCCCGCGAGAGCGGCGCCGCCACTTCTTCCTCGATAAACGCGCCATGCAGCGCCTTGATCACCGGTTGCAGGCTCTCCCGCTCGACGATGAACTGCACGTCCACGTTGCGTGGTCCTTGGCTCGCGCCGATCGCCGTCTCGCCAGCCTCGGCGATGGCCACAAGGCCCCGTTGCAACACCGACAAGCCGTTCAGATCGCGCCCGATGACCGAGGCCATGGACAGCGTGCGAGTGGTGATCTCGGCGGTGGGGTAGATCTCTGCCAGATCCTTCTCCACCCGGCGCATCGTTTTCAGCGAGGCGTCCAGATAATGGGTGATCGTATTGGCATTCGAGACCTTCGAGACGATCCGCACGTTGTGCCGCGTCAGCACGTCGAGGATCGCGGTGTCATAGCCTTTGACGCCGACCATGTCCTGCTCGAAGAGTTCCAACGTGACGATGTCGAGACCGGTCACGATTTCTACCGCGGGCGCTTCGGCCTGACGGTCGTCGATCAGCGTGCCGGGGTCTTCGGGCTCGAAAGCATTGGTCACGCGCAGCGGCACGTCGGCCTGACGCAGGGTCTTGGCTGCCTTGGGGTGGATCGCCTCCATCCCCATGTTCGAGAGTTGGTCCGCCACGTCGTAGTTCGTGCGGCCGATCTTCTTGACGGCATGCTCGCCCACCAGTTTCGGGTCACAGGACGACAGGTGGAACTCCTTGTGAATGATCGCCTCGCGCGCGCCGGTGAGGGCGGCAAGCTTGGAGAAGGTCACCTCGGAATAGCCGCGGTCGAACTCGCGCATCAGACCTTCGGCGCATTGCGCATAGCCGGTCACGATGGGCATTTCCGTATGAGGGTCGATGCCCTCCATCGCCTGCGCGATGCGCTCGTCGAGGGTCACGTTGCCCTCGTCACGCCACCCCGAGAGGTCGACGAAACGGGCGTTTACGCCAGCGCGTTGCAGCAGGATTGTGGTGACGAAGGCGGAATGCGCCTCGCCCAGACCGGACAGCAACTCGCGGATTTGCAGCATATGCTCCGACAGGCGGAAGTGGCCATAGGCGCAAAGGCGCTGCAGGTCGATCAGGCAGTTGCGGGCACCATGGGTGCGCTCGGACACAAAGGCGTCGGCCTGTTCGATGTCGCCGGGATGCTCCAGCACCTCGCGGTGCACGCGCTGCATCTCGGCCGAGACGCGGGTCAGCGCCTCGTGCCAGCCGTGATCGTTGCTGGCATTGGCCAAATGGGCGTACACGCCCGGCTCGCCGGATTTCTTATGCTCCAGCAACAGGTTCGTGATCCCGCCAAAGGCGGAGACCACGAAGACGCGCCCATAGATGTCCGCGCCCTTACGGTCACCGACAAAGAGCGTATCTTTGAGTTGGTTCACGCGGGACATGGACGTCCCGCCGATTTTTTCGACAGTGTGGGACGGTTGAGTCATAAAACTTAAGCGACCTCCTCGGCAGGCGCATAGGAACCATCTTCGCGGTGCACTTCGTTGCCGGTGACCGGCGGGTTGAAGCAGCACGCCATGTGCAGTTCTTCCTCTGCGCGCAGGGTGTGTTTGTCGTTCAGGTTCAGGGCGTACATCACGCCGGGGGTGATCTCATGCGTCTCCCCGGTGGCGAGATCGGTGATCGAGCCTTTGCCCTTCATGCAATAGACGCTCTCGAAGTGATGCTTGTAGTGGAACGTGTGTTCCGACCCGGCCTCAAGAACGGTGATGTGGAAAGAGAACCCCATCTTGTCATCAGCCAGAAGCATCCGTGTGGAGGTCCATTTCGCATCCGCCACGTGACGGTCTGTGCCCTGAAGTTTGTTAAAATCGCGTACAATCATCGGTATTACTCCGCTGCCAGTTTCATGTTGCCCGTCACATCGCGGGTCGCTTGAAGAAGGATATCAAAGCCTTCGCGCATAACCTTCTCCGGCGTGGTGAGCGGGGCAAGATATTTTACGATCTCGTCGTTCGCGCCCGATGTTTCGATCACGAGGCCCAATTCATAGGCACGCGCGCAGATGGCACCGGCCAGCTCGCCCGAGCCGACGTCGACGCCCTGCATCAGGCCGCGGCCTTTCAGTGTGGCGCCGTCGACCAGATCGGCCACATCCTTAAGCGCGGTGGTCAGCAGCACGGCCTTCTCGGCCAGCGACTTTTCGAAGGTGTCATCGGACCAGAACTTTTCGATCGCGACGCGGGCGGTGACGAAGGCATGGGTGTTGCCCCGGAAGGTGCCGTTGTGCTCGGCTGGCTTCCAGATGTCATGCTCCGGCGCGATCAGCAGGGCTGCGAAGGGCAGGCCGAAGCCGGAAAGCGATTTCGCTTGGGTGATCATGTCAGGCTTGATGCCGGATGCTTCGAACGAGAAGAAGCTGCCCGAACGGCCACAGCCGGCCTGAATGTCGTCGATGATCAGCAGCGCGCCGTGTTTGCGGGCGATCTTCTCGATGCCCTGCATCCATGCGTCGGAGGCCGCGTTCAGACCGCCTTCGCCCTGGATCGGCTCAAAGATAAAGGCCGCAGGGGCGTCGATGCCCGAAGACGGGTTCGACAGCATCGCGTCGATCATCTCCAGCGTGTCGACGTTTTCGCCCAGCGAACCCTCAAACGGCATATGGGTCACATCCGCCAGCGATCCACCGCCCGCGCCGCCGCGCTTGCCAGCGTTGCCGGTGAGCGCCAGCGCGCCCATGGTCATGCCGTGAAAGCCGTTGGTGAAGGAGATGACGTTCTTGCGGCCGGTCACCTTGCGCGCGAGTTTGATCGCGGCTTCGACGGCATTGGTGCCGGTCGGGCCGGTCATCATGACCTTGTAGTCCATGCCGCGCGGCTTGAGGATTTTTTCCTCATAGGCAGTCAGGAAGGCGGCCTTCGTCTCACTGTGGAAGTCGAGGCCATGGGCGATGCCGTCATTGGTGATATGCTCGATCAGCGCGGCTTTCATGTCCGGGTCGTTGTGACCGTAGTTCAACGAAGAGCAACCGGCGAGGAAGTCGATGTAGCGGTTGCCCTCGGCGTCGAACATCTCCGACCCGCTGGCGCGGGTGAAAACGGCGTTCATGCCACGGCAGTAGGAGCGGGCTTCGCTCTCGCGGCGGGTAAAGATGGTCGTGTTCTGTGCCATGTCTTTAGGCATAGGGATATCCTTTCTCTTTGAGAGAATTCATCGTGTCGATTGTCAGAAGGGGGTTTAGGCCGCGCGCTTGACCGCATCGCTGCTGGGCAGCGTGATGGTCACCATATGCTCGGTGTCATGGGCGCCGTCGAAATGGGCGTCCTTGGTGAAATGCGGCGCATCGGAAAGCTCGCCGCCCACGGTATTGGCAAAGCTGCGGAACAGGCCCCAGGAGGCGTCGTTGTCGCGGGTGATCGTGGTCTTGAGGGTTTTCGCGTCCGCGGTCTCTACGCGGTTGACCAGTTCAAGGAGCATCGTCTTGCCCAGTCCCAGCCCGCGGGCTTTCTCGCTGACAGCGACCTGCCAGACAAAGAAGGCGTCCTGTGACGGGATCATATGGCCGGAAATCCAGCCCACGATCTCACCGTCCAGTTCCGCCACCACGCAGGTGTCGCGGAAGTGGTCGGCCTGAATGAGGTTCGCATAGAGCGAGTTTTCGTCGAGCGGCTTGCAGTCGCGGATCAACCGCCAGATCGCGGCTCCGTCCTCGGCATCTGGCTTACGCAACTTGGGTGTGCGGGCTTTTGTCATGTCGAGTTTCTTCTGCATCCGTTCGGGGCTCCCTTGATTGTTCGATAGGCTAAGTAAGCCATCCGCGGTATTAGTTCAACAATCAAAGCAAAATACCTGAAAATACGCTAATAGCGTGGTTTGGCAGCCATACTGATGTGCATTTTTGTTTCGATTTTTGAATGAAGTTTGCCTGTTTCGCTTAGGTGTACTAAGCGTTTTCGAGCCGTTTTCACCGATTGCCGGAAATGCCCCCAATGTGCGAGGATGCACCATGACGCAAAAACACCCCGACCGGGTCGACGAATCCCTGATCGCCCTGCGCCGCATCCTGCGGGCCACTGAACTTTATGCCCGTGACCTCGCGCAGGCCGCAGGGGTCACGCCCGCGCAATTGCGGGTCTTGCAGATCGTGGGCGAGAAGACGGACCCGACAGCCAAGATGCTCGCCACCCAGATGGGGGTGAGCCAGGCCACGGTGACTGCGCTGGTAGACAAGCTCGTGGCCCGGGGCCTCGTGACGCGTCTGACCTCGGCGCAGGATCGGCGGCAAACCAACATCAGGCTGACCCAGCAGGGCGAAGATGTGCTGGAGGAAGCCCCCGATGCGTTGCAGCAACGCTATGTCCGCGCCTTTGCCGATCTGGCCGATTGGGAACAGGCGCAGCTTGTTTCCTCACTCGAGCGTGTCGCGGCGATGCTGAACGTCGACGACCTTGATGCGGCCCCGGTGCTGGCGACCGGCGAATTGCGCACCACCAAGAAGGCTTACTGAACGGGCTAGCCCGCGCGCCGGGCCAAACCCTTTTGCAATTTGCGCCATTCCCTATATAGAGACCCATCCCTAGCCAGTGAGTCTTTGCAATGTCCGCTTCCGCGCCCATCACTCAAGACGTGATGACCATCCCCCGCAAGCAGCCCGAGGGACCGATCAACCTTGTCGGTCTGACCCGTGACGCCATGCGCGACGTGTTGATCGCCAATGGCACGCCCGAGAAACAGGCGAAGATGCGCGTGGGTCAGATCTGGCAGTGGATCTACCAGTGGGGGGTGCGGGATTTCGACTCCATGACCAACCTCGCCAAGGCGTACCGCGCTCAATTGGCTGAAAAATTCGTGATCGAAGTGCCCGAGGTTGTGACCCGCAAAGTGAGTGAGGACGGCACCCGCAAGTACCTCGTCCGGATCGCGGGCGGCCATGAGGTCGAGGTGGTCTATATCCCCGAGGAGGGCCGCGGCACGCTTTGCGTCTCAAGCCAAGTGGGCTGCACGCTGACCTGCTCCTTCTGCCACACCGGCACCCAGAAACTGGTGCGCAACCTCACGGCGGGCGAGATCATCGGCCAAGTCATGGTGGCGCGCGACGATCTGGGCGAATGGCCCGAAATCGGTGCGCCCAAGGATGAGACCCGGCTTCTGAGCAACATCGTGCTCATGGGCATGGGTGAGCCGCTCTATAACTTCGAGAACGTGCGCGACGCGATGAAGATCGCCATGGACGCCGAGGGCATCCAGCTTTCGCGCCGCCGTATCACGCTTTCGACCTCGGGCGTCGTGCCCGAGATCCACCGCACCGCCGCCGAGATTGGCTGCCAGTTGGCCGTGTCTTTCCATGCCACCACCGACGAGGTGCGCAACAAGCTGGTGCCGATCAACAAGCGCTGGAACATCGAGGCACTGCTCGAAGCCCTGCGCGCCTATCCCAAGGTGAGCAATTCCGAACGGATCACCTTTGAATACGTGATGCTCAAGGACGTGAACGACAGCGACGAAGACGCGCATCGCTTGGTCAAGCTGATCGAGGGCATCCCGGCCAAGATCAACCTGATCCCCTTCAACGAGTGGCCCGGCTCGCCCTATGAGCGGTCGTCGAACAACCGCATCCGGGCCTTCGCCAATATCATCTATCAGGCCGGCTATGCCTCGCCGATCCGCACACCGCGGGGCGAAGACATCATGGCGGCCTGCGGTCAGCTCAAGTCGGCGACCGAGCGCGCGCGCAAGTCGCGCAAACAGATCGAAGCGGACGCGGGTCTGGGCGGTTAAACCAGCCCGGCGCGGTCCCGCGAAAGCGCTTCTTCAGTAACACCCTCGGCGGCGATGTCGCCGGGGATTTCCGCGCCTCGCACCAATGCCGCCGCGGCGCGGGCGAGCGCCGGGGCGGTCTGGATGCCATAGCCGCCTTGGCCAGCAAGCCAGAAGAACCCCTCACCCTCAGGATCATAGCCCGCCACCGGATCGCCATCGGGCAGGAAGCTGCGCAGCCCGGCCCAGCGGCTTTCGATGCGCGGACGTTCGAGGTCGAAGGCGGTTTCGATCCGGTCGATGCAGATCGCGATATCCAGTTCCTCGGGCTGCGCGTCGCAGGGGGGCGAGGGCGTGGCGTCAGCCGGAGAGATCAGCAGCTTGCCCGCATCGGCCTTGAGGTAGAACTGCTCGTCAATATCCACGACCATCGGCCAACGGTCCGGCACCATGCCCTCGGGCGGGGCCACCGTCAGCGCCGTGCGGCGTTTCGGGGTGAGGCCCGCAGGTTTTAACCCGGCCAGCGTGGCGATCTCATCCGCCCAAGCCCCTGCGGCATTGACGATCACCGGCGCGTGGAAGGTGCCTTGGTTTGTGTCGACCTGCCAGTCACCCTCTTTGCGAAGCGCCTGCACCTCGGCCTTGGTTTGCAAAACGCCGCCCGCCACGCGGAAGGTCTTGAGGTAATGTTGATGCAGCCCGTTCACGTCGATATCCGCCGCCGAAGCGTCCCGCAGCCCGCCGGTGGCATAGCCTTTGCGCAGCAGCGGCACGAGCGTAGCCACCTCGGCCCCGCTCAGCGGGGTGACATGGGGGCCCAACTCCTCGGCGGTGCGGGCGAGCGATGTCTGCTGGTCCTGCCGCGCGACGAAGACCGCGCCGCGGGGTTCCAGCAGCGGATGCGCCAGATGCGGGCTGGCAGGGTCGTGAAAGAACGCGGCAGAGGCACGAGAGAGGGCGCGGATCACCTCAGGTCCATAGGTCACCGTAAACAGCGCGGCAGAGCGGCCCGTGGTGTGATAGCCCGGCTGGCTTTCGCGCTCCAGCAGCAGCACCCGGCGGTCGCTGGACAGTTCAGCGGCGACAGAGGCGCCCGCAATGCCCGCACCGATCACGATGCAATCGAAACCTGTCGTTGAATTGTTCATACTCTGCCCTCTCTGCGCAGAGGCTAGCACCGCCCGCGGCGGGGCAAAAGGGCCGAAGCGCGGTCCGCCTCTGCCCCTGCGGGCAATCGGATGAATCCGCCATATTGTTGCAATTGCATGAAATTTTCGCCCGGCGCGGCAAAGCCGTTGACCGAACGCCCCGCCCGGCGCAGTCTGTCACAAAGGGCGCATGCGGTGATGCCGAACGCGCCCCGACCCACAGGAGTGCTGCCCCATGTCCGAACCGACCCTTTCCAGAACCCTTCCCGCGCTGACGCTGGCCTTTGGCCTGATGGCCTCGGCTTCCGCCGCTGCCGAGCTTGTTCTCGGCATGCAGCAGGAGCCCACGTCGCTCGATCCCACGGCGGATGCCACCGCCTCCATCGACAGCATGATGACGCAGAACGTCTTCGAATCGCTGACCATCGTGGCCGAGAACGGGGAAGTGCAACCCAATCTCGCGACGTCTTGGGAGGTGTCGGAAGACGGGCTGACCTATACCTTCACACTGGCCGAAGGCGTGACCTTCCACGACGGCAGCACGCTCGACGCCGACGATGTAGTCTATTCCTTCGACCGCGCCATGGGTGAAGACAGCGTGAACCCGTCGAAGGACATTTTCGAGCCGATCGAAAGCGTCAAGGCCGTGGATCCCCAAACGGTCGAGATCACGCTCACGAACAAGGATGCCTTCTTCCTGTTCAACATGGGGCAGGGTGACAGCGCCATCGTGGCTTCGGAAA
Source organism: Sulfitobacter sp. 1A12056 (assembly GCF_043558125.1). Taxonomy (NCBI): domain Bacteria; kingdom Pseudomonadati; phylum Pseudomonadota; class Alphaproteobacteria; order Rhodobacterales; family Roseobacteraceae; genus Sulfitobacter; species Sulfitobacter sp. 1A12056. The sequence continues at coordinate 274,796 of NZ_JBIFFY010000002.1, read as the reverse complement.
GCGTGGAGACCAACAACGCCAATCCGGTGGGCTCCGGCCCCTTCAAGTTCGACAGTTGGACTCGCGGCGACCGGCTGACGCTGGTCAAGAACCCCGATCACCGCGATGCGGATGACGTGGCGCTCGACAAGGTGGTCTTCCGCTTTATCTCCGACCCCGCAGCCGCCACTGCGGCGATGATGGCCGAAGAGCTCGACGCTTTCCCCGGCTTCCCCGCGCCGGAACTGCTGCCGCAGTTCGAGGCCGACCCGCGCTTCCGCGTCAACGTCGGCTCGACTGAGGGCGAAGTGATCCTCGCCATGAACAACGCCAAGCCGCCCTTTGACAACGTCGAGGTGCGCCGCGCCGTGGCCACCGCCATCGACCGTGACGAGATCATCGAGGGCGCGATGTATGGCCAGGCCGTGCCGATCGGTAGCTTCTACCCGCCGCATGGCACCGCCTATGTCGACCTGACGGACGCCTATCCGCATGACAGCGCCAAGGCCGAGGAGATGTTCGAGGCGGCGGGGGTCGCGGGGGCCACCATGACCCTGCGCGTGCCGCCGTTCCCTTACGCCACTCGCTCGGCCGAAATCATCCAGAACCAGCTGTCGGAGGCCGGGATCGACGCTAAGGTCGAGAATGTCGAATGGGGCTTCTGGATCGATGAGGTCTACAAGAAGAAGAACTACGACATGACCATCATCGCCCACACGAGCCCCAACGACATGGGCAACTTCGCCCGCGGCCCGGACTACTTCTACGGCTACGACAATGCCGAGATGACCGCGCTTTGGGAGAAGATCCAAACTGAGGTCGACGCCGAGGCGCGCAATGAACTGCTCAAGCAGGGCCAGCAGATGCTGTCCGACCAGTCGGTGCATGGCTTCCTGTTCCAGCTGCCTCTTTTGGGCGTCTTCCGTCAGGAGGTCGAAGGCTACTGGTCCTCCTCGCCCGTGCTCTACATGCCGCTGAAGAACGTGCGCATCGCCGACTGACCTGAAACGGCCGCGGTGCCCCCGGCACCGCGGCTCTTGGACCTGACTTCGTGGCCTATTTCCTCTTCCGCCGCACGCTCGGTTTCGTGCTGACCCTGCTCGCCGTCTCGCTCGTCGTCTTTGCCGTGATGAACGTGCTGCCGGGCGATCCGGCGCTGACCATCCTTGGCATGGACGCGAGCGAGGATGCCATCGCGGCACTGCGCGAACAGCTGGGGCTGAACGAGCCGCTGGTGACCCGCTATGTTTCGTGGGTCTGGAACGCGGTGCAGGGGGACTTTGGCCTCAGCCATTCCTTCCGCGTACCGGTCTCGGAGCTCATTGCCGAACGACTGCCGATGACGATCTCTCTCGCCGTGGCGGGGATGCTTGTAACGCTGGTGCTGGCGCTGGGCCTTGGCATCACGGCGGCGGCGCAGCATGGGCGCGCGGGCGACTGGGGGGTGATGTTTCTGAGCCAGCTCGGCATCGCGGTGCCCGCCTTCTGGCTGTCGATCCTGCTGGTGATGCTCTTTGCCGTGAAGCTGCGCTGGCTGCCGCCCGGGGGCTTTGCGGGCTGGGACGATCCGGGCGCGGCGCTGCGGTCGCTCATCCTGCCCACGGTGGCGCTGGCGCTGGTGCAATCGGCGGTGCTGGCGCGGGTCACGCGCTCCTCGGCGCTGGAGGTCATGCGGCAGGACTTCGTGCGCACCGCGCGGGCCAGTGGGTTGTCGCGGCGGCGGGTGCTTTGGCGGCATGTGCTGCCCAATGCGCTGGTGCCGATCGTGACCATCGTGGGCATGCAATTCGCCGCGTTGGTCACCGGCACCATCGTGATTGAGAACGTCTTTTACCTGCCGGGGCTGGGGCGGCTGATTTTTCAGTCCATCGCCAACCGTGACCTGCCCACGGTGCAGGCGCTGGTGATGCTTTTCGCCGCCATCGTGGTGACGGCGAATTTCGTGGTCGACCTGCTTTACGTGGTCATCGACCCCCGGCTGAAGGCGCGGGCATGAAGCGGCTTCCGGCGAATTTCCTGCTGGGGGCACTGCTGGTCAGCCTCGTCGTCGGGGTGGCGGCGCTGTCGCTCGTCTGGGCCCCGCATGACCCGCAGGCGATGTCGATCGGCACCAAGTTCGCCCCACCGTCTACGGAGCATTGGCTGGGCACCGATCAACTGGGCCGCGACGTGGTGGCGCAATTGATGGCGGCGGCGCGCAACTCAATGACCGTGGCGCTGGTGGCGGTGCTCTTGGGCGGCAGCATCGGCGTGGGGCTGGGGCTTCTGGCCTCCGCGCTTGGCGGCTGGGTCGAGGATGCGGTGATGCGGCTCGCCGACTTGGGCTTTGCCTTTCCGGCGCTGTTGTTCGCGATCATGCTGGCGGCAGTCTTCGGGCCGTCGCTGACCAATGCGGTGTTGGCGATCTCCTTCATCAACATTCCCATTTTCGCCCGCGTCACCCGCGCCTCGGCGAACCAGATATGGACGCGCGATTATGTCGCCGCTGCGCGGGCCGCCGGGCGCGGGCGCTTCGCGATCAGCCGCGACCACATCCTGCCCAACGTCGCCGCGGCGGTGATCGTGCAGGCCACCATCGAGTTCGCCGTGGCGATCCTCGCCGAAGCAGCGCTGAGCTATCTCGGCCTCGGGGCGCAGCCGCCCGCCTCGAGCTGGGGGCGGATGCTGTCGGAGGCTCAGACGCTGATGTACCTCGCCCCGCAACTGGCGATCTATCCGGGGCTGTGCATCGTCGTGGCCGTGCTGGGCTTTGGCCTGCTGGGCGACGGGCTGCGCGACATCACCGATCCCCGACTGGTGCGCGCGCGATGATAGAGCTTAGCAATCTTTCGATCCATTTCGGCACTGCCGTCGCCCTGCGCGACGCCAATCTGGTGATCGAGCGCGGCGACCGTTTGGGGGTCGTCGGCGAAAGCGGTTCGGGCAAGACGCTGCTGGCGCTCTGTCTGATGGGCATGGCCCCCGAAAGCGCGCGGTTGACCGGACAGCTACGCATCGACGGGCAGGACATGGCCGACGCATCTGAGCGCGATTGGCAGAGGCTGCGCAGCCGCCGCGTGGCGATGGTGTTTCAAGAACCGATGGCGGCGCTCAATCCGCTGCGTCGGGTGGGCGACACGGTGATGGAGCCGATGTTGCTGCATGACGGGCTGACACGCAGCGCTGCCCGTGCCCGCGCCCTGAGCCTGTTCGAAGAGGTGGGCATTCCGGATCCCGACCGTCGCCTGCGGCAGTTCCCGCATGAGATGTCCGGCGGCCAGCGCCAGCGGGTGCTGATTGCGCTGGCGCTGGCCTGCAACCCGATGCTGCTGATCGCGGATGAGCCGACAACCGCGCTCGACGCCAATGTGGCGCTGCGGATCACCGACCTGCTGCAACGGCTCGCGCGGGAGCGGCAGATGGCGCTGGTTTTCATCAGCCATGACCTCGCCGCTGTGGCGCGGGCGACCGAGGACATCGTGGTGATGTATGCGGGCGATATGGTCGAGCAGGGCCGCACGGCAGAGGTGCTGGGCACACCTGCGCATCCCTATGCCAAGGGGCTCTTGGGCGCGCGGCCCGATCCGGGCGTGGCGGGGCGGGATGCCCAAGGAAAACGGCGCAGGCTGCCGACCATTCCGGGCGCGGTCCCGCCGCTGCAGGGGCTGCCGCAGGGCTGCCGTTTTGCGGGGCGCTGCCCGGTGGAGCTGCCTCATTGCGCCGCGCAGCGCCCAGACTTTGTGCAGACCGACGCGGGGCGTGCCGCCGCCTGTCACCTGCTGACGGAGGGGCGCCATGACTGACGCGCCGCTTTTAGAGGTCCGCAACCTGACCCGCCGGTACAAACTGCCGCGCCAAAGTCTGCTGCGGGGCCCGCCGGTGCTGACGGCTTTGGAAAACGCCTCCTTCTTGCTGCACGCAGGTGAGACCTTGGGCGTGGTCGGGGAAAGCGGTTCGGGCAAATCCACATTGGCGCGGCTGATCATGGCGTTTGAGCGTCCGGACGCGGGCGCGGTGCTGTTTAGGGGGCGCGATCTGCATGGGCTCGGGGGGCAAGAACTACGCAGCCTGCGGCGCGATTTTCAGATGGTGTTCCAAGACCCTTTCGGCTCGCTCAACCCGCGCCGCCGTGTCGGCTGGTCCATCTCCGAGCCGCTGCGCGCCAATGGTGAGACCGAGGATATCCCTCGCCGCATCGCCGAAGCCTTGGAGCAGGTCGGGCTGCATGCCGCCGATGCGGGCAAATATCCGCATGAGTTCTCGGGCGGGCAGCGCCAGCGCATCGCCATCGCGCGGGCCATCGTCACCCGCCCCGCGCTTCTGGTCGCGGATGAGGCGGTCTCGGCCCTTGATGTCTCGGTTCAGGCGCAAATTCTCAACCTTCTGATGGACCTGCAGGATGATCTGGGCCTCGGCATGGTCTTTATCAGCCACGACCTTGCGGTGGTCGGATCGATCTGCGACCGGGTGCTGGTGCTGCAGCATGGCAAGACCTTGGAAAGCGGTGCGGCGGCAGATGTGTTGCGCAGCCCCGAGCACCCTTATACGAAAACCCTGCTGACAGCCGCAGGAGTACGCCCATGACCCGTTTCGTCCACCTGACCGACCTGCATATCTCGCATCCCGATCTGAACGACCCGCATCTGCACAGCGACACGCCCGCCACCCTGCGCCGCGCGGTGGATGTGATCAACGCGATGGAACCTCAGCCCGATTTCGTGGTGGCCAGTGGCGATCTGACCAACCATGGCGACCAGCAAAGCTATGAGCTTGTGCGCGAGATCATGGAACCGCTGAAAGCGCCGCTGGTCATGGCCCTCGGCAACCATGACAAACGCGATGGGTTCAACGCGGTCTTTGCGCCGGGGCTGGCCGATGCGCCCTATTTCCACGACGCGCCGCAGGGCGATCTGCATGTCATCACGTTGGACAGCAGCGTGCCGGGCAAGGTGGCCGGGGCGCTGGACGACGCGCAGTTCGAGTTTCTGGAAGCCGCGCTTGAGCGTCATGGCGATCTGGCGAAACTCTTGGTGATCCACCACCCGCCGCGCATTGATCCCGCGGCCCTCGCATGGGGCAGTCTGGACGCAGCGAGCAGTGCGCGTTTGGCCGAGGTGTTGAAGGGGCAGCGCGTGGCGGGCATCCTCTCGGGCCATGTGCATGTGAACCGGGTGAGCCATTGGCACGGCATTCCGGTGGTGATTTCCAACGGGCTGCACTCCACTGTCGATCTGACCGAAACCCGCGATCTGCGTATCATGGAGGGAACCGGATTCGGCATTTGCGAATGGCATCCCAGCGGGCTGAGTGTTTCCTTTGCCCCGCTTGACCCGACGGCGTCTGAACTGGCGCGGATCGACCGCGCGCAGCTAAAATCCTTTGAGTAGAATGACATCCACCCCCGCTGGCCGCAGCCTCGCGCCCTGCGCCGCGGTGCAGTAAAAAAATTATTGTTGACCCTCAACCTTTTTAATTTCACACAGCGAGACATGAAAAGGCTATACCCGGCATGAGATCGGGCCGCTGTTCACGGGGAGGGTGAATTTGCTGACTGCCAATGGCGACAGTGTATCGACGCTTGGCGCGCGTATGCGCAAGCAACGTCATCGTTTGTCCCTGACTTTACAGCAGTTGGGCGAAGCCTCTGGCGTGTCGGTCGGGTATCTGAGCCAGGTGGAGCGGGGCCGGGCCACGCCTTCGCTGGGCACCCTGTCGCAGATCGCGGTGGCGCTTCAGGTCGATGTCAGTTTTTTCATCCATACGCCCAAGACCCAAGACAGCCTGACCCGCGCGGCTGAGCGTCCGCGCTTTGCCGTTTCGGGCTCATCCATCGAATATGAAAAGATCGGTGCGGATTTCCCGGGCCATGAGCTGTCCTCCTACATCATGAACGTGCCGCCGGGCTATGCCTCGGAAGAGGTCGTACATGAGGGCGAAGAGGTGATCTATATCCTTGAGGGAGAGATCGCGCAGGTCGTCGATGGGGGGGAGCATATTATGCGGCCCGGCGACAGCCTGCATTACCTCGGCAGCAGCCCGCATTCGTGGTCCAACAAGACCGACAAGCCCGCCCGCGTGCTTTGGGTCGGGCGGATGCAATATGAACAGGCTGCTGGCGCCAATAGAATACGTCCGAATGAAGGGGCAGTCGCCACCGCATTCGCGTCGTCTCGCCCGTAAGGGCGTATCACCTGCGGCGGATACCCCGTTGCCAAGAAACAAACCAACCAGGAGAGAGAATATTATGTCTTTTACAACGAAATTGGCCACCGGTGCCATGCTGGCGGCCCTTGGAGCCTCGGCGGTATCGGCCCAATCGCTGGTCTATTGCTCCGAAGGCTCGCCCGAGGGTTTTGACCCCGCGCTGTACACAGCCGGCACCACATTCGACGCCTCCAGCCACCCGATCTACAACCGTCTGGCTGAGTTCAAAGTCGGCACGACCGAAGTCGTGCCCGCGCTGGCCGAAAGCTGGGAAGTTAGCGAAGACGGCATGACCGTGACCTTCAAGCTGCGCAAAGGTGTGAAATTCCACTCCAACGACCAGTTCACGCCGACACGCGATTTCAACGCCGACGACGTGATCTTCAGCTTTGACCGTCAGGGCAACGAAGAAAACCCCTATCACACCGTCTCGGGCGGCACATGGGAATACTACGGCGGCATGTCCATGCCCGATCTGATCGAAAGCATCGAGAAGGTCGACGACTACACCGTGGCCTTCAACCTGACCCGTCCCGAAGCGCCCTTCATCGCGAATATGGCGATGGACTTCGCTTCGATCGTGTCCAAGGAATATGCTGACGCGATGATGGAAGCGGGCACACCTGAAATGGTGAACCAAGCGCCCATCGGCACTGGCCCGTTCAAATTCCAAGCTTATCAGAAAGACGCGGTCATCCGTTACCTGCGTAACGACGACTACTGGGGCGATGCGGCCAAGGTTGAAAGCCTGATCTTCGCGATCACGCCTGACGCCTCCGTGCGCTACCAGAAGGTGCAGGCGGGTGAGTGCCACGTGATGGCATATCCGAACCCGGCTGATGTTCAGGCGATGAAAGACGCCGAAGACATCGTCGTGATGGAGCAAGAAGGTCTGAACGTGGGCTATCTGGCCTATAACACGCAGGTCGCGCCCTTCGACAACGCCAAGGTCCGCAAGGCCCTGAACATGGCGATCGACAAGCAGGCGATCATCGACGTGGTGTTCCAAGGCTCCGGCGAAATCGCCAAGAACCCGCTGCCGCCGACCATGTGGTCCTACAACGACGCCATCGAAGACGACAACTATGACCCCGAGGCCGCCAAGGCGATGCTCGAGGAAGAGGGCGTCAGCGATCTGTCAATGAAGATCTGGGCGATGCCGGTTCAGCGTCCCTACAACCCCAATGCCCGCCGTATGGCCGAGCTGATGCAGGAAGACTTCTCCAAGGTTGGCGTCGATGTCGAAATCGTCTCCTACGAATGGGGTGAGTATCTGGAGCGTTCCAAGTCCAAGGACCGTGATGGCGCGGTGCTGCTGGGTTGGACCGGTGACAACGGCGACCCAGACAACTTCCTCGCGGTTCTGCTGGGCTGTGACGGTGTCGAGAAATCCAACCGCGCCCAGTGGTGCAACGAGGAATTCGACGCGCTGATCCAGAAAGCCAAGGTTCTGCCGACCCAAGAAGAGCGTGCGCCGCTTTACGAAGAAGCGCAGGAAATCTTCAAGGACCAAGCGCCTTGGGCCACCATCGCGCATTCGGTCGTCTACATGACCATGCGCCCTGAGGTTGAGAACTATGTCGTGCACCCGCTGGGTGGCCACATCTTCAACCAAGTTGGCCTGAAGCAGTAACACTGCCGCTTTGACCAAAGGGGGCGGCATCCTGTGCCGTCCCCATTTTATTAACCTCGCCAGCCCGAAAGCCAGCCCATGTCCCCTTCGCTGAATGATCGCCTGTCGGCCTATGCCGATATCGCCGCCGACCTATCGGTCGATGCCGTGGCGCTGGTGCCCGGCCCGAATTTCACCCGCGCCGTCGACCATGCCTTCATGAGCCACGAACGCCCCTTTGTTCTGGTGATCCCCGCCCGCGGCCCCGCCGCCGCCTTGGTGCCGAACCTTGAACTGGGCAGTTGGGAGTTGGTCGGTTTCGACGGGGCCGTTTTCGATTGGCGCGACCAGACGGGCTATGACGATGCCTTCGCCGCGCTGATGCAACATTTGAACATCACCTCGCTCGCCGTTGAAGGCCAAGTGATGCGCGTCTTCGTGCATCACGCGCTGAAGAAAGCGCAGCCCGATTTGCGGATCATCGACGCCGAGCGTGAGATCTCCGCCCCCCGCATGATCAAGACCGAGGCCGAGGTCGCAGCCCTGCAAAAAGCCATCGACATTTCCGAACGCGCCCTGCGCGCCACGCTGGATAGCGTGAAGCTCGGCCAGACCGAGAAAGAGATCGAGCAGAAACTGGTGCAGATGGTCTTTGCCGAAGGGGCCGACGATCTGTCCTTCGCCCCGATCGTCGCCGCCGGTGACGGCTCGGCCCGCCCGCATGCCAAGGCGCGTGAGGATTACCGCGTCAAAGCAGGCGATGCGCTGCTGATCGACTTCGGCGCGCGGAAGGACGGCTTTGCCGCCGACATCACCCGCACCGTTTTCCTTACCCATGTCAGCGACGAGGGGCGCGCCGTGTACGACACCGTGCTGCGCGCCAACCTTGCCGGGCTGGAGGCCACCCGCGCAGGCGTCACCGCGCATGAGATCGACGATGTGGTGACCGGGGTGCTCGAAGCCTCTCCTTTTGCCGACCGCATCCGCACCAAGACCGGCCACGGTCTGGGCCGCGATGTGCATGAAGCGCCTTATATCATGCGCGGCAACCACATGACTTTACCCGCCGGAACGGTGTACACCAACGAACCCGGTCTCTATGAGATCGGCAACTTTGGGGTGCGCATCGAAGATGACGTGCTGATTACCGAAGATGGCTACAAATCCCTGACCAACTTTCCGAAGGAACTGATGGTGCTCCCGTGCTGAAATATGTCTTGTCGCGCCTTGCGACCTTCATCCCCACCTTTATCGGCGTCACGCTGATATCATTCGCCTTCATCCGCTTGCTGCCCGGCGACCCGATCGTCGTCATGGCCGGTGAGCGCGGCATTTCCGAAGAACGCTATCTGGAGCTGCAACAGCAGTTCGGCTTTGACCGGCCGATCTACGTGCAGTTCTGGGATTACTTCACCGGCGTGATACAGGGGGACTTGGGCACGTCTTTCGTGACCAAACGCCCCGTCTGGGATGAGTTCTTCTCGCTTTTCCCCGCCACGCTTGAGCTGTCGCTCTGTGCGATGATCTTCGCCGTGGCCTTGGGCCTGCCCGCAGGGGTGATCGCGGCGGTGAACCGGGGCAAGTTCTTTGACCGGGCGCTGATGTCGACCGCGCTGGTGGGCTATTCGATGCCGATCTTCTGGTGGGCGCTGCTGCTGATCATCGTCTTTTCCGGCAACTTGGGCTGGACCCCGGTCTCGGGCCGGATCGACCTTCTTTACTATTTCCCCAACGCCACCGGCTTCATGTTGATCGACAGCATTGCCTCGGGGCAGGACGGGGCGTTCCTCTCGGCCCTGCGGCACCTGTTGCTGCCGACCATCGTGCTGGGCACCATCCCGCTGGCGGTGATCGCGCGGCAGACCCGCTCGGCCATGCTAGAAGTGCTGGGCGAAGACTACATCCGTACCGCGCGCGCCAAGGGCATGTCCTCGGGCCGGATCAACGGCATCCACGCTCTGCGCAACGCGCTTATCCCCGTCATCACCGTGATCGGTCTGTCGGTCGGCACGCTGCTGGCGGGCGCTATCCTGACCGAGACCATCTTTAGCTGGCCGGGCATCGGCAAGTGGATGGTCGATAGCATCTTCCGCCGCGACTACCCGGTGGTTCAGGGTGGCCTTCTGCTCATCGCCGTCATGGTCATGGTCGTGAACCTCACCGTCGACATGCTCTACGGCATCATCAACCCCAAGATCAGGAAACGCTAATGGACGACGCACTCTCTGCCGAAGCCGAAATGGTGCACGACCGCCCCGGCCGCTTGCGCGAATTCTGGTTCTATTTCCGCGAAAACCGTGGCGCCGTGATTGGTCTGTGGATCTTTGCCGTCTTCGCCTTTCTGGCAATCTTTGGCCCGTGGATCGCGCCGCATGACGCCACCCAACAGTTCCGCGCTGCAACCCTTCAGCCGCCGGTCTGGCAGGAGGGCGGCACTTGGAGCCACATCCTCGGCACCGATCCTCTGGGCCGGGACATGCTCTCGCGGCTGATCGTCGGCGCGCGCTATTCCTTCTTCGTGGGCATCGTGGTGGTGACCATCGCCGCCTCGGGCGGGATCATCATCGGTCTCATTTCGGGCTTCGCGCCCAAGTGGGTCGATACGATCATCATGCGGATCATGGACATCATCCTTGCCTTCCCGTCGCTCTTGCTGGCGTTGGTGCTGGTGGCGATCCTCGGGCCGTCCCTCACCAACGCGATGATCGCCATCGCCATCGTGCTACAGCCGCATTACGTGCGCCTGACCCGGGCGAGCGTGATCTCTGAGCGCCAGAAGGACTACGTCACATCGGCCCGCGTCGTGGGGGCAGGCACGCTGCGGCTTATGGTCGTGACCGTGCTGCCGAACTGCCTTGCGCCGATCATCGTGCAGGCCGCGCTGTCGTTTTCGACCGCGATCCTCGATGCCGCCGCCTTGGGCTTCCTCGGGATGGGCGCACAGCCGCCGACCCCCGAATGGGGCACCATGCTGGCCGAAGCGCGCGAGTTCATCCTGCGCGCATGGTGGGTCGTGACCTTCCCGGGTCTTGCGATCCTCGTCACCGTGCTGGCGATCAACCTCATGGGCGACGGTCTGCGCGACGCCCTCGATCCGAAACTGAAGCGGAGCTGATTGATGTCTCTATTGCGTATCCGCAACCTCTCGGTCGATTTCGCCACCGCCTCGGGCAAGTTCCGCGCTGTGGACTCGGTTGACCAAGATGTCGACACCGGCGAGATTCTCGCCATCGTCGGCGAAAGCGGCTCGGGCAAATCGGTCTCGATGCTGGCGCTGATGGGGCTGCTGCCCTGGACCGCCACTGTCACCGCCGATGAGCTGACCTTTGATGGCCACGACCTGCTGACAATGGACAAACGCGCCCGGCGCAAGATCGTCGGCAATGATCTGGCGATGATCTTCCAAGAGCCGATGTCCTCGCTCAACCCTTGTTTCCCGGTGGGCTGGCAGATCAAGGAATCCCTGCGCGTGCATCTGGGCCTGAACCGGGCCGAGCGGCACAAGCGGGCGATTGAACTGTTTGAACAGGTCGGCATTCCGGACCCGGAAAAGCGCCTCTCGGTCTTTCCGCACCAGATGTCGGGCGGGATGAACCAGCGCGTGATGATCGCCATGGCGATTGCCTGCAAGCCGAAGCTGCTGATCGCGGATGAGCCGACGACCGCGCTCGACGTGACCATTCAGGCGCAGATCCTCGATCTGCTAACCTCGCTGCGCGACGAGACCGGCATGGGGCTGGTGCTGATCACCCATGACATGGGCGTGGTCGCCGAAACCGCCGAGCGGGTATCGGTGCAATATGCCGGTCAGAAGATTGAGGAGCAGCAGGTGCTGCCGCTCTTCCGCGAACCGCACCATCCCTATACGGCGGCGCTGCTGGACGCGCTGCCCGAGCGCGCGACCGAGAAACGCCTGCCGACGATCCCCGGCGTGGTGCCCGGCCAGTTCGACCGGCCCGCGGGGTGCCTCTTCTCGCCGCGCTGCAAGTTCGCCAACGACAAATGCCGCGCCGAGAACCCGCCGCCCTTGGGCGAAGACCTCGGCAAGGCGCGTTGCTTCTATCCGCTCAACACCAATGAAAGGGTCGCGTCATGACTGCCCCTGTAATGACCGCCGACGCGCTGCAGCGTCACTATCAGGTTGGTGGCGGCTTCCTGCGCAAGACCCAGACGCTCAAGGCCGTCGCGGGTCTCGATTTCGAACTGCACCCCGGCAAGACGCTGGCGGTGGTGGGTGAAAGCGGCTGCGGCAAGTCCACGCTGGCGCGCATGGTCACGATGATCGAGGAGCCGACCGCAGGCTCGCTGACGCTCGATGGCAAACCGGTGCGGCCCGAGGATTGGGCCGACCTGCGCCAGCATGTGCAGATCGTCTTTCAGGACCCTTACGGCTCGCTCAACCCGCGCCAGCAGATCGGGACGATCCTGCAGGAGCCGCTGGTCATCAACCGCAAGGACATGTCGAAGAAGCAGCGGGAAGAGAAGGCGCGCGAGATGCTGCGGCTCGTCGGCCTGCGGCCCGAGCATTACGACCGCTACCCGCATATGTTCTCGGGCGGGCAGCGCCAGCGCATCGCGGTGGCCCGCGCGCTGATGCTTGACCCCAAGGTGCTGGTGCTGGACGAGCCTGTCTCCGCGCTCGACCTGTCGATCCAATCGGCGATCCTGAACCTGCTGGTGGACCTGCAGGAGAAGATGGATCTGGCCTATCTCTTCATCAGCCACGACCTGTCGGTCGTGCGCCACGTGGCCGATGACGTGATCGTCATGTATCTCGGCCGCGCGGTGGAAAAGGGGCCGAAGGACGAGGTTTTCGACAATCCGCGCCATCCCTATACGGCGGCCCTTCTGTCGGCCACGCCGCGGGCCGACCCCGAGGGCGGTAAGGAGCGGATCAAGTTGCAGGGCGAGCTGCCCTCCCCACTGGCGATCCCCAAGGGCTGCCCCTTTGCGCCGCGCTGCTGGAAGGTGCAGGACGTCTGCCGGAAAGAGCGCCCCCCGTTGGAGGGCGCACCGCATCCGGCGGCTTGCTACTTCCCCGTCGACGAATGAGGCGGGCGCGGGTGGCTCAGACCACCTGCGCCACCACCCCGATGCAATCGCCCATCTTGACCAGCCCCGGCACATGCCGGGCGGTCAGGATGCCGCTAAGCTGCGCGTGGGCGAGGATCGCTGGCTGACCGCTGCGGTCACTGGGCCAGAGCCGGGCGATGGGCTGACCCTCGGTCACCGCGTCACCCAGATCGACCAGCGGCTCCAACAGGGCCGTGGTCTCGCTAAAGGTGAAACAGCGCCCGTCGGGCATGTCGAGCATCACGCTTTCGGCCACCTCCGGCTCCCCTTGCAGAATGCCTGCATGAATCAGCAGGTTGCGCGCGCCTTTGCGCGCCACGGCGATGCTCTTGGCCGTCGATGTGCCCGCGCCCCCCAATTCGGTGGTGACAAAAACCTTACCCTGCTCCTCGACCTCGGTGTCGAACATGCCGCGGTTGTCGATCTCTAGCATTTTCATGGAGTAGGGCGCGTTGAACGCCTCCATCGCGGCCATGCAAGCGGCCTCCTGCCGCTTGTCGGGCAGGATATGCGCGGCGGCGAAGGGCAGGAAATCCAGCGTGCGCCCGCCGGAGTGGTAATCCAGCACGATATCGGCCAGCGGCACCAGTTCGGTGGCGATGTAATGCGCGATCTTCTGGGTCACCGTGCCGCCCGGGTTGCCCGGAAAGCTGCGGTTCATATTGCCGCCGTCGATGGGCGAGCAGCGGCGGCCTGCGGCGAAGGCGGGTTGATTCATCATAGGCAGGATGATGACGCGACCGGTGACCTGCGCCGGATCCAGCGTGGCGGCCAGTTCCTGCAAGGCAATCGGACCTTCGTATTCATCGCCGTGGTTGCCGCCGGTCAGCAGCGCCGTGGGGCCGTCGCCGCCATTGATGACGGTGATGGGGATCATCACGGACCCCCAAGCGCTGTCGTCGCGGCTGTAGGGCAGGCGCAGGAAACCGTGATGCGCGCCGGGTTGGTCAAGCGGGATGGTCGGGGTGATCGGATTGCTGGTCATGCGGAAACAAACAACTTTCGCGGTGTGGTGCAGAAACATTCGTGGCCGGTCTCGGTGATGCGGATCGGCTCGGTGATCTCAAGCCCGCCATCGTCAAGCCAAAGCGCGGGCATAAAATGGAAGGTCATACCGGGCTCTAGGATCGTCTTGTCGCCACGGCGGAAAGAGATGGTGCGCTCCCCCCAGTCGGGCGGGTAGCTGATGCCGATGGCATAGCCGCAGCGGCTGTCCTTCTCGAATCCTGCCTTGTTCAGCGTGGCGTTGAAGGCATTGGCGATATCCTCGGCCCGGTTGCCGGGCTTGGCCTGTTCGAGACCTGCGTCAATCGCATCCAGCACGGCGCTTTCTGCGTCGCGGTATTTCTGCGGCACATCGCCAAAGAACAGCGTGCGCGACTGGGGGCATTGGTAGCGCCGATGCGCGCCTGCGATCTCAAAGAACGTCGCCTCATTGGGCTGCATGGGCCGGTCGTCCCATGTTAGATGCGGGGCGGTGGCGTCCATGCCCGACGGGGCCATGGGCACGATGGCCGGATAGTCCCCCCAGAACCCCTGTGCGCCGCGAATGCCGGTGGCATAGATTTCGGCCACCAGATCGTTCTTGCGCATGCCGGGCACGGCGACTTCGAGGATGCGAACGTGCATTTCCTCGACGATGCGCGCAGCGCGTTCCATATATTCGATCTCGCGCTCGGATTTCACGGCGCGTTCCCAGTTCACCAACGCCGTGGCATCCATGAAGGTCGCCTTGGGCAGTTTGGTCTTGAGCGTGTCATGTGCGCGGGCGGAGTAATAGTAGTTATCCATCTCGACGCCGATGCGCGCCTGCTCCAACCCCATCTCGCTCAAGAGGGCTGAGAGGTCTTCCATCGGGTGTTTTTCGGGGTTCTGGACGTAGGTATCGTCATAGCCGCGAATGCAGTCGTCCTCCATGAAGACCGTTCGCCGGGCGCCAAGCGCATCCATGCCGCGGCCCCACCAGACCGGCTCCCCCTCATGGGTCAGGATCACTGCTTGGTAAACATAGAAGGACCAACCGTCATAGCCCGAGAGCCAAGACATGTTCGACGGATCGCTGACGACGATGGCATCGAGATTGCGCGCGGCCATGGTCTTGCGCGTTCGGTCGACCCGGCGCTGGTACTCGCTGTTTGTAAAATTCGCCTCATAAGTGGTCATAGGCCAGCCCCTTTCATGTCTGGTTACCCGAATAATGCGATCCGGCCAGAGGGGCCGGGATCACGGAATGATGCCTTGTGCATGGGCGCTTGGCATGTCGCAGTCGAACAGACGGCCATAGCCATCGGGGCGGCCCGAAAGCCCGCCCATCCGCTGCAACGCCCAGCACAGCGCTTGGTTAGAGGTCACGACGGGCTTGCCCAGCCGTGCTTCGATCCGGTCGATCACGTCGACGCCGCGCAGGGAGGTGCAGGAGAGGAAAAATGCCTCTACTTCCGCGCCATCCAGCGCAGCGGCGCCGTTTATGATGCTTTCGTCGTCGATCCGCGCCATGTCGCGGTCGTCTTCCAGTGCGAAGGCCCCGTTGCGCATGACCTCTAGCCCCTGATCGTTGAAATAGGTGGCCAGCGGCGCGGCGGTTTCCGGCAGATAGGGGGTCAGCATCGCCACCCGCGTCACGCCGAGGGCTGCAAAACCCGCGATGGCGGCAGAGGCGGGGGTGATGACGGGCACGCCGGGCAGCCCCTCGCCAATCGCCTCGCGCACGGCCGGGTTGCCGATGGCGACCGAGGCCGAGGTGCAGCAAAAAGCGATGGCCGAAAGCTGGATACCCGGCACCAGTAGGGCCGCCGTGCGGGCCATATCGGGGGTCATGGCGCGCAGCCGTTCGGGGGTGGTGGGGTTCTCAAAGGCGATCCGGGCGACATGCAGCGCCGCCTGCGCCGGGTCGATCAGCCGCGCGGCGTCGCGTTCAAAGGTCATGTCGGTCGACAGCAGCATCGCCCCCAGCCGCACGGGGTCATCTTCACGCAAACGGCAATCAAGCGTTTCGCTTTGCACAGGGGGTGTCACCTGAATATTCCTTTGACCTAGACGACAAGCACGGGGCATTTCGCGAGCCCCGTAACCTTGTGAGAGACCGAGCCCAAGAGATAGCTGTCGCCCGTGGCCCCAAGGCCACGCGAGCCGATGACGATCAGGTCAACCTCATGTTTCTTGGCAAATTCCGTCACCGCCCGCGCGGGGCGGCCAGAGCGGACGAAGGCGCGGACATTCTCGACGCCCGCGTCTTTCATCAGTTGCTTGCCGTGGGTGATAATCTCGGTCGCATGGGCCTGCATCGCGTCGTCGATATTGCCCGGATCGTTCACCCGCACCATCGAGAGCGACGCCTCCAGCATTGAATGATGCCGGTAGATCGTCAAAAGCGTCACTTTCGCCCCGGTCAGCTTGGCCATCTCTGCCGCCTTCATCAGTGCGCGGTCCGCATTCACCGAGCCGTCATAGGGGGCGAGGATATGGGTGAACATGTCGCTCTCCTCTTATTTCGCAAAGGCCAGATCGCGCAGGAACAGGGCGATCTGCGGGAAAAAGATCAGGGCAACCGAGACGCTCAGCAGCATGATGATGAAGGGCGGGGTGCCGCGGATGACCTCCATATAGGGCCGTTTGAAGACCGCGATGGCGGTGAAAATATCACAGCCGAAGGGCGGCGTGGCCGAGCCGATGGCGACTTGCAACGTGATGACGGTGCCGACCAGCACCGGGTCGAGGCCGACCGAGTCCACCACCGGTGCGAAGATCGGCACGAAGACGAGGATCACGACGATGGGGTCCACGAACATACAGCCGATGAAGAAGGCCGCCGAGATCACGAAGAGCACGCCAATCGGCCCCATGCTGTCGATCCCGATGCCGGTCAGCACCGCTTGAGGAATCTGTGCGAAGGAGATTACCCAAGAGAATGCCGCACCCGCCGCGACGAGGATGAAGACCACAGCGGTAATCAGCCCGGTCGATTTCGCGGTTTCATAGATGCCGGCAAAGTCGATTTCCCGAAAGACGATCATCTCAAGGAAAATGGCATAGAGCACGCAGGCCGCTGCCGCTTCGGTTGGGGAGAAGACACCGCCGTAGATGCCGCCGATGATGATCGCCGGGAAGCCCAGTGGCCAGAGCGCTTGACGCACCGCGCGGAAACGCTCGCCCCATGTCGCTTTTTCCTCGGTGGGAACGTTGTGGCGGTAGGCGTAGATCACGGAATAGACCGAGAAGAGCGCGAGGATCAGCAGCCCCGGCCCGATGCCCGCGATGAAGAGTTCGGCAATCGACGTGTTGGAGACGACGCCGTAGATGATCATCCCGATGGAGGGCGGGATCAGGAAGGCGATGTCGGAGGAGTTCACGATCAACGCCAGCACGAAACTGTCTTTGTAGCCCGCCTTGAGCATCCGGGGCCGCAGCGGGGAGCCAACGGCGACGACCGTCGCCTGTGTGGAGCCCGAGACCGCGCCGAACATGGTGCAAGCCGCAGCGGTGGCGACCGCGAGACCGCCCTTCATATGGCCGACGAAAGACATCACCATATCGATCAGCCGCCCGGCGGATTGGCCGCGCGTCATGATGTCGGCGGCAAAGATAAACATCGGCACGGCAATCAGTGAGGCGGGTCTGACCCCTGCCATCATCTGCTGCACCATCGTCTCAAGCTGGCCGAAACCGCCGAAGAGCGAATAGAAACCGACGAAAGCCCCCACGATCAGCGGGATCATCATGGGAAAGCCGAGCAGCAGCAGAACGACCATGACAGAGAAAATGGTGACGGCCATGGCTCAGACCTCCCGCTCGTTGTCGTCGTAGCCTTCGAGAACGCTGGTCGACAGGTAAATATCTGGTTCAATGATGTTTTTGATCGCGGTCAGCAGGTATTGCAGCCCGGTCATGAAAAAGCCGAAAGGCACCCAGACCAGCGTCCACCAGACCGGCACTTGCAGCGCGGGCAGCAGGCGGCCGCGTCCGGCTTGGGTCATGATGTATTGCAGGGCGTACCAGGCGAGGCCGAACATGAAGACGGCGGTGACGAAGGCGATGAAGATCATCAGCACTTTGCGCGGGCGCGGGGGCAGAGCGTCGAAAATCGCCGACATGCGGATATGCCGCCCATGCCGCGCGGCATAGGAAATGCCCGCGAAAGTGATGAGAATGATCAGGACGCTATTCAGCTCTTCGGAAAAGAAGATCGAGCTTTGAAAGACGAAACGGCCCACGACATTGGCGATCGTATTGGCGGCCATCAACAGAACACCAGCGGCGAGCATCACAGACTCAAGCCAGCTGATTGCATTGTCGATCGTGCCCAAAGGGCCGGGGAGGGTGGATTTATAGGTGCCCACGGGGGCGTCATCGGTGCCGGTGGTATCTGTCTGCGATTGCAGTTGCGAACTGTGGTTGTCTTCCGTCACCGGCGTCATCCCGTAGATGGTTCAAATGGATCGCGTCAAAATAAGGTCACCCCCCGGCGATGCCGGAGGGTAAGAAAGTCGTTTACTTAACGGCTTCGAGGTCGGCCTTGAATTGGTCAAGGATTTCCTTGCCGCTGTCGCCAGTCATTTCGATGAAGGCTTCTTCGACCGATGCGGCCTTGTCTTTGAAGGGCTGACGCTCTTCTTCGGACAGGATGTTGATCTGCATGTCGGGCTTCGCCTTGGCGATGTTATCCAGCGACTTTTCCTGCAGGCCGGACTGGTATTCGAGGATGTATTCGAATGCCGCGTCAGAAGCGTTCTGCACAATCTCTTTGTCCTCATCGGACAGGCCATCATAGAAATCCTTGTTGGCCATCACAGCGGTGGTGAAGTTGTTGTGGCCGATGCAGGTGATGACCTCGGTCACCTCATACATCTTGGTGGATTCCAGATAGAAGCCCGGGTTTTCCTGACCTTGGATGATGCCGGTCTGCATCGCGCCATAGACTTCGCCCCATGGCAGCGGTGTCGGGGTCGCGCCGAAGGCTTTGTAGCTTTCGACCAAGAGCGGGTTGGTCATGACGCGGAACTTGACCTCGTTGAGGTCTTCGGGCGTTTTGACCGGCTCTTGTGTGGTCATGCAAACGTCACCCTCGGGGAACATCTTGAGCAGTTCCAGACCTTGCTCTGCATAAAGCTCGGGGAACATTTCGTTGATGGCCTTGGAGGTGCGGAAGAACTCGAACAGTTCCTCGTCGTCCTGCGGCAGCAGGTAGGGCACGAAGAAGACCTGCGCCTCGGGGATCAGCGCGCCAGTGAAGCCGGGGGATTGGTCCACGAACTGAAGGATACCGGCCTGCGCCTGTTCCATCGTGTCAACGGATTCACCCAAGGTGCCATAGGGGAAAAGCTGCACTTCGTGGTCGGAGTTCGCTTCGACTTCTTCCTTGAATTTCTGGGCGTATTTGCCCTGCACCTCGTCCAGTGCCTCTTCAAATGCATAGCGCCATGTGTCGGCGGAGGCCGCGCCTGCGACGCTTGTCACGGCTGCGAGGATACCCCCGGTGATAACGGTCTTGAAATTAGCCATCTGTCTCCCTTTCATTTATTGCCCGCGCAGCACAAAGGCCGCAGCGAAACTAATGTCCTGACTGCTAGATCATTTAAACCGATCCCAATCATGTCAATGTGAATATTGATCCATGACAATTTGAGACGCTCTCACAGTCATTCCGCCCCACCCCTGTTGCGTAATCTTGCATCGATCATGCGAATCCCCCGGGCGAATTCGGGAAAGGATTGCCCCCCGATCGAGACGCGAAGCCCCGGGTGGCGGTCTGGTGGGCCGATGGCGAAACTGGCCCCATTGGCCACGGCGACCCCGCTTTCGCGGATGGATTTGACCAGTTCGGCCTCTTCGTAAATATCATGACAAGGCAGCCAGAGGTGCAGCCCGTTCGAACTGGTCCGCATGTCGAGGCCGCGAAACACATTGGCGGCGAAATCGGCGCGGTCGCGCAGGGCCAATTGCTGACGGTTGAGCAGGGTTTCGGCGGTGCCTTCTTCGATCCAGCGGCCGGCGATCTCGGTCATCATATTGGTGGCCATCCAACTGGTCACCATATGCCGGTTGGCCGCCGAGGCTCCAAGGTGATCCGGCACCACCAGATAGCCGACCCGCAGCCCCGGCAGCAGGCATTTCGTGAGGCTGGTGAAATAGAGCACCCGTTCCGGGGCCATGGCCGCCATCGGTGGCGGCGGCGCGTCTTGCAACGGCCCCCATGACTGGTTTTCGATGATCAGCAGGTCATGGCGTCGTGCCACCTCGATCACCGCGGCGCGGCGGCTTTCCGTCATGGTAAAGGCCAGCGGATTGGCGCCATTGGGGATCAGATAGACGGCCTTCACCGGCTCTTTCGCGCAGATCCGCTCCAGCGCTTCTGGGCAGATGCCGCCCGCGTCGACGGTCACCCCTTGCAGGCGGATGCCCAAAAAACGGGCGAGGGGGCGCAGGGTGTGGTGGCCGATGTCTTCGCTGACGATCAGATCGCCCGGTTGGGCCGCCGTCATCATCGCCACGGTCATGGCGCTGGTGCTGCCGTTGGTGGGGATCACCGCCATCCCCTCCAGATCCAGACCGCAGAGTGAAAGCCAGCGCCGCACCGCGCTGCTGCTGTCACCGGCGCGGAGGTCTTGGCGAAACCCGCCCATCATCGCGCGGGGCAGGGAGCGGGCCATGGCGCGGAGCGTCTTTTGCATCGCCTCTTCATGGGCGTGATCCAGCACAGGTTTCAGGATCGACATATCCAACAGCCGCCCGGCGGCCTTGCGGCTGACGAAGGGCATGGAGATCTCATCGCTCGCCGCGCGCACGAAAGTGCCGCGCCCCACCTCACCGACGATCTTGCCCGCCTCAACCAGCTTGTCATAGGCGCGGCTGACGGTCTGCACGCTGAGCGACAGGTCAAAGGCCATCTGGCGCTGCGTCGGCAGGCGGTCTCCGGGTTTGAGCACGCCGTTCTGTATCGCCGTTTCAATCGCCTGAACGAGTGAACGATAGGCAGGGCGGGTCAGGGATCCGGGGTCTGGGCGCCATTTTGTCATGATCTGGATGATCACCACAATCATGACAATTGACAAGTCCGGCATGCGCTCGCATGAAGCGGATATGAGCTTTGTCAAACTCGATAAGCGCGATATCGCGGTGCTGTCGATCCTCTCTCGCGAGGGGCGCATCGCCAAATCCGCGCTTGCCGACAAAGTCAACCTGAGCGCCACCGCCTGCGGCGAACGGCTCTCGCGGCTGGAGGCTGCGGGCATCATCACCGGCTATCAGGCCCATGTCGCCCTGCGCCGCATCGCGCCGCATGTCACCGTCTTTGTGCAGGCCGAATTGGGCAATCACCGGGCCGAGGCATTCCAGCGGTTCGAGGCCGTGATCGCGCAGCATGATGAGATCGTCCAGTGCTGGGCCTTGGGCGGCGGTTTTGACTATCTGCTACAGGTCGTCACCCGCGATATCGACAGCTATCAACGTCTGATGGACGCGCTGTTGGATCAGCAGGCCGGGCTGAGCCGCTACTTTACCTATGTCGTCACCAAATCGGTTAAATCGGCACCGTTGCCGCTGTCGCTGCTGCTGCCCGAGGGCGAAAGCTGAGCCGCCGTAGTTTTTCCGGCGGGCCGGGGGCTGCGCCGCAAAACCTCCTGCCGATCGGCTGATATTCGGACAAACCCGCGCCGCATCCTGCCTTACCTTCGGGGCAATTCATCCCAAGGAGGTGCCCAATGACCAAGATGATCCCAACCCCCACCGATGGTCTGCCCGCGTTGACGCGGGGCGCGCTGGCCCGCCACTTTGCCTATGTCGATGGCGCATGGGTCGCGGGGGCGCAGAGCGATGATTTCAACGTGGCCGATCCGGCCAGCGGCGCGGTGCTGGGCGCGGTGGCCAAGCTTAGCGCCGAGGACAGCCGCGGCGCGGTGGATGCCGCCCATGCTGCCTTTCCCCATTGGTCGGGCCTTCTGCCGCAAGAGCGCGGCGCGATCCTGCGGCGCTGGCGCGACCTGATGCTGGAGAACCGCGAGGATCTGGCGCGGATCATGACCGCCGAACAGGGCAAACCCATCTCCGAGTCGCGCGGCGAGATCGACTATGCCGCCTCTTTCTTTGAGTTCTATTCCGAAGAGGCCCGCCGCCCGAACATCGAAGGCGTCACCTCGCATTTGCCGGATGCCGAGGTGGAAATCTGGCGCGAGCCGGTGGGCGTGGCCGCGCTGATCACGCCGTGGAACTTCCCATCTGCCATGCTGACCCGCAAGGCGGGCGCGGCGCTTGCTGCAGGCTGCACCGTGGTGGCGCATCCTTCGGCAGAGACGCCCTTCTCGGCGCTGGCGCTGGCCGAATTGGGCGAACAGGCAGGGCTGCCCAAGGGGGTGTTCAACGTCGTCACCGGGGAGGCGCCCGAGATCGTGAAACCGTGGATGGAAGACACCCGCGTGCGGGCCATCTCTTTCACCGGCTCCACCGAGATCGGCAAGCTCCTGTACCGTCAGGCATCGGACAGCGTGAAACGTCTAGTGCTGGAGCTCGGCGGCCATGCACCTTTCATCATGTTCGATGATGCCGATATGGACCGCGCCGTCGAAGAGGCGATCAAGGCTAAGTTCGCCACCTCCGGTCAGGACTGCCTCGGCGCGAACCGCTTCTTCATTGCCCGCGACAGCTATGCCACCTTCTGCGCGCGGTTCACCGCCGCGACCGAAGCGCTCACCGTGGGCAACGGCGCGGATGACCCCGACATCGGCCCGTTGATGAACGAAAAGGCCGTGGCCAAACAGGAGGAACACGTCAAAGATGCGCTTGACCGTGGGGCGCGGCTGCTTTGTGGTGGCAAGCGTCACGCGGCGGGGCCGCTGTTCTTCGAGCCGACGGTGCTGGCGGATGTGCCTGCGGACGCGCTGATCATGCGCGAGGAAACCTTTGGCCCCGTGGCCGCCATTGCGGCCTTCGACAGCGAGGATGAGGCGATCCAGCGGGCCAATGACACGGAGTATGGCTTGGTGGCCTATGTCCACAGCCAAGACCCCCGCCGTATCTACCGCGCCAGCCGGGCGCTATGTTTCGGCATGGTGGCGGTGAACCGCACCAAGGTGACCGGCGCGCCGATCCCCTTTGGCGGCACGAAACAATCGGGGATCGGGCGCGAGGGATCGCGGCTGGGGCTCGAAGCCTTTACGGAAGTCAAATACGTCTGCCGTGACTGGGCCTAAGATTTGAAAGATACGGCGCAAAGCCGCGCCGGAAGAAAGGAAAGACCAATGCTGAAGAACGATATGCTCGAACAATGGGACCGTGAGAATTTCTTTCACCCCTCCACCCATCTGGCCCAGCACGCCCGCGGCGAAAGCCCGACCCGTGTGATCAAGACCGCCAAGGGCAGCCATATCACTGACCGCGACGGCAACGAATTGCTCGACGCTTTCGCGGGCCTCTACTGCGTGAACGTCGGCTATGGCCGCACCGAGATCGCCGAGGCGATTGCCGAGCAGGCGCATGAACTGGCCTATTACCACTCCTACGTCGGCCATGGCACTGAGGCGAGCATCACCCTGTCCAAGATGATCCTCGACCGCGCGCCCGAAGGCATGAGCAAGGTCTATTTCGGCCTCGGCGGGTCGGACGCGAATGAGACGAACGTCAAGCTGATCTGGTATTACAACAACATCCTTGGCCGCCCCGAGAAGAAAAAGATCATCTCGCGCTGGCGTGGCTATCACGGCTCGGGTCTGGTGACCGGCTCGCTCACCGGATTGGAGCTGTTCCACAAGAAATTCGACCTGCCGCTGGCGCAGGTGGTTCACACCGACGCGCCCTATTACTACCGCCGCCCTGACGCCAACATGAGCGAGGCAGAGTTCACCGCCCATCTGGTGGGCGAGTTGGAAGCGCTGATCGAACGCGAAGGGGCCGACACCATCGCCGCCTTCATCGGGGAGCCGGTTCTGGGCACCGGGGGCATCGTGCCGCCGCCCGAGGGCTATTGGGCCGCCGTGCAAGAGGTGCTGAACAAGCATGACATCCTGCTGGTCGCGGATGAGGTCGTCACCGGCTTTGGCCGTCTGGGGTCGATGTTCGGCTCGGATCACTACGGGATGAAGCCTGACCTGATCACCATCGCCAAGGGGCTGACCTCGGCCTATGCGCCGCTGTCGGGCTCCATCGTAGGCGACAAGATGTGGAAGGTGCTGGAGCAGGGCACCGATGAAAACGGCCCAATCGGCCACGGCTGGACCTATTCGGCCCACCCCATCGGCGCGGCTGCGGGGATCGCGAACCTCAAGCTGATCGACGATCTGAAGCTGATCGAGAATGCCTCGGACGTGGGCGGCTATCTGAACGCGCAGATGAAGGCCGCATTGGGCGATCACCCCAAGGTGGGCGACATCCGGGGCGAAGGCATGCTCTGCGCCGTGGAGCTGGTCGAAGACCGCGATGGCCGCACGCCCTTCGATCCGGCGCGCAAAGTGGTGCCGACCATCGTCGGCGATATGGTCAAGGCCGGTGTCATCGCCCGCGCCATGCCCCAAGGCGACATCATCGGTTTCGCGCCGCCCTTCTGCCTGACCCGCGAAGAAGCGGATAAGGTCGTAGGGGTCACCGCCGACGCGATCAAGGCGACCTTGGGCTAAGGCTTAAAGCTACGAGACACTTGAGCGGCCCGGCGGAAACGTCGGGCCGTTTGCATTGTAGGGAATCACACCCCGCGAGAGGTGCCGCAGCTAGACCGATCAGAAATGAAAAAACGGTAAACAGGGCCGTTTATCGGGCCAGATTCCCCCGATATGGAAACAGTGCCCCGGTTTGTCGCCTATTTACTAAGAATTCGCCAAAATTAGGCCACAGTTCCCAGAGAAATTAGAAGAAAGCAGCGGTCCGTCCAGTTTGGGGCCCAAAGATTTTTATCTGTGGAGAGATGTAATGAGAATTCTGGCGGTGGATGACGATCCGATTATCCTCGAATTGCTTGGGCAATTTGTAGAGATCATCGGCGCGCATGACCTGACGACCGCCCCATCGGCTCTGCATGCGGTTGATATGTTGGGCGATCCCAATCTCGGGCCGATTGATTGCTTCATGCTTGATATTCAGATGCCGGGCATGGATGGGATCGAACTGGCGCAGCACATCCGCAATTCGGCGCGCCATGCCGATACGCCGATCTTGATGCTCACCGCGATGTCCGACAAGCGCTATATCGACGCGGCCTTTGCAGCCGGGGCGACCGACTATGTGACCAAGCCTTTCGAGATTGCCGAACTCAAGGCCCGCATCGGGCTGGTCGAAGGCATGGTGAAAGAACGTCAGCAGCGGACCAAAAAGATCTTTGCCGCCAAGACCATCGCCGATCAGGCGACGCATATGGAGCTGTTCGAGCCGGTCCCGATCTATGACGTGGACAATGTGATCGACTATACCGCGATGGAGAACTACGTCGCCCAACTGTCGCGCAGCGCGCTTTTCGGCTCCACCGCCTTCGCCTTCACTATCCGCGAGGTCGATGCTTTCCACGCGACGATGACCTCTTTCGAGTTCTATAGCCTTGTCTCCGATGTGGCCGAAATCCTGTCCGATACGCTCGTCGATCATCAGGTGCTGATGTCCTACGCGGGCAATGGCACTTTCGTATGTGTCACGGAGAGCGGCTGGCGCCCGAATATGGGCGGTTTGATGGATGCGGTTAACTTTGAGTTGTCTCAAACCGAATTGTTCGACAATAATGGCGAGCGTGTTCACCCGCGTGTCAGCGCGGGAGAGGCCGTGCGGCTGATCTGGAAAAGTGGCAATTCCGTCATGGATGCGCTGGCGCAGGCCCATGCAAGTGCAGAAGCCGCCAGTGAGGCGCATACGAGATCGCTCAATGATTTTTGGCAGAATGATCAACAAGCATGACTAAAATGTTAGCGGAACTTCCCGGCATAGAGCGCATCAGGCAGCGCTTTGTCGAAATGCTGGACGAGCGTCAGACGGTGATCGCAACCCATGGGTTGGCCGCCTGGGACGGGACCACCGTAGACGAAATCAAAAGCAATCTGGCCAGCGCGCAGGCCATTCTGCACCAGATCGCGGGCAGCGCCGGGTCGCTCGGCTTCGAAGAGCTGGGCCGTCTGGCACGCAAATGCGAAACGCAGATTGTCGAGCATCTGGCCGGGCCGCGCGCCAACCACGCCGATTGCCCGATCGAGATCATCTCGGAACTGGATGGGTTCGTCGCCTATTGCCGGCAGGAAATCGACGCCCACGCCTAAGGGCGCGGCCACCGGTATTGAGCCGGTCCAAAACTTACTGACAATTTACCGCAAACCCGCCCGCAAGGGCAGGTCAAAGGCAAGTCGGCTCAGCCTGCTTGCATTGCCGCCTTGACCTGATCCGCCAGCGAGATCGGATCGAAGGGTTTGCTGATCACGTCAGCCGCCCCCAGATCACGAAGCTCTTCGATCTCATTATGCTGGGCGCGGGCGGTCATGAAGATCGCGGGCACGTCGCGCAGGCTCTCCATCTCGCGCATCTTCTCAAGCGTCTGGCGACCGGTCATGCCGGGCATCATCATATCGAGCAGGATCACATCGGGCGTGTAGGACTGAACCTGATTCAGCGCCGCTTCCCCGGTCTCGCATTGGACGACGTCGAAATCGCCGCTCAGCTCAAGCGCCATCAGCGCGATTTCACGAATATCGGCGTCATCCTCGACGTGCAGCAGTTTGATCATTCCATACTCTCTCTAGGAGGCTTCGCGCAGCAACGCAGCCGGTTCCTCTGCCGCTACCTGAGAATTTTTCTTCGGCAGGGTAAAGTAAAATGTCGTACCAAATCCCTCACGGCTGTCAAAACCTATTTTACCGCCGAGATTCTCGACGATGGCTTTGCAAACGCTAAGGCCCAGCCCGGTGCCGCCTTTATCGGCCCGGTTGGAATTGGACAGATCGGCAAACCGCTGGAACACCTTGTGCTGCTCGGAAGCCGGAATGCCGGGGCCACGGTCCGCCACGGAGATGCGCAATTCGTCGTCATTCTCTTCGGCGCGGATGGTCACACGCTCCCCAGGTTTGGAAAATTTGGCCGCGTTCGACAGGAAGTTCGTCAGCACCTGAATGACCCGGTTCGGGTCCGTGGTGACCTTGTTCAAGTCCTCCGTCCCTTCGACCTGAATGCGCACGCCATGGCGCTGCTCCAGTGAGGCATTGGCGGCGCTGGTCTCGTGCAGAAGTTCCGCGATGTCGACTTCCTCAAGATTGAATTCCAGCCGCCCGTTGGCAATTTTCTCAAGATCGAGGATGTCGTTGATAATCAGCACAAGCCGGTCGGCGTTGCGGTGAGAGATCTCCAGCAAGGCACGCGCCTTGCTGGGCAATTCGCCCGCCGCCCGCGACAAAAGCAGCCCCATGGAGCCTTTGATCGAGGTCAGGGGCGAGCGTAGCTCGTGACTGACCATCGAGATGAACTCTGACTTCATCCGCTCTTCGTTGATGATATCCGAAATGTCATGCAGCATGATCAGGAACCGCCCCGTCGCCCCACCGGTGGGCAGCAGCTTGATCGTAACTTGGAAATGGTTGCCAAACAGTTGCGTGTCGAACTGCGTCATCGCTTTGCCCGACTTTTTCAGCGCGCGGCAGGCGTCCAACAGGGCCGGGCTGTCGCTTTCCTCGGTCAGGGTTTCGAGCGTTTGCGTGCGGTAGCTGTCCTTGCTCCAGCCAGTGCGGCTCATGGCGACGCGGTTCATATAGCTGAACCGCTCTGTATCAGCGTCGACGATCCAGATGTCATCGCGCAACTCATAAAGCGTTTCCGCCGTGTCGCGTTCGGCCAAAAGTTCGTTGGCATGGGTCACATCGGTACGGGCCGAGATCGACCCGGCCCAAGCGCCCTTTTTGTCGAAAAGTGGCATCACGGTGCACTGCGTCTGGATCACCCGACCATCGGCGCAGCGCAGCGGGGTTTCGCCCTGCCACGTCTTGCCTGCCATCAGGGTGGCGCGGATCTCTTCGGCAAGTTCGCGAAACTCTTCTTGGTAAAGCATCGACACAGGCTGGCCGATCAATTGATCGCGGGTGTAGCCTGTCAGTTCGATGAAACGGTCGTTGACCTGTTCCAGCATCCCGCCTGTATCCACGATATTCACAATGGCATGGCTGTCGAACGCCTTAAGCCTTTGTTCCATATCTGAATTATCGGCCGGAGTCTGCGGGTTTGCTTGCAATGCGGTCGCGGCAAAGGGCGTGAGCCCCGCCAGAATGATCGCACCGACGACGGGGATAACCTCCCCCATTTGGCCCGCGAAAATTGCGGATGTTGCGGTGTACCAGCTGCTGGAAATGGCAGTGCCCAGAAAAAATGTGGCGGCGGTACGCTTGGTAAATGGCTTTGACGACACTTGGAATTCCTCGCCCCGAAGCGGACATGCTTAAAACTATAGCATGACTTGTGCATTGTAATTTAATCAAAATGCCAGAGCATATTGGCAATAATATGGCATGTCGCACTTTAGCGTCACTCCGCTGAAATGCCACGGTTTATAGTGCGCCGGTTAAGAGGCGCGGGCGGTTGTCCCCGTAATTGAGTTGACCACTGAGCTGATCCCGCTCCGTGATTTGACAAGGTTGATCCCCACGCGGGGGTCGGGTTCGCGGTTGTTGTCCGCGGAAAGGCTGATGATCTTGGCCGCGGGATGCAGGCGGGTGATATCTTCCAGCAAAGAGCGTGCATCGCCGTCGGGCAGGGACCAATCAAGGATCACGACGTCGAGTTCATCCTGGCCGATCAACTTCCGCGCTTGGGCAAGGTTGGTGACATTGGTCACCTCTGCCACGCTGTCCAACCCGGTGCGGATCACCTCGGCAAAGTCGATGTCGTCTTCGATATGCAACACGCGCAGCTTAGTGTCCCGCTCCTCCGCTTCCGCGTCGGGTGTGGCGGGCGTTTGCGCGGTCTGCGCCTCGGCGATGGGGCAGGTGAACCAAAAGACGGTGACGCCGTTGGGGATGCTTTCAAACCCGATGGTGCCGCCTTGGCGTTTGATGATCTGCCGCGTGATGTTGAGCCCCAGCCCGGTGCCGCCCTTGGCGCGGGTGTCGGAGCCATCAGCCTGCGAGAAAGCCTGAAAGATGCGCGGGCGGAAGTTTTCCGGCACGCCGGGGCCGGTGTTCTGGATAAAGACGATGGCCCGGTCCCCCAGCCGCTCGGCGCGGATTTGCACCTCGCTCTCGGCATCGGAGTATTTGCAGGCGTTCGAAATCAGATTGGCCAGCACCTGCCGGGTGCGGCTTTCATCCACCCGAACTGTCAGCGGCTTGTCGGGCAGTTGCAGGCCCAAGGTGTTGTTATGGGTGATCGCAAAGGGCGACATTTCGTTGACCGAGTCGGTGATCACCTTGTTCAGGTCGACATCATGGAAGTCGAACTGCACTTCGCCCGATGAAATCTTCTCAAGGTCGAGAATGTCGTTCACAATATGCGACAACCGGTCGGCATTGCTGCGGGCGATGTCGATCAGCCGGATATGCGCGGGGAGGAAGCGGCTGTTGTCCGTGGTGTCGATCAGCCCCAAAGCGCCTTTGATCGAGGTCAGCGGCGTGCGCAGCTCATGGCTGACGGTCGAGACGAACTCGCTCTTGATATGTTCCAGCTTCTTTTGGTCGGTGATGTCGTTGATCTGCACGATAAAGACATAGCCGCGGGCGTTCTTGTCATAGGTCCAAGAGACGTTGAACAGGCCCCAGCGTTCATAGCCCAGCTTGTGGGTGATGCGGTATTCGGCCTGATAGGTCTGCGAACTGCGGGAATCGACCAGCCCGCGCACCTCACCGTAGAGCTTTTGCAGATCGCCCTCGGGCATCAGATCGCCCAGTTTGGTGTTCGACAAAAGCTCTTCTTCGCTATAGCCGCAAAGGGTGCAAAGCGCGCTGTTGACGCTGTTGAACACGCCGCCTTCGCCCAAGATCGCCATGCCCACCGGGGCCGCGGCCAGCACTTGGCGAAACCGCCGCTCGCTGGTTTCAAGCGCGTTGCGGGCGTGGACGATGTCGGTCACATCGGTTTGGGTGCCGACCATCCGCAGGGCGGTGCCGTTCTCATCGCGTTCGGTCACCACCGCGTCAGAGCGCATCCAGCGCCACTCACCGGTGCCGATCTTCAGCCGGTATTCGGTAACGGAACGTTGTTGCTGCCCCGAGATGCAGGCCTGATCAGTCTGGGTCAGCAGGGGCAGGTCATCCGGGTGGACACGTTTGAGGAATTCCCCCTGCGGGTCGGGCAGCCGCTCGAAATCCGCCATTCCCAGAATGCGCCGCCATGTGTCGGACACCTCGGATTTGCCGGTGCGCAGGTCGATGTCGAAAACCCCGATCTGCGCGCCTTCGAGGGCGAGGTCATAAAGCGCCTTGTTCCGCGCCAGCTCATCCTGCACCGCCAGTTCCGAGGTCAGGTCACGCACGATTGCGGTCACCCGCCGTTCGCCGGTGTGGGTGGTCCAATTGTTGCGTTGCAGATCAAGTTTGAGGTCTTGGCCAAAGCAGGTCTTGCCCGCCGCGTTGACCTGTTCGTGGTCGTGATCCTCAACCAGATCGGTGACGAGTTCGCCGAACTCCATCCCCTTGAGCGCTTCATGCCCATAGCCAAAGCAGACCAGCGCCGCTTGGTTGGCAAAGAGCACCCGGTCATTGCTGTCGAGCAAGAAGATGGGCGTCACCGCGTTCTCGATAACGGCGCGGTTTTCCTCTTCATGGGCGTCGATCTGGCGTTCGCGCAGCACGGCAAGCTCGCTCAGTGCGGCGCTGCGCTGGCGCAGGCTGCGGAAGGCCACGAAGAACAGGATCGCCAGAAGGATGCCAGAGACCAGCAGGATTTCCGGCACCGCGCTATGGGTGGCGCGGTCAAAGCTGGCGGTGCTGACATGGACAACGGTCCAAGGGCGGCCAAAGCGTTCGATGGTCTGGGTGATGCTGTGGTGGCCGGTGGCGATGCCTTCGGGCGTGCTGTCAAAAATCCGGTTTTCGGGGGCCGTGGTCAGCCCATCGTAGACTTGAATGTCATAGGACTCTCCCTGAGCTGGGGTCAGCCCGGACAGCAGGTTCGCCCCGACAAATGGCGCATAGACCCAACCGATGAAACCGGCGGTCTCCTGCGCCGGGCTGTTGTCGGCGGCAAAGACCGGGCGCAGCAGCAGGAAACCGGGCTGGCGCGTCTTGTCCTGCACCAGCAGGATGCGCGGCGTCAGCTTCGGCTCTCGCGTCTCACGGGCGCGCAGGGCGGCGCGGCGGCGGTCTTCGTTAAAGCTGATATCAAGGCCCACGGCCTCTGCATTCGGCCCTTGGGGGTAGATATACTGGATCACCATCTTCTCGGCATTGCCGGTGTCGGGGTGAATGCGGAAATCCTCGATCCCCAGGGCGGTGACCTTTTCGATGAACGCCTCTTCGGTGCCTCTGGCGACTGGGGCAACAAAGCCGATGCCGTTGATGCCGGGCAGGAAGCTGTCGATCTCCAGCGTATCGACGTAATGCGCGAAATCGCTGGCCGTCACCTCGTCCGAGGCGTTCATGAAGGCGGCGATGCCATTGAGGCTTTGCAGGTAGGTATGCATCCGCGCATCAAGGCTTTTCAGGCTTTCCTCGGCGATGCGATCAAAGGCCCGGTCGGCGGCGACATCATTGCTGCGACTGCTGTAGAGGAACACCCCAAAGGTGATGGCAAGGCATCCGAGAAAGAGTATGAATTCGGGTCGCCGCACCAGTTCAAGCCTTTGTTTCTGGCCACCAATTGGCGGCAAAATCTTTCCCCGAAATGAACGTCGCGCATCGCGGGAGGGGTATGTCCAATCCGGTCATATTCACCCATGGGTCGAAAAAATCAACAAACGGATTCGCCGCGCATGCAAAGCACGGGGAATGTGGCTTTGCGGCAAAAGCCGCGGGAGGCCGCGCGATTTACGGCAGGGATTGTGACCCGTCACCGCGCGCTCTACCAATGGCGGGCCGGGGAGGCGGGACAGAATATCGGGAGAGAGCACCATGAACGACGAAACGCAGCTAGAGGGCCGCTATGACTATATCATTGTCGGTGCGGGCACCGCGGGCTGTGTCTTGGCCAACCGTCTCAGCGCCGATCCGGCCAATCGGGTTCTGCTGCTCGAAGCCGGGGGGGATGACAACTATCACTGGGTAAAGGTTCCGGTGGGGTATCTTTACTGTATCGGCAATCCGCGCACGGATTGGATGATGAAAACCGCGCCTGAGGCGGGGTTGAACGGGCGCTCTCTGGCCTATCCGCGGGGCAAGGTGCTGGGCGGCTGCTCGTCGGTGAACGGCATGATCTACATGCGCGGGCAGGCGGCGGACTATGACCATTGGCGGCAACTGGGCAATGCCGGGTGGAGCTGGGACGACGTGCTGCCCTATTTCCTGAAATCCGAGGATCACCATGCGGGCGGCAGCGAGATGCACCGCGCGGGGGGCGAGTGGAAGGTCAGCAAGCAGCGCCTGCGGTGGGACATTCTGGAGGCCGTGCAAGACGGCGCGCGGGAGTTCGGGATCGAGCCGCGGGCCGATTTCAACGATGGCGACAACGAAGGTTCGGGCTTTTTCGAGGTGAACCAGAAGGGCGGCATGCGCTGGAACACGGCGCGCGGTTTCCTGCGCCCGGCGATGAAGCGCCCCAACCTGCGGGTGATCACCCATGCGCATACCGATGGGTTGGTCTTGGACGGCAAGCGTGTGACTGGCGTGCGTTTCACCCATAAAGGCCGCGCGATGCGCGCCGAGGCCGAGGGCGAAGTGTTGCTTTCGGCGGGGGCGATCAATTCGCCCAAGATCCTTGAGCTGTCGGGGATCGGGCAGGGTGACCTTTTGAGCGGCATGGGGATCA
Organism: Sulfitobacter sp. 1A12056; assembly: GCF_043558125.1. NCBI lineage: Bacteria > Pseudomonadati > Pseudomonadota > Alphaproteobacteria > Rhodobacterales > Roseobacteraceae > Sulfitobacter > Sulfitobacter sp. 1A12056. The sequence continues at coordinate 242,119 of NZ_JBIFFY010000002.1, read as the reverse complement.
ACACGCTGCACGATCTGCCCGGCGTTGGGGAGAACCTTCAGGACCATTTGCAAATCCGCACTGTCTACAAGGTGCAGAACACCAAAACGCTCAACACGATGACCCATTCGATCTGGGACAAGGGCCGGATGGGGCTGGAATACCTCCTGCGCCGCAGTGGTCCCTTGGCGATGGCGCCCAGCCAGTTCGGCATGTTCACCAAGTCCGACCCCGCGCTTGAGACGCCGGATCTGGAGTATCACGTGCAACCCCTGTCGACCGACAAGCTGGGGGATCCGCTGCACCCTTTCCCCGCGATCACCGTCTCGGTCTGTAACCTGCGGCCCGAAAGCATCGGCAGTTGCCATCTCACCAGCCGCGACAGCGCGGTGCAGCCCGATATCCGGCTGAACTATCTTTCTGCCGAGAATGACAAACGCGTGGCGGTCACGGCGATGAAGCAGGCGCGTCACATCATGACGGCCAAGGCGCTGCACCCCTATGCGCCCGAGGAAATCCTGCCCGGCCCCGCCGTGCAGAGCGATGAAGACCTGCTCGACAAGGCGCGCGACATCGCCACGACGATTTTCCACCCCGTCGGCACCTGCAAGATGGGCAGCGATCCGATGGCGGTGGTCGATAGCGATCTGCGGGTGCATGGCTTAGGCGGTCTGCGGGTGGTGGACGCGTCGATCATGCCCAAGATCGTCTCGGGCAACACGGCGTCGCCGACGGTGATGATCGCCGAAAAGGCCGCTGATGCCATTCTGGCGGGGCGGTAGGCGGTGCTGATCACGCGGCTGACCAAACGGCTGGGGATCGACCACCCGATTATCCAAGCGCCGATGGCCTTCGCCGCAGGCGGGCGGCTCGCGGCGGCGGTCTCAGGCGCGGGTGGTTTGGGGATGATCGGCGGGGCTTATGATGCCGGCGATTGGATCGCCGAGCAGATGGATGTGGCGGGCAACCAATCGGTCGGCTGCGGTTTCATCACTTGGAAGCTGCGCGAGCATCCGCAGGCGCTGGAACGAGCGCTCGACCGTGATCCGGCGGCGATCTTTCTTTCCTTCGGCGACCCGGCAGAGTTTCTCCCCGCGATCCGCGCGGCAAAGGTGCCGTTGATCTGTCAGGTGCAAACCCTGCGCGACGCCGCTCATGCGATTGATCTGGGGGCCGAGATCATCGTCGCCCAAGGGGCCGAGGCTGGCGGCCACGGCGAGAAACGCGCGACCTTTACCCTCGTCCCCGAAGTCGCGGATCACATCGCCTGCCATGCGCCCGAGGTGCTGCTTTGCGCCGCAGGCGGCGTGGCGGATGGGCGTGGATTGGCGGCGGCGCTGATGCTGGGGGCCGACGGTGTGGTCGTCGGCTCGCGCTTCTGGGCCTCGGAAGAGGCGCTGGTGCATCCCGCGATGCGAGAGGCCGCGCTCAAGGCCAGCGGCGATGACACACTGCGCAGCACCGTGACGGACATCATGCGCGGCTATGATTGGCCCAAACGCTACACGGGCCGTGTCTTGCGCAACGATTTCACCGACCGCTGGCATGACAACCCCGACGGGCTGCGCGCCGCGCTGGCGCAGGAGCTGCCGCGCTGGCAGGCGGCGGTGGCAGCGGGGGATGCCCGCACTGCCAACGCCTTTGTCGGAGAGGTGGCAGGGCTGATCGGTGCGGTCAGCCCCGCCGCTGATATCCTGCGCGATATCGTCCAAGGGGCCGAAGCGGCCTTGGGCCAGACCTTCACCCGGTAACGGGGCGGGGGCGGCCAAGGCGGCTTAGCCGTGATCTTCGACCTCTTCGCGGCCCGGCACATGTTCGCGGGCGGGGGCGGTCTCCCAATTCTCGATCACCTCCATCGCTTCATCCGCGCTTTCGACAAAGCGGAACAGGTCGAGGTCTTCGGCTGAGATCGTGCCCGCATCGGCCAGCGCGTCCCAGTTGATGATCTTTTCCCAGAACTCACGGCCAAACAGCAAGAAGGGCACGCGGTTCATGCGGCCTGTTTGGATCAGCGTCAGCGCCTCAAAGAGTTCGTCCATCGTGCCGAAACCACCGGGGAAGACGCAGATCGCGCGGGCGCGCATTAGGAAGTGCATCTTGCGGATCGCGAAGTAGTGGAAGTTGAAGCATAGCTCCGGCGTGACATATTCGTTGGGCGCCTGCTCGAACGGCAGCACGATGTTGAGGCCGATGGAATGGCCGCCCGCGTCGAGCGCGCCGCGGTTGCCCGCCTCCATCACACCCGGCCCGCCGCCGGTCACGATGACGTTCTCGGTGCCGCCGCTTTCCATCGACTTTTCGGTCATCAGCCGGGCAAAGGTGCGCGTCTCGTCATAAAAACGCGACAGATCGGCCAGCGTCTTGGTCCGGGCGGTGTGTTTTTCGGCCGGTTCGGGAATGCGCGCCCCGCCAAAGAGCACGATGGTCGATTGGATGCCATGGGCGTCTAGCAGCAGTTCGGGCTTGAGCAGTTCCAGTTGCAGACGCACCGGGCGCAGCTCATCGCGGCACATGAAGTCATCGTCGGTAAAGGCCAGACGATAGGCAGGCGCGCGGGTTTGCGGCGTGTCGGGGGCGTCTTGGGCTTTGGCGCGGTCCACATTGGCACGGCGCAGGGGGTGGCGGTGTTCGTCGGTCATCCTCGGGTCTTTCCTTGGTCTGGGGCTTGGCTCAGGTGGCGCGATGGCCGCTTAGGTCAAGATGCCCTGTTGTTCGGCGAATGACCACGCCCCTCATCGCCCGGCAATTGCACCCTAGGCAGTGCAAGGCTATAGCCCTCAAAAGGCCTTTTCATCATTCGGAGACTTGCCCCATGTCCAACGCCCAACTTGAAACCGCCATCGAAGCCGCTTGGGATACCCGCGATCAGATCACATCCGCCACCACTGGCGAAGTGCGCGACGCCATCGAAGAGACGCTGAACGCGCTCGACAGCGGCAAGCTGCGCGTGGCGGAAAAGCAGGACGACGGTCAGTGGCACGTCAATCAGTGGGCCAAGAAGGCCGTGCTGCTGGGCTTCCGCATCAAGGACATGGAACATCAAGAAGGCGGCCCGCAGGGCGCTGGCTGGTGGGATAAGGTCGACAGCAAGTTCAAAGGCTGGGGCGATGCTGAGTGGAAAGAGGCGGGCTTCCGCGCCGTGCCGAACTGCGTCGTGCGCCGCTCGGCCTATATCGCGCCGGGCGTGGTGCTGATGCCGTCTTTCGTCAACATCGGCGCCTATGTCGACTCCGGCACCATGGTTGATACATGGGCCACCGTCGGCTCCTGCGCGCAGATCGGCAAGAACGTGCACCTCTCGGGCGGCGTCGGTATTGGCGGCGTGTTGGAGCCGATGCAGGCGGGGCCGACCATCATCGAAGACAATTGCTTTATCGGCGCACGGTCAGAAGTCGTCGAAGGCTGCATCGTGCGCGAAGGCTCGGTGCTGGGCATGGGCGTCTTCATCGGCCAGTCGACCAAGATCGTCGACCGCGAGACCGGCGAGATCATGTATGGCGAAGTGCCCGCAGGCTCGGTCGTCGTGGCGGGCACCATGCCGTCGAAGAACAACGTGAACCTCTACTGCGCCGTGATCGTGAAACGGGTGGACGCCAAGACCCGCTCCAAAACCTCGATCAACGAGCTGCTGCGCGACTGAACGGAACCAAATACCCCTTCATGGCGTTGAGACCTGAATTTAAAGGAGATTGACGACATGACGGGTATCGGTTGGTTTGCCGCAATCATCGTGGGTGGCCTTGCGGGCTGGATCGCGGAAAAGATCATGAAATCGGACATGGGTCTGATCATGAACATCATCCTCGGCATTCTGGGTGCCTTGGTCGCGAACTGGCTCTTGATGCTGATCGTCGGCAGCACGCTGGGCGGTTGGTTCGGTCAGTTGGTGGTGGGCGTCATCGGTGCCTGCCTGCTGATCTGGGTCACACGGATGGTCCGCGGCAAGACTTAAGGGCAGGGGCGCGGCCCCTTTCCAAATCCAAGTGAAACGGTTAGGGCTGCCCAAAGCAATCGGCGGCCCTTATCATGTCTGAACCCAAGAAAACCAAGAAACCCTCGCGCCAGCAGGTCTTTACCCTTTTGGTTCAGATTGGCCGCAAGGACGGCGACGGTCTGCCCGACAAGGCCACCGGTGCTGCGCTGATGTGTTTCGCCTCTGGTATCGACGAGGCCGAAGCCGTGCGCGAGACGGTGGCGATCCTCAAACAGGCAGATACCAACCCGCTTGATGTGACGGGTTACGGCACGCTGGAAGAGCGCGAAGCCGAAGGTCAGGAGATCGACGCCGAGGAACGCGCCCTGATGCAGCGCGCTTTGGAAGAAAACTCGGTCATCGTCGCGCAAATGACCCCCTTTTACGACTGACCCGCGCCCCACACGGGGAATTGCAATGCGCCCCCTTGGCATCGGCGCGATTTGCCCACACAAGTTACCGGACAAGCGATAACCCCTGAAAAGGAGCCGATATGTCCGGTCTCGACCCTGTTGATCTCACTGCAAAACTGGTGCGCTGCGCCTCTGTTACCCCCGCGAACGATGGGGCGCTGGAAGTGCTCGAAGAGGTGTTGGGCGCGGCGGGTTTCGACTGTACGCGCGTCGACCGGGGCGGCATCTGCAACCTCTTTGCCCGCTGGGGAAACAAGGGCAACACCAAGTCTTTCGGCTTCAACGGTCATACCGACGTCGTGCCCATCGGGGATGAGGCGGATTGGTCGATGCCCCCCTTCGGGGCCGAGATCAAGGACGGCATCATGTATGGCCGCGGCACCACGGATATGAAATCGGGCGTGGCGGCTTTCGTCGCAGCGGCGGTGGATTTCGTAAAGGACACGCCGCCCGACGGCTCCATCGTGCTGGCGATCACCGGGGATGAAGAGGGCGATGCCCTCGACGGGACCACGGCGCTCTTGGACTACATGACCGAGAACGGCGAGCGGATGGATGTCTGCCTTGTGGGGGAGCCGACTTGCCCCGAGACCATGGGCGATATGATCAAGATCGGGCGGCGCGGCTCGATGAACGCGCATTTCAAGGTGACGGGCAAACAGGGCCATGCGGCCTATCCGCACCGCGCGAACAACCCGCTGCCCGCGATGGTGCGGCTGATGGATCGTCTGGCCAGCCATGAGTTGGATCAGGGCAGCGATCACTTCGACCCTTCGACGCTGGCCGTGGTCACCGTGGATACTGGCAACAAGGCAACCAATGTGATCCCGGCGCAATGCCGCGGCGCGGTCAACATCCGGTTTAATGACCACCATTCGGGCGCGAGCCTCAGCGACTGGCTGCGGGGCGAGGCGGATAAGATCGCCGAGGAATTCGGCCTGCAAGTGGATGTAGAGATCAAGATCTCCGGCGAGAGTTTCATCACCCCGCCGGGCGCCCTGTCCGATCTGGTCGCGGGCGCGGTTGAGGCTGAGACGGGCGTGCAGCCCGAGCTTTCCACCACCGGCGGCACCTCGGACGCGCGTTTCGTCAAGGCGCATTGCCCGGTGGTGGAGTTCGGTCTGGTGGGCCAGTCCATGCACCAAGTCGATGAGCATGTGCGGGTCGAACATATCGAACAGCTCAAATCCATCTACGCGCGCGTGCTGCGGAATTATTTCACGTGAAACCAACGCTCATTGTCATGGTGAAAGAGCCGCGTCCCGGCCGGGTGAAAACCCGTCTGGGCCGCGACATCGGCATGGTCGGCGCGGCTTGGTGGTTTCGCCATCAGACCCGCCGCCTGTTGCGTCGGATCGAAGATCCGCGTTGGCAGGTGGTGCTGGCCGTGGCCCCGGACGTGGAAGGGCTGGAAAGCCGCGTCTGGCCCGCGCATCTGCCGCGCTGGCCGCAAGGGCGCGGCAACCTCGGTGACCGTATGGCGCGGATGCTGCGCAGCGCGCCGGGGCCGGCCTGTGTGATCGGGGCGGATATTCCGGGCATCAACCGCAAGGAACTGGCGCGGGCATTCGATGCGCTTGGCAGCCATGACGCGGTGTTTGGCCCGGCGCCCGATGGCGGCTATTGGTTCGTGGGGCTGAAACACCCCCGCCGCGCGCCGCTCAGCCTGTTTGACGGGGTGCGCTGGTCCGGCCCGCATGCGCTGGCTGACAGCCGCGCGACCCTGCCGGGCTACCGCATTGCCGAGGTCGCTACCCTGCGCGACGTGGACGAAATTCACGATTTGCCATGACGACAGGGGGGCTGCGTGCTACCTGCTGAGGTATGAGCAAGATACCCAGCAAATCCGAGATCCTCGACTGGATCGAACAGAACCCCACGCTGACCGCCAAGCGCGACATCGCCAAAGCCTTTGGCATCAAAGGCGCGGCGCGGATCGACCTGAAGCGCGTGCTGAAAGAGCTGGAGGCCGAGGGCCATCTGGAAAAGCGCAAGCGCAGCTATCAGGATCCCGACCGCCTGCCGCCGGTCTCGGTGCTGTTGGTCACGGGGCCGGACAGCGACGGCGATCTTTTTGCCAAACCGATGGAGTGGCATGGCGAGGGAAAAGAACCCATCGTGCTGCTGATCCCGCGCGACAGCGACCCGGCGCTTGGCGAAGGTGACCGCATTCTGGCGCGGCTGACGCTGGTGAAAGGCGAAGATCACCACTATGAGGCCCGGCTCATTCGCCGCATCGGCTCCAACCCGCGCAAGGTGCTGGGCATTTTCCGCAAAGCGGCCGAAGGCGGGCGGATCGTCCCGATCGACAAGGGTACGGATCGCGAATGGCGCGTCGGTGCCGACCATACTCATGGCGCGAAAGACGGTGAACTGGTCGAGGCCGAGCAGGCCGGACCGAAGGCGCGCATGGGATCGCCCCGCGCCCGCATCGTCGAACGGCTGGGCGACCCGTCCGAGCCGCGCGCCGTCTCGCTCATCGCGATCCACCAGCACGGCATCCCCGACGACTTCCCCGACGATGTGATCGCACAGGCCGATGCCGCTAAGCCGCAAGGGCTGAAAGGCCGCGAGGATCTGCGCGACCTGCCGCTGGTCACCATCGACCCGTCCGATGCGCGCGACCATGACGACGCCTGCTATGCCCATGCCGACGATGACCCGAAGAACGAAGGCGGCCATGTGCTCTGGGTCGCTATCGCCGACGTCGCCGCCTATGTGACCCCCGGCTCCGCGCTGGACCGCGAGGCGCGCAAGCGCGGCAACTCCACCTATTTCCCTGACCGCGTGGTGCCGATGCTGCCGGATCGGCTTTCGGGTGACCTCTGCTCTCTGCACGAGGGCGTGCCGCGCGCCTGTATCGCCGTGCGCATGGTGCTGGATGCGAAGGGCAACAAGATCGGCCATACGTTCCACCGTGGTCTCATGCGCTCCCCCGCGTCGTTGCATTACGAGGAAGTGCAGGACGCCATCGACGGCAACCCGAACGACCGCACTGGCCCGCTGTTGGAGCCGGTGTTGAAGCCGCTTTACGCCGCCTATGGTGCATTGAAGACCGCCCGGGCCGAGCGCCAACCGCTGGAGTTGGACCTGCCCGAACGCCGCATCGAATTGGGCGAGGATGGCAAGGTGAAGTCGGTGAACTTCCGCGAGCGGCTCGACGCGCATCGGCTGATCGAAGAGTTCATGGTCTTGGCCAATGTCGCCGCCGCCGAGACGCTGATCAAAAAGAAAACCCCGCTGCTGTTCCGTATCCACGAGGAACCCTCGCCGGAGAAGCTCGAATCCCTGCGTGAAACCGCACAGGCGGCGGGTTTCACGCTGGCCAAGGGGCAGGTGCTGCAAACCGCGCATCTCAACCGGCTGCTGGATCAGGCGGCGGGGACCAATGACGCGGAGCTGATCAATCTCAGCACCCTACGCTCGATGACGCAGGCCTATTACGGGCCGGCGCATATTGGGCACTTCGGCCTTGCCCTGCGTTCCTACGCGCATTTCACCTCACCCATTCGCCGCTATGCCGACCTTATCGTGCACCGCGCGCTGATCACGGCGCATGGCTGGGGCAAGGACGGGCTGACGCCCGAAGAGATTGAGGGGCTGGAGCAGACCGGCGCGCATATCTCCGACACCGAGCGCCGCTCGATGGTGGCCGAGCGTGACACGACCGACCGCTACCTTGCCGCCTTCCTGTCGGAGCGCGTGGGCAACGAGTTCACCGGACGGATCAGCGGCATCGCGCGTTTTGGTGCCTTTGTGAAGTTGGACGAGACTGGCGCGGACGGTCTGGTGCCGATGCGCTCGCTCGGGCGGGAGTATTTCCACCACGACGCCGAGGCGCAGACGCTGATGGGCTCGGACACCGGGATGACCATCGGCCTTGGCCAACGTGTCACCGTGCGGTTGGCCGAGGCGGTCCCCGTGACCGGGGGCATCGCGCTGGAACTGCTTGAGATCGAAGACCAAAAGGTCAAACAGGGCGGAGGTGGGGGGCGCCGCAGCCCGGCGGGCCGTAGCAAGCCGCGCGGCAAGGCCGTGAAGGCCAAGCGCAAGAAGGACAAGATCAAACGCAAAGTGACCCGCACCCGCCGCTGAGGCGGCAAACCGGCGGAGCTTCGCGGATGGCCGCCCCCCTCCCTTTCCACCGGGGCGGGGCGGGCATAGGATTTGCCGTAACTCTATGAGGTGAGGCGATTATGATCCGGCACTACGCGATGATTTCAGGCATTCTAGCGACCGCTGGCATGGGGGCTCCGGCCTTTGCGTCGGGTCCGGCTGAATCCTTGCGCCCCGCGCCGCGCGCGCCGCAGGCCGTGCTGGCCGCCGTGGCGCCAACGGCGCAGGAACCCGCGGCAGAGGCCAGCGGCGACGATGCCGGGCTGCGCGCTTGGGTGAAAGACTTCCGCCCCCGCGCCTTGCAGCAGGGCATCGACCCGGATGTCTTTGACCGCGCGCTGGATACGGTCAGCTATGATCCGGAGGTGATCCGCCGCGACCGCAACCAATCGGAATTCACCAAAACGATTTGGGATTACCTCGACACCGCTACCTCGGACCTGCGGGTGCAGAATGGGCAGAAGGCGCTGGCCCAATGGCAACGCACGCTGGAAGAGATCGAAGCGGAATACGGTGTCGAGAAAGAGATCGTCACCGCGATCTGGGGGCTTGAGAGCGCCTATGGCAGCTTCCGGGGCGGGGATCGGGTGTTGGATTCACTGGCCACCCTTGCCTATGACGCGCGGCGGGCGGAATTTTTCGAAGGCGAATTGATTGACGCCCTGCGCATCCTTCAGGCGGGCGATACCGATGCCGATCAATTGCGCGGCTCTTGGGCCGGCGCGATGGGGCATACGCAGTTCATGCCCTCGTCCTTCCACGCCCATGCGGTCGATTGGGATGGCGACGGGCGGCGCGACATCTGGGGCGATGACCCCAGCGATGCGCTGGCCTCTACCGCCGCCTATCTCAAGCATTTCGGCTGGACCGAAGGGCAGCCTTGGGGTGTCGAAGTGGCTTTGCCGGAGGGGTTCGACTATCTGCTGGCCGACCGCGCGGTGACCAAGACCTCGGCGGAATGGGCCGATCTTGGCGTCACCGCGCTCGATGGCGGGGCGGTGGCGGATCATGGCCCGGCGTCGATCTTGCTGCCCGCGGGCGCAGAGGGGGCCGCCTTCATGATCTTCCCCAATTTCGCGGTGATCGAGCGCTATAATACGGCGGATGCCTATGTCATCGGTGTGGGCCATCTGGCCGACCGCATCGGCGGCGCGGGCGAGATAGAGCAGGACTGGCCCCGCGAAGACCGCGCGCTGAGCTTTGATGAGCGGATCGAATTGCAGACCCTGCTGACCGAAGCGGGTTTTGACACGCAAAAGATCGACGCCAAGATCGGGCCGCTGACCGTCAATGCCGTGCGCAGCTATCAAAAGGCCGAAGGCATCGCGCCGGACGGCTATGCCTCGCCTCGTCTGCTGGCCCGACTGCGCGCAGAGTGAGGGCCGCCCCCGATTGGAGGCAGCCCAGTGCTTTAGGACGCGGCCTTGAGCATGTCCTTGTCTTTCAGATCGGCATAGGTCGCATCCAGTGCCTTGGTCGCCCGTTCGGCGAAGATCTTGATCTCTTCCGGGGTGATGATCAGCGGCGGAGAGATGATCATCCGGTCGCCGACATGGCGCATCACCAGATTGTTGGCAAAGCAATGTTCGCGGCAAATGTATCCGGCGGTGCCGCTATCGGCGAATTTCGCGCGACTTTCCTTATGCGGCGTCAGCGGGAGGGAGGCCATCAGGCCCGATACGTTCACCCCGCCTACCAGCGGATGCTCTCCCAGCTTGTCCAACGCCTCTTTTAGCGCGGGGGCGGCGACGTTTTGCACATGGGCGACGATGTTCTCTTCCTGCATGATCCGCAGATTTTCCAGCGCCACGGCAGCGCAAACCGGATGGCCGGAGTAGGTGTAGCCGTGGTTGAACTCACAGGCGTTGATGACCTCGGCGACCTCGTCACAAACGATTGACCCGCCGATAGGCGCGTAGCCCGAGCTCAGCCCCTTGGCGATGGTCATGATATGCGGCTTGATGCCCATGGTCTGCGAGCCAAACCAATTGCCCGTCCGACCAAAGCCGCAGATCACCTCGTCAGCGATCAGCAGAATGTCGTGTTTGTCGCAGATGCGCTGAATCTCGGGCCAATAGGTGCTGGGCGGCACGACGACCCCGCCCGCGCCCTGAACCGGTTCGGCGATGAAGGCGGCGACCTTGTCCGCGCCCAGCTCGACAATCTTCGCTTCCAACTCCTGCGCGCGTTTCAGACCGAAGTCTTCGGGCGACATATCCCCGCCTTCGGCATACCAGTCGGGCTGGCCGATGTGATGGATGCCGGGGATCGGCAGGCCGCCTTGCTCATGCATATAGGTCATGCCGCCGAGACTGGCCGAGCCGACCGAAGAGCCGTGATAGGCGTTCTTGCGGCTGATGATATGGCTCTTCTCAGGCTTGCCCTTTTGCGCCCAATAGGTGCGGACCATGCGCAGGTTGGTGTCATTCGCCTCTGACCCCGACCCGGCGAAGAAGACGTGGTTCAGATCACCGGGGGCTAGATCGGCCAGTTCCTTGGCCAGCGCGATGGCGGGCACATGGGTCGTTTGGAAAAAGGTGTTGTAATAGGGCAGTTCATTCATCTGTCGCGCGGCGACATTGCCCATCTCTTCGCGGCCATAGCCAAGGTTCACGCACCAAAGCCCGGCCATCGCATCGAGAATCTCATTCCCCTCGCTGTCGGTCAGGTAGATGCCCTTGGCCCTTGTGATGATGCGCGCGCCCTTGTCGCCCAATTCATCATTGGTGGTGAAAGGATGCATGTGATGCGCCGCATCCAGCGCCTGAAGGTCCGCGGTGGGGAGGTGATTCGTGATGGGCGGCATGGGTGTGCACCTTCTATTTGCATGAAAAATGAGCTTAGCCGAAGAATATGATCAAATTATAGCATGTCAATCGAATCAACGCGGAACGGGAAGACCATCGAGGGCTGCGCGAATTTGGGTCATTCCTTGGGCAACATCGCCCGCCATAACCTCACCCGCCAACGCGGCATTGCCCTCGGCAAAGGCTGCCAAAAGCTCAGCATGTTTATCGGGCAGATTGCTGGTGCCATAGCGCCCGCAAACCACCCGAAGCGAGGGGCCGAAACGCAGCCACAGACGGTCCACCGTCGCGGCCATGATCGGCGCTTCGGCAAGGTCGTAGATCATCCGGTGAAAGCTGTAGTTCTGCATCAAATAGCCGCCGACATCGCCCCGGTCGATGGCATGGTTCAGCGCGTTGTCACAGGCTTTCAAAGCGTTCAAACGCTCATCCGTCATGCGGTTTGCGGCGCGTTTGGTCAGTTCCGGCTCTAGCGTTTCCCGCATGAATCCCAGCTCTTCCAGCCCCGCATGGGTCAGTTCCGGCACGGTGACCCGGCGGTTGCCCAAATGGGTCAGCGCCCCTTCCGAGATCAGGCGGCGGATGGCCTCGCGCACCGGCGTCATGCCCGCATCCAAAGCGGCGGTCAGACCTTGGATCGTGACCCCCTGTCCGGGAGCCAAATCGCCGAAGAGAATCATCTTGCGCAGGCGTTCGTAAACGTGCTGATGGATCGGTGTCTTGACCGCCGCATCGGCGGCGGGAAGCAATCTCGGATCGGTTTTTTCTGAACCCATAGGAGCGGTCTTTCCGTCTTGTTTCGCCGTGTCTTGCAGCATTTCATTCTGCATGAAAGCATAAACCATCTTGCCCGAAGAGGCAAAACTTGATCAAATTGACGAAAGGTGGGGATCAACCCGACCTGTCTAACGGGAGTATGAAATGAAACATGTGCTACTAAGCAGCGTCGCCGTTGCCACCTTGATGGCAGGTGCCGCCACTGCCGAAACGGTCCGGGTCTACAACTGGTCCGACTATATCGACGAATCCTTGCTGGATAAATTCGAAGAAGAGACCGGCATCGAATTGGTCTATGACGTGTTCGACAGCAACGAGGTGCTGGAGACCAAAATGCTCGCCGGTGGGTCCGGCTATGACGTGGTCGTCCCCTCGGGCACCTTCCTGCAGCGCCAGATCACAGCCGGTGCATTCCAGCCGCTGGACACCTCAAAGCTGCCCAACCTTGAGAACATGTGGGACGTGGTTTCCTCGCGGACCGAACAATATGATCCCGATAACGCCCATTCGATCAACTATATGTGGGGCACCACTGGCATCGGCGTGAATGTCGGCAAGGTGAAAGAGATCCTGGGCGAAGATGCCCCGATCGACTCCTGGGACTTGGTTTTCGATCCGGCCAATATGGAAAAACTGGCCGACTGCGGCGTGCATTTCCTTGATGCCCCGGCAGAGATGATCCCCGCCGCGCTGAACTATATCGGCGAAGACCCCAACAGCCATGACCCCGATGTGATCGCCAAGGCCGAAGAGGTCTTCATGCCGGTCCGCCCCTATATCCAGAAGTTCCACTCCTCGGAGTATATCAACGCTTTGGCGAACGGTGACGTCTGCGTCGCAGTCGGTTGGTCCGGGGATATTTTGCAGGCCCGTGACCGCGCGGATGAAGCCGACAACGGTGTCGAAATCGCCTATAACGCCCCCTCCGAAGGCGCGCAGATGTGGTTTGACCAGATGGCCATCCCGGTTGACGCGCCGAACCCTGAGGGCGCGCATAAGTTCCTGAACTTCATCATGGACGCCGAGAATATGGCCGCCGCGTCGAACTATGTGTACTATGCGAACGGCAACAAAGCCTCGCAGGAGCATCTGATCGAGGATGTGATCGGCGACCCGGCGATCTACCCCTCTGAGGCGGCGCTGAACAACCTGTTCACCACCACACCCTACCCGCCGAAAGTGCAGCGCGTGGTGACCCGGCTCTGGACCAAGATCAAGTCCGGTACCTGATCTGAGACAGGGGGCGCGGCCAGTCTGGTCGCGCCCCTTTTTCTTGCCCCGCGACCCCGATCAAAGCCCGAGCAAAGCCCGATCAAAGGATGTCTCAACCGTGAGCCCAACCGTCTTCGCCCCCTGGAACGACCCCGACGAAAAGCCGCTCATTCGCTTTAAGAATGTGACCAAGAAATTTGGTGAGTTCGTCGCCATCGACGATCTGTCTTTGGATATCTACGCACAGGAATTCTTTGCCCTGCTTGGGCCTTCGGGCTGTGGCAAGACGACGATGATGCGCATGTTGGCCGGGTTCGAAAGCCCCACCACCGGGCGCATTGAATTGACCGGGCAGGATATCGCCCCGGTGCCCCCGAACAAACGCGCGGTGAACATGATGTTCCAATCCTACGCGCTGTTTCCGCATCTCAGCATCTGGGACAACATCGCCTTCGGCCTGCGCCGCGACAAGATGGGGAAGGACGCCATCGCCGCCCGCGTGGCCGAGATGCTGAAGCTTACCCGGCTAGAGAAATTCGCCCGCCGCAAACCGCATCAGATTTCCGGCGGCCAACGGCAGCGTGTGGCGCTGGCGCGCTCGCTAGCCAAAGCGCCGAAGCTTCTGCTGCTTGATGAACCCTTGGGCGCGCTGGACAAGAAGCTGCGGCAAGACACCCAGTTCGAGCTGATGGACATCCAAGAATCCACCGGCACCACCTTCGTCATCGTGACCCACGACCAAGAAGAGGCGATGACCGTCGCCTCTCGCGTGGCGGTGATGGACGAGGGGCGTGTGATTCAGGTGGCCACCCCAGCCGAGATCTATGAGGCGCCGAATTCCGTCTATGTCGCTGACTTCATCGGTGACGTGAACATCATCGAAGCCAGCACCAAGGCCATTGGCCAAGATCAATATCATCTGAACTGGATCGACGGGCAGCCGCCGCTGACCGCCACCTCTGCCGCGCCGTTCAGCGAGGGACAGCAGGCCCATCTGGCGATCCGGCCCGAGAAAATCCGCATCTCGACCGAGCGGCCCGAGGATGCGCCCAATGCGCTACAGGGCAAAGTGCTCGACATCGCCTATCTGGGGAACCTCTCCACCTATCACGTCGAACTGCCCGGCGGCCAGGTGATCAAGGCGCAGACGGCCAACACTCGCCGCATCGCGCGCCGTGACATCACATGGGAAGACCCGGTCTGGATTTCATGGAGCGCCACCGCAGGCGTTTTGTTGGCGCAATGAACATGCGTCGTTTCGCCCTGATCGCGGTTCCGTACCTCTGGCTGTTGGCGCTGTTTCTGGTGCCTTTCCTTATCGTTTTCAAAATCTCCCTCTCCGATACGGCACTGGCGATCCCGCCCTATACGCCGACGATCAAGGACGGCATCAGCGCCCTGATCGCCCAGTTGGATTTCGAGAATTTTACCTTCCTCGCCTCCGACGATCTTTATTGGAAAGCCTACCTGAGCTCCCTGCGCATCGCCGTTGTATCGACCGCGCTGACGCTCTTGGTCGGCTATCCCATCGCCTACGGCATGGCCCGCGCCCCCGAAGAGTGGCGCGCCACATTGATGATGTTGGTGATCCTGCCGTTCTGGACCTCCTTCCTGATCCGCGTCTATGCGTGGATGGGCATTCTCAGCAACGAAGGGCTGCTGAACCAACTTTTGATGGGGTTGGGTCTAACGGCAGAGCCTTTACAGATCCTTAATACCAACACGGCAGTCTACATCGGCATCGTCTATACCTACCTGCCGTTCATGATCCTGCCCATCTACGCCGCGCTGGACCGCTTGGATGAATCCCTGAACGAGGCGGCGGAGGATCTCGGCTGCTCGCGTTTGCAAGCCTTCTGGCTGGTGACGATCCCGCTGTCGCGCAACGGCATTGTGGCGGGCAGCTTCCTTGTCTTCATCCCGGCCCTGGGTGAATTCGTGATCCCCTCGCTTTTGGGCGGGTCGGGCACGCTGATGATCGGCAAGGTGCTGTGGGAGGAGTTCTTTAACAACCGCGACTGGCCGGTGGCGAGCGCGGTGGCGGTGATCCTGCTGCTGATCCTGATCATCCCGATCATCCTCTTCCAGCGCAACCAGCAGAAACAGGCGGAGGCCGAACAATGAAGCGGATGACATGGTTCAACGTGACCTCGCTCACCTTGGGCTTCGCCTTTCTCTACCTGCCGATGATCATTCTGGTGATCTACAGTTTCAACGCCTCGAAACTGGTGACGGTCTGGGCCGGATTCTCGACCCGCTGGTATGGCGAGCTGTTGCAAAACGAAGCCTTCCTGAACGCCGCTTGGGTCACGCTGAAGGTCGCGGTGATCTCCTCCTCCATCGCCACGGTGCTGGGCACGATGGCGGCCTATGTGCTGGTGCGCAGCGGGCGGTTCATGGGGCGGACATTGTTCTCCGGCATGATCTACGCGCCGCTGGTGATGCCAGAGGTGATTACCGGTCTGTCGCTCCTCTTGCTCTTCATCGGCATCGGGCTGGACCGGGGCGTGCTGACCATCGTGCTGGCGCATACGACTTTTTCGATGTGCTATGTCTCGGTCGTCGTCTCCTCGCGGCTAGTGTCCTTCGACCGTTCGTTGGAGGAGGCCGCGCTCGACCTCGGTTCGTCCCCTTGGGAGGCCTTCCGCCTCGTGACCCTGCCGATCATCGCGCCTGCGGTGATCTCGGGCTGGCTTCTGGCCTTCACGCTCAGCCTCGATGATCTGGTCATCGCCTCCTTCACCGCCGGGCCATCGGCGACGACGCTGCCGATCAAGATCTTCAGCGCCGTGCGTTTGGGCGTCTCGCCCGAGATCAACGCGCTCTCGACGATCATGATCGCCATCGTGACCGTAGGGGTTATCACTGCATCGCTGGTCAGCAAACGCTCAAGCCTGCGCGCGCAGGAGGAGGCCCGCGCGGCGGAACGGCCCGCCGCATGAAGCGTATCTACGCGAATTTCGCCTATTCCGAAGCGCCGCGTGCGGGCTGCTGGTGGGACCAGACCCATGGCGCGCCGGAGCGTCCGGCGCTGCAAGGCGACGCGCAGGCCGATGTGGTGATCATCGGCGGCGGTTTTACCGGCCTCAATGCCGCGCTGCATCTGGCGCGGGCCGGGGTCGGGGCCACGGTGCTGGAGGCCGAGCGGGTGGGCTTTGGCGCTTCGGGCCGCAACGGGGGCTTTTGCTGCTTGGGCGGCGGGATGCTGGACGACGCGGCGCTTGACCGGAAATTCGGGCGGGCAGAGCGGCTTGGCTGGCGGCAGGCCGAGGTGGCGGCGATCCGACAGGTGGAGGATTTCATCGCCGCCCGCGGCATCAATGTTGATCGGCATTCTCGAGGGGAAACCCAGCTGGCCCACCGCCCGCGCGATTTCGAAGAGATGCGCGGCAGGCTGGAGTACTACGCGGAGAATTACGGCGTCACGGCCCGGTTGACCGAAAAGGCCGATCTGGCCGCCGAGGGGCTGAACGCAGGCTTCGAGGGCGCGATCACGGTGCCGATTGGCTTTGGCCTCAACCCCCGCAAATATGTGACCGACCTCGCACAGGCCGCGGAAGAGGCGGGGGCCGCGATCTATCACAACAGCCCGGCCACCGGGGTGACGGGGCGCGAGGGCGCGTTCGAGGTCACGACGCCGCAGGGCTGCATTCGGGCCGAGCGGGTGATCATTGCCACCAACGGCTATTCCTCCGAAGACCTGCCGCGATGGCTGGCCGCGCGCTACATGCCGACGCAATCCAGCGTGATCGTGACCCGCCCGATGACCGAGGCAGAGCTTTCCGCCCAAGGTTGGACCAGCCAACAGGCCTGCTATGACAGCCGCCATCTGCTGCATTACTTCCGGCTGATGCCTGACAATCGTATGTTGTTCGGCGTGCGCGGCGGGCTGATGTCCAACCCCAATTCCGAGCGGCGGGCGCTGGCCCGGGCCCGGGCGGATTTCGAGGCGATGTTCCCCGCGTGGCGTCATGTCGAAACGCCGCATGGCTGGTCGGGCATGGTCTGTATCGCGCGCAATCGCATGCCCTTCGTGGGGCAGGTGCCGGATCAGCCGGGGATCTTCGCAGGGCTGTGCTACCACGGCAATGGGGTGGCGATGGGCAGCTATTCCGGTGCGCTCTTGGCTGATCTGGTTCGCGGCATAACGCCCGAGCGGCCCTATCCCGCCCCCATGCGCGCCCCGCTTGCACGGTTCGAACTGGGCCGTTTTCGCCGGGCGGTCATGCCCTTTGCCTATGCAGGCTTCGCGCTGTCGGATCGCTGAGGCGGGCGGTCAGCCCTCTTCCCGCGCCGCGCGTGCCTTGGCCAGCGTGATCTGGCGCTGCCGTTCGCGGAACCGTTCCTTATCCTCTGCCGAGGTCTCATCCACACATTGATGACAGGACACCCCGGCCTCATAGGCGGGGTGCTGCGTATCCTCGGGCAGGATCGGGCGGCGGCAGCCGTGGCAAAGCATATGCGGCCCCTCGCGCAGCCCATGGCCGACGCTGACGCGGTTATCGAAGACGAAACAGTCGCCTTCCCATGTGCTTTCCTGCTCAGGCACCTCTTCAAGGTATTTTAGGATGCCGCCTTTGAGGTGGAAGACATCCTCGACCCCCTGACCGATCAGATAGTTGGTCGATTTCTCGCAACGGATGCCGCCGGTGCAGAACATCGCGATCTTCTTGTTGTGGAAGCGGTCTTTGTTCGCCTCCCACCACGCGGGGAATTCACCAAAGCTCTCGGTCTCGGGGTCGACCGCGCCTTCGAAGGTGCCAATAGCCACTTCGTAGCTGTTGCGCGTGTCGATCACCGCCACATCGGGGGAGCGGATTAATTCGTTCCAGTCTTTGGGGTCGACGTAATGGCCCACCTTGGCGCGGGGATCGACATCGGGCTGGCCCATCGTCACGATCTCGCGCTTGATGCGCACCTTCATCTTGCCGAAGGGCGGCTTGTCGCTGGGGGCCTCTTTCCACTCCAGATCCGCGCAGCCGGGCAGGGCGCGCAGATGGGCGATCACCGCGTCGATCCCGGCGCGCGGCCCGGCGATGGTGCCGTTCACCCCTTCGGGGGCCAGCAGCAGCGTGCCCATGACCGATTGCGCCTCGCAAAGCGCCAAAAGCGCGGGTTTGAGCGCGGCGGGATCGTCGAAGCGGGTGAAGTGATATAGGGCGGCGATGGTATACATGAGCGTCAAATAAGCGCTTCGGCGGCAAAGCTCAATCCGGCGCGTGCCATTGACCTACCCCATCCGCAGCCCTACCCCTTTTGGTAAGGAGAATGCCCATGACCCATGCCCTGATCGTGATCGACGTTCAAAATGATTTCTGCCCCGGCGGCGCGCTGGAAGTGCCGCAGGGCGATGAGATTCTGCGCGGCATCAACGCGCTGATGCCCGAGTTCGACGCCGTGGTGCTGACGCAGGACTGGCACCCGGCGGCGCATTCGTCTTTTGCCTCATCGCATAAGAACAACGGGCCTTACGAGGTCATCACCATGCCCTACGGCCCGCAGGTGCTTTGGCCCGATCACTGCATCCAGGGCAGCATTGGCGCGCAGTTCCACCCCGAGTTGCAAACCGACCGCGCCGATCTGATCATCCGCAAGGGCTACAACCCCGACATCGACAGCTATTCGGCGTTTTTCGAGAATGACCACCGTACGCCCACGGGGCTCGAAGGCTATTTGCGCACGCGCGGGATCGAGCGGCTGACCATGGTGGGGCTGGCGCTGGATTTCTGCGTAAACTTCTCGGCTGTGGACGCGGCAAAACTTGGGTTCAAGGTCGATGTGCGCGAAGACCTGTGCCGCGCGATTGATCTGGACGGATCGCTTGCCAAAGCCCGCGAAGGCATGCGCGCGGCGGGGGTGACGCTGGCCTGATTCCCCGCTTTCCCCTTGCCCATCTGCCCGACCCCTTGGCATGAAGGGGCATGCAATAAGGAACCTCCCATGGTCGACATCGCCACCCGCGTCTATAACCACAAGTGGAAGATCGACCCCATCGTGCGGTCGCTGATCGACACGGATTTCTACAAGCTCTTGATGTGTCAGTCGGTGTTTCGCAACAAGCCAGACACGCAGGTCACCTTTAGCCTGATCAACCGCTCCACCCATATCCCGCTGGCCAATCTGATCGACGAGGGGGAGTTACGCGAGCAGCTTGACCACATCCGCTCGCTCAGCCTCAGCCGGGGGGAGAGCACATGGCTGCGCGGGAATACCTTCTACGGAAAGCGCCAGATGTTCCGCCCCGATTTCATGGAGTGGTTCGAAGGCATGCGCCTGCCGCCCTATCATCTGGAGCGGAAGGGCGACCAATATGAACTGACCTTTGAGGGCAAATGGCACGAGGTCATGCTGTGGGAGATTCCCGCGCTGGCGGTGTTGATGGAGCTGCGCAGCCGCGCCGCGCTCGACCCGATGGGCAAGTTCGAGCTTCAGGTGCTTTACGCTCGCGCCATGACCCGCGTTTGGGAAAAGATCGAAGCACTGCGCGAGGTCGACAACCTTTCAATCGCGGATTTTGGCACCCGGCGGCGGCATTCCTACCTTTGGCAGGATTGGTGCGTGCAGGCGATGCATGAGGGGCTGGGCGATGCCTTTACCGGCACCTCCAACTGTCGCATCGCCATGATGCGCGAGCTTGAGGCGATTGGCACCAATGCCCATGAATTGCCCATGGTCTATGCCGCTTTGGCCGAGGATGACGCCGCCCTTGCCCGCGCGCCCTATGACGTGCTGTCGGATTGGCATGATGAGCATGAGGGCAATCTGCGGATCATCCTGCCCGATACCTACGGCACCAAGGGGTTTCTCGATCACGCGCCGGATTGGCTGGCGGGCTGGACCGGCATCCGCGTCGACAGCGGCGATCCGGCCACGGCGGCGCAGACGGCCATTGACTGGTGGCGCGCCCGCGGCGAGGACCCGACGACCAAGCGGGTGATCTTCAGCGATGGGCTGGATGTGGACAAGATCAAGGAGCTGCACGCGCAGTTTGCGGGCAAGGCCAAGGTCTCTTTCGGTTGGGGGACGTTGCTGACCAATGACTTCCGCGGGCTGGTGCCGAATGATGCGCTGGCGCCCTTTAGTTTGGTCTGCAAAGCGGTCAGCGCCAATGGGCGGCCCACGGTCAAACTCTCGGACAACCCGAACAAGGCGATGGGGCCGGCGGATGAAATCGCGCGTTACAAGCGTGTTTTCGGGGTCGGAGAGCAGGCCGCGCAGCAGGTGATCGTTTGACGGTCAGCCTTCGCCAAGGGCGGCCACGGGGAACTCCGCCGTGGCAATCAACCCTTCGGGCTGCCAATCGTAGTGCAGGGTGCCACCGACAGCGCGGGTCAAGGACTGGATGATCCGCGAGCCGCTGTTGCGCGGAGATTTGATGACCTCCGGCCCACCTGTTTCGCGCCAGACAAACCGCATGCGCGCAGGCTCCTGAAGGATGGTGATATCCAGCGATACCCGCCCGGTATCGGAACTGAGCGAGCCGTGTTTCACCGCATTCGTCGCCAGCTCGTGCAAGGCCAGCGTCAGGGGGGAAACGAGGCGGTGCGAGATCAGCGGATTCGCCCCGGTGAGGTTGATCTGATCCTCGGTGGCCGAGGTATAGGCCCGCATGATCGGCCCCATCAGCGTCTCGAAATCCACCTCATGCTGGTCGCTACGGCCAATCGTGTCGAAATGCGCCGCGCCCAAGGCGGCCAGCCGCTCGATCACCTTGTCGGCAAAGGCCGCCGGGGACGGCTCCTCACGAGCGGTCAGGCGGACCATGGCGGTCATGACGTTGACGATATTGCGTAGCCGGTGCAGCAATTCGTCATCGGCCAGTTGCCGGTGCTCCCGCTCCACCCGGCGGCGTTCGGAAACGTCGAGTTGCGAGCCGAAGAAATAGATCAGATTGCCGTCTTCGTCATTAATCGGCCCCAGTTGTAGGGCGTTCAGGAAGCGGCTGCCATCCTTGCGGTAGTTCACGATCTCAACCGTGTCGACCCGGCGCGCTAGTAGGATTTCGCGCACCGCATCGACGCTTTCGCGCGTGGTTTCCGGACCTTGCAGGAAACGGCAGTTCTGGCCCACGATCTCATCCAAGCCATAGCCGGTGAGATCGGTGAAAGCGTCATTCACATAGACGATGGGATTGTCCGGCAGGGTCGGGTCGGTGATGCACAGCGGCAGGCGGGCATAGCGCACGACCTTGCCTAGAACGTCTTCGGTCAGGGTCTGCCGAGCGGCGGAGACCGTGTTGTCGTTCATGAATTCCCGCCCCTTGATCGAAACTGGCCGTCAATGTGCCCTGCACGTGGCTTTTGGGTCAACCCGCATACTGGGGGTTGGGCCATATTTATCTACTAAATGCTGTATGCGCCATACGGTTCCGCGAGGTTCGATAAATGCGGCTTGTCAGGAAGGGCCTAAAATGCGTAATTGAGGGCGCTTGGTGTCCCGAAAAGCGCCTTTGAGTGTGGGACCGAAAAGGGAATTCAGTAAGGGGTCGCCCGACCCTGAAGCCGAAGCCGCCCCCGCGACTGTAAGCGGAAAGCCAATGCCCCTCGTGCCACTTGTCCTTTCGGACGGGGAAGGCGGGCAAAGGCCACGACCCGCGAGCCAGGAGACCTGCCAGGCAAATGAAACGCTAGATGCCGTCGGGTGTGACGGTAAGGAGATTGAAGATGACGACGATGATTAAGACCGCCGGTGCCACGCGCAGCAAACTCGTACCGGCGCTGTTTGCCGCCGTATTGGGTGTGGCTCTGATGGCGCTGACCGGCCATGTGCAGGCCGCAGCCCTGCATGATGCCGCCCATGACGTGCGCCACGCGACAGGCTTTCCCTGCCACTAAGCGCCGCGTTCGGTATCACTGGGGTCCGGGCTGCCATGCCGCAGTCCGGCAGTCTGTGATTCTGGCTTTCTTTCCATGCCCGCCTCTTGCCGTTTCGCCTGCGTCTGCCCTTCACCGTGTGGGTAGGGCTTTGGCGCATCCTAAGGCTGGCTGATGGCTCGGCCCGCTTTTGGCGCGGCGCCGGGTGTTATTTCGCATCCAAGGATCATTGCGATGTTTTCACGTTTTCTGACTTCCGCCCTGTTCGCCGGGGCCTCTGCCGGCCTGTTGACCGGCCTGCTGCAACTCTATTTCGTGCAGCCCGTGCTGCTTCATGCCGAGCTTTATGAGACCGGCGCGCTGGTGCATTTCGGGGCCGACCCCGTCAGCGCGCATCCCGATTTGCCCGGTTTCGATGCCGTCCGCGATGGGTTGAGCCTGATCTTCACCATGTTGACCTATACCGCCTATGCGCTGATCCTTCTGGCCGCGATGAGCCTTGGCGAAGAGCGCGGCGCGGTGATTGATGGCCGCTGGGGCATCCTTTGGGGTGTCGCCGGTTTCGTGGCCTTCCACCTCGCGCCGGGGTTCAGCCTTGCGCCCGAAGTGCCCGGCGTCGCTGCCGCAGACATCACCGCGCGGCAGATCTGGTGGTTTGCCACCGCAGCGGCAGCGCTGGTGGCGCTATGGCTGCTGGCCTTTGGCAAGGGGTGGGGCGCGTGGATCGGGGCGGCGGTTCTGCTGATGGCCCCCCATGTCATCGGCGCTCCCGAGCCCGAGAGCTTCAGCGGCCCGGTGCCGACCGAGATCGGCGCGCTTTTCGCCGCGCGTGCGCTTGGCATCGGCCTTGCAGCCTGGGTTCTGCTGGGCAGTTTCGCCGGGTTCTTTTGGCAACGTGAAGGCGCGCAGAGCGCCTGAGGGAGGTCGAGATGGACAGATCACTGGCGCTATTCGCCATTGGATTGGTCTTTGGCGGTGGCATTGGTTTTGCCATCGCCGCAAGCAACGGTGTGACCTTCGACGGCCATGACCACGACGACCCTGCCGCCCATGGCGGCGGCG
This sequence comes from Sulfitobacter sp. 1A12056, assembly GCF_043558125.1. Lineage (NCBI taxonomy): Bacteria > Pseudomonadati > Pseudomonadota > Alphaproteobacteria > Rhodobacterales > Roseobacteraceae > Sulfitobacter > Sulfitobacter sp. 1A12056. The sequence goes on along the minus strand of NZ_JBIFFY010000002.1, from coordinate 218,967 downwards.
GGCATGCGGCCATGGATCACGGTGGCGCCGATCACGCGCGCATGCATGGCCAGCCCATCGCTCTGGCCGCCGAAGAGGCCCCCAGCCTTGCCATCCGCGTGACCCCCGACCCGATGTCGGGCCATAACCTTTTCGTTGAGACCGAAGGCTTCGCCTTTGCCCCGCAGAACGCCAGCGGCGAAAATCAACCGGGCGAGGGCCATGCCCATGTCTATGTCAACGGTGCCAAGATCGGGCGGCTTTATGGCCCATGGCTGCATCTGGCCGATCTGCCCAAGGGGGAAGTCACGGTGGAGGTCACCCTCAACGCCAATGACCACCGCCCCTTGGCGGTGAACGGTGCGCCGATTACGGCCCGCGAGGTGCTGACGGTTGAATAATCGCGCCGCCTCCCCTTTTCATGGCGGGCCGGAGCGCATACCCGGCACGCATAACCCGATGGGACAAGATCAATGAGCGCAACCCTACATGTCTGCATGACCTGCCGCGCCGGTGAGGTGCTGGAGGAAGACGCCCCGCGCCCCGGCGCGCAGCTTCATGCCGCCCTTGACGCCGCAGGCGCGCCAGAGGGCGTGACCATCGTGCCGGTGCAATGTCTTTCCGCCTGTTCGCAAGGGGCCGCCGTGGCGCTCTCTGCGCCGGGCAAATGGTCCTATGTCTATGGCCGCTTGACCAAGGAAGACGCCGCCGACATCCTTGCCGGAGCCGCCGCCTATGCCGCCACCGAAGACGGGCTGGTGCCATGGCGCGAACGCCCGGTCATCTTTCGCAAGCAAAGCCTTGCGCGTATCCCCCCTTTGACCCTGCCGCAGGAGCCTACCGCATGAGCGATCTCGCCAAAATTCCCGTTACCGTCATCACCGGCTTTCTCGGCGCTGGTAAAACCACGCTCATCCGCCACCTGATGACCAATGCAGGCGGGCGTCGCCTTGCCGTTCTGGTCAATGAGTTTGGCACCGTGGGTGTGGACGGTGACATCCTGAAATCCTGCGCCATCGACGACTGCCCGGCGGAGAATATCGTCGAGCTGGCCAATGGCTGCATCTGCTGCACTGTGGCGGATGACTTTATCCCGACCATCGAAGCGCTGATGGCTCTGCCGACGCGCCCCGATCACATCCTGATCGAAACCTCTGGGCTGGCCCTGCCGAAACCGCTGCTTAAAGCCTTCGACTGGCCCGCGATCCGGTCCAAGATCACCGTCGACGGCGTCATCGCGCTGGCCGATGCCGAGGCCGTGGCCGCTGGCACTTTCGCCGCCGATGTCGCCGCCGTGGACGCGCAGCGTCTGGCCGATGACAGCCTCGACCACGAAACGCCGCTTTCCGAAGTGTTCGAAGATCAGATTTCCTGCGCCGATATCGTGCTGATGTCCAAAGCCGATCTCGCCGGTCCCGATGGCCTTGCCAAAGCCCGTAAGGTGATTGAAGAGGAAAGCCCGCGTGAGATTCCGATCCTTGAGATGACCGAAGGCGTGATCGACCCCAAGGTGGTGCTCGGCCTCAACGCTGCCGCCGAAGACGACCTCGCCGCGCGCCCTTCGCATCATGACGGCCATGACGATCACGAGCATGACGATTTCGAAACCGTGGTGATCCCGATGCCGGAAGTGTCGGATGTCGATGCGCTGGTGGCCTCGATCGAGCGGCTCGCGCGTGAGCAGAACATCCTGCGCGTGAAGGGCTATGTCGCTGTCGAGGGTAAACCGATGCGCCTGTTGGTGCAGGCTGTGGGCGCGCGGGTGCGTCAGCAGTTCGACCGCCCTTGGGGCAGCGACACGCGCGCCGGGCATCTGGTGGTGATCGCCGAGCATGACGACATCGACCTTGCCAAAATCCGCGAGACTTTGGGAGCCTGATCGCCCATGCATGTCGTCTTTCGCGAAAGCCACGGGTTGGAGGATACCGACACCCCCTATGATCCGGGGCAAACCCCCGCCGATCTGGTGGTGCTGTCGTTTTCCGACAGTGACCTCGGCGCTTTCGCGGCAGGCTGGCACCGCGGCGGCGGCAAGGAGGGGAAGCTGCCCTCGCTGCGGCTGTGCAACCTCGTGGCGCTGCGGCACCCGGCCTCGGTCGACAACTACATCGAACAGACGCTGACCGGGGCCAAGGGCATTCTGATCCGCCTCATCGGGGGGGAGAATTACTGGCCCTACGGCATCATGCAGGTCCAAGACTTCGCCCGCCGCCATGATATCGCGCTGGCCGTCTTGCCCGCCGATGGGCGCGAGGATCCGGGGCTCGACGCGCATTCGACTTTGCCGGTTTCCACGCTGCGCCGTCTTGCGCATCTCTGCGACGCGGGCGGGCCGGTGGCGGCGCAGGCCGCGCTGGCACAGATGGCGCTGGCGGCGGGCTTTTACGCCGGGCCGGTCATGGGCACGAAAACGGTGCCCGACTGCGGCTATTACGACCCCGATCAGGGCGTGGTGCCTTTTGCCGACGTGGCAGGGGATACCGTCGCGGTCACCTTCTACCGCAGCTATCTTCTGGCCGCCGATACCGCGCCCGTCGATGCGCTGATCCGCGCGTTGCGGGCGGCGGGGCTGAACGCGATCGGGCTTTTCGTGCCCTCGCTTAAATCCGATCCCGCGCGGGGCTTTCTGGGTGATGCGCTGTCGGCGATGAAACCCGTGGCCATCGTCAACGCCACCGCCTTTTCGGGGCGCGGGGATGATGGCACCTCCCCGCTCGACGCGCCGGGCTGCCCGGTGTTTCAGGTGGCCCTCTCCACCGCCCGGCGGCGGGATTGGGACGAGAGCGAGCGCGGCCTTTCCCCCGCCGATCTGGCGATGCATGTGGTCTTGCCCGAGGTCGATGGCCGCATCTTCGGTGGCGTCGTCAGTTTCAAGAGCCCCGGAAAGCGCGACCCCGATCTGCAATACTCCCGCTTTGCCCACCGCGCCGAAGAGGCGCGGATCGAGGCTGTCGTCGCCCGCGTGATGGGGTGGCAGCGGCTGGCCCAAACCCCTGCGGACACGCGCAAACTGGCGCTGGTGCTCTCGACCTATCCGGGGCGGGACGATCAACTGGCCCATGCCGTCGGCCTTGATGCGCTGGCCAGCGTCGAAGACATGTTGATGCGGCTGGCGGGTGAGGGCTATGGCGTCACGCCGCAGATCGGCTTTGGCCGCAGCCTGACCGAGCAGCGCATCACTTGGCCGTTGGCTGACTACCGTGCCGCTCTGGCCAGCCTGCCGCAGGCGCTGCGCGATGACCTCGCGCAGGCATGGGGGCAGGCTGAGGATGACCCGCTGGCTCAGGACGGCGCCTTTCACTTCGCGGCGCAAACCTGCGGCAACGCGCTGGTCGCGCTGCAACCCGAACGGGGCGATCTGCAAGACCGCGAAGACAGCTATCACGACCTCGCCCGCACGCCGCGGCATTCCTATGTGGCCTTCTACCTCTGGCTGCGGGCGCAGGGGCATCATGCGCTGGTGCATATCGGCGCGCACGGCACGCTGGAGTGGCTGCCGGGCAAGGCGGTGGCCCTCTCGGGCGATTGCTGGCCCGAGGCGCTGACCGGTGATCTGCCGGTGATCTACCCCTTCATCGTTAACGATCCGGGGGAGGCGGCACAGGCCAAGCGGCGCATCGGGGCGGTGACGCTCGGCCATCTGCCGCCCCCGCTGAAAGACAGTGAAACACCCGATGGGCTGTTGCGGCTGGAACGGCTGCTGGATGAATATTCCACCGCCGATGGGCTTGACCCCGCGCGCCGCGACCGGCTGGTCGACACGATCCGCGCCGAGGCGCAGGCGGCGGGGGTGGAAGATGACCTCGGCCTCGACGCCGCCAGTTCCTCGGCCGAGGCGCTAACCCGGATCGACGCCTTCGTCTGCGACATTAAGGAAAGCCAATACGGCGATGGCCTGCACGTCTTCGGCGCGGGGGCGGGCGAATGGGACGGGCTGCTGACCGCACTGGCGGGGCGGCGCGTGACCTCCGGGCCCTCTGGCTCGCCCTATCGCGGGCGGTCGGATGTGCTGCCCACGGGGCGCAACCTCTATGCCGTCGATCCGCGCGGGGTGCCCAGCCGGGCCGCCCATGCGCAGGGGGTGAAACTGGCCGAGGAACTGCTCAGGCGGCATCTGCAAGACAATGGCGACTGGCCGCGCGGGCTGGTGATCGACCTTTGGGGCTCGGCCACCATGCGCACGGCGGGCGAAGAGGTCGCCATGGCGATGCATCTCGCCGGGATCGCGCCGAAATGGGATGAGGGCAGTGAGCGGGTGTCGGGTTTCGAGGTGATCCCGCTGACCCTGCTGGACCGTCCGCGCATCGACGTGACCCTGCGCATCTCGGGCCTGTTCCGCGATGTCTTTCCCGGCCTCGCGCAGCTTTTCGAAGCCGGGGCGGCGGCATTGACCGAGCGCGAAGAAGCGCCGGATATGAACCCCTATCTCACCCGCACCCCCCGTGTCTTTGGCCCCAAGCCGGGCCTTTACGGCGTGAATATGGAAGCGGCCTTGCAAGACTATTCCGACGCGGGTCGCGCCGCAGCGGGTGAGGCGTGGCTCGCGGGGTCAGAATGGGCGATCAACGCCCAAGGGGAGGCGCATCAGGACCGCGCCGCGTTGGAGGCGCAGTTGCACCGCGCCGATGGTTTCGCCCATGTGCAGGACTTGGCCGAAAGCGATATCCTGCTGGCCTCGGACTATGCCAGCCACGAAGGCGGCTTTGCCGCCGCGATGGCGCATCTGGGCGCGCAGAAACCGGCGATGTACCATCTTGACCACACCCGCGCAGGCAGCCCGCGCGCGCGCTCCATGCCCGAAGAGATCGCCCGCGTCGTCCGCGCCCGTGCGGCCAATCCCGGCTGGGCCAGCGGCATGATGCGCCACGGTTTCCGCGGCGCGGCAGAGGTGGCAGCGACACTCGACAACCTTGCTGCCTTTGCGCATCTGACGCGCGAGGTGCCTGCGCATCTCTTCGACCTCTATTTCGACGCCACACTGGGGCGCGAAGATCTCGTGGCCTTCATGGAGGCCGAGAACCCCGCCGCCTTGCAAACCATGCGCGACCGTTTCGCAGCGCTGCGCGAGTCCGGCCTATGGCTGACCCGCCGCAACTCGATCTCGGCCACATTGGACGGGGTGACGTGAGCGCGGCCCCGGCGATCAAGGGCTGGTGCCCCGGTGCGTTGCGCCCGATGCTCTCGGGCGATGGGCTGGTGGTGCGCCTGCGGGTGCCGCAGGGGCGGTTGACCCCGGCCCAAGCCCGCGGCGTGGCGGGGCTGGCCACGCGCTATGGCAACGGGATGCTCGACCTGTCGAACCGGGGCAATCTGCAACTGCGCGGCGTCGATCCCGCGCGGCATGAAGGGCTGAACGAGGCGCTGCGCGCGCTGGCGCTGATCGATGTGGATGAGCGGACGGAGCGACGGCGCAACATCATGGTCAGCCCCTTTTGGCAGGCGGGCGATGATACCGAATTCCTGAGCCATGCCCTCTCATCCGCCGCGCAGGCCCATGCGCTGCCGGATGTCTCCGCCAAATTCGGCTATGCGGTCGACGCAGGGCCGCAGCCGGTGTTGCACGCCGATCCCGCCGACATCCGGTTCGAGCGCTCGGCGGAGGGGCAACTGCTGCTCTGCATTGAAGGGGCAACGCGGGGCAAGCCCGTGACCCGTGCGACTGCAGTGGCCGATGCCATCGTGCTGGCCGAATGGGTGCGCGCGCAGGGGGTGACCCGCGCCGCGCGCGCCACGGCCACGGGGGCGCCGCTTCCCGCCGGTTTTGACTGCCCGCGTCAGACAGGGCAGGGCACACCCGCCCCCGGCCTCTACCCAGCCGGGGCGCTTGTCGCCTGTGCTTTTGGGCAGATGGAGGCCGAGACGCTTGCCGCGCTCGCCGAGCTTGCCCCGCTGCGCCTGACCCCGTGGCGGCGGCTGCTGATCGAAGGTGCCCCGCGCCTGCCTGGTCTGGCCGGTCTCATCACCGCCGCCGATGACCCGCTGTTGCGCGTCGTTGCCTGTATCGGCGCGCCGGGCTGTGCACAGGGCCGGGGTGAGACGCGCGGGCTGGCCCGGCGCCTTGCCGCCGTGGTGCCGAAGGGGCAACGCCTGCATGTCTCGGGCTGCGCCAAGGGCTGCGCCGCGCCGCGCGCTACCGACCTCACCCTGACCGCCACCGCGCCAGAGCGCTATGACCTCATCCACGATGGCCGCGCCGATGCCATCCCTGATCTGCGCGGGCTGACCCCCGCCGCCATCGCCTCTCACCTTAGAAAGTCCGCCGATGCCCCATAGCTATATCACCGACGGTGCCGAGATTTACCGCCAGTCCTTTGCCACCATCCGCGCCGAAGCGGCGCTGGCGCGTTTCACCCCGGAGGAAGAGATCGTCGCCGTGCGCATGATCCATGCCGCGGGTATGGTCGGGCTGGAGGAGCACATCCGCTTTTCCGAAGGCATGGCCGTGGCCGCGCGGGCGGCACTGGAGGACGGCGCACCGATCCTCTGCGACGCCTATATGGTCAGCGAAGGCATCACCCGCAAACGCCTACCGCGCGAGAATGAGGTGATCTGCACACTGCGCGACCCTTCGGTGCCAGCACTGGCCGCGAAGATGAGCAACACACGCTCTGCCGCCGCGCTGGAACTGTGGCGGCCCCATCTGCAAGGTGCTGTGGTGGCCATCGGCAATGCGCCCACGGCGCTGTTTCACCTGCTCAACATGCTCGAAGACCCCGATTGCCCGCGCCCGGCGGCGATCATCGGCTGCCCGGTGGGCTTCATCGGCGCGGCGGAATCGAAAGAGGCTTTGATGCAGGACCTGCCGGTGCCCTCGATGATCGTGCAGGGGCGTTTGGGCGGCTCGGCGATCACCGTGGCGGCGGTGAACGCCTTGGCCAGCAGGGTGGAATGACGATGGGCAAGGTAATCTGCGCGGGCCTTGGCCCCGGCGACCCCGAACTGATGAGTGTGAAATCCGACCGTGCCATTCGCGGTGCGCGGCATCTGGCCTATTTTCGCAAGAAAGGCCGCGCGGGCCAAGCACGCCGCATCGTTGAAGGGATGCTGCGCGACGACGTCATCGAATATGCGATGGAATATCCCGTCACCACCGAGTTGCGCTTTGATTCGCCCGAGTATCGCGCCCAGATGGTCGCCTTTTACGAGGAATGGGCCGACCGGCTAGAAGCCTTGGCCCAGGATCATGAGGTCGTCGTGCTCTGCGAGGGTGATCCCTTCTTCTACGGCTCCTTCATGCATCTGCACACGCGGCTTCAGGGCCGCGCCGAGGTTGAGGTGCTGCCCGCGATCCCCGGCATGGTGGGCTGCTGGAACGCGCTCGATACGCCCTTCACTTGGGGCGACGACGTGGTCACCGTCTTGATGGGCACGCTGCCCGAGGCCGAGTTGACCGACCACATGAAACGCGCCGATGCGCTGGTGGTGATGAAGACGGGCCGCAACCTGCCGACCGTGCGCCGCGCGCTGGCGGCGGCGGGCAAGTTGGAGGACGCTTGGCTGGTCGAACGCGGCACCATGCCCGACCAGCGGGTGGCAAGGCTTTCTGACGTGGCGGATGACGACTGCCCCTATTTCGCGATCGTCTTGGTTCATGGCCAAGGCCGCAGACCGGAGGCGGAGTCATGAGCGGCATTCTCTATATCGCGGGCCTCGGCCCCGGCGACGACGCGCTGGTGACGCCCGAGGTGACCGAGGCGCTGGCGCAGGCCACCGATGTCATCGGCTATATCCCTTACGTCGCCCGCGTCGCCCCGCGCGACGGGCTGACTCTCCACCCCAGCGACAACCGGGTGGAGTTGGACCGCGCGACCCATGCGCTGCAACTGGCGCAGGCAGGTGCCCGGGTGGTGGTGGTCTCTTCGGGTGATCCGGGCGTCTTTGCCATGGCCTCAGCCGTGTTCGAAGCGGTGGAGCGGGATCCGGCGTTTGAAGGCGTCGACGTCCGCGTGCTGCCCGGTATCACGGCGATGCTGGCGGCGGCGGCGCGGCTTGGGGCACCTTTGGGTCATGATTTCTGCGCGATCAACCTCAGCGACAACCTCAAGCCCTGGGCGATGGTGGAGCACCGTTTGCGGATGGCGGCCCGGGCGGATTTCGCCATGGCTTTCTACAACCCCCGCAGCAAATCCCGCCCGCACCAATTCGCCGAGGCGTTGGACATCCTGCGCACCGAATGCGGGCCGGACCGGCTGATCACCTTCGCCCGCGCCGTGACCACGCCGGAAGAGGCGTTCAACACCGTCACATTGGGCGAGGCGACGCCCGAGATGGCGGATATGCGCACCGTGGTGATCGTCGGCAATTCCGCGACGCGGCGGGTCGGGCGCTATGTCTATACGCCGCGCAGCGCGGTATGATGTAACCAATGCATCACTTCGGTCACATCATTGGCGGCCACTTCGCCCGGCAGTTTCGGCCGCTCGGCCAAGATCACCGGCAGGCCAAGGCTGCGGGCGGCATCCAGCTTGGCCCGCGCGCCAGCGCCTCCGGCGTTCTTGGCGACCACATGGGTGATCGCATGGGTCTGCATCAGCGCGGTATCCCCGGCCACGTCGAAAGGCCCGCGCGCCAGCACGACCGTCGCCCGCGGCAGCGGCAGCGGGTCGCGCGGCGGATCGACGAGGCGCAGGAGGTAGCGGTGCTGCGGTTTCGCAGCGAAAAGCGCCAGTTGTTGTTTGCCGATGGCCAGAAACACCCGCGCCGGGCTGTCGGGCAGGGCCGCGGGCAGCGCGGTGACGTCGGGCACGAAGGTCCAGTCGTCACCCTCCTGCGCCTCCCAAGCGGGGCGCTCGAACCGCACGAGCGGCAGGTCTTGCCGGGCGCAGGCGACGAAGGCATTGTTGCTCATCCCCGCGGCAAAGGGATGGGTGGCGTCGACGACATGGGTGATCGCTTCGGCTTTGAGATAGGACACCAGCCCCGCCACGCCCCCGAAGCCGCCTACGCGGGTGGGCAGGGGCTGGGCCACGGGGCTGTCTGTGCGCCCGGCATAGGAAAACACCGCGTCGATCCCGGCTTTGGCCAAGGCGCTGGCCAAGGCGCTGGCTTCGGTGGTGCCACCCAAAAGAAGGACGCGCATAATGGGTGACCCCTGGCTCAGCATCATCGGAATGCCCGACGATAGCGCGGATGCCTTGCCCCCGGCAAGTCGCGCGGCGCTGGCAGAGGCCGAGGTGATCTTTGGCGGGCCGCGGCATCTGGAGCGGGCAGGCGCAGGTGCGCGCGGTCGGGTTTGGCCCGTGCCCTTCTCTGTCGAGCCGGTGTTGGCCGAGCGTGGCAAGCGCGTCGTGATGCTGGTGTCGGGCGATCCCTTCTGGTTCGGCGCGGGCCGCAGCATCGTCGGCGCGTTGCAGCCCAACGAATGGCACAGCCTGCCCGCGCCCTCGACCTTCTCGCTGGTGGCCAATGCGCTTGGCTGGCGGTTGGAGGAGATTACCTGCCATGGGCTTCACGCCGCACCGCTGGCGCAGTTGCGCGGTGCCCTGCGTCCCAAGGGGCGGATGATCTGCCTGCTGCGCGATGGGAAAGCCCCTGCGGCGCTGGCGGAGTTTCTTTGCACACAGGGCGCAGGCGCGGCCAGGCTGCATGTGGCCGAACGGCTGGGCGGCCCCGACGCGCGGGTGCGGGCGGTGCAGGCGGATGGCTTCGATCTGACGGATGTGCAAGCGCCGGTGGCGGTCGGGGTGGAATTGCCCAAGGGCATCGGCCTGCCGCGCACCCCCGGCCTGTCGGATGACCATTTTGCCAGCGACGGCCAAATCACCAAGGCGCCGGTGCGGGCGCTGACGCTGTCGGCCCTCGCCCCTCGGCCCGGCGAGTTGCTGTGGGACATCGGCGCGGGGAGCGGCTCGGTCTCGGTCGAGTTCTGTCTTGCCGGTGGACGCGCCATCGCCTTTGAGCAGCACGCCGCGCGGGTCGAGAATATCACCCGCAATATCGAAGATTTCGGCCTGAACGCGCGTATGCAAACAATTCATGGCCGCGCGCCAGAGGTCTGGGCGGGGCAGTCTCTGCCTGACGTGGTCTTTGTCGGCGGCGGCGGGAACGCGGCGCTTTACGATGCCCTCTTGCCTGCGCTACCAGCGGGCACGCGGCTGGTCGCCAACGGTGTGACGCTGGAAACCGAAGCGCTTTTGGCGCAGTTGCAAGCGGAGCATGGCGGTAACCTGTTGCGGATCGAACTGGCGCAGGCCGCACCTTTGGGCCGGATGCGCGGCTGGCAGCCGCTGCGGCCCGTGGTACAATGGAGCGTGACACTATGAGGATGGCCGGGATCGGATTTCGGGGCGCGGCAAGCGTGGCGTCATTGCGCGACGCGCTGGAGCGGGCCAACCCCGATGGCACCAAGATCGACGCGTTGGTGACCGAAGCCGCCAAGGCCCGCGCCACCGTCTTCCGCGAATTCGCGCAAGAGTTGGGCGTGCCGGGGCTTGGCATCACCACCGAAGACTTGGCCCGCATGATAACCCCCACGCAATCGGCTCGGATCGAAGACCGTTTCGGCACCGGCTCCCTGTCCGAGGCCGCGGCATTGGCCGCCGCCGGACCGGGGGCGGTATTGGTTGCCGAACGCGTCGTTTCGGGCGATGCCATGGCCACTGCGGCGATTGCCGAGAGGAAAGGATAGATACCGTGACTGTACATTTCATCGGGGCCGGGCCGGGGGCGGCGGATCTCATCACCCTGCGCGGACGCGACCTGATCGCGGCCTGCCCGGTCTGCCTCTATGCCGGGTCGCTGGTGCCCGAGGCGTTGCTGAGCCACTGCCCCGAAGGGGCGCGGATCGTCAATACCGCACGGCTGTCGCTGGATGACATCATAGAGGAAATCGCCGCCGCCGATGCCGCAGGTCATGACGTGGCGCGCCTGCATTCGGGCGACCTGTCGGTCTGGTCGGCGATGGGCGAACAGCTGCGCCGCTTGCGCGAGATGGGCATCGCCTATGACGTGACGCCGGGGGTGCCATCCTTTGCAGCCGCTGCCGCGGAACTGGGGGCCGAGCTGACCCTGCCGGGCGTGGCGCAATCGGTGATCCTGACCCGCACCTCGGGCCGCGCCACGGCGATGCCCGAAGGCGAGACGCTGGCCAATTTCGCCCGCACCGGGGCGACGCTGGCCATCCATCTGTCGGTGCATGTGCTCGATAAAGTCGTCGAAGAACTGACCCCGCATTACGGTGCCGATTGCCCCGTCGCCGTGGTCTGGCGTGCAAGCTGGCCCGATCAGCGCATCGTCAAAGCGACGCTTGCGACCCTGCGCACCGAAGTGGGCGAGGAAATGGCCCGCACCGCGCTGATCCTCGTGGGCCATGCCATCGGGGCCGAGGATTTCGGCGAGAGCCGCCTTTACGCCGCCGATTATGACCGCCGCTTCCGCCCCGTCGGGGCCGAGCCGCGCTTTCCGGAGACCTCCTCATGATCCCGCCCGGCCTGCTGATCTCCGCCCCGGCCTCCGGCACCGGCAAGACAACCTTGATGCTGGGGCTGCTGGCTGCGCTGCGCGCCGAAGGTGTCGCGGTGCAGCCGTTCAAAAGCGGCCCCGATTACATCGATCCAGCCTTTCACACGGCGGCCTCGGGCCGGGCGTCTTTCAACCTCGACAGTTGGTCGATGGACCGCGCGCGGATCGAAGGGCTGGTCGGCAATGCCGATGGGGCCGAATTGATCCTCGGCGAAGGGTCGATGGGACTGTTTGACGGGGTGGCCAAACCGGGGGCCTGCGGCAATGGCGCCAGCGCCGATGTCGCGGCGCTGATGGGCTGGCCGGTGGTGCTGGTGCTCGACGTATCGGGTGCGGCGCAATCGGTGGCGGCCACGGCGCTCGGCTTTCGCGAGATGCGGCCCGATGTGGAACTGGCGGGCGTGGTGTTGAACCGCGTCGCCTCCCCCCGGCATGAGACGCTGGTGCGCGCGGGGATGGAGGCTGTCGGGATCAAAGTCTTCGGCGCGCTGCCGCGCCGGGTGGAGATCGAAATGCCCGAGCGTCACCTCGGGCTGGTGCAGGCCGGAGAGCAGGAAAACCTGCCCGATCTGTTGGGGCAGGCGGCGGCATTCGTCGCGGCCCATGTTGATGTCCCCGCCCTGCGGGACGCCGCGCGGGGCACGTTGCAGAACCCACCCGCACCGGCGCAGATCAACCCGCCCGGGCAGCGCATCGCGCTGGCGCAGGACAACGCTTTCGCTTTTGTCTATCCGCATCTTTTGGCCGGATGGCGCGCGGCGGGGGCAGAGGTTCTGCCCTTCTCCCCGCTCGCCGATGAAGCGCCGGACGACAGTGCCGATTGCTGCTGGCTCCCCGGTGGCTACCCTGAACTCCACGCCGGCAGGCTCGCCGCCGCCGCGCAATTCCGCGACGGGCTGCGCGCCTTTGCCGAGACCCGCCCCGTGCACGGCGAATGCGGGGGCTATATGGCGATGGGCGCGGGCCTCATCGACAAAGAGGGCGCCCGGCACGAGATGGCGGGGCTTTTGGGGCTGGAGACCTCTTTCGCCAAACGCAAGATGCATCTGGGCTACCGTCAAGCCGATCTCAACGCGCCGATCCCCGGCCATTCGGCACGGGCCGAATTGCGCGGACATGAGTTCCACTATGCCACGATCCTTGCAGAGCCGGATGCCCCGCTGGCCCGGATCACCGACGCCAATGATCTTGAAGTGCCCGAGACCGGCTCGGTCCGCGATTTCGCTGGGGGTGGGCGTGCCACGGGCACCTTCTTTCACATGATCGCGGCGCTGTGATGGGGGGCTTTGTTTCCTTCGTCTCCTCCGGCCCGGGCGACCCGGAGCTCTTGACCGTCAAGGCCGTGGCGCGGTTGCAGGCGGCCGATGTGGTGCTCTTCGATGACCTCAGCGCAGGCCCGATTTTAGAGCACGCGCGGCCCGATGCGGACCTGATCGGGGTTGGCAAACGGGCCGGGCGCGCCTCGCCCAAGCAAGACCATGTAAGCCGCGTTCTGGTCGATCATGCGGAAGCCGGGCTGAAGGTCGTGCGGTTGAAATCCGGCGACAGCGGCATGTTCGGACGGCTGGAGGAAGAGATCATCGCCCTGCGCGCGGCGGATATCCCTTTCGAGATCGTGCCGGGCGTGACCGCCGCCTCTGCCGCCGCCGCCACCGCAGGCATCCCGCTGACCCGCCGCATGACGGCGCGGCGCGTGCAATTCATCACCGGCGCGGATGTGACCGGCGAATTGCCGCGCGACGTGAACATGGCCGCCTTGGCCGATCCAATGGCGACCACCGTGGTCTATATGGGCAAACGCACCTTTGCGGGCCTTGCTGCGCGCTTGATCGAACACGGGCTGCCAGGCCACACGCCCGCGCTGCTGGCCGAGGCGGTCTCGACCCCGGCGGAGAAGGTGCAGCGCTTTACCATTGAAACTTTGGCACGCCATCTGGAAAGCACCAGCAGCACCACGCCCGCGCTGATCTTTTACGGACCATTGGCCGAGTTCGAGACGTGAAAGCGTTTGTCTGCACCTCTTGCACCGCCGACGGCGGCTTTCTGGATGTGGTCCGCGCGGGTCTGTCCGAGGTGGAGGTCGAAGGCATCGACTGTATGTCAGGCTGCACGCGGGCGCAGACGGTGGCGTTTCGCGCGCCAGGCAAGGTGGCCTATCTGTTTGGAGAGATCACCGAGGCGGATATGGATGACCTGTGCCGTTTCGTGACCCTCTACCGCGCGTCGCCGGATGGCAAATTCCCCGATGCGCGGGTGCTCGGTGGGCTGCGTTTGAAGGCGATCGCGAGGATACCGGGATGACTGATCTGGAACTGACATTGATCGGCATCGGCACCGGCAACCCTGAGCATCTGACGCTACAGGCGATCCGGGCGATGAACGCGCAAGACCTGATCTTGATCCCGCAAAAGGGCGCGGGCAAGGACGATTTGGCAGGGCTACGGCGCAGTATCTGCGACGAGGTGCTGACCAATGAGGCGGTGCAGATCGTCGGCTTCGACCTACCCGTGCGTGACCCCGCGATTGGGGAGTATCGCGCCCGCGTCGACCAGTGGCATGACGCGATCGCGGATGCCTGGCGCGCGGCAATGGCGCAGCATCCAACGGCGCGGCGGGTGGCGCTGCTGGTTTGGGGGGATCCGTCGCTCTATGACAGCACCCTGCGGATTGCCGCGCGGCTAGAGCCTGCACCCCGTATGACGGTAATCCCCGGCATCACCTCGCTGCAAGGGCTGACAGCGTCTCATGCGATCCCGCTGAATGAAATCGGTGCTCCCTTCTTGGTGACCACCGGGCGGCAGCTGCGCGACCACGGTTGGCCCGAAGGGGTCGATACGCTGGTGATCATGCTGGATGGTGACTGTGCTTTTCAGACGCTGGACCCAGCGGGTGTGGAGATCTGGTGGGGGGCCTATGTCGGCATGGCCGAAGAGATCATCCGTCATGGCCCGCTGGCTGACGTCACCGAAGACATTATCGCAACACGCGCGGCGGCGCGGGCGGCGCATGGCTGGATCATGGACATCTATCTGCTGCGGCGGAGTTAAGGCTCAGGTATTCGGGTCAACCTTGCCGCGCATCGCTTTGACCTCGCCGCGCACCTTTTTGGCCTTAAGACGGCGTTTCTTTGAGCCAAGCGTCGGGCGGGTCGCGATGCGGCGTTTGGGCGGGGTCAGGGCGGTGCGGATCAGCTCGGCCAGCCGCTCGCGCACCAATTCGCGATTGCGGGCCTGACTGCGGGTTTCGTCACATTGCAACACCAGCGCGCCTTCGGTGGTCCAGCGGCGCCCGGCCAGACGGCGCAGGCGGTTCTTGACCGGCTGCGGCAGCGATGGCGAGGTGGCGGCCTCGAACCGCAATTCCACCGCCGAAGAGACCTTGTTCACATTCTGCCCACCGGGACCGGAGGCGCGCATGAAGCTTTCCGTCAGCTCCCAATCCTGAATGGCGATGTCATCGTTGATGTGCAGCATGGGCTCTCCTTGCCCCCGCAACATGCCAGCCCGCGCCATAAGGGTGAAGGGGGAATGCGAAATGGGCCGCCCCTTGCGGAGCGGCCCAATCGAATGGTTTCAGGAGGGGGATCGGTTAGACCGCCGTCCACCAGGTGGTTGCATTGCCAGGGGCTGCCCTAGCAGGAAACCCCGCTGGCTGTTCCGACACCTCGCTCCAATACCTTTCTTGACACTGGATCACCTCCTTTACATTTGTTGAACTCACCCTGAGCGTTGCACAGGTTTTGAAATTCGCAAAGCGTTTTTTTTGAAGGGGCGCGGCGGCAGGGGGTGGCCCCCTGCGCCAGTATCACGCGCGGGCGGTCAGCCGTGCGGTCAGGAGCCGGAAGGGGATCAGCGCGATGAGCGCGATGGCCAGTTTCACCGACCAATCCGCCACGGCGAGCGAGACCCAAAGCGGCGCGAGCGGGCCGGCGCCCAACAGTGGCAAAGCCTCGGTCGCCCAAGCGACATCGGTCGCGGGGTGGATGAACGACAGGCTGGCCGAGAACGCGATGGAGAAAAACAGCGCCGTGTCGATCGCGCTGCTGATCAGCGTGCTGATCAAAGGCGCGCGCCACCATGCGCCATCGCGAAAACGGTTAAAGATCGTCACATCCAACAGCTGCGCCACGAGGAAGGCAGAGCCCGAGGCGATCGCGATGCGGACCGTCACCAGCGGGCCGAATTCGCCCATGATCTGTGTCCCAATCAGCGAGCAGATCAACCCGACGACAAACCCTACCAACACGACCCGGCGCGCAGCGGAGGCACCGTAGAGGCGGTTCATCACATCGGTGACAAGGAAGGCCAGCGGATAGGTGAAAGCCCCCCAAGTCAGCCATTGGCCGAATAGAAACTGAACAAGGATATTCGAGGCCACGACGATGGCGGCCATGGCGAGAATGCCGGGGAGATAGGTGCGTGTCATATGTGGACCGTTTTGTGCAAGGGTGCGGCGACTTGGCCTGCGGGGATCGCAGACGGAACGGTCTTTAGCCCTCGACACCCGGTTTGGCAAGGATCAGCTCGACCACCTCATTGCGCTGCATGACGAAGAAGTTGTCGTCCGACAGCAGAGTCAGCCGGGTTTGCCCCGCCGCGTCCTGCCAAGTGCTGAGCGCTTCGAGGTTGTCGTATTGACCGGGGCCGGAGGTCAGCAAGGTTACCTCCCCAAGCCCCGGCGCGGTCAAATCAAAGCTGCGGATGCGGTTGCGAAAGCCCAATGGCGTGATCGTCCGCTCCAGCAGATAGAGCGTGCCATCCTCGGCAAAATCCGCGTCCACCGGCAAGAACGGCCCTTGGCGCGGGATCTTCGCGGCGATTGTCCATGCGGTGCCATCAAAGGCATAAAGCGGGATGGGGCCCGATGTGGGGCCGCCGCCTTCGGGGGCTACAAAGAGCCGTCCATCGGGATGAGCGGCCAATGTCTCCATCCCCGCGTTCGGCTCGAACTTGGCAAAGTCGTCATGTCTGGGCAGCGGGGTGGTGACGCCGCTCTCTGGCGACAGGCGGGCGACGTGGTGATCGTGTTCGAACGAGATGTAGAGGTGCCCCCGGCCATCGCGGGCCAGCGCTTCGGCATCGCGCATTTGACCGCGCAGGGCTTTGCCATCGGCCCCTTTGAGCGGGGCGTTTTCCTCAAGCTCAAGGGCCACCAAACGGCCCGCCTCGCGAACCATGCGCGCCTGCACAACGCGGCCCCGGTCCGAGACCGCCGTCAGGCGGGTGCCATCGGCATTGACCTCGACCCCCGAAAAGCCGCCGAACCACGGGGCCGGGTGGCTCCATGTCAGCACGCTGTCGACCTGCACCACCGGCTCTGTCTGCGCGGCGGGTGCCACGCAGGCAATGAGCAGGAAGAACGGGAGGCAGGCGCGGATCAGTTTGCGTTCAAAACGGCGTTGCATTGGGCAGGCAGGTCCGCAAGCAGGATGTCGCGCTTGGGCTTGGGTTTCGTTTTGGGGGCCGTTGGATCGGGCTTTGGTGGGTTCAGGATATTGGCCTGCCACTGCCGCGCATCGGCGCAGCCGTCACCCGGCGGGGGCGGGGCCTGATCCACACAGCCGCGCGCGCCTGTTGGGCAGGCGATGCGGACGTGGAAATGATAGTGATGCCCGTACCAAGGCCGGATTTTGCGCAGATAGCTGCGGTCGCCTTTCTCATCGGCGCACATCTGCACCTTGGCGCCGGGGAAGACGAAGATACGCGCGGTGCGGGGGTCTTGGGCCGCGGCCTTGATCACCTCGTGATGCGCTGGTGTCCAAGAGGAATTCACATAGGCCCCGCTGGAGCGGCGCATGGAGATGGAGGAGATATTCTCGCGTTGCGCCCGGCTGAGGTTCAGCGACTTCGGCGGCAGCATCCAGATATCGGCGTCCAAGCCGATCTGGTGGCTGGCGTGCCCGGTCAGCATCGGCCCCCCGCGCGGCTGGCTCATATCGCCGACATAGATGCCTTCCCAACCCGGCTGCTGCGCGGCCTTGCGGCTGAGTTTCTTGACCATGTCGACCATCTCGGGATGGGCCCAGTTGCGGTTGCGCGACAGGCGCATGGCCTGCCATGTCGGACCCGTCTCGGGCAATTGCTCGGCCCCGGCGAGGCACCCTTTGGAGTAGCTGCCGAAAGCCGCCGGAGATTGCGCGGAGGCAAAGCTCTTGGCCCCGAAAAGCCGCTTGGCCTCGACCGTGCTCAATGCGCCGCCCGAAGAGCCGATGGTCGGCAGGGCGACCTTCTCACCGCTGATGTCGGTCTCGGTCCGGCCGCCCCCGCAAGAGGCAAGCGCAAAGGCCAGCGCCACGGAGGTGAAGGTGCGAAGCAGCGTCATGTGGCGAAATCTCCCTTGGGTTTGACCCAGGCTAACAGGATCAATCCGATGATGAAAAGCCCCACGACGGGGGTGATCCCCAGCCTTTGGCTGCCGGTGAGGTCGCTGGTCAGGGCAATCAGCGCCGGTGCGAGAAAGGAGGTGGCTTTGCCCGAGAGGGCGTAGAGGCCGAAAGCCTCGGTCATTCGCTCGGGGTTTCCCTGCCGGGTCAGCATGTTACGCGATGACGCCTGTAGCGCCCCGCCCGCCGCGCCGATAGAGGCACCGGCGACGTAGAACAGGATATCGGGCAGGGCGGAGCCTTCGGGCAAAGAAACGCCCATGACCGAATTTGGCCCCAGCGAGATGATCAGGCAGGCGGTGGCGATGAGGATGACGCAGCAGGCCACGATCACCGGCATCGGGCCGATGCGCCGGTCGATCCGCCCGCCCAGCACGCAGAACACCGCGCCCGAGATGGCGGCGAGGATGCCGAAGATGCCGATCTCTTGGATCGACCAATCCAGCACCCCAAGCGCATAGACCCCGCCAAAGGTATACATCCCGTTCAGCGCGTCGCGGTAGAACATCGACGAGCCGAGATAGGCCAGCAGAGACGGATGCTTCGGCAGCCCCCGCAGGGTGCGCGCCAAATCCGCGAGACCCGCACCCACGCGATAGCGCACCGCGCCGCGTTTCGGCCTGTCGCGCACATAGAGGAAGAAGGGGATCATAAAGACCGCGTACCAGATGGCCGTCAGCGGCCCGACGATGCGGGTGTCGGCCTTTGTCGCCGGGTCCAGCCCGAAAAGCGGCGTCAGCCCCGCCATGGTGCGCCCATTCGCGCCGCTTTGAAACAGGGCGATCATCGCGATCAGCGCCAGCACCCCGCCCGCATAGCCAAAGGCCCAGCCATCGCCGGAAATGCGTCCCCGCTCATCCGCGTCGGGGTGCAGCTCGGGCAGGTAGGCATTGGTAAAGATCGTCGCGAACTCCATCCCGACCAAGCCGATGCCGAAAAAGAACAGCGCCCAAAGCAGAGAGAAATCTCCCGGCGCGGTCCACCACAGTGCGCCTGCGCCCACCACATACATGGCCGAGAACAGCCAGATCCAAGGCATCCGCCGCCCCGAGGAATCCGCCACAGCGCCCAAGACCGGGGCCAGCACCGCAATCGCGACGCCCGCCAGCGCCAGACCATAGCCCCAGTATGCCTGGGCTTGGGCTTTGGCGGCGCCAAGCTCCATCCCGCCCTCGACCAGCGCATTGGTCGCGGTCTGAGCAAAGTAGGGGCCGAAGATGAAAGTCAGAAGCAGGGTGTTGTAAGGCTGGCTGGCCCAGTCAAAGAAATACCATCCCCAGATGCGCTTGCGCCCGCCTGTCTGTGCCATGTTGCGCCCTTTCGCGGCCTGCCCTTTTTCAAGTTAGAGCAGGGCAGGGCGCAAGGCGCAAGCGTCAGTAAGGGCAGGGGGCGAGGCAGAGGAGGGCGGTCGGCTCAGGCCGAAAGCTGCTCTGCGGTCTCGGGGGCAGGGACCGCGTCCTGCATCGGCGGCCACGGGCGATGCGCATCGGCGCGGATCCACTCCGCTACCCAGCCGGGCACTTCGGGCGAAGGTTGCTGCCGTCCCATCGCTTGCAGGACCTTTTCCGGCGGGATCAGGCCGTTGCGATCCGTGACAGCGGAACGGTAGAGCACATGGCTCGCGCATTCGCCGTTCTTCTTCCACATGGATTGCTCAAGATAGATGAACTTGTCGTCCCAACACAGTGTCCGGCTGCGCATCTCGAACTTCTCGAACATGCG
Organism: Sulfitobacter sp. 1A12056; assembly: GCF_043558125.1. NCBI lineage: Bacteria > Pseudomonadati > Pseudomonadota > Alphaproteobacteria > Rhodobacterales > Roseobacteraceae > Sulfitobacter > Sulfitobacter sp. 1A12056. Next base: position 199,424 of record NZ_JBIFFY010000002.1, on the reverse strand, counting down.
GATGCGGCGGCGGAACCGCGTGCTGGAGCCTGCGATGGTGATGGCCCATTTGTTTTGCCGCAGCAGCGTGATCAGCCCGGCCCGCTGCGCCATGGCGGTGCGGCCCAGATCATAAAGCGACAGTGCCCGCCCGTTGTTCAATTCCATCCAGATATCGAGGTCATGCGGCCAGCAGATGTGGTGGCTGACATGGGTGTCGGTCAGATTGTCCAGCGGCGCCTGCCGCGCGGCGACGATGACGTCTTTGGCCATGCGGATGATCGGGAACATGAGGCTTTCCTTTGTCGTGACGCCGCGGATCTGCGGCGGAAGCGCAGCGCGGTCAAGCATATACGTCGCGGCACTCTTGCCCTTTGAGGGCGGGGCGCTTAATTGTCTTGCGTCAAACCAAGGGGATATTCCATGACGTCGCTGTTCCAGATCCTGATGCTGCTTTTGAACATCGTTTGGTTCATCGTCATCGCCCATGTCATCATGTCTTGGTTGATCAATTTTCAGGTGCTGAACCTGCGCCAGCCGCTGGTGGCGCAGATCTGGGACGGGCTGAACCGCATTCTTGAGCCGGTCTATAGCCGTGTGCGCAATGTGATCCCGCCGATGGGCGGTCTGGACCTCGCCCCCCTGATCGTGCTGATCGCCGTTGCCATGGCGCGGATCGTGCTTACCAACAACGCAGCGGCCTTCTACTGACCCGTGCCCCGGGCCCGCCCGCGCGCCGATGCCGCGGGCATCTGGCCTTGTTCACGCTTTGTTAGTGTGGGAGTCTGCATAAAAAGAGCAGACAATCTTACAGGTTCTCCATGACAGGCGCTGCCACGCTTCTTCGTGATGTTTTCGGTTTCGACGGGTTCCGCCCCGGCCAGCAAGAAATTGTTGAGGCCGTAACCGAGGGCGAGAACGTGCTGGCCATCATGCCCACGGGCGGCGGCAAATCCCTGTGTTTCCAATTGCCTGCCCTGATGCGCGAGGGGGTGACGGTGGTGATCTCGCCGCTGATCGCCCTGATGCGCGATCAGGTCCGCAGCCTGCAAGAAGCAGGCGTCGCGGCAGGCGCGCTCACCTCAGGCAACACGCCCGAAGAGACCGATGCGGTTTGGGAGGCGTTGGAAGCTGGCACGCTCAAACTGCTCTACATGGCTCCGGAACGGCTGGCGGCAGGCTCCGCCATGGGGATGCTGCGGCGCGTTGGCGTCAATCTCATCGCCGTGGACGAGGCGCATTGCGTCAGCCAATGGGGCCATGACTTCCGCCCGGACTACCTGCGCATCGGTGAGCTGCGCCGCACGCTCGACGTACCGCTCGCCGCCTTCACCGCCACGGCGGATGCCGAAACGCAGGTCGAGATTGTCGAGAAGCTCTTTGACGGCACCCCGCCGCGCGCCTTCCTGCGCGGTTTCGACCGGCCCAACATCCATCTTGCCTTTGCCGCCAAGAACAAGCCGCGCGACCAGATCCTCGCCTTCGCCGGGGCGCGGCGCGGCCAATCGGGCATCGTCTATTGCGGCACAAGGGCCAAGACCGAGGGGCTAGCCAAGGCGCTGCGCGATCAGGGGCAGGAGGCGCTGCATTACCATGGCGGCATGGAGGCCGAGGACCGCCGCATCGCCGAGCGACGTTTCCAGCAAGAGGACGGGCTGATCGTCTGCGCCACCGTGGCCTTTGGCATGGGCGTGGACAAGCCCGACATTCGCTGGGTCGCCCATGCCGATCTGCCCAAGTCGATCGAGGCTTACTACCAAGAGATCGGCCGCGCCGGGCGCGATGGTGCCCCGGCCGAGACGTTGACGCTTTTCGGCCCCGACGACATCCGCCTGCGCCGCGCCCAGATCGACGAGGGGCTGGCCCCGCCCGAACGCCGCGCCGCCGATCACGGGCGGCTCAACGCGCTTCTGGGGCTGGCCGAGGCGCTGGAGTGCCGCCGCAAGACGCTGCTGGGCTATTTCGACGAGACCGAGGTGACCTGCGGGCGTTGCGATCTCTGCGATACCCCCGCGGAGGTTTTCGACGGCACCACGGCGGTGCGCAAGGCGCTCTCGGCCATGCTGCGCACCGACGAATGGTTCGGCGCCGGCCATCTCATCGACATCCTCTTGGGCAACGAGACCGAGAAGGTCCGCCAGCGCGGCCACCAATCGCTGCCGACCTACGGCGTCGGCGGCGAATACAGCCGCAACGAATGGCAGGCGGTGTTCCGGCAGATGATGGGCCATGACCTCGTGCGCCCGGATGCCGAGCGCCACGGCGCGCTGCGCATGACCGACGCCGCCCTGCCGATCCTGCGCGGCGAGGCCAGCATCAACCTGCGCCGCGATACGATCAAGGCGGCGGGCGCGAACCGGCGGCCCGCGGTCAAGGCCATGGTCAGCGATGAGGACGCGCCGCTGCTCTCGGCGCTCAAGGCCAAGCGTCGCGCGCTGGCCGAGGCGGCCCGCGTGCCCGCCTATATCATCTTCACCGACCGGACATTGATCGAGATGGCCGAGGCGCGGCCGCAAGACCTCGACGCCATGGCGCGGATCGGCGGCGTGGGGGCCAAGAAGCTGGAAAATTACGGTGCGGCCTTCCTCGAAGTCATCAACGGCGAGGCGCAGCCGATGCATAAGGCGCGGCGCAAGCTGGCGGGGCGCGAGGCGGGCAATGTCTATGACCAGCTGTTGCAGGTGCAGGCCGATCTGGCGCGCGGCGAACAGGGGACCGAAAAGCCGCTGAGCTGTTCTGCCGCGATGCTTGCGAAAGTGGCCCAACTGCGCAGCGCCGACCCTTCGGCCATTGAACGATTGCTCGGCGATAAACGCGCTGAACGCTTTGGTCCGGCCTTTCTGGACGTTCTGCGCGACCCGGGCTAGATCACCCCGAAACGTCCCCAAGGAGACTGCCATGCTCGTCGTTATTTCCCCCGCCAAACGCCTTGATTGGGCCGAGCGCAATGTCGCCGTCACCCAGCCTGATTTTCAGGAAGACGCCGTGCGGCTGGCGACGACTGCGCGCAATCTCAGCTTGGGCGATCTCAAAAGCCTGATGGGGCTGAGCGACGATCTCGCGCGGCTCAACCGCGACCGCTTTCAGGCGTTCGAGGCTGAGCCCTCAGCCGAGGTCACCCGCCCCGCCGCGCTGGCCTTCGCCGGCGACACCTATCAGGGGCTGGAGGCCACGAGCCTTGATGCCGATGAGATGACCTATGCCCAAGATCACCTGCGCATCCTGTCGGGCCTTTACGGCGTGCTGCGCCCGCTCGATGCGATCCAAGCCTACCGGCTAGAGATGGGCAGCAAGCTGAAAACCCGCCGGGGCGGCAACCTTTATGACTATTGGCGCGACAGCCTGTCAAAGGCGTTGAACGCACAGGCCGAGGCGACCGGCAGCGATGTTCTGGTGAACTGCGCCAGTCAGGAATACTTTGGCGCGGTGGACCTCAAGGCGCTGAAACTGCGGGTGATCACCCCGCAGTTCATGGAAGATAAGGGCGATGGCAAGGGGCCGAAGATCGTCAGCTTCTTCGCCAAGAAGGCGCGGGGTGCCATGGCCCGCTACATCGTGCAGCACCGGGTGAACGACCCGGAAGGCTTGCAGGATTTCGACAGCGGCGGCTATGCCTATCAGCCCGATGCCTCGACGCCCGAGCGTCCGGTCTTTGTCCGGCCCTACCCGTCGAACTGACCCACAGGCGGGGCGGCGATGCGCGCCTTCCCGCCGTGCGCCGCCCGCCGGGCGATTGCCGCGCTTGGCGAAGGGGCGTAGACCTAGCGCCATGAAATACCCGCTCGTCACCGCCGCTCTCCTCGCCTGCGCCACACCGCTTGGCGCGCATCCGCATATCTTCGTCGATACCGGGTTCGAAGTGATCGTCGATGCCGAGGGGCGGTTGACCCATCTGCGGATCACATGGGCCTATGACGAATTCTACTCTCTCTTGGTGACCGAGGATCGCGGCCTCGACCCCGATTACGATGGCGTGCTGACGCAGGCGGAAGTCGCCTCTCTCAACGGATTCGACATGCAGTGGATCGAAGGGTTCAACGGCGATACGGTCTTGCTGGAGGGGGGCGAAGAGGTCGCGCTCTCGGGTCCGCAAGACGTGGAAACCCGCTTTGCCGAAGGCCGCATCATCACCAGCCATCTGCGCGCGGTCGAAGGCCTGGCTCCCTCGGCGGATGGGCTGATCATCAAACCCTATGATCCGACCTATTACACCGCCTATGAAGTGACCCAGAAAGTGACCATCCAAGGCAGCGATGCCTGCCGCGCGCGGGTCAAGATGCCGGATATGAATGCCGATCTGCGCGCCCTTCAGCAGGACTTGAGCACGCTGGACGCGAATACCGATCCAAGCGATGTCGGCTTGCCGGAGATCGGCGAAGCCTTGGCCAATGAAGTGGTGATCACATGCGACGCATCATAGCGCTGGCGGCATTGGCGACCCTTTTGGCGCTGGCGGCGCTGTGGTGGTCGGGCGGGTTCAACGCCCTTGCCCATTGGGCCGCGGGACAGCAGCGCGGATTTCAAAACAGCATCGCCAGCGGGCTGCGCGCCACGCGGGGCGGCGATACGGCGGCGTTCTGGACGGTGCTCTTGGCGTCTTTTGCCTATGGCGTCGTCCATGCGGCGGGGCCGGGGCACGGCAAGATCGTGATCGGCGGCTACGGGTTGGCGCGGGCGGTGCCAGTGCTGCGGCTGTCGCTGATCGCGCTCGCGGCGTCCTTGGGCCAAGCGGTGACCGCCGTGGTTCTGGTCTATGCGGGTATCCTCCTCTTGGGTCTCGGGCGGGAGGCGCTGGTCGGCGTGACCGAAGGCATCATGGCCCCGGCAAGCTATGGCGCGATTGCTCTCATCGGGCTTTGGTTGATCTGGCGCGGGTTGCGCCATGCGCGACAGGACAGATCGGCGCATTCCGGTGAAGTATGCAGCCATTGCGGCCATGCCCATGGGCCCAGTCTGGCGCAGGTTCAGCGCGCGGGCAGACTGCGCGACGCGCTGCTTTTGATCGGTGGGATCGCCATCCGGCCCTGCACTGGCGCGCTTTTCGTGCTGGTGATCACTTGGCATATGGGGATCGGCGGGGTCGGCATCTTGGGGGCCTTTGCCATGGCGCTCGGCACCGGCTTGATCACCATCGCCACCGGCTTGGCCGCAACGGGGCTGCGCGCCGGGGTCTTGGGCGGCCTCGCCGGATCGCCGAGGCTGGCCCAAGCCGGAGCGGTGGCCGAGTTGACGGCGGGCTTGGTCGTGGTGACGCTGGCGGGCGGTTTGCTGCTGCGGGCGCTTTAGCGGCGGCCCTCGCGCAGCCATGCGGCAATGATGAAGAGCGCCGAAAGCAAGAGCACCAGCCACCCCGGCAGCAGCGGCGTTTGTCGCACATCGCGCGTCTCGTAAGCGCCGCGCGGGGTCAGCCCCAGCCAGCCGCGCCCGGCGGCAGGGCGGCCAAGGCGCACGTCGCGCAGACGGGGGAGCCCATCCTCCACCCGTGCCACCCCACCGCGCAGGCTGTCGATCGCCGGGCGCAGGGCCGCATCGCTGGCGATGGTCTCCACAAACTCGCGCGGGGCGGCGGGGCCGAGGCCGATGACGGTGACCTCTTCGCCGTTCTCCAGCCGGTAGAGGCCGATCTCTTCGCCGGTATATTCCGCTTCGAACCGGCCCGGCCCGGCGGGGGTGAGGGGCAGTTCAGTCGTGCTGCCATCGGGGGCGGTGATCGTGACGGGGGGCACGGTCTCGTCCAAGGTGCGGCGGGTGATGCGCATGGTCCGGCCTTGGGCAGAGGCCATCAGCGCCTCTTCCTCAAGCTCGGGTTCCTTCATCATCCAATGGGCCAGACGGCGCAGCAATTCCAACTGCGGGCCGCCGCCCTCATAGCCGCGGTTCCACAGCCAAGCGTGGTCAGAGGCGAGCAGCGCCACGCGCCCCTCATCCACGCGGTCCAGCACTAGAAGCGGGCGGTCGTCCGCGCCGGTCATCACCACGTCGCCGCTTTCAGCGTTCACGTCGATCTGACGCAGCCAGCGGCCCCAGTCGCCCTTGCCGGGCAGGTCTGAGGTGACGGGATGGCGCTGGCCGATGTCGGTGACGACCGGGGGGAATGCTTCCTCCACCACCCGCGCGGTGGGGGTGGCGGGCAGCACCGTGCCGAGCGGCGACCGGTAGAGGCTGTCGGCACTGGCAAAATCCGGCCCGGCGGCGACCAGCACCGCACCGCCCTTGCGCACATATTGCGCCACGTTGTCGAGGTAGAGCGCAGGCAGAATGCCGCGCCGTTGGTAGCGGTCAAAGATGATGAGATCGAAGTCGTCGATCTTTTCCATGAACAACTCGCGCGTCGGGAAGGCGATGAGCGACAGCTCGTTCACCGGCACCCCATCCTGTTTGTCGGGCGGGCGCAGAATGGTGAAATGCACCAGATCGACCGCGCTGTCGGACTTCAGCAGGTTGCGCCACGTGCGCCCGCCGGGATGCGGCTCGCCTGAGACCAAGAGCACGCTGAGCCGGTCGCGCACGCCGTTCATATGGATCAGCGCGGCATTGTTGCGGTCGGTCAACTCCCCCTCGGCTTCGGGCAGGGAAAAGCGGATCACGTTGCGCCCGCCGTGGGGCAGGGCCACGGGCAGTTCAAGGTCTTGGCCAATCGGCACGTTGAAACTCTGCGGTTCTTCCCCGTCGACAGAGATATCAAGCTGGGTCAGCCCGCCGCCCTCGGGCGCGGCCCCCAGATCGTCGATGCGCAGCGTCAGGGTCACCGGCTCTCCGATGATGGCAAAGGCCGGAGCGTTGCGCACAGTCAGGCGGCGGTCCCAATCCTCGGCCCGACCGGTTTGCAGCAGATGTAGCGGCGCGGGCAGGTCGAGCGGTAGATCGGCGTCATGCACCCGGCCATCGCTGAGCGCCAGAATGCCCGCGATCCGCGCGCGTGGCTCTTCGGCCAGCGCATCGGCCAGCGTGGTCATCAGCCGGGTGCCTGCATCCTCGGCCCCATCGGGCACGGTGATCCGGCGCAGCTCGGTATTGGGGCGGGCGGCGATGCGGGTAGAGAGCGCCTCTGCCGCCGCGTCGGTCTGCGCGGCACGGTCGGAGAGCCGCTGGCTGGCGCTTTCGTCTTCCAAAAGCAGCACGATGTCCGACAGCGGCGCGCGGTCTTCGGTCTGGTAGGATGGCCCGGCGAGCGCGGCCAGAACCACTGCCGCCGCCAAGCCCCGCAGGGCCCAGCCCGACAGGCCGCGCCACAGCGCCAGCAGAAGGCCGAGCGCGGCCAGCACCGCAAGGCCGATCAGCAGCGGCAGGGGGATCAGCGGGTCGAAAAGCACGGTTCCGGTCATTGGCCCAACCTATCCAGCAGCGCAGGCACATGGACCTGATCGGATTTGTAGTTGCCGGTCAGCACATGCATGACAAGGTTCACGCCAAAGCGGTAGGCCAGTTCGCGCTGCCGCTCTCCGGCAAAGCCGCGCCCGATGGGCAAGAGCGGCGCGCCATCGCGGCGCACAGCCCAAGCCGCAGCCCAGTCGTTGCCCCCGATCACCACCGGCGTCACCCCGTCATTGAGGTTGCGAAAGGGCATCCCCTCGATCCGTTCGGCATCGGGCGGCGCAGCCTCGACCCAGACATCGCGGCTGCTGTAGCGACCGGGGTAGTCTTGCAACAGATAGAAAGTGCGCGTCAGCACATGGTCGCCCGGCAGCGGCTCCAGCGGCGGAATGTCGAGCGGTGCGGCCAGTTCCTGCAACTTGCGCCCATTCGGGCTGGCGGCACCGTAGCTAGCGATATCCGCGTCCCGCGTATCGAACAGGATCAGCCCGCCCGAGCGGAGGTAGTCGTTCAGCTTGCCATAAGCCTCGGACGAGGGCTGCGGTTGGTCGGGGGTTACTGGCCAATAGAGGATCGGAAAGAAGGCCAGTTCGTCCTGCTCAAGATCAACGCCGGTGGGCAGGTCAGGCTCTACGGTCGTGCGGAAATAAAGCGTGTCCGACAGGCCGATCAACCCGGCGCGGGCGATCTCGTCAACGTCGCTGTTGCCGGTCAGCACATGGGCCAAAGTCACCTCAGAGGCCGAGCGTATTGCAAAGCTTTCGGGGTCATTCTCCTGCGCGTCGCCCATCTGCGGGGCGATGGCCAGCCCCAAGGCCAGCGCCAAGCTGCCAGTGGAGCGGCGCAGCAGCAGCCCCGAAAGGGCGAGGGAGGCCAGCACATCGGCCACGAGCAAAAGAATGGCGAGGCTCAGAAGCGCCCCGGCGAGTGGCTGTTCCGGCGGCAGGGCAAGGCCCCGCAGCGGCACATCGGCGGGCCATGTGGCGGGGGTGAGGGCGGTCTCGCCGGTCAGCACATTGCGCGCAAGACGCCGGTCTTCGGCGCCGTAGATGCCGGGCGGAAGGGCGGGGCCTGCGGGGGCCGAGATCAGGTCAGGCCCCGCAACGCCGGGCAGGTTGCCCGCATCCGACAGGCTGCCGAAACCGTCCATCACCCACAGCGGGGTCCATGTGGTGCCCTCAAGGCTCTCGGCCTCGGGGGCGCTGGCACCGGATGACACGGCCAGCCGTTCCATCATCTGCACGAAAAGACCCGAAAGCGGCAGGGTGGACCATTCCGCCGTGGCGGTGACGTGGAACAGCACGATCTGCCCCTGACCCACGGCTTTGCGTGTGACCAGCGGGGTGCCATCGCTGAGCGCGGCGATCACCCGGTCGGCCAACGTCGGGTCGGGTTGGGCCACGACTTGGGCCGAAACGGTCACGTCATCGGGCACCGTCAGCCCGAAGAATGGCGACCCATTGCGGAAAGGGGCCAGCGCCTTGGGCTCCCCCCAAGACATCGCGCCGCCGACACTGCGGCCCCCGGCGCGCAGGCGCACGGGCATCAGCGGGTCTTCGTCGATGCGGCTGACATCGCTCGCCGCCACGCGCGGCCCGGCGAAACGGATGAGCATGCCGCCCGCGTCGATCCACTCTTGCATCGGCTCGGCCTCGGCGGGGGCGAGGGTGGCCACATCCGCCAGCACGATCACATCGGGGTTCGCGGGCAGCACCTCGGTCAGGGTGCCGTCGATCAGATCAGCACTCGGGGCCAGCGCCTGTTCGATGTAATGCAGCGGTGAGAGCAGTTGCAGCCCCTCCTGCGCCCCGCGCCCCCGGATCAGCGCGACTTCGCGGCGGCGCAGCCCGTCATCGACCAAGCTGCGCGCCCCGGCGGAGCGTTGGCCCGCGATGTCGAAAGAGGTGAGCCGCGCGCGCATTTCGGCGGGCAGCGAAAGGGAGGTGGTGGCCTCGGTCGCGCCTGCCTCTAACGTCGCATTGGCGGTGGCGAGCACGCGGGCGTTGCCCGCCGGATCGCGGCCATGGGCCTGCACCATCGCCGCGCGTTCCGGTCCGGGCGCGGCGCGGCGCAGGGTCAGGTCGATCGCGCCATCTTGATAGACTGCGGGCGCGATGCCGATGACATTGCCCGCGGATTGGTGCACCTCGACCGCGCCTTTGGATTGCAGCGCGGCAAGCAGATCATCGCGGCCCGGATAGTCCAACCCGTCGCTGAACCACAGGGTGTCGAAGGCGGGCAGGGCCGCCATGATCTCGGTCGCGCGGGTCAGCTCTGCCGGGGCCGGTTGCCACGGTGCGGGGGTGAACCCGGCCAGACGGCTGCGCCACGCATCGGCGGATTGGAAGGTCGGCACCTGCGGGTCGGTGAGGCTGAGGATGCCCACCGTCCGCTCGGCCCGCCCGGCGCGGGTGAGTTGCGCGTCAACGGCGGCCATCTGCCGGTCCCAGCCGCTGGCCCCGGCCCATGAGCCGTCGAGCATAATCAGCAAGGGGCCGCTGCCCTCTTCCGCCTCGGCCTGCGGGTTCAGCACCGGCCCGGCAAGGCCAATGATGATCGCGGCCACGGCCAGCATCCGCAGCAAAAGCAGCCACCACGGGGTGCGGTCGCTGGTGCTGTCGTCATCCGCCAACCCCAAGAGCAGCGCCACACCGGGAAAACGGCGGCGAACAGGCGCAGGCGGTACGGCCCGCAGGATTAGCCAAAGGATCGGCAGCGCCAGCAGGGCCAGCAGCAGCCAAGGCGCGGTGAAACCGATGCCGCCGAAAACGCTCATGCCGCACTCCCCTGCCGCGCGTCCAAAGCGCCATAGAGCCAGAGCAGCGCCGACTGCGCCGTGGCGTTGGTGTGGTGCAGCCCATAGCGCCAGCCGGTTCGAGCACAGAGTTGCTGCAAGGCCTCTTTACGCGCCGCCAGCCGGTAGAGGTAGCGGTCACGTAGGTCATTCGCTTTGAGCGTCTCATGCCGCAGACTGCCACCGACGCTTTCGAAAATGGTTCGGCCCGCGAAGGGGAAAGCCTCCTCCGCCGGGTCCAGCAGGTGATAGAGCACGCCGCGCACGCCACGGTCGGCGGCCTTGGTCAGCGCGGTCTGTACCGGGTCGAGATCGCCCATGAAGTCCGAGATGAAGACCGCCCGCGCATGGGGGATCATGCCGCGATGTTCTGGCGGGGCGTAGTCTTGGCCATCGTCTTGGCAGAGCAATTCGGCCAGTCGCAGCACCTGCGGATTGCCGCGCCGTGGGGGCAGGGCGGTGCCAGTCAGGCCCACACGCTCCCCCCCGCGCAACAGCAGGATCGCCAGCGCAAGGCCCAAAAGGCGGGCGCGGTCGGCCTTGTCAGGCAGCGCCTTGTCCGAGGCAAAGCGCATCGAGGCCCCCTGATCGACCCAGAGCATGACGGACTGCGCAATCTGCCACTCGCGTTCGCGCACGAACTCCTGATCGCCACGGGCCGAGCGGCGGTGGTCGACCATGCGGCGGCTGTCGCCGATCTGTGCCGGGCGGTATTGCCAGAAATCATCCCCCGTCCCCGCGCGGCGGCGGCCATGGGCGCCGGGCAGAACGGCACCGGCCAGATGCTCGGCCCGCGCCAGCAGGGCGGGCAGCCGGGCCGCTTCGCCCTCGGCGCTGGCTCTGAGGGACAGGGGGCTATGGGTCACGCGGCGGCCTTTTTCCCGATCAATTGACCGGCGGTGGCGTCGATCAGGCTTTGCAGGCTTTCGCCCCTTGCGCGCGCGGCAAAGTTCAGCGCCATCCGGTGGCTCAGCACCGGGCGGGCCATGGCGAGCACATCTTCGGCGGAGGGGGCCAACCGCCCTTCCAGCAGCGCACGGGCGCGCACGGTCAGCATCAGCGCCTGCGCGGCACGGGGGCCGGGGCCCCAAGCGACGCTGTCGCGCACGGGTTGGGTGGCCTCAGGCTCATGGGGGCGGAAGGCGCGGACAAGATCGAGGATCAGTTCCACCACGCTGTCGCCCACCGGCATCCGCCGCAGCAGGGTCTGGGCAGAGAGCAGATCTTCGGTGGTGAAGACCGGGCGCACCGTGCCCTCTTCGACACCGGTGGTGGCCAGCAGAATGTCCCGCTCTGTCGCGCGGTCGGGGTAGGCCACGTCGATCTGTACGAGGAAACGGTCAAGCTGCGCTTCGGGCAGGGGGTAGGTGCCTTCCTGTTCGATCGGGTTTTGCGTGGCCAGCACATGGAAGGGCTTGCCAAGCGCGCGGTCCTGCCCCGCGACGGTCACGGTCTTCTCTTGCATCGCCTGCAACAAGGCGGATTGCGTGCGCGGGCTGGCGCGGTTGATCTCATCGGCCATCAGAAGTTGGCAAAAGATCGGCCCTTCGATAAAGCGGAAGGCGCGGCTGCCGTCGGGCGCGGTGTCGAGCACTTCGGAACCCAAGATGTCAGCGGGCATCAGATCGGGGGTGAATTGCACGCGGTTGCCGTGCAGGCCCATGACCGTGCTCAATGTCTCAACCAGCCGCGTCTTGCCCAAGCCCGGCAGGCCGATCAGCAGGCCGTGCCCACCACAAAGCAGCGCTGTCAACGCAAGGTCGACGACCTGCTCTTGCCCGACGAAACGCCCGGTGATCGACTGTTTCGCCGCGGCGAGCTTTTCGGTCAGCGCTTCGATTTGCGCGATCAGATCATCCGCTTCGGCCATGACATTTCTTTCCCCGGAGTTATATCTTTCAGGTGTAAGTGTATCGCGACCAAAGGGAATGGCAAAACCAATGAGCGGACAAAATACCGTGACACCCACGGCAGACAGTTTGATCGAAGCCGCCAAGGCCGCAAAAGCGCGCGGAACCCCGCCGCTTGAGAAGTGGAACCCGGAATTTTGCGGCGATCTGGACATGCAGATCAAACGCGACGGGACGTGGTTCTATCAAGGCACACCCATTGGCCGGATCGAAATGGTCAAATTGTTCGCATCGATTCTCTGGCGCGAGGGGGATGATTATTTCCTCAAAACCCCGGTGGAGAAGGTCGGCATCACCGTCGAAGATGCACCATTCGTCGCCGTGGACTTCGAGGCCGAGGGCGCAGGCGAGGCGCAGCAGTTGCGGTTTTTGACCAATCTGGGCGATGTGGCCGAGGCGGGCGCGGCCCATCCGATCCGCGTGGTCCGCGATGAAGAGACGGGCGAACCTGCACCCTATGTGCTGGTGCGCCGCAATCTGGAGGCGCTGATCGACCGCAAGAGCTTTTATCGCTTGGTCGATCTGGGCCAGCACCGCGATGGCTGGTTTGGTGTCTGGTCGGGTGGGGAATTCTTTGGCATCATCCCTTCGGAAGACCTGCCGTAAGCTCACCGAAAGACCCGAATGCCGATCACCCCCGCCGCCAATCTGTCGCTGCTTTGGTCCGAACTGCCCTATCTGGACCGGTTCGACGCGGCGGCAGAGGCGGGGTTTGGCGCGGTTGAGGTCTTGTTCCCCTATGACATGCCCGCGAAAGAGACGCAGCGCGCCTTGCTGCGCAATGGCTTAACGCTCGCCCTGATTAACGCGCCGCCGCCGAATTACACGGGCGGTCCGCCCGGTTTCGCCGCCCTGCCGGGAGGCGAGGCGCGTTTCGCCCATGATATGCGCCGGGTCTGGCGCTATGTTGTGGCGCTGCGGCCCAAAATGGTGCATGTCATGGCCGGGGAGGGCGAAGGGCCAGCGGCGGCAAAGGCCCTTGTGGCGAACCTGCGCCATGCCGCGGCAGAGGCGCCGCCAGGGGTCACCTTGATGATCGAACCGCTCTGCCCGCAGGCCAAGCCGGGCTATTTCCTGAACGACTACGCGCAGGCGGCGGAGCTGCTGGCGGCGGTAGATGCGCCGAATGTGGCGCTGCAATTCGACAGTTTTCACGCGCAGATGATCCATGGCGATGCCGTGGCGGTTTTCGAGGAATATCGCCCCCTGATCCGCCATGTGCAGCTAGGTGACACGCCAAAGCGCGGCGCGCCGGGCAGCGGTGATATCGATTTCGACGGGCTTTTTGCCACGCTGCGGGCGGGCTATGACGGTTTCGTCAGCGGGGAGTATATTCCGGGCGGCCCGACGGAGCAGTCCTTGGGGTGGGTGTCCGCCTTAGGGGAATGACACCGGCGTATCTCCGGGCTGCCACTGGGGGTATTTGTTCATCACGCTTTCGAACCGGGGCGAGGCGAGGAAGCGGTCGAGCCAGCCGCGAAGGGCGGGCCAGTCCTGCGCGTCGAACCAAGCGCGGTCGATGAAGGCGAACTGCCGCACGAAGGGCAGGATCGCGTAATCCGCCAGCGTGGGGCGGTCAAAGATCCAGTCCCCCAGTTGCGCGTCGAGGTCATGGAGGAAGGTTGCCGCCTTGGCGCGTTGCTCTTCGGGGTCCGCCTCGGGGTAGCGGGTGGCGTATTTGGTGCGGTCCAGCGCGTCTTTGAACGGGCCGTCGGCGCAGGTGATCCAGTCGTGGCCTTCGGACGGCATGTCGCGCCAGCCGTCGGGATCGTTCTGGACCAGCGCCCATTTCATGATGTCGAGGCTTTCGTCGATGGGGCCGGTTTCGGTGACGAGGCAGGGCACGGTGGCGGTGGGCGAGGCGTCAAGGAAGGCTTGCGGTTTGTCGCGCAGGACGACTTCGCGCAGGTGGACGGGGGTTTGCGCGGCCGCGAGGGCGAGACGCGCGCGCATGGCGTAGGGGCAGCGGCGGAAGGAGTAGAGGATCGGGGTCATGCTGCATGATCTAGCGCATGGGGGACGCGTGTACAAAGGGCCATCGCCTGAGAATGGGGCCGGCCCGGAATCAAGCCGCAGGCGCCGGGCCATCGCCCGCCCGCCCCACCGGGTAGGCGATTTGGTGGGGCCGGGCGTAACCTTGAGGCCGCACATCATGGCTGAGAGATAAAGTGGCAGGAACTGAGCTTGGATCGCCAACCCGCGGGCAGGCGATGGCCCTCCACCCTACTGAAACGGCGTCGGCGGCAGCCCCTTGCCGGCAAAGCGCGCCACGTCATCCACCCGCTTTGACCGCGCCGTCGTGGTCCGTGCCGCGTCGATCCACGCCAGTGCATCGGCGCGCAGCGCGTCGCTGTAGCTGTCCCAACCGGCCTGCGCGCCGGTCTCTTCCAGCGCTTGGGCGAGGTCTGCGGGAAGGGCCGCGTCTTCCATCAATGCGCCTCCGCCCAATTGGCACCCACACCGGCGTCGACGATCAGCTTCACGTCAAGCTTCACCACCGGATCATTGGCATTCTCCATCACCTCACGCGCGGCGGCGATCAGCGCATCTTCGGCACCCTTTTCGACCTCGAACAGCAGTTCATCGTGCACCTGCAACAGCATGGTCGCGGGCAGATCGGCGATCGCCTCGGGCATCCGCACCATGGCGCGGCGGATCACGTCGGCGGCGGTGCCTTGGATCGGCGCGTTGATCGCGGCCCGGGCGGCGAAGCCCGCCTGCGGTCCCTTGGCGCCGATGTTGGGCGTGTTGATTTTGCGGCCAAAGAGCGTCTGCACATAGCCGCGCTCTTTCGCAAAGGCCTTGGTCTCGTCCATGTAGGTCCGGATGCCGGGGAAACGCTCGAAATAGCGGTCGATGAAACCCTGCGCCTCGGCCCGCGGGATGCGCAGGTTGCGCGCAAGGCCGAAGCCCGAGATGCCGTAGATCACGCCGAAGTTGATCGCCTTGGCGTTGCGGCGAATCTCAGGTGTCATCTGATCCATCGGCACGTCGAACATCTCGGACGCGGTCATGGCGTGGATGTCGTCGCCGCGGTGAAACGCCTCCTTCAGCGCGTCGATCTGGGCGATATGCGCCAGAATCCGCAGCTCGATCTGGCTGTAATCCAGCGCCACCAGCACCTTGCCCTCGGGGGCGACGAAAGCCTCGCGGATGCGGCGGCCTTCCTCGGAACGGATCGGGATGTTCTGCAAGTTCGGATCGGTCGAGGCGAGCCGCCCCGTCGCCGCCCCGGCGATGGAATAGCAGGTGTGCACGCGGCCCGTCTCGGCGTTCACATGGTCTTGCAGCGCATCGGTATAGGTCGATTTCAGCTTGGACAGCTGCCGCCAGTCCAGCACCCGGCGGGCGAGGTCATGTTCGGTCGCCAAATCCTCCAGCACATCCGCGCCGGTGGAGTATTTCCCGGTCTTGCCCTTTTTGCCGCCCGGCAGCCCCATTTTGCCAAAGAGGATTTCACCAAGCTGGGCGGGGGAGCCGACGTTGAAACTCTCGCCCGCCAACTCGTGAATATCCGCCTCCAGCCCGGCCATTTTCTGGGCAAAGGCGTTGGACATGCGGCTGAGCGTATCGCGATCGACCTCGATGCCCGCCCGCTCCATCTGCGCCAAGACCGGCACCAGCGGGCGCTCTAGCGTTTCGTAGACCTTGGTGACCTCGGCGCGGTGCAGTTGTGGCTTGAAAAGCTGCCACAGGCGCAGGGTGACATCGGCATCTTCGGCGGCATAGGGGACGGCATCGGCCAGCGGCACCTTGTCGAAGGTCACGGCGGATTTGCCGCTGCCCAAGAGTGGCTTGATCGGCATCGGTGTGTGACCGAGGTAGCGTTCCGACAGCGTGTCCATCCCATGCCCGTGCAGGCCCGCGTGCATCGCGTAGGACATCAGCATGGTGTCGTCGATGGGCGCGACCGCGATGCCCAGTTGGGCGAAAATCTTGCTGTCGTATTTCATGTTCTGCCCGATCTTGAGGATCGCGGGATCCTCCAGCATCGGGGTCAGCAGTTGCAGCGCCTCTTCGACCGGCATCTGACCGGGGGCTAGCCCCTCTCCGCCGAAGAGGTCGTCGTCGCGGCTGGCTTTGTGGGTCAGCGGGATGTAGCAGGCCTGCCCGGGCTCTACGGCCAGCGAAACGCCGACCAGTTCCGCGGTCATCTCATTGAGGCCGGTGGTCTCGGTGTCCACCGCGACATAGCCCCGCTCGTAAATCCGATTGAGCCAGACACGCAGCGCTTCGGCGTCGCTGACCTGTTCATACTGGCTGTGGTCAAAGGCCACCTCGGCCACCTGCGGCGCATCGGCCACGGCGGGGGCGGGCGCTTCGGGGATGACGGGGGCCTCGCGGCCCAGCACCTCGGCCACGCGTTTCGACAGGGTGCGGAACTCCATCTCGGACAGGAAACCCAGCAGGCGGTCCGCATCGGGGTCGCGCACTTCGAGATCGTCGATGGTGAAGTCGAGCGGCGTGTTCTCGTCCAGCAGGACGAGGTTGCGGCTCAGGCGGATTTGCTCGGCATGGTCGATCAGGGTCTGGCGGCGCTTGGGCTGTTTGATCTCGCCCGCCCGTTCAAGCAGCGCATCCAGATCGCCGTATTCATTGATCAAAAGCGCTGCCGTCTTAATCCCGATGCCGGGCGCGCCGGGCACGTTGTCGACCGAATCGCCCGCCAGCGCTTGCACGTCGACCACGCGTTCGGGATAGACGCCGAACTTCTCGAACACCCCATCGCGGTCGATGGTCTTGTTCTTCATCGCGTCGAGCATTTCCACCCCGTCGCCCACAAGCTGCATCAGGTCCTTGTCGGAGCTGATGATGGTGCAACGCCCCCCGGCGGCGCGGGCCTGCACGGCGAGGGTCGCGATGATGTCATCGGCCTCATAGCCCTCAAGCTCTTTGCAGGCGATGTTGAAGGCTTCGGTCGCCGTGCGGGTCAGCGGGATCTGCGGGCGCAGGTCTTCGGGCATCGCGTCGCGGTTGGCCTTGTACTGGTCGTACATGTCATTGCGGAAGGTGTGGCTGCCCTTGTCGAAGATCACGGCGACATGGGTAGGCGCGTTGGGGCCGGTGTTGCCCTCGACATAGCGGTGCAGCATGTTGCAGAAGCCCGCCACGGCGCCAATCGGCAAGCCATCGGATTTGCGCGTCAGCGGCGGCAGGGCGTGATAGGCGCGAAAGATGAAGGCAGAGCCGTCGATCAGATGCAGGTGGTGGCCTTTGCCGAATGTCATAGGAATGCTCCGCTGGGTTGGCGACCCTTTTGCCACGAAGCATGGCCCACGGCCAGACGCCAATGCGCCGCGCGGGCAGGTTCGTGCCGTCGGTTCAGTTGTTCAGGGGGGGCGGAAAGGCTCAGACTTTGCCTTCGAAATCCGCATGGACGAATTTGCAGTCGCAATAGCTGCATTCGACCCAGCCGCGATCCTGGGGGATTTGCAGCCAGACGCGCGGGTGGCCAAGCGCGCCTTCGCTGCCGTCGCAGGCCACGCGCCAAGTGTTCACGATGCGGGTTTCGGGCGCTTGCAGGGTCATGGAGTTGGTCCTCGGCTCAGGCGAAAGTTGCCACTCGTTATGACCAAAGCAGCCGCGCGGGGCAAGGGCTCTGCGCGGGAATGGGGGGCTTGTGCACAAAGTGGTTCAAGTGCCAGCCCACAAGGGGTAAAAGGCGCTGAACAGCCACCAAGCCGGAGCAACAGTCTGATGAGCGCCCCCAAACCTGTCGTATTGTGCATCCTTGACGGTTGGGGCCTCAGCGAGGTGCCTGAGGGCAACGCGCCCCTGCTGGCCAAGACGCCGAATTTCGACCGGATCATGCAAGCAGGACCAAAGGCGCAGTTGATCACCCATGGCCCCGACGTGGGCCTGCCGCGCGGGCAGATGGGCAATTCCGAGGTCGGGCACACCAATATTGGCGCGGGCCGGGTGGTGGCGATGGATCTGGGGCAGATCGATCTCGCCATCGAAGAGGGCAGCTTTGCCGAGAATGAGCGCCTGCAAGATTTCATCGCCAAGCTCAAGGAAACCGGCGGCACCGCGCATCTGATGGGCGTCGTCTCGGACGGGGGGGTGCATGGGCATCTCAGCCATATGATCGCCGCCGCCCGCGCGCTGGACGCGGCAGGGCTGCCGGTGGTGATCCACGCGGTGACAGATGGGCGCGACGTGGCGCCGTCCTCTGCCCTTGGCTATTTCGAGACGCTAGAGGCGGCGCTGCCCGAGGCCGTGAAGATCGTCACCGTGACGGGGCGCTATTTCGCGATGGACCGCGACAACCGTTGGGACCGGGTCGGCAAGGCTTCGGCGGCGATCCTGCATGGCGAAGGGGAGGGGTTTCCCGATCCCCGCGCGGCGGTTCAGGCGGCCTATGGGCGGGGCGAGACGGATGAATTCATCACCGCCAGCGTGATCGAGGGCTACGCGGGGGCGGCTTCTGGCGACGGGTTCTTCTGCCTCAACTTCCGCGCCGACCGCGCGCGGGAAATCATGGCGGCTTTGGGCGATCCGGGCTTTGACGCCTATGACACCGGCGCGCGCCCCGATTGGGCGGCGCTGATGGGCATGGCGGAATATTCCAAGGACCACGCCGCCTATATGACCACGATGTACCCCAAGCCGGACATCAAGAACACGCTGGGCGATTGGGTGGCGCAGCATGGGCTGCGGCAGTTCCGGCTGGCCGAGACCGAGAAATATCCCCATGTGACCTTCTTCCTCAACGGCGGGGTTGAGACCCCGGCCACGGGGGAGGACCGCAACATGCCCAAATCGCCCAATGTGGCGACCTATGACATGCAGCCCGAGATGTCCTCCGCCGAGGTGACGGATCAATTCGTGCAGGCGATCGAGGCGGGTTATGACCTGATCGTGGTGAACTACGCCAATCCCGATATGGTCGGCCATACCGGCGATCTGGAGGCGGCGATTGCGGCTTGTGAGGCGGTGGATGCGGGGCTTGGCCGGGTGCTCAAGGCGCTGGAGGCCGCAGGCGGCGCGATGATCGTCACCGCAGATCACGGCAATTGCGAGATGATGATCGACCCCGAGACCGGCGGCGCGCATACGGCCCATACGCTGAACCCCGTGCCGGTGGTGGCGGTGGGCGCGCCCGAAGGGGCGGCGCTGCGCGACGGGCGGCTGGCCGATCTGGCGCCGACGGTGCTTGATTTGATGGGGCTGCCGCAGCCCGAAGAAATGACCGGGAAAAGCCTGCTTTCATGAAACATCTTGCCGCGGCTGCCCTTTTTGCCTGTCTGCCCTTGATGGCACAGGCGCAGGCCGATGAGGCCGCCGCGGAGGCACGCGCAGCCGCGACCGCCTTGGAGGCGGCATCGGCGCGGCTGGACCAAGCCGATGGCGCGCGCGACCGGGTGAAGGCGCTGACCGAGACGATTCAGGCGTTTGAGGCGGGGCTGGCGGCGATGCGGGCAGGGCTGCGGCAGGCGGCGATCAATGAGGCGCAGCTGAGCCGCAAGCTTCAGGCGCGCGAGGGCGAGGTGGCGCAGTTCTTGGGCGTCTTGCAAAGCATCGGCGGCGATCCCTCGCCCGTGGTGCTTCTGCACCCCGATGGCCCGATGGGCACCGCCCGCGCGGGCATGTTGCTGGCTGAATTGACGCCTGCGCTGAACGCTCGCGCCGATGCGCTGCGGCAGGACTATGAGGACATCAAGACCCTGCGCGCGCTCCAAACCGATGCGGCGCAGCGCCTGCAAGACGGGCTGACCGAGCTTCAGGCCGCGCGCACCGCGCTCAATCAGGCCATGGCCAACCGCACCGATCTGCCGATGCGCTTTACCGAAGACCCGGTGCGCACCGCGATCCTCATCGCCTCGACCGAGACGCTGGACGGCTTTGCCAGCGGCCTGTCCGAGATCACCACCGGCGCGGTTGAGCCTGCGCCGGTGAACCTTGACGGGCAGGTGGGCGATCTGCCCTTGCCCGCACAGGGGCTGGTGATCCGCAAGGCTGGCGAGACGGATTCGGCGGGCGTAACGCGACCGGGCATGATCCTTGCCACGCGCCCGCGCGCCATCGTGACCAGCCCCTCGGCGGCCACGATCCGCTATGTCGGGCCGCTGCTTGATCTGGGCAATGTCGTGATCCTTGAGCCGCAGGTCGACACGCTTTTCGTGCTGGCGGGGCTGGATGTGGTTTACGGCCAAGCCGGGCAGGTGATTGCCGGTGGCACCCCCATCGGGTTGATGGGCGGGCCGGAAAGCGGCACAACTTCTCAGATGTCACCAAATGGTGAAGCCACTGGCACTGACCGGACGGAAACGCTCTATATAGAAGTCAGGCAAGACAACACACCTCAGGATCCGGCAGACTGGTTCCGCACCGACAAGGATGGATAGCAGATGAAGAAATTCGTGATGGCAGCCGTTGCAGGCACGGTGGCGGGGGTGGTCGCCACCACTCAGATCGCCGGGCCGCTGCTGGCGCAAGAGGCCGAGAAGACGACCAATGTTTACGAACAGCTTGATCTTTTCGGTGATATTTTCGAACGCATCCGCGCCCAATATGTCGAAGATGTCGATCCCGGCGACCTGATTGAGGCGGCCATCAACGGCATGCTCACCTCGCTTGATCCGCATTCGTCCTACCTGTCGCCGAAAGACGCCGAGAAGATGCGCGAACAGACGCGCGGTGAGTTTGGCGGCCTTGGCATCGAGGTCACCCAAGAAGAGGGTTTTGTCAAAGTCGTCTCGCCCATCGACGGCACGCCTGCTGCTGAGGCCGGCATCGAAGCGGGGGATTTCATCACCCATGTCGATGGCGAAAGCCTACTGGGTCTCGGCCTCGACGATGCGGTCGAGATGATGCGCGGGCCGGTGGGGTCCGAGATCCTGATCACCGTGGTGCGGGAAGGGGAGCCTGAGCCCTTTGACGTCTCCATCGTGCGCGACACGATCCAATTGACCGCCGTGCGGGCCCGTACCGTGGGCGATACCGCCGTGCTGCGCCTGACCACCTTTAATGAGCAGACCTATCCGAAGATGAAGGAAGGGTTGGAGCAGCAGATCGAAGAGGCGGGCGGCATTGAGAATCTCAACGGCATCGTCATCGACATGCGCAACAACCCCGGTGGCCTGCTTAATCAGGCAATTGCCGTGTCGGATGCCTTTCTTGAGGAAGGCGAGATCGTCAGCACCCGGGGCCGGGATATCGAAGATGGTGACCGGGTGAACGCCACGCCGGGTGATCTGGCGATGGGCAAGCCGATCGTCGTGCTGATCAACGGCGGTTCGGCCTCGGCTTCCGAGATTGTCGCGGGCGCTTTGCAAGACCACCGCCGCGCCATCGTCATCGGCACCAAGAGCTTTGGCAAAGGCTCTGTCCAGACCGTGATGCCGCTGCGCGGGGACGGGGCCATGCGCCTGACCACGGCGCGCTATTACACGCCCTCGGGCCGGTCGATCCAAGCGCTTGGCGTATCGCCCGATATCGTCGTGGCCCAACCTCCGGTCACGCCAGAGACCGAGGAAGATGACGACGCATTGTCGGCACGCCCCCTCCGCTCCGAAGCCGATCTGCGGGGCCGGTTGAACAACGACAGCCTGACCGACGATCAGATCAAACAGATCGAAGACGACCGCGAAAAGGCCCGCAAAGCGGCGGAGCTGCGCGAAGAGGATTACCAGCTGGCCTATGCCATCGACATCCTCAAAGGTCTGTCGGCTCTGGGTCCGAACGAGTGATCTCTTTCACATAGATGCACAAAGCCCCGCTGGAGACAGCGGGGCTTTTTATTGGGCGCAGCCCTGCGGGACGGCGTTTCGCTTATTCCGTCTCGCGGCAATGCCGCCGAAAGGCGCGTTTCAGCATGTCGAGTTCGGCGCGCAGCAGGTCCATCTCGGCCCGTATGTCATCGCCGAGCGCTTCATCCGCGATCAGGGTCACATGACCCAAGAGCGCCCCGCTGGCCATTTCGGTGATGACGAGGGTCTGGACCCCATCGGCAATCGCCTCTGCCGGGACCGGGAAGGAAAGATGCCAGCGCCCCTCGGACCCTTCGGCCTTTAACGTGATATCCGTCACCTCCTTGCCCTCATGGGTCACGCTGATCTGTGGCGTGTCTGCACCCTCTTTGGCGGTCAGCACGCCGTGCCAGGCGCCTTGGCGCAGCACGGTTTTTGTGAGGTCATATCGGCTCATCACGGGGTCCTAGATCTGGGCGCGGGGGGAGCGGGAAAAAGTGAGGTCGCGCAGCACGACTTGGTTCATCTCCGGCCCTTCAAAGATCAGGTCGATCCATGCCGCCTCGATCCGTTTTTCGTTGAGCTTGCTATAGGCCAGATCGAATTCGACGCTGATGTGTTCCTGACCGACAGGCAGTTCGCGGACGATCTGTTCGGTGTTCGGCCCGTGGCGGATGTTGAGCCGGGCAAAGATCTCCAGCGGGTGCTCCAATTCCACAATCGTGTCCATGCGGAACAGGTGGCGGCGTTTCAATCCGGTGATCGCCTCGGTCGGCAGATCGACCACCAGCGACAGGAATGACCCGTCGAATTTGAACACGTCGAGTTGCAGGCCAAAGGGGGCCAGATCGGCCTCGCGCAGGTTGCGCAATTGGCGCAGGGTCAGTTCCGACTGCGCGCAATCGTGGAACAGGGTCACCTCTTCGCCCAGTTTTGATTTGGTCGCGACCGAGGACAGCCCCGGCGTGGCAAGCGGGCCGCGCCACAACTCCGGCCGCCATGCCCAATCGGCGTTATGTGGTTTCGGGAAGCCGCTGGCCCCGATGGCGGGCAGGGCAAGGCGGTCTTCGGCGCGGTGGATCAGCCGGTTCAGTTCGGCACGCAGCAGCCGGGCGCGGCTGCGTTGGCGGCGCAGGGTGGCAGGGTCAGCCGTGGCCGCTTTGCGGGCCGCAACCGCCCAGCGTTGCAGCGCGCGGGCAAAGAGCTTGCCCTCAAGATAACCGCTGCGGAAGTTGACCATGGCCCTGCGCCTCTCGTTTGCTCGCAGTCTATGCAAGGCGGGGATTTCGTTCAAATGAATAGCCCCCGTGATTGTTTCCGTCCCCGGGCAGTGTTGCCGATTTGGAAACAAAGGTCGGTCAACTGCCGGGGGCGGTGGGTGTTGCGCTTTTGCTGCGGCTTTGCTGGATCAGCTCTGCCACCAGCGCGCGGCCCTCTTCGGAAATGGCGCGGCTGTGCGGCGCGCCGTAGAGGGTGACGCTGGCGACATGGCCGCCGATCCACGCCGTGCCGCGCCAATGGCGGGGGGACATGCCCTCGGCGGGCACCGGCCCTTGGGCCACAAAGATTGATGCCCCTTCGATGCTACCGGCCTCTTGCAACTGGCTTAGCCCTGCCGCCTCGGCAACCTGTTGCGGCGTGGGCAGGGGCGCGTCGGCCTCGGCTTCGATCAGCGCGAGGGTGAGAATGCCGCGCGGCGCGGCGCTGACCACATCAGGCAGGCCAAGCGCATCGCAACGCGCCATCAGCGCAAAGCGACGTTTGAGGCTTTTGGGGTCGATGCAATAGCCTTGCGGCGGCACAACCTGCACCGCGCCCCCGGCCAAAGCGGTTTGCAGCAGCGGTTTCTCAGGCGTGGCGGGGCTGCCGCCAAAGGAAAAACCCTGACCGCCTTCGCAGGCGGACAGGGTGAGCATTGCAAGCGCCGCGAGGGGGCTTTTAGAGGTCCATGTAATCATGGGTCTCCGCCTTGGCACCGGGATGTGTCACCGCGCCAAGGTAGGTGGGGCCGACGAGTTTCGCGTATTTCCACAGCGCACCACTTTCGTAGTTGGTGGCACGCGGGCCAGCCCAAGCCTTGCGGCGCTCGGCCAGCTCCTCGTCCGACAGATCCACGGTGATGCTGCCCTTGACCGCGTCGAGGGTGATCATGTCGCCGTTCTTCAGCAGCGCGATCGGGCCGCCATGCGCCGCTTCGGGGCCGACGTGGCCAACGCAGAAACCGCGGGTCGCGCCGGAGAAGCGCCCGTCGGTGATCAGCGCCACCTTCTTGCCCATGCCCTGACCCGAGAGCGCCGCCGTTGTCGCCAGCATCTCGCGCATGCCGGGGCCGCCCGCGGGGCCTTCGTTGCGGATGACGAAAACATCGCCTTCGGAATAGGCGCGGTTTTGCACCGCTTCAAAGGCATCCTGCTCGCATTCGAACACCAGCGCGGGGCCGGTGAAGACGATGTCGTCTTCGGACATGCCCGCGATTTTCACGATGGCGCCTTCGGGGGCAAGGTTGCCTTTCAGACCCACAACGCCGCCGGTCTTGCTGATCGGATTGGCGACCGAGTGGATCACCTTGCCGTCTGCTTCGCGCTCGATACGGTCGAGTTCCTCGCCGATAGAGCGGCCCGTTGCGGTCAGACAGTCGGTGTGCAGCAGACCCGCTTTGCGCAGTTCTTTCATCACAACCGGAACGCCGCCGGCGTCATAGAGGTCTTTCGCCACATAGGCACCGCCCGGTTTCATGTCGACGAAATACGGCGTGTCGCGGAAGATTTCGCAAACGTCTTCGAGGAAGAAGTCGATCCCGGCCTCATGGGCCATCGCCGGAAGGTGCAGGCCCGCGTTGGTGGAGCCACCGGTGCAGGCGACGATACGCGCGGCGTTCTCGAAGGCTTCGCGGGTGCAGATGTCGCGGGCGCGGATGTTCTTCTCGATCAGGTTCATCACCGCAGCACCTGAGGCTTCGGCATAGGCGTCGCGGCTCTCGTAAGGGGCGGGCATGCCGGAGGAGTTCGGCAGCGCGAGGCCGATGGCTTCGGAGACGCAGGCCATGGTGTTGGCGGTGAACTGGCCACCGCAGGCCCCGGCAGAGGGGCAGGCGACGCGTTCCAGCACATCGAGGGCGGCTTGCGACATGGAGCCGTTCTGGAAGCGGCCCACGGCCTCGAACATGTCCTGCACCGTGAGATCGCGGGTGGCGAAATCTTCGGGAACGTCGGCGCCCGCAGGCGCCTTGCCCGGCAGGATCGAGCCGCCGTAGAGGAAGACCGACGGCACGTTCAGCCGCAGCATCGCCATCATCATCCCCGGCAGCGACTTGTCGCAGCCCGCCAGCCCGACGATGGCGTCATAGCAATGGCCGCGCATGGTCAGTTCCACCGTGTCGGCAATCGCCTCACGCGAAGCCAGCGAGGAGCGCATGCCCTCATGCCCCATGGCGATGCCGTCGGTGACGGTGATGGTGGTGAACTCGCGCGGGGTGCCCTGTTCGGAGTGCACGCCAACCTTCACCGCCTGCGCCTGACGGTTCAGCGCGATGTTACAGGGGGCGGCTTCGTTCCAGCAGGTGGCGACGCCTACCAGCGGCTGGTGAATTTCTTCCTCGGTCATGCCCATGGCATAGTAGTAGGACCGGTGCGGCGCGCGGGCGGGGCCTTCGGTCACATGGCGGCTGGGCAGCCGAGATTTGTCGAAGCGGGGCGTGGTGGACATCGGTGGGCTCCTTGAAACGTCGTGAATGGAATAGTCGGGCGGCGGCTATGCTGCAAGGCTTTGGCGCGTATGAGGCGGGGGAACTGTTGTATTGCAGCGTGTTAGGGCATAGGTTCTGACCTTCTGGCGCGGTCGGTTCGGCCCGCCCGCAAGCGTGAAGGCCCGGCATATGCTCTGCAAGCACCACCCCCGATTTGAACGGCGCCGCTGATGAACTGGCGGCCCGATTATAGCGCCCATGCGGCCTTTGTCGCACCCGCGCGCCCGTCATCGGCGCTGTGGCGGTTTTTCTTGGGACTGTTCGTGGCCGTGGTGGCCTATGTCGCGCTGAACGAGCTTTACTTTCAAACGGTCTATGGGCTGGCGGGATCGGCGGCCCCCTCGCTGCACGGCAACCTGCTCAAAGGGGCCACGCCGCAGGCGATGTATCTGCTACTGTTCAGCTTTGGCACCATGGCGATGGCCGTCGCCGTGACCGTGCGGATCGTGCACCGGCGCAGCGCGGGGAGCCTTTTTGGCCTGCCGGGGCGGCTCTGGCCCAGTTTTCGCGCGGTTTCCGGGGCGATGTTGCTGCTGGGCGTTGCGCTTGCGGTATTGCCGCCGTGGAGCATGGGCGGTGAGTTGACGCCGAACCTGCCCCTAAGCCGTTGGTTGCTGCTTTTGCCGCTGTCGCTGCTGGCCGTGCTGGTGCAGGTCAGCGCCGAAGAGATCGTCTTTCGCGGCTATGTGCAACAGCAACTCGCGGCGCGGTTCAACGCGCCGCTGATCTGGATGGTGCTGCCGTCGGCGCTGTTCGCGGCGGGCCATTACCTGCCTGCCGAGGCGGGGAAGAATGCGCTGATGGTGGCGCTTTGGGCGGGGGTTTTCGGCATCCTGATGGCGGACCTTACCGCGCGCTCCGGCTCGCTTGGGCCCGCGATCGCGGTGCATCTGTGGAACAATGTCTCAGCCATTCTCATTGTCTCTCTGCCGGATGATCTTTCGGGGCTGGCGCTTTATCTGACGCCCTTTTCAATGGATGACGCGGCGGCGTTGCGTTCATGGCTGCCGGTTGATTTCGCCTTGATGCTGGTCTCATGGCTGGCGGCGCGGCTGGCGATACGCCGCTGATTGCAATTTCCCCATGCGGGGATTATCTGGGACGGAACCACAGCAGAGGCCTGCCAATGAACTGGATCACGAACTACGTCCGCCCGCGAATCAACTCGATCTTCTCGCGCCGCGAGACGCCGGACAATCTGTGGACCAAGTGTAACGAATGCGGCACCATGCTGTTTCACCGTGAGTTGGCGGACAATCTGAACGTCTGCACCAATTGCGGCCACCACATGCACATCAGCCCCCGCGCGCGTTTCAAGGCGCTGTTCGACGGTGGCATCTTTACCGAGGTGAAGGTTCCGGCGCCCACACCCGACCCGCTGCATTTCAAAGACCAGAAGCGCTATCCCGACCGGATGAAGGCCGCGCAAAAGCAGACCGGTGAGCATGAGGCGATGCTGGTCGTGACCGGCGATATTGGTCGCACGCCGATCGTCGCCTGCGCGCAGGACTTCTCTTTCATGGGCGGCTCCATGGGCATGTATGTCGGCAATGCGATCATTGCCGCCGCCGAGGAAGCCGTGAAGCTGAAGCGCCCGCTGGTGCTGTTCTCCGCCGCCGGTGGCGCGCGCATGCAGGAGGGTATCCTCAGCCTGATGCAGATGCCGCGCACCACCGTCGCCGTGCAGATGCTGAAAGAGGCGGGGCTTCCTTACATTGTCGTGCTGACCCATCCCACCACCGGGGGCGTCACCGCGTCCTATGCAATGCTGGGCGATGTGCAGATCGCCGAGCCGAACGCGCTGATCTGTTTTGCCGGACCGCGCGTGATCGAACAGACCATCCGTGAGAAACTGCCCGAAGGGTTCCAGCGGGCGGAATATCTGCTCGACCACGGGATGCTTGACCGGGTGACCAAACGGACCGAGATGCGCGATGAGTTGATCACCATCACCCGCATGCTAATGGGCCTGCCCCCTGTCGTGCGCGGCGACCTGCCCGCCCCCGAAGAGCTTGAGGTGGCCGAGGCCGCCGCCGCCGTTCAGGCCGCAGCGGATTTGCCCGCCGACACGCCAGAGAAGAAATGAGCACGCCTTCATCCGACGTCATCCTTGAACGGATGATGGCGCTGCACCCCAAGATCATCGACCTGACGCTCGACCGGATGTGGCGGCTGCTCGATGCTTTGGGCAATCCGCAGAACGACTTGCCGCCGGTGATCCATATTGCGGGCACCAATGGCAAAGGCTCGACCCAAGCGATGATCCGCGCGGGGTTGGAGGCGGCGGGAAAGACGGTGCACGCCTATACCTCGCCGCATCTCGCGCGGTTTCACGAGCGTATCCGGGTCGCGGGAGAATTGATCTCGGAGCCTGACCTCGCCGCCGTGCTGGACGAATGCCATGCCGCCAATGGCGGCGAAGAGATCACCTATTTCGAGATCACGACCTGCGCCGCGATCCTCGCCTTTTCGCGGGTGCCTGCCGATTATACCCTGCTCGAAGTCGGCCTTGGCGGGCGGCTCGACGCGACGAATGTGGCCGATCCCGCCCTGACCGTGATCACCCCGGTGTCGGTCGATCATCAGCAGTATCTGGGCGAAACACTGGCCGAGATCGCGGGCGAAAAGGCGGGTATCATCAAGCGGCTTGTCCCTTGCGTGGTCGGCAAGCAGGAAGAGCCCGCGCTTGAGGTGATCGAAGACCGCGCCGCGAAACTCGGGGCACCCTTCTTGGCCTATGGTCAGCAGTGGCATGTCGCGCCCGAAGCCGGGCGCATGGTCTATCAGGATGAGCGCGGCCTGCTTGATCTGCCGCGTCCCAATCTGCCCGGCGACCACCAGATCATGAACGCCGGGTCCGCGCTGGCCGCGCTGCGCCAACTTGGCGTCGATGCGGAGGCCTGTGAGGCTGCCGTGACGCAGGCGCAGTGGCCCGCGCGAATGCAGCGGCTGTCAGACGGGCCGCTTGCCCGTATGGCGCCCGAGGGCGAGTTGTGGCTCGACGGCGGCCATAACCCCGCGGCGGGGGCGGCATTGGCGGCCACGTTGGCGGTCCTCCCGAAACGCCCGACGCATCTGATTTGCGGCATGTTGAATACCAAGGATATCGCCGGATATCTGCGCCCGCTGGCGGCAGAGGCTGCAAGCCTCACCGCCGTGTCGATCCCCGGCGAGGCGGCGACCCTGCCTGCCGAGGCGACGGCGAAAGTGGCGCGCGATGTAGGGTTCGAGACCGCAGAGGCCGAGACCGTCACCGCGGCGCTCAAGGCGATCATCGCCCGCGAACCCCATGCGCGTGTGCTGATCTGCGGCTCGCTCTACCTTGCCGGTAGCGTGTTGCGTGAAAACGTCTGATTAACCATATTTGGGTGTACCGCTGCTGCGAGGTGCAGATGTGGTGTATCTTGGTCCGCGGAAGTCTCCCCTTTCGAATTTAACCGAGGTGTCCCCATGCGCAATTTCAGCCGGTCCGCGCGTCACGATCAGGACGATGCACGGAAATTTCAATTTATCTTCATGGCCGTAGGTCTCGCAATTATCGCGGGCGGCCTGTGGTGGCTTTATGAGGTCGAACGACCTTACCACCCTTTCCTGCAGGGCAATGACCTGCATATGCAGCCGATTAGTGATTCCTGATCGGTTGGCCGGGGGCGGTCAGCGCCCCCAGTCTTCCCCCTGCATCTCCCGCAGGCGGGAGGCTGTACGCTCAAATTCAAAGGTGCCTTCACCTTCGAGGTAGAGCATTTCCGGCGCGGCGGCGGCGGAACAGATCAGCCGCACCTTCGCCTCGTAAAGCGCGTCGATCAGGGTGACGAAACGCTTCGCCTCGTTAAAATTCGACCGGCCAAGGGTGGGGATGTTGTCCAGCAGCAGTACCCGCACAGCCTGCGCCAGCGCGAGGTAATCCGCCGCGCCCAAGGGCTGCCCGCAGAGCGCGTGAAAACCGGCGCGGGCCATGCCGTTGTGATATTGCGGAATGGTCACTTCGCGGCCTTTGACGTGTAGGGTGAGCGGTTCGCCCTCGGTGCCCGCCAGATCGTCCCAGACCGCGTCCATCGCGGCGCGGCTTTCGGCGTTGACGGGGGTGAAATAGACCTGCGTCCCTGCCAGCCGGTCTTGGCGGTAGTCGGTCGGGCTGGCCAATTCATGCACCACCATCCGCTCTTTGATGAGGTCAATGAAGGGCACGAAAACCTCGCGGTTGATGCCGTTTTTGTAGAGGTCATCGGGCAGGCGGTTCGAGGTGGTGACCACCACGACACCCGCGGCAAAAAGCGCTTCGAACAGGCGGCCCACGATCATCGCGTCGGTGATGTCGGTGATCTGCATCTCGTCGAAAGCGAGCAGGCGGACGCTTTCCGCCACGTCGCGGGCCACGGGCGCGATGGCGTCATCCACGCTGGTCTTGCGGACCTCGTGCATGGCGTTGTGGATTTCCTGCATGAAGGCGTGGAAATGCACGCGGCGCGCAGGCACGTCGGGCAGATGCGCCACGAACATGTCCATCAGCATGGATTTGCCGCGCCCGACGCCGCCCCATAGGTACAGGCCCTTGGGCGGCTCTGGGGCTTTGCGGAAAAAGCTTTTCTTCGGCGGGTTGGCCAGTGCATCGCGGATGCGGTCGAACTCGGCCATGACGGTTTCTTGGGCCGGGTCGGCCTGTAGTTTGCCCTCGGCGACAAGCCGGGCGTAGGTTTCGCGCATGTTGCTCATGGCGGGAGAGATAGCGTGCTGGTGAGGGAGAGGAAAGCATTTCGCGAGGAGGGCCGTCGCCTGCCCGCGGGTCGGCGATCAGGCGGTATGGCGTTGCCACTTTATGGCTCAACCATTGTGTGCGTTCGCAAGGTCGTACCCAGCCTCGCTAAATCGCCTACCCGTCCGGGCGGGCAGGCGATGGCCCGGCGCCTACGGCTTGATTCCGGGCCAGGTGGCAGTCGCGACTGTTACCAGTCCGCCGGCCCCTTCTCGGCAAACTCATGCACCAGAAAGTCGATGAACGCCCGCACTTTGGGCTGGGTGAACCGGCCCGGCGGATAGACGGCATAGATGCCCTGCGTCTCCAGCGGCAGATCGGGGATCGCGTCCTCGACCAGTCCTTTCTCCATCGCCTCGGCGTAGAGGAAGCTTGGCAGATAGGCGATGCCCAGCCCCGAGATCGCGGCGTTCAAAAGGCTCTGCCCGTCATTGACCGAAAGCCAGCCCGCCGTGCGCACCTGCCGTTTCTCGCCCGAGGGCGCGGTCAGTTTCCACACGTTGCCCGAGGACTGGTTCGAGTAATGCAGCAGCTTGTGATTGTTCAGGTCGTCGATCTTTTCCGGCCGTCCGTATTGCTCGAAATACTTCGGGCTGGCGATCATGCGTTTGGTCGTCTCGGTCAATTTGCGCGCGCGCAGGGTGCTGTCTTCCAGCTCCCCGATCCGCACGGCCATGTCGAAGCCTTCCGAGATCAACTCAACGTAGCGGTTGTTCAGCACCATGTTCACGGTGATATCGGGAAAATCCTGCAAGAACTCCGACAGCGCGGGGGAGAGGTGGTTCACCCCAAAGTCCGTCGCCACCGAAATCCGCAGCAACCCCGAGGGCGCGGATTGCATCGAGGTCACCAGCGCGTCGGCTTCGCCCGCGTCGTTCAGCACGCGGCGGGCGCGGTCGTAATAAGCAAGGCCGATCTCTGTGGGCGATACGCGACGGGTGGTGCGGTTCAGCAGTCGCGCCCCCAAACGGGCCTCGAGTGAGGAGACATGCTTTGAGACGGCGGATTTCGAGATCCCCATCTTCTTGGCAGCATCTGTAAAGCCGCCTTGATTCACCACAGTGGCAAACGCTTCCATTTCCGTAAGGCGGTCCATTGCCTGTCCCTTCGCATTGATCTTGTTGCGGTCAGGTATGGGCGTCAATTCGGGCAGGATCGGGGCGGAGGCAAGACAGTCCCGTGGTCTTTGCGGGGATCGTTCATGGCATGGAAACGGCAGAACAATCCGTTTCCCCGCCCGTCACAGCCAGCGCAGCCATTTCAACACGGCCAGCATGATGGCAGCGAGGCCGACCATGGCAAGGCAAAGGATCGCGAAGGCGCGCGGATCGTCCACGCCCGGCATCCCGCCCACGTTGACGCCGAAAAGTCCCGTCAGAAACCCTAGCGGCAAAAAGACCGCGGCGGCGATGGAGAGCATGTAGCTGTGCCGCGCCTGTCGCTGCGCGACCTGGTTGTCGTGTTCGTCCTGCACCGTGACGATGCGTTCCTGTAGCGCGTCCAATTCCTCGACCACGATGGCGGTCCGGTTGGCCAGTTCGCGCAGCTTCATCGCGTCCACGTCCGGCACCAGCGGCAGGTCCAGTGTCGCCAACCGCTCCAGCGCATGGCGCTGCGGGGCGAGGTAGCGTTCCAGCCGGATCGCGCTGCGGCGGGTCACCGGCAGTTCCTTCGGCGGCGGGGTGCTGAGGTCTTCGAGGTCGGCCTCGTAGAAGGCGGTGCGCTCGGCCAGCCGGGCGACCTCGGCTTGTACCCGCGCCGTGAGCCGCATCACCAGCGCCTCGACAAAGGCCGAAGGCCGGGGTGGCGCATTATTCTCGGCGGCCAGCGCGCGCAGCTCATCTATGGCAAAGACCCGGCGCATCCGCACGGTGATCACCACCGCATCCGTCACCCACATCCGGACCGAAACCATTTGGTCGGCCTGTTGACCTTCGTTGAGGTTGATGCCGCGCAGGTTCAGGATCAGCCCGTCGTCATATTCGTCACAGCGCGGGCGGGTTTCGGGCTGTAGCAATGCGCCCGCCGGGATCTCGGGCAGGTGTTCGGCCAGCCACGGTGCCAGCGCCGGATCAGCCATGTCGTAGTGCCACCAGCGGTAGCGCCCCGGCCCGGTGAGGTTGTTGTCAGAGGGCACCTGCGCGGTGCCGTCCTCATAGATGTCGAAGACGCAGAGGGGCATGGAGACCTTGGATCGTTTTGGCAATCCTGCGGCGATCTAGGGCGGGGCGCAAGGGGGCCAAGCGCCCGCCCCTCGCTTACAGCCCGGCGGCCAGCCGTGTGCCTTGGTTGATGGCGCGTTTCGCGTCCAGTTCCGCCGCCACATCCGCGCCGCCGATCACGTGGCAGGTCTGCCCCCGCGCCTCCAGTGCATCGGCGAGGCTGCGCTCGGACAATTGCCCGGCGCAGACCACGATGGTGTCGGCCTCGATCAGCGTGGGGTTCTCGCGCGCTTCGCCAAAGGAGATATGCAGGCCCGCGTCGTCGATCTGCTCGTAGTTCACGCCCGCGATCATCTTCACGTCGCGCATGGTGAGCGAGGCACGGTGGATCCAACCCGTGGTCTTGCCCAGACCCTTGCCGGGCTTGCTGGTCTTGCGTTGCAGCATGGTGATCTGGCGCGCGGGCGCCGGGGGCTGCGGGCCTTCGGGGGCGAGGCCGCTGCGATGCGCGCCCGGGTCCGTGACGCCCCATTCGCGCATCCACTCGGGCAGGTTCATCGTGCTGCTCTCGCCATCGTGGACCAGATGTTCCGACACGTCGAAGCCGATCCCGCCTGCGCCGATCACGGCGACCCGTTGGCCGACCTTCGCAGTGCCGTTCAGCACGTCGATGTAGCTGACCACGTTGTCGCGGTTCTGGCCGGGAATCTCCGGGTCGCGCGGCACGACGCCGGTGGCAATGATGACCTCGTCGAAGTCTGAGAGCGCCTCGCTCGTGGCTTCGGTCTCAAGCTGTACGGTCACGCCGTGCACGTCCAGCATGGTGCGGTACCAGTCGACGAGGCCCCAGAACTCCTCCTTGCCGGCTACCTGTTTGGCGAGGTTGAGTTGCCCGCCGATCTCGCTTGCGCGGTCCATGAGCGTCACCTTGTGGCCGCGCTCCGCCGCCGTGATGGCCGCCGAGAGACCGGCGGGCCCCGCGCCGACAACGGCAATTGTTTTCGGGCTTGCGGCGGGTTCGATCCGCAATTCCGTCTCGTAGCAGGCGCGCGGGTTCACGAGGCAGGTGGAGATCTTGCCGCCGAAGGTATGGTCGAGGCAGGCTTGGTTGCAGGCGATGCAGGGGGCGATGCGCTCGGCCTGACCGGCCTTCGCCTTGGCGAGGAAATCGGCATCGGCCAGCATCGGCCGCGCGAGGCTGACCATGTCGGCGCAGCCCTCCGCCAGCACTTCTTCGGCCACTTGCGGCGTGTTGATCCGGTTCGAAGTGATCAGCGGGATGCCCACCTTGCCCATCAACTTTTTCGTGACCCATGCAAAGGCCGCGCGTGGCACCGAGGTGGCGATTGTGGGGATGCGCGCCTCGTGCCAGCCGATGCCGGTGTTGATGATGTTGGCGCCCGCCTTCTCGACCTCTTGCGCCAATTGCACGACCTCTTCGAAGGTCGAGCCGTTGGGCACGAGGTCGATCATCGACAGGCGGTAGATCAGGATGAAATCCTCGCCCACCATTTCGCGCACGCGGCGGACGACTTCCAGCGGCAGGCGCATGCGGTTTTCGTAAGACCCGCCCCAGCGGTCCTCGCGCTTGTTGGTATGGGTGACGAGGAACTGGTTCAGGAAATAGCCCTCGGAGCCCATGATCTCGACCCCGTCATAGCCCGCCTCGCGGGCGCGCAGGGCGCAGGCGGCGATGTCGGAGATTTGTTTTTCGATGCCTTCCTCGTCCAACGCCTTGGGCGCGAACATCGAGATCGGGGATTTCACCGCGCTCGGGGCCACGCATTCAGGTGTGAAGGCATAGCGGCCCGCGTGCAGGATCTGCATGGCGATCTTGCCGCCCGCCTCATGCACCCGCTGGGTGATGATGCTGTGGTTGTCGACGTCCTTCTGGCTGACCATCATCGCCGCGCCATGGGCCACCGCGCCTTCGCGGTTCG
The DNA here is from genome assembly GCF_043558125.1 of Sulfitobacter sp. 1A12056. NCBI lineage: Bacteria > Pseudomonadati > Pseudomonadota > Alphaproteobacteria > Rhodobacterales > Roseobacteraceae > Sulfitobacter > Sulfitobacter sp. 1A12056. The sequence continues at coordinate 165,135 of NZ_JBIFFY010000002.1, read as the reverse complement.
GCCCGATGCCGCCCGTGACCATCAGCCCCACATCGCCCCGCGCCCGTGCCGCATAGAACTCCGCCACGCGGTTCCAATCGCCCGTCTCCTCCAACCCGGTGTGCATCGAGCCCATCAGCAGCCGGTTCTTCAGCGTAGTGAAACCAAGGTCGAGCGGGGCAAGCAGGTGGGGATAGTCGGACATGGCTTTACCTTTCTGGGAGGGCTGGGTCACTGTGACACCATCGGAAACGGCAGGGCAAGTCACGCGAAACGCCGCGTCAAGGATGCGGCTGCCGAAACGTTATAGCCGCGATGTGACCGCTTTGAGCCGCGCCTTGGTCGTGCTAACTCCCTCATGAACGCCATTCAGGAGACCTGCCCCCATGACCCCCGAAGAGATTGCCAAACTGCCCTACCGACCTTGCGTCGGCGTGATGCTGGTGAATGCCGAGGGCGAGGTTTTTGTTGGCCAGCGGCGCGACCGGGATCAGGACGCTTGGCAAATGCCCCAAGGCGGGGTCGACAAGGGCGAGGCCGCGCGCGATGCGGCCCTGCGTGAGTTGGAGGAAGAGACCGGCATCTCCAGCGATCTGGTGCGGATCGAAGCCGAGACGACAAGCTGGCTGCCCTATGATCTGCCCCATGAACTGGTGCCCAACATCTGGAAGGGCCGCTACCGGGGGCAGGAACAGAAGTGGTTTCTCATGCGTTTTATGGGGCAGGACGATCAGGTCAATATCCAGACGGCTGAGCCTGAATTCTCGGAATGGCGCTGGATGCCCGCAGATCAACTGGTCGCGAATATCGTGCCGTTCAAACGTGCGGTCTATGCGGCGGTTCTTGAAGAGTTTGAGGAGAAGCTATGACACGGATCATCGCCTGCGCCCTCGCCACTTTGGCCCCGCTGCCCGCGCTTGCGCTCAGTTGCCTGCCCCATTCGGTCGAGGCGACCTATCAACGCGCGGCCAAGGCCGAGGAAAGTTACGTCGTGGTGCAGGGGCGTCTGACCTTGGATGCCAGCGCCCTGCCGAAGGGTGGCACCATCGGGATCAACCCACCCGAAGAGACGCCGATCCGGGCGCAGATCAGCGGCACGGCGCTATCCGAAGGGGGCTTTGACGTGCCCTTTGACCAGCCCTTGACGCTCAACGTTCAGTGTTTCGGCCCTTGGTGCGGCTCCGCCGAAGAGGGGGATGTTCTGGCCTTCCTCGAACGCAAACCGGATGGGGCCTATGCGCTGGAAAGCAACCCCTGCGGGGGCGACCTCTTCGGCTCTCCGAAGCCTGCCATGGTCGATAAAGTAATCGCCTGTTTCCAAGGGGCGGAGTGCACGCCGGTTCGATGATCCGGCGGCGGTCCTATGCCTCGATAAGCGGCACTTGCGGTGCCGCATCGCGCGGCAGCAGCCCTGTGAGACGCGGATCGTCGTCGATCTCGACCTGACGGCGCACCGGGATGAAGCCTGACCGCACATAAAAGCCAAGCGCCTGTGGGCTGTCGTTGGTGCAGGTATGCAGATGCAGCCGGGTGATTGGCTTTTCCCATGCCAGCGTGATCGCTTGGTTCATCAGATACCGCCCCGAACCGCTGCCGATCAGCGCAGAGGTCAGCCCGAAATAGGCCAGCTCGCAGCTGCCATCTTCGGGGAAGTTCAACTCAAGCAGCGCCTCGTCCTTGCCATCGCGGGTCAGCGTATAAAAGTCCCGCGCCGGGTCTTGCAGCAGCGCAGAGAGGGCCGCGCCCTCCAGTTTGAGCCGCCCGTACCAGAGCCAATCCATCCCGACACGCCGGAAAATGTCCCGAAACCAGTCGGGCGTCGGTGTGACCTTCCGAAAGGTGACACCCTCGGGCAGGGGCACCTCCCGCAGGCTGGGTTTGGCGTCCATCTCAAGATGGGTCACCACCACGGCGAGTTTGCCGGGCGGGACATCGTGAAAACCGTTCTCGATCATGGTCAGACCAGCCCTTCGGCCTTGAACAGGGCCATGATGTCAGTCTGGGGGCGGGGGCCGATGTGGCGGATCACTTCGCCCGCGCAGATGTTGCCCATGCGGCCACAGGTCTCAAGATCGCGGCCCGTGGCAAGACCATAGAGGAAGCCCGCCGCGAATTGATCGCCCGCGCCCGTGGCATCCACCGGCACGACCTTTTCGACCGGCACGTCGACCCGTTCCTCGCCCCGGACCAGCGTGACCCCGTCGCCTGAACGGGTGCAGACCACCAGCGGGCAAATCTCGGCGGTTTTGGCCAGGGCGGCTTCGGTGTCGTCGGTTTCCCAAAGGGCGCGAATCTCGGCCTCATTACCGATGACATAGCCCAGATCGTTTTCGATCAGCGCGAGGAAGTCGTCGCGGTGGCGCTCCACGCAGAAGGGGTCGGAGATGGCGATGCCCGCCATGCCGCCGCCCGCCGTCGCGGCCCGCGCGGCCTCGCGAAAGGCGGTTTTGCCCGCCTCGTGGTCGAAGAGGTAGCCTTCGAGGAACATCAGCTTGGCCTTCTCCGTCACCGCCTGCGGCACATCGGCCGAGGTCAGCCCGGTTGAGATGCCGAGGTAGGTGTTCAGCGACCGCTCCCCATCGGGGGTGACGAAGATCATGCAACGCGAGGTCGGGTTCTCGCCCTCGGCCACGGGGGCGTTGACGAAGTCGATGCCGATATCGGTCATCGCCTTGGCATAAAACTGGCCCAACTCATCATCGCGCACCCGCCCGATAAAGGCGGTCTTGAGGCCCAGCGCGCCCGCGCCCGCAACGGTATTGGCGACCGAGCCGCCCGGCGTCTGCACGCGGTCTTGCATCGCGGCGTAGAGGTCTTCGGCGCGGTCACGCTCGATCAACTGCATGATGCCTTTCTCGATACCGTTGTCGGCAAGGAAAGCGTCATCGGCATGGGAGATCACGTCGACGACGGCGTTGCCGATGCCAATCACTTCGTATTGGGTCATTCTGTCTTGTCCTCGTATTGGCACAGGTCACGGATGATACAGGTGCGGCACAGGGGTTTGCGGGCTTTACAGTGATAGCGGCCATGCAGGATAAGCCAGTGATGGGCATGGCGCTGGAAATCGGCGGGAATGTTGTCCTCAACGGCGCGCTCGACCGCGTCGACCGTCTTGCCCGGTGCGATCCCGGTGCGGTTGCCAACGCGGAAGATATGCGTGTCCACCGCCTGCGCGGGCTGGCCCCACCACATATTGAGCACGACATTCGCAGTCTTGCGCCCCACCCCCGGCAGCGATTGCAGCGCAGCGCGGGAGTTCGGCACCTCGCCGTCGTAATCGTCGACGAGGATTTGGCTGAGCTTGATGACGTTCTTGGCCTTCTGACGGTAGAGGCCGATGGTCTTGATATGTTCAATTAGCCCCTCAAGCCCGAGATCGAGCATTTTTTGCGGCGTGTCGGCAATCTTGAACAACTCGCGCGTGGCTCTGTTGACGCCCGCATCGGTCGATTGCGCGCTCAGCGCCACGGCCACGACGAGCGTATAGACATTCACATGCTCCAACTCGCCCTCGGGCTCAGGCTCTGCCTGTTGGAAGCGGGCGAAGATCTCGCGGATGGTATGATAATCAAGTTGGCGGGCCATGGCTCAGGGTATGCGATGAATGGCGCGGCAGGGCAAGCGGGGGCGGGGCTTGGGCTGCGATGGCGCAAGAAACGGGTCGCACGGGGGCAGGGGCGCGGCTAATCTGGTGGCATGACACAGATCGCACAGCTCTCTCCCGCGCCCGAAGATCAGGGGTACCACTATCAGGTGATGCGCCGGGCCATCGCCCTGATTGACGAGGCCGAGGACCCCAAGCAACTCGATTGGATCGCGGGCGAGATGGGCATGTCCGCCGCGCATTTCCAGCGGCTGTTCTCACGCTGGGTGGGGGTCTCGCCGAAGCGATACCAGCAGTATCTGATGCTGGATCAGGCCAAGGTCATGCTGCGCGACCGTTTCACCACGCTGGCGGCGGCGCATGAATTGGGGCTGTCGGGCAGCGGGCGGTTGCATGACCTTTTCCTGCGCTGGGAGGCGATGAGCCCCGGTGAGTTTGCCCGCAAGGGCGCGGGGCTGACGATCTACTGGGGTTGGTTTGACAGCCCCTTCGGCCCGACACTGGTGATGGGCACCGACAAGGGCATCTGCGGGCTCGCGCTGTCGTCGGAAGTGGGGGAGGATGCGGCGATGGCGGATCTTTGTAGCCGCTGGCCGCTCGCCGATTTCAAGGAGGCCCCCGCGCGGTTGCAGGCATGGGTCGACGCCGCCTTTGGGCGGCGGAAGGACCCCGAGGCGAAAGCGCCGCTCTACCTCATCGGTGCGCCCTTTCAAATCAAGGTCTGGGAGGCGCTGCTGAGCATCCCTTCAGGGCAGGTGACCACCTATTCCGAAATCGCGCAGAGCATCGGCAGCCCCCGCGCCGTGCGCGCAGTGGGCACAGCAGTAGGGCGCAATCCGGTGAGTTGGCTGATCCCCTGTCACCGGGCGCTGCGCAAAAGCGGGGGCTTGGGCGGCTACCACTGGGGGCTGCCGGTGAAACGCGCAATGCTCGCCTTCGAGGCGGCACGGGCAGAGGCGCAAATGGCCCCTTCTGGGCGGGTTTCTGCCGAATAGCGGTTATATGTAATGTTTTTGGGAACTTTGCGTGCCTATATTGCGTTCACGTCAAGATGCCCCGCCCGAACGGGGCCGCAAACATGAAGGCAGTAGACATGATTTCTTCGAAGATGACTTTGGCCGCCGCTCTGGCCGGCGCGATGACACTGGGTGCCTGTACGCAGCCGATGCAGCCGGGCAATGGCGATCCCAACCAGCGGACCAAGAATGGCGCTTTGATCGGTGCGGGCGTCGGGGCCCTTGCTGGTGCGATTTCCGAAGGTGACGGCAAAGGCGCGCTGAAAGGCGCTTTGATCGGCGGCACGATCGGCGCGGGCGTCGGCTATTCGCTTGATAAGCAAGAGGCCGAGCTGCGCGCCGCAATGGACAGCCGTGTGGTGATCACCAACACCGGCGACCGTCTGATCGTGACACTGCCGCAAGACATCCTCTTTGCGACCGACAGCACCAGCGTATCGCCCGCCCTGCGTGACGATCTGGCCGCGCTGGCGCAGAATGTGAACATCTATCAGAACTCCACCCTGCAAGTCGTGGGCCACACCGACAGCGATGGCGAAGCGGCCTATAACCAGCAGCTTTCCGAGCGTCGCGCGCAGGCCGTGGGCAACATCCTTCTGTCCAACGGCGTGCCGCAGCAGCGTTTGCAGACATTCGGCCGTGGCGAAAGCCAGCCGGTTGCCAGCAACCTGAGCGCCGCTGGCAAGGCGCAGAACCGCCGGGTCGAGATCGTGATCCTGCCCAACGCGCGCTAAGCCGCAGGTTGAAAGTGACAGAAAACCCCGGCCAGTGGCCGGGGTTTTTTGTTGGTCTAGAGGTTGTCCTCGACCCTGAAACCCTTGGGGATGGCATCGCGCCCTTCAAGCAGAAGATCGGCCATGACCTCTGCCACTTTGGGGGCCATGCCGAAGCCGATTTTGAAGCCGCCGTTGGCGATGTAATGCCCCGGTCTGCCCGGCCACGGCCCCAGCATCGGCGCGCGGCTGCGGCTGCGCGGGCGCAGCCCGGCCCAGCGTTCGACGACCGGCGCGTCTTGCAATGCGGGGACCGCCGCGCGGGCCTTGGCGATCACCGCATCGAGCTGTGCATCGGTGCCGTCAGGGCTGTCATATTCTCGCTCAGTGGTGCCGCCCACAGCCACCGTGCCATCCAGATGCGGGATCACATGGACCCCATCGGCAAAAAGCTGTGCCGCGCCGCTTCGGTTCAGTTTTAAGAGCGCGGCTTGCCCTTTGATGCCTGCGCCGACCAAACGCGGATGGCCCGCATTCAGCGCCTCCAGCCCCGCGACCCCAGTGGCCCAGAGGGTCAGGCCCGTATCGGGCGCCTCGGCCACGATCTCAACGCCTTTGGCCGCCAGCGCCGCCACGAGGGCGGCACAGGCGTGGCGCGGGTGGACGAGGGCGCTTAGCGTGTCGCGGATCAGCCAGCCCGTGGGGCTCTGCGGGGCCCAATCGCGGCTCTCGGCGCGGATCAACTCCCACCGGGCGCGGCCTTGCCAAAGCGCGGCTGCCGTGTCCTGCCGCTGCCGCGCCAGCGCGAGGGCCGCGTCATCTGTCACCGGCTGCAAGCGCCCGCTGCGGATATAGCCGGGCGCGCGACCGCCCGCAGCCTCGACCTCGGCCCAGAAGGCTTCGGCGCTGAGCAGGCTCTCAAGCTGAAAGGCTTTCTTGGCGTTCCAATTCTCTGGCACATGCGGCGCCAGCGCGCCCACGATCCCGCCCGACGCCCCCGCCGCCGGTCCTGACGGATCGACCACGCGCACCACCGCCCCGCGCCGGACGCAGGCCCAAGCCACCGACAGGCCAAAAATCCCGGCCCCTCTTACGGTTACATCCACCATTGCCATTCCCCGCCAGCTTGCGCAGTGTCTGCGCGACTTCTTCCCCCTCTAGCAGGACGTGCCGTGCCAGACCAGAATGCCCAGATCACTTGGCGCGCGGGCCAAGTGCCCGTCTCGACCCAGTTCGATGACCCCTACTTCAGCTTGGAGGATGGCGCGGCAGAGACGGCCTATGTCTTTCTGGCGGGCAATGACCTGCCCGAGAGGTTCCGCCCCGGCTTTCACATCGCCGAGCTTGGCTTTGGCACCGGGTTGAACCTGTTGCTGGCATGGGATGCTTGGATGCGGGCGGGCCATGACGGGCCGCTGCATTTCACCAGTTTCGAAGCCTACCCGATGCACCCCGAGGATATGGCGCAGGCCCATGCGGCCTTTCCCGCGCTCGACGGGCGGCGCGATGCGCTGACAGCGGCGTGGGATGGCGCGGGTGGCGTGTTGGAACTGCCCGGCTTCCGGGCCGAAATCATCATTGGGGACGCGCGCGAAACCCTGCCCGCATGGCAGGGGCAGGCCGATGCTTGGTTTCTCGATGGGTTTTCACCGGCCAAGAACCCCGAGCTTTGGGGCGATGATCTGATGGCCGAGGTGGCCCGCCATACCGCACCGGGCGGCAGTGCGGCGACCTATACCGCCGCGGGCTTCGTGCGCCGGGCGCTCGCCGCGGGCGGTTTTGAGGTTGCCCGCATCCCCGGCTATGGCCGCAAACGCCACATGACCTGCGCACGGATGCCCGCATGAGCCAGTCCAACAATATCCCGCTCGGCATCATGCTGATGATCGCCACGACGATGGTCTTCGCCGTCCAAGACGGGCTGTCGCGCCATTTGGCCGAGAACTACAACGTGCTAATGGTGGTGATGATCCGCTATTGGTTTTTCGCGGCCTTCGTGATCGCGCTGGCATTGCGCAAGGCGGGCGGCATCCGCCGCGCCGCCGCCACGACACAGCCCGCGGTGCAAATCCTGCGGGGGGTGCTGCTCTCGGCGCAGATTTGCACGATGGTGCTGGGCTTCACTATTCTGGGGTTGGTGGAGAGCCATGCGGTCTTTACCTGCTACCCGCTTTTGGTGGCGGCGCTCTCCGGTCCGATCTTGGGTGAGAAAGTCGGCTGGCGGCGGTGGGCCGCGATTGGTGTGGGCTTTGTCGGGGTGTTGGTCATCTTGCAACCCGGGCTTCGGGTGGTGGACCCTGCCGCCGCGATCCCGCTGGCGGGGGCGGCGATGTTCGCGGTCTATGGCCTGCTGACTCGCTATGTCGCGCGGCGCGACAATACGGCGACGAGCTTCTTCTGGACCGGCGTCACCGGCGCGGTTGTCATGACGGCGGTCGGCGTCTGGTTCTGGGAGCCGATGACGCCGGGCAACTGGCTGTTGATGGGCACGCTCTGCATCACCGGGGTTACGGGCCACTGGCTGTTGATCCGTTGCTACGAAGTGGCCGAGGCCAGCGCGGTGCAGCCCTTCGCCTATACCCAGTTGATCTTTACCGTGATCATCGGCCTGTCAGTCTTTAACGAGGTGCTGCGCCCCAGCGTGGTGCTGGGCGCGGGCATGATCGTGGCGGCGGGGCTGTTCACCCTATGGCGCGAACGCCTTCAAAGTCGATCCGGTTAACTCTTTGCTGAAGGGGATCGGCAGCGGGTCTTTGCCCAGTCGGGCGCGGTAGACCGGCAGGCTTTCGGTCACCCGCATGACGTAGTTCTGCGTCTCGCGGAAGGGAATCATCTCGATCCAATCGACGATGTCGATCTCACCCTTGCGCGGGTCGCCATAGGTCGCCATCCAGCGCCGCGGGCGGCTAGGGCCTGCGTTATAGGCCGCCGACATCATGGAGACATTGCCGTCAAAAAGTCCCGCCATCTGTGACAGATAGGTCGCGCCAAGCCGCGCGTTGTAATCGGGGTCGGCGGTCAGGCGGTCCGTCGTGTGCTGGCCTGAGATGCCCAGATCGCGCGCCACGTCCCGCGCCGTGGCGGGCATGATCTGCATCAAACCCCGCGCGCCGACGCCGCTCTGCACATTGGGATCAAATTCGCTTTCACGCCGCGCGATGGCGAGGGTCATCTCGGTCGCCATCGGCAGGTCTTTCTCCACCAGTCTGTGCAGCGCGTAATAGGGGGCGGGCACCTCCAGCCCCCGCTGCGCGGCGCGTTTGCCGATCATCACCGCGATATGGGGCTGGCCCACGTCGATGGCGGCTTGCCCCAGCAGGGCGATGTCTTCGGGGACGAGTTGTTCGGCCAAATGGGTCCAGAACCGCTCGGCGGTGGACAGCTCGCCCGAGGCTTGCAGCAGCAATCCGGCCTCGAACAGGGGCGCACGGGCCAGCGGAGAGCTGCGCCAGTCTTGTTCAGGTGCCGCGCCTGCGAGCTTTTCATCAAAGGGGAGGCCGCCCCGTTCGGCGGCCAGCAGCCCGTAGAAGGAGGTTTGGTATTCCGCCCCCATGGCATAGGCTTTCGCCGCGCCTTCGGCATCGCCCATCGCCTCTAACGCGCGGCCCTGCCAATAGCCCGCGCGGCCTTGGCTAATGGGAGATTCCACGGCGTTGTCGTGGTTCTGGAAATGGCCCAGAGCGGTGGTGGGATCGTCCAAGAACCGCAGCGCGATATAGCCCGAGAGCCATTCGAGATCGGCATAGTTCGAGCCATCGGTCAGAAAATGCTGCGACGCCAGTCGGTAGGCCCTTTGCGCATCGCCATTGCGCATTTCATCCCGTGCCAAGGCGCGACGGCGGTTGGCCCATTTGGGGGGCTGGCCCAGGGCCTCAGCCGAGGTCGAGCGCGCCAGCATCAAATCCTTGGCATCCTCGCGCAGCCCCTTGCGAATACGCCATTCAAAGCGGTCATGCGCCAGCCCCGGCGCATCGGACTTGGAGGCGGGGAGCGCGTCGATCTTGGCGTTCACGTCGCTTTCCAGCTTTTGCAGGGCGATGCGGGTTTCCGCCAGCGCCCTGTCGGCGCTTGCGACCAGATCGAACATCTGCCGCGCTTCGGAATGTTCGCGCTGCCAGAGCATCTCTTCCAGCCGGGCCGCGTGATGCGGGGCCAGAAGGCTCCCGTGGGCGTCGGTGAAAAGGGCCTGACTGCTGGCGTTCATCGGCATGGTGCGCCACGCCAGAACCAGGTTCGCCTCGGCCTCACCGCGCTGGCCAATGTTGATCAGCGCCTCGGCATGGGCCAGCACGCCGCGTGGGGTCTGCGGGGCCATGGCCGAGAAGAAATCCAGTATCTCGCTCTCACCCTGTTTGATGACCGCCGCTTCGCTCTGCCTGCGCAGATACGCCTCACCGGGCCAGTCGGGTCTGCGGTTCAGGAAATCGCGGGTGTCGGCATAGGTGCCGCGCCCGGCGCGCAGCCGGTGCCATTCGATCACATCGGCGGCGACCTGCCCGTCACGGGCGGCCAGCGCCGCAGCCGCGTCCCAATTGCCGCTGCGCATCGCATCCATTGCCCAGCCCAAAGGCCGCGGGCGCTGCGCTTCCGCCGGCACGGTCAGGACAAAAACACTCATGAGGATCGCCATCAGGCGCGTCATCGCTTGCATTTCCCACGTCTCCGAGGCTAGAGCCTTGCAACATATGGCTTGGGCGCCGTTTATCAAACCGTAGCGCCCGCAAAAGCCCTCATCCAGTCCGGTTTTCCACCGGCCAGCACTTAAGGAGCGTGCACATGTTCAAAGGCTCTCTGCCTGCCCTCGTCACGCCGTTTCGCAACGGCGCGCTGGATCTGGATACGCTTAAGAAACTTATCGAATGGCACATCGGCGAAGGGTCGAGCGGGCTCGTCCCCGTCGGCACCACTGGCGAATCCCCCACGCTGAGCCATGCCGAGCATGAGACCGTCGTCGAAGAGGTGGTCAAAGCCGTCGCGGGCCGCATCCCGGTCATCGCGGGCGCCGGGTCGAACAACACGGTCGAAAGCATCCGCCTCGCCCGTCACGCCGAAAAGGTCGGCGCGGATGCGCTGCTGGTGGTGACACCCTATTACAACAAGCCCACGCAGCGCGGGTTGGTGGCGCATTTCACCGCCGTGCATGACTGCTGTGACCTGCCGATCATCATTTACAACATCCCCGGCCGTTCGGTGGTGGATATGATGCCCGAAACGATGGGCGAACTGGCCGAGCTGCCGCGCATCGTCGGCGTCAAGGACGCCACCGGCGATCTAGCGCGCGTCTGCGATCAGCGCATCACCTGCGGCCCGGATTTCTGCCAGCTCTCCGGCGAAGACGCCACGGCGCATGGGTTCAACGCTCAAGGCGGCGTCGGCTGTATCTCGGTCACCGCCAATGTCGCGCCGCGCCTTGTGGCGCAGATGCAGGCCGCCTGTCTTGAGGGCGATTATGCCAAGGCGCTGGAGCTGCAGGACCGTCTGATGCCGCTCCACAAGGCGATCTTTACCGAACCGGGGCTTGTGGGTGTGAAATACGCCATGTCGCGGCTCGACCTTTGCTCGGACGAGGTGCGCCTGCCGCTCACGGAGCTGACCGACCCGACCAAGGAACTGGTCGATGCGGCCCTGCGCCATGCGGGTCTGATGAATTAAGCCTAATTTAAACAGGCTGGCCAATACGAAGAGGGGGTGAAGACACCCCCTCTTTTGCGTTCAGCGTTTGCCGTAATAGAAGCCGACCACATGTTCGGCTTGGGCAAAGAACAGCCAGCGCGCGGTCAGCACCCCTGCCGCATGGCTCAGCACCGCAAGACCGGCAGCAAGGTGGTGAAACACGGGCGAGAGCAGCAGCAGCAGCGGCAGCAGCACCATCAGGGCAATCGCGATCACCCGCAGTTTCAGCGCATGTTTGCGCCCGATCTGATAGACGAATTCCCGCAGCAGATAGTTGCTGCCGGTATGGGGCGGCTCAAAGGCGCGGACACTGCCCTGCGGCCCCAACCGCGTCGCGCTCGCGATATCGCTGTTTGAGGCCGCAAGCGCCCGATCCCCGCGCCACCATGTGGCGATCTGCACCGCCCCGGCCAGCGCCAGCAGGATCGTCGCCGCCGTCACCTGCCCCGCCAGCAGGGCACCGCCCGCGATGCTGAGCGACAGGAAATTCAGCGGCGTCATCACGCTGTGCCAGCGCGGCACGGTTTTCATCTGGGTATAGATCATCGCCGTGGTCAGCACCGTCAGCAGCGCCAGCGCCGCACCGATCACCCCCAAGGGCCAAAGCCGCGTGTCGTAAAACACCAACCCCGTGCCATAGGCTGCCATGGTCAACAAGGCCGCGACCGAGGCCCAAGCCTCCCGGCTGAGCCAAGAGCTGCGCCATTGGGTGAAGGCTTTGAGCGCGCGCTCTGGATGGCCAAGGTGAAAGGTCGAAGCGATGAGCCCGCCCACGGCCAAGAGATAGGCCAGCGCGAAGAAGACGAAAGCGACCCAGCCGGTCACCGCAGGCAGGCCGATCCCGAGCCATGCAAGCAGGCCAAAACCCATGCCCGACAGGCTGCTGAACAGAATAACGGAAGGCGCCGGATGCATCAGAGCTTCTCCAAAGTGCGATCAAGCCAGCCGAGAAAGCCCTTCGGCCCCTCGTCCACCGGGGCGAGGAAGGGGGCGAGCACGTCGATCTCGCCCTCGGGAGGGCCAAGCGTGTCGCGCGGGCGCGGCGGCAGGTATTTGTTGACCGGTTTGGTGCCCTGTTCGGGCATCAGGTCCACGCCGCCACGCTCTGCTACAAGCTGGCTGACAGCGCTGTCGGGATCGCCCAGATCGCCGAAATGCCGCGCGCCCGCGGGGCAGGTGCGCACGCAGGCGGGCTGGCGGTCTTCCTCGGGCAGGTTCTCGTTGTAGATCCGGTCGACGCAGAGGGTGCATTTCTTCATCACACCGGCTGCCTGATCCAACTCGCGCGCGCCGTAGGGACAGGCCCAAGCGCAGAGGCCGCAGCCGATGCAATCGCTTTCGTTGACCAGCACGATGCCGTCCTCGACCCGCTTGTAGCTCGCGCCAGTGGGGCAAACGGTGACGCAGGGCGCGTCTTCGCAGTGCAGGCAGGATTTTGGGAAATGGACCAGTTGCGCCGCACCCGCCTCGGGCTGGACCTCGTAGCTGTGCACCCGGTTGAGGAAGGTGCCCGACGGGTCGCCGCCATAGGCGTCTTGGTCCGACAGCGGTGCGCCGTAGTTCTCGGTGTTCCAGCCCTTGCAGGAGATCACGCAGGCATGACAGCCGACGCAGGTGTCGAGGTCGATCACGAGGCCGAGTTTGCGGTCGGTCTGTTGCGGAAGCGTGGTCATGGGCGGTGGTCCTGAAGGGGCTTGTGCGCGGCGCGGGGGCGGAAGCGGGTCATTTGCCCACCTTCCACGCGATGCCGCGCGGCGCGGGCGGGACCGGGGAGCGTTGCGGCGGGATTTCCGGCTGCGCCTCGGCAGGGGCGTCGGTTTTTTCGATATGGACCTTGAGGTCGAACCACGCGGCCTGTCCGGTGATCGGGTCGGAGTTGGACCAGCGCAGGCCGTCGCCCTTTGGCGGCAGAAGCTCGTGGATCAGGTGGTTGAGCAGAAAGCCCTTTGTTGCCTCCGGCGCATCGCGGTCCAGCGCCCATGCGCCTTTGCGCTTGCCGATGGCGTTCCATGTCCAGACGGTATGCGGGTTAAGCGCGGCCATCTCCATCACTGGCACGGTGATCCCGCCATGGGGCGAGGTCACGCGCGCCCAATCGCCGTCCTTCAAACCCTTTGCCCGCATGATCGCGGTGGGCAGGTTGAGCGGGTTATGCCCATGCAGCTGCCGCAGCCATGCGTTCTGGCTGCCCCAGGAGTGGTACATTGCCATTGGGCGTTGGGTGAGGGCGTGGACATCGTAGCCCTGCGTGCCCTCGGGGTCGCTTTCGTACCAATGCGGCAGCGGTGTCATGAACTGCTTGATGCGCTCGCGCAAATGCTCCGGGGGCTGGCGGTCGCCGTGACCCTCGGCGGCGAGCTGGAAGCGGCGCAGCGGCTCCACGTAGAGCGAGAAGAGATAGGGCTGCGGTGCGTCGAAGAGGCCCAAGCCCACGGCCCAGTCCTGATAGGCGCTGTTCCACGGCTTGTAGTATTGCGCCTCGGCGGGGATGTGATGCACCGAGAAACCACCGTTCTCGATGTAGCGCTCGATCTGCGCAGGATTCGGAGCACCCCGGCCGCTCTTGGTGCCGTCCTCCCCGCGAAAGCCCGCCAGCGGGCCGACACCGGGGCGGCGTTCATGGGTGGTGATGTAGTCGGCGTAGTCTTTGTATTTCTGGCTGCCGTCGTCGTTCACGAAGCCGGGCAGGCCGAGCTTGGCCCCCAGATCGCAGAGCACCGATTGAAAGCCACGCACGTCGCGGTTGGGCTCCACCACCGGCCAGCGGATCGCGTCGGCGGCGGCATCGGCCTCGCTGATCGGGCGGTCAAGGAGCGAGATGCAATCGTGCCGCTCCAGATAGGTCGTGTCGGGCAGGATCAGGTCGGCATAGGCCACCATTTCCGAGGAATAGGAGTCGGAATAGATGATGCGGGGGATCACGTAATCCCCGTTCTCATCGGTGTCGGTCAGCATCTTCATGACCCCGCCGGGGTTCATCGAGGAGTTCCACGACATGTTGGCCATGTACATGAAGAGCGTGTCGATCTTGTAGGGATCGCCCGCATGGGCATTGCTGATCACCATGTGCATCAGCCCGTGGGCCGACATCGGGTTTTCCCATGTAAACGCCTTGTCGATCCGCGCCGGGCTGCCGTCGGCTTTCAGCGCGAGATCCTCTGGCCCGTGGACGAACCCCAGATGCGGCCCGTCAAGAGGTCCGCCCGGCGTGGCTCTGCAATGCGGTTTCGGATGTGCCGTGGCGGGCTTGGGGTAGGGCGGTTTGAAGCGGAAGCCGCCGGGCACCTCGACAGTCCCGAGAATGATCTGAAGCACATGCAGCGCGCGGCAGGTCTGGAAACCGTTGGCATGGGCCGAGATTCCGCGCATGGCGTGGAAGGAAACCGGCCGGCCGATCATCTTCTCGTGGCGCTCGCCCCGGAAATCGGTCCAGGGCTGGTCGAGTTCAAAAGCCTCGTCGAAGGCCACGCGCGCCAGTTCCGCCGCGATGGCGCGGATGCGCGACGCAGGGATGCCGCAGCGCTCGGCCACTGCTTCGGGGGCGTAATCGTCTCCGAGGTATTGCTCGGCCATCTGGTGGAACACGGGTCGGTGCGTGATCCCGCCGGCGCGGTAGGTGGCCGAGAGGTCGGGGCGCACCCCGGGTTGGTCGAAGGGGGTGAGCTTGCGGGTCTTGCGGTCGATCACCAGCGCCTTGCCGTCCGCGTCGCGCAGTTGCAGGCCGAACTCGGGCGACTTCGGGTCGCCGTTCAGCAGCACCGGCGCGTCGGTATAGCGCGCGAGGTAGTCGAGATCGATGCGCCCGGCCTTCATCAGGCAGTGGATCAGCGACAGGATGAACAGCCCGTCGGTCCCGGGCGTGATGCCGACCCAATCGTCGGCGATGGCGTTGTAGCCGGTACGGATGGGGTTCACCCCGATCACCCGCGCGCCGCGTTTCTTCAGCTTGCCCAGTCCCATCTTGATCGGGTTGCTGTCGTGATCCTCGGCCACCCCGAAGAGCATGAAGAGCTTGGTGTGGTCCCAATCAGGCTGGCCGAACTCCCAAAAGGCGCCGCCCATGGTATAGATCCCCGCCGTCGCCATGTTGACCGAGCAAAAGCCGCCATGTGCCGCGTAGTTCGGCGTGCCGAATGCCTGCGCCCAGAGGGAGGTGAAGCTTTGCGACTGGTCGCGCCCGGTGAAGAAGGCGAGTTTCTCTGGCGCCTCATGGCGTAGCGGGGCAAGCCAGCCGGTGGCGATCTGCAGTGCTTCGGCCCAGCTGATGTCCTCGAACTCGCCCGAGCCGCGAGGGCCCACGCGTTTCATCGGGTTGCGCAGCCGCGCCGGGGAATTGTGCTGCATGATCCCCGCTGAGCCCTTGGCGCAGAGCACGCCGCGGTTCACCGGGTGGTCGCGGTTGCCCTCAATATAGGCGACCTTGCCTTTTTTCATGTGCACGTTGATGCCGCAGCGGCAGGCACACATGTAACAGGTCGTGCGGCGGACCTCGTCCGAGACCTTGGGCGACAGATCGAGCGGCGGCTGGGAATGCGTCATGAGGGGGCGGGGGCTTTCAGCAGGGCAAGCGCTTGGCGCGCGATATGTTTCTCTTCGGCAGCGGGGATGACCCACGAGGGAATATTTCCCGCCCAGCGGAGGTTTGCAAGAACCTTTTCCCTCACCGCGGAATCGTTCTCGCCAATCCCGCCGGTGAAGGCGATGCCGTTGATCCCGCCCATCGCGGCGATCATCGACCCGGCCTGACGGGTGATCCAATAGCAAAAGTGGGCGCGCGCAAAGCCAGCGCTCTCGCTGTCGCTTTCCGCCAATTGCCGCATATCGGCGGTCTGGCCCGACAGGCCGAGCAACCCGCTCTCGTGGTGCAGCAGTCTCTGCGCGGCTTCCAGCCCGAGATCGCCCACCAGATGCAACACCGCGCCCGCGTCGATCTCGCCCGCGCGGGTGCCCATGGTCAGCCCGCCGAGCGGCGAAAAGCCCATGGTTGTGGCCACCGATTTCCCATCGCGGATCGCGCAGAGCGATGCGCCATTGCCCAGATGCAGGGCCAGCAGGCGGGCGGGCAATGGGGCGCCGGTCTGGGCGCTGAAATTCCGCACGAGGCTCTCGTAGCTGATGCCGTGGAAGCCGTAGCGGCGGAGGGCGGCGGTCTGGGGCTTCTCGGGCAGCGCGTAGCGGCGCGCCACGTCCGGGTTGGTGCGGTGAAAGCCGGTGTCGAAAGCGGCGAATTGCGGGAGCTCCGGCATCAGCGCTGCAAGGGCGTCGATGGCGCTGAGGTGATGCGGGTTGTGCAGCGGCGCCAACGGTTGCGCCGCGGCGATGGCGGCGCGCACGGCGGGGGTGACTTCCGTCGTCGCGGCCAAGTCCGGGCCGCCGTGCACCACGCGATGCGCGGCGGCGCTGAGGTCAGCGGTCACGATCCCCGCGTCACGCAGCCCTGCCAGAATGGCGGTGAAGGCGGTGCGGTGATCGGGCAGCGCAAGGGGCCGTGCCGGAGCCTTTCCCACACGCAGGGCGCCGGACTGGCCGATGCCCTGCGCTTCGATCCGCAGGGTTTCATACAGCCCGCCGTCAAAGACCGCCGCCTTGATCGACGACGAGCCTGCATTGACGACGAGCACCAGCGCCATGGCTCAGGCCCGTTGCGGGCGCATGTCATCCCGGCTGATCCCGGCGACGGAGACCGGTTTCTTCATCGCGTCGCGGCGGAAGGGCTCGCCCAGTTCCTGGTTGAGCAGCACCTCGATGAAGGTCGTCTTGCCGTCATTCATCTGGGCCTTGATCGCGCGGTCCAACGCCTCGGTCAGTTCCTCCATTGACGAGACCTGCACCCCCTCGACCCCGCAGGCCTTGGCGATCCCGGCATAGCTCACGTCTTGGGCCAATTCGGTGCCGACGAAGTTGTCGTCGAACCAAAGCGTCGTGTTTCGTTTCTCCGCGCCCCATTGGTAGTTGCGGAAGATTACCATGGTCACGGCGGGCCAGTCGTCGCGGTTCACGCTCACCATCTCATTCATGGAAATGCCAAAGGCCCCGTCGCCGGCAAAGCCCACTACGGGCGTGTCCGGGCAGGCGATCTTGGCGCCGCAGATCGCCGGGAAGCCGTAACCGCAGGGGCCGAAAAGGCCGGGGGCGAGGTATTTGCGCCCCGCCTCGAACGTCGGGTAGGCATTGCCGATGGCGCAGTTATTGCCAATGTCGGAACTGATGATCGCCTCAGTGGGCAGCGCCTTCTGGATCGCGCGCCATGCCATGCGCGGCGACATTTTTTCCGGCTCGCGGCTGCGGGCGCGCTCGTTCCACGTGGTGCCGGGGTCGTCGTGTTCGTGGTCCATCGAGGTCAGTTCCTGCGCCCATGCCGATTTGGTCTGGGCGATCAGATTGCGGCGTTCCTCGCGGCCCGCGTCGCCGGCACCGTCGCTCAGCCGGTCGAGGAGGCTGCGCGCCACCTTGCCCGCATCGCCCAGGATGCCGACGCTGACCGGCTTGGTCAGGCCAATGCGGTCGGGGTTGATATCGACTTGAATGATCTTGGCATCCCGCGGCCAATAGTCGATCCCGTAGCCCGGCAGGGTCGAGAAGGGGTTGAGCCTTGTGCCGAGCGCCAGCACCACATCGGCCTTTGCGATCAGCTCCATCGCCGCCTTGGACCCATTGTAGCCCAGTGGCCCGACCGAGAGCGGATGCGAGCCGGGGAAGGCGTCGTTGTGTTGGTAGCCGCAGCAGACCGGGGCATCCAGCCGCTCAGCCATCTGCCGCGCGTCGTCGATGGCTCCACCGATCACCACGCCTGCGCCGTTCAGGATCACCGGGAATTTCGCCTTCGAGAGCAGTTCCGCCGCCTCGGCAATGGCGGTCTCCCCGCCCGAGGGGCGTTCAAACTCGACAATGGCGGGCAACTCGATGTCGATCACCTGCGTCCAGAAATCGCGGGGCACGTTGATCTGGGCGGGCGCGGAGTGGCGCTTGGCCTGAAGGATCACGCGGTTCAGCGTCTCGGCGATGCGGCTGGGGTCGCGGACCTCCTCCTGATAGGCGACCATATCGCGGAAGAGCGCCATCTGCTCGACCTCCTGAAAGCCGCCCTGACCGATGGTCTTGTTCGCCGCCTGCGGGGTTACCAGCAAAAGCGGCGTGTGGTTCCAGTAGGCGGTTTTCACCGGCGTCACGAAATTGGTGATGCCAGGCCCGTTCTGCGCCACCATCATCGACATCCGCCCCGAGGCGCGGGTGTAGCCATCGGCCATCATGCCAGAATTGCACTCATGCGCGCCGTCGTAAAAGGTGATCCCGGCGGCGGGGAAAAGGTCGGAAATCGGCATCATGGCCGAGCCGATAATGCCAAAGGCCGTGTCGATCCCATGCATCTGAAGGGTTTTGACGAAGGCTTCTTCGGTGGTCATTTTCATCGCGCGATCCTTTGGGCATGGGGCAAAGCTATCGGCAAATTACGAGCAGGTGCAGGCCGGGGTTAGGGCCAGAATTGCGCCAGCCCTAGGGCCAGATCAGCGCAGGTGGTCAATCTCTTGCGCGATCAGCCCGACGCCCTCTTCGATCCGCGCGGCGGGGATCGAAGAATAGGCCAGTCGGTAGTAATTCGTGGCCCTTTCAGCCCCGGCGAAAAAGGCATGGCCCGGCTCCAGCAGCACATCCTGCGCGCGCAGGTTTTCGGCCAGTTCCGCCGTGTCCACGCCTTCTGGTGCGCGCATCCAGAAGGACGAGCCGCCATAGGCCCCCCGGCCCGACACGCGCAGGCCATGGGTCTCTAGCGCCGCGTCCATGACCCGGCGGCGTTCGTGCAGCGCTAGCCCCATGCGGCGGATCTGGGCGTCGTAATGGCCAAGCGACAGGAAATAGGCGGCGGTGCGCTGGATATGCCCCGGCGGGTGCCGCAGGACCGAGGCGCGCAGCGCGCGGGCCTCGCGGATGAAGGGTTCGGACCCCACCAGATACCCCAGTCGCAGCCCCGGAAAGAGCGATTTGGAGAAACTGCCGACATAGATCACCCGCCCCTCGTCATCGAGCGATTTAAGCGCGGGCGAGGCGGGTTTGAGAAAGGACATCTCGAACTCATAGTCATCCTCGACGATCAGCGCCTCCAGCGCGCGGGCGCGGGCCAAGAGCGCGCGGCGGCGGTCCATCGGCATGGTGGCGTTGGTCGGGCATTGGTGGCTTGGGGTTGCGAAAATCACATCCGTATCGGGGGGGATCGCCTCGGGCGGGAGGCCGTCTTGATCCACCCGCACGGGCGTGATGTGGCAACGGGACTGGCTGAGAATACCGCTCAGCGCCGGATAGCACGGGTCTTCGAGCACGGCGCGGCGGCGTTGGGTCAGCAGCACCTGCGCGGTAAGCCAAAGCGCGTTCTGCGCGCCGAGGGTGATAAGGATCTGCTCGGGCCGGGCCGAGACGCCGCGCCGGGGCAGGATGTGGCGGGCAATGAACTCGATCAGCTGCGGGTCGTCCTGATCGTAGTAATCGGTCGTCATCGAGGTGAAATCGCGCTGGCCGAGGGCTTGCAAGGCGCAAAGCCGCCAGTTGGCGTGATCAAAGAGCGTTGGGTCGGCTTGGCCATAGATGAACGGGTAGCGGTAGCTGGCCCAATCCTGCGGTTTGGCGGCCAACCCATTGGCGCTGAACCGCTGCCCGATGGCGCGGGTCCAGTCGATGGCGTCATCCGCCTCGGCCCGGGGGGCGAAAGCGGGCGGGGCGGGCGCGTTGTCCGAGACGAAATACCCCGACCGCCCGCGCGAGGTGAGATAGTCATTCGCCAAAAGCTCGGTATAGGCGATGGTCACGGTGATCCGGCTGACGCCGAGATGCGCGGCGAGCCTGCGGGTCGAGGGCAGCTTCTCCCCCCGCTGGAACCGGCCCGAGAGGATGCCTTGGGCGATCATCTGCTGGATCTGCTGTTGCAGGGTGCCTTGCGCATCGGGGCGCAGGAAAAAGGTTTCGACGGGCAGGGCCATGGGGCGAAGGTTAGGCTGGCCCTAGGGGGAGTTCAATCTGGCATTACGGCTGGCCGAATTTATCCTCGGGGCCGCGCCCGCACTTCCGTTCGCCCGGCCCCTCGCCTAGAACGATCGCATGAGCATTTCCGCCCCTCTCTTGATCGCCGTGGACGGCGGTGGCACCGGCTGCCGTGCGGCCATCGGCACGCAGCGCGGTGGCATCCTTGGCCGGGCTTCTGGCGGGCGGGCCAATATCGGCAATGACCCGGATCAGACCCTGATCAATATCCGCGCCACGGTCGAAGCGGCAGCAGCCTCGGCGGGGCTGCCTGCCGAGGCGCTTGCCGGGGCCACCGCCTTTCTCGGCCTCGCCGGGATGAACGTCGCGCGGGACGCAGCGCGGCTGCGCGCGGCGCTGCCCTATGGCCGGATCATCGCGGAGGATGACCGCCCCGCCTGCGTGGTCGGCGCGCTTGGCGAAGGCGCGGCGGGCTGGGTCTTGGCCATCGGCACCGGCACGATCGTGGCCGCGACCGATGGCACGACGTTTCGCTATGCCGGCAGTTGGGGGTTTCATCTGGCGGATCAGGGATCGGGCGCTTGGCTGGGCCGCGGCGCGCTAGATTTGGCGTTGCAATGTCATGACGGGGTGTTGCTCCACAGCGACCTGACCCGCGCTTTGTTGGCGGATTTCAGAGATGATCCTGAGGCTTTCGTGGCCTTCAGCCTGACGGCGCAGCCGGGGGATTACGCGGCATTCGCGCCCAAGGTCATCGCGGCGGCGGAGGCCGGAGACCATCACGCGCAGGCGTTGATGCGGGAGGGCGCGGCCTATTACACCCGCGCGTTGAAGGCGCTGGATTTCGCGCCCGGCGATCCGCTCTGTCTGCTCGGCGGGATCGGCCCGGATTACGCGCCGTACCTGCCGGAAGACCATTTGGCAGGACGGATCTCGGCGCGGGGCACGGCGCTGGACGGGGCGTTTCATCTGGCCTGCAAGGCCGCGGCGGAGGAGGTTCTGTGATGAGCGAGATCGCAAAGGTTTTCACCGAGGCCCAGATCCACGACGGCAAGCGGTTGCACCCCGGCAAGGTGCTGGCGCAGATGCAGGACGGCAGCCGCCGCATCCTCACCGCCGAAGAGGTGCCGCAGGGCATCGTGGCGGAGCCTATGGCGGGCGGCGTGCTTTGCCCCGGCTTCGTCGATCTTCAGGTTAACGGCGGCGGCGGGGTGATGTTCAACGACAGCCCCGATCTGGCGACCCTGCGGCGCATGGCCGACGCGCATCGCAGCACCGGTGTCGCGGCGCTGCTGCCCACCCTGATCACTGACACGCCCGAGAAGACCGAAGCGGCCATCGAGGCCGCTGTCGACGCCATCGCAGAAGGGGTGCCGGGCATCATCGGGCTGCATCTGGAAGGCCCGCATCTGGCGCTTTCGCGCAAGGGCGCGCATGACGGGGCGCTGATCCGCCCGATGAGTGAGGCGGACCTCGCCCTGATCCTACGCGCCGCCGGGCGTCTGCCGAATCTCATGGTCACCGTCGCGCCAGAGAACACCAGCACCGCCCAGATCGCCGCGATGGCCGAGGCGGGGGTCGTGGTCTCGCTCGGCCATAGCGATGCGGATTACGAGACCTGTATGGCGGCCTTCGACGCGGGCGCGTCCTGCGTCACCCATTTGTTCAACGCGATGAGCCAGATGGGCAACCGCGCGCCGGGGCTGGTCGGGGCGGCATTGGCGCGGGATGGGGTTCATGCCGGGCTGATCGCCGATGGCATCCATGTGCATCCCGCCTCTATGCGCAACGCGCTGGCGGCCAAGCCCGAGGGTACCTTCCTCGTCAGCGATGCCATGGCGACGGCTGGGTCGGATATCACGGGCTTCACCCTCAACGGTCGGGAGGTCTATCGCGCCGAGGGGCGGTTGACCTTGGCGGATGGCACGCTGGCGGGGGCGGATCTGGAAATGGGCCGCGCGGTGCATACGCTGACCCATGCGGTGGGGGAGCCGCTGGAGGTGGCCCTCGCGCGGGCGATCTCGGGGCCGGTTGCGCTGTTGCGCGATGACATGGGGCTGGGCCGGATCGAACGGGCGACCCACCCCTTGGTGCTTTTCGATCCTGAAACCGGCGCGGCGCGGGTGGTGGACTAGCTCGCCACGAGCCGCCAGAAAAACACCGCGCTCATGCCGAAACCGATGGCGGCGATCAGCCAGCGTACGGTCTCTTTCGGCAAGGCTCGCGCCAAGGGCGCCCCGGCATAGCCGCCCGCCGTGGCCGCCAGCATCATCAACAGCGCCTGCGGCCATGCGACCAGACCGGCCAAGGCAAAGACCGCTACGGAGATTGAGGAAAGCACGAAGCTCAGCCCGTTCTTGAGGCCGTTCATCCCGTGCAGGTCGGTCATCCCCCAAAGCGCGAATAGGGCCAGCAGAACGATGCCCAAGCCCCCATTGAAATAGCCACCATAAACGCTGACCGCAAAGAGGCCGAGCGCGCCTTGGGGCGTCACGGCTCGGGCATGGGCGGCGGCGAAGGCGCGGATGCGGTCGCCCAGCAGAAACACCAGCGTCGCCGCAAGCAATAGGAAAGGCACGACAACGGAAAACGCCGCGTTGGAAGAGATCAGAAGCAAACCCGAACCGACCACACCGCCCGCCAGCGTGATAAGGCACAGCCGCAGCAAGGCGCGGCGGTCGAAGCGGCCAAGCTCGTTGCGAAAGCCAAGAGCGCCTGCAAGGTAGCCCGGAAACACCGCCACGGCGCTGGTCGCATTGGCGGCCACGGGGGGCATGCCGGTAAAGACCAGCGCGGGAAAGGTCAGAAAGGTGCCGCCCCCGGCGATGGTGTTCAACACCCCCGCGCCGAAGGCCGCGATCAGCAAGATCGCGATATCGCTTAAAGTTGTCATGGTTCCTCCCCGCACCCTTGGGGCGCTTGATCCCTGTTAGGATCAAATCATGTCGGTGCCAAGGTGAGGGGAGAGGCGGAAACGAAAAAGGGCTCTGACCGATGGTCGAAGCCCCGATAACGCGAAATCGCGCGATGTCAGCCGATTATGGGCAAGCTGCGACGTAGCGCTGGCCGTTGGCATTCTGGTACACGCATTTGCCGGACTGTGTCTGACCGATGTAGTTGCCAGCCGCCGCACCTGCGAGACCGCCGATGATTGCGCCTTGAACCTTGTCGTCACCGCCTGAAACGGCAGCACCGGTGGCAGCTCCGAGAGCCGCGCCAGTCAGAGCACCTTGGTTGGAGGTGGTGCCGTCACAAGCGGCGAGACCGGCGATCATCGGAATTGCGATAAGAAACTTCTTCATGTCTTTCTCCCAGTTTACTCATTTGCCAACGCGGGGGGATTGGAAGAGGTTCCCACGAAGGCGCTACATTTTCAGAAAAATCCCGCGGGTTTCGATCTGCGGCGATCTTTCGGTGCGATGTCATGTTCGGGCAAGACAGGGGTTTAGATAGAGGAAGGCGGCACCGGGTCAACCGATGCCGCCTGTCACATGCCGCAAGACGCGGTTTTACGCCGAAGTGAAGACCCGGCCCAAGGCACCATCGACCGCCGTGATGATCTCATCAATATCATCGCGGGTGGCGATCAGCGCGGGCGAGAAACACAGCGTGTTGTTCTTGCCAGGCAGGGAGCGGTTGGTGGCGCCGATGATCACCCCTTGGGCCATGCAATCGCCCACCACGGCCTGAATGCGCTTTTCCTCAACAGGGGCGCGGCTGTCGCGGTCCGTCACCAGTTCGGCCCCCAGAAACAGCCCTTTGCCGCGCACATCACCGATCACCTTGTGCTTGTCGGCCAGCGCGTGAAGCTGCTCCAGCATGTAGTGGCCCATGTTGGTGGTGTTCTCCAACAGGTTCTCACGCTCGATGATGTTCATGTTTTCGATGCCCGCGGTCGGCCCCGCGGTGCAGCCACCAAAGGTCGAGATGTCGCGGAAATAGTTCAGCGGATCGCTGGCATCGTCCTTGAACATGTCAAAGACCGCATCGGTCGTGACCAGACAGGCGATTGCGGCATAGCCCGAGGCGACGCCCTTGGCCATGGTCACCATGTCGGGCTGGATGCCGTAGTGCTGATAGCCGAACCATGTGCCGGTGCGGCCCACGCCGCAGACGACCTCATCGATGTGCAGCAGGATGTCGTATTTGCGGCAAATCTCTTGCACGCGCTCCCAATAGCCTTCGGGCGGGCAGATCACGCCGCCGCCTGCGGTGACCGGCTCAAGGCAGAGCGCGCCGACGGTTTCGGGGCCTTCGGCGAGGATCACCTTTTCGATCTGATCGGCGGCCCAGACACCGTAGTTTTCCTGCGGCGCGCCGTCCTGTTCGAAACTGCGGTATTCAAGGCAATGCGGCACCCGCACGAAACCCGGTGCGAAGGGGCCGTATTGCGCATTGCGCTCGTCCTGACCGCCTGCCGAGAGACAGCCAAGCGTGGTGCCATGGTAGTCGCGGTCGCGGTAGAGGATCTTGTGCTTCTTGCCGCCGTAGCGCTTGTGCGCGATCTGGCGAACCATCTTGAAGGCTTTCTCATTCGCCTCGGAGCCGGAGTTGCAATAGTAGACGCGGTCCAGCCCCGGCATCTTGTCGAGCAATTTCTCGGCGAAATGAGAGCCGGGGATCGAGCCTGCAGAGCCCGCGAAATAGTTCAGCTTGATCAACTGATCGCGCACCGCATTGGCGATGCTTTCGCGGCCATAGCCGACGTTGACCGTCCAGACCCCGCCCGAGACGGCGTCGAGGTGTTCCTTGCCCTTTTGGTCCCAGACCCGGATTCCCTTGCCTTCGACGATGATGCGCGGGTCGGTGGTTTCATAGGGTTTGTGCTGGCTCAGGTGGTGCCAGATATGCGCGCGGTCGGCTTCGACAACGCGGGAGATGTCGTTCTCGTTGAAATTGCCGTCCATGGGGCAAACCTTTCTTTACGGGTGGGCGAGCCCACGAATGAAGCCCGCGCAAAGGCGGGATAAACTGTTCCAAGAACACCGCGAATAGGCACGATCCAGTAGTGCCAGTTTATCCCCTTCGGTGAGGCCAGAGGGGGCGATTTCTTTAAAGAAATGGCGCCGGATGCAAAAACGCCGGGGTGAGGCCCCGGCGTTTGGTCTTATTTCGATTTAGGGCCACCCTTGCCGCCCTGTTTGCCGATCTTATTCGGCGGGGTGAAGCGTTTGGACGGGTCGGAGGCCCGTTTGTAGGACTTCTCTCCGCCCGGCGTGGTGACCGAGGTGGTCGGCTTGCCCTTGCCCTTGCGCGGGGCGTCGCCCGCGGGCTTTTCCTTTTTCCAAACGGCCTTTGCCTTGGGCTTGCCGCTCGTGTCGCCGCCCGATTTGGGCTTGGGCGTCGCGCCGGGTTTCATCGGGCTACGCTCGGTCTTATGCGACTTCGGTGGGCGTTCGCCCTTGGGCGCGCGGGGTTTGTCGAATTTCGGCTTGTCGAAAGACGCAGCACCGGGGCCGTCGCTGGATTTCGCGCGGGGTTTGCGCGGGGCGGGGGCGGCATCCGGGTCATAATCGCCGCGCGGTTTGCGGGGGCCGCGGTCGCCTTTGAAACCGCCGGGTTTCGGGCCACGTTTGCCGCCGGGCTTGGGGCCGCGCGGCAGATCGGGCGCTTTGTCCAGCTTGGTCAGCACCACGCCGTCTTCCAGTTTCATGTCGCCGCCGAGCGTGTCGAGCAGGCCGGGCACCGAGGCTTCGGCCACCTCCACGAAACTGTGGCTGTCTTGCACGCGGATCGCGCCGATGTCGTCCTTGGTCAGGTCGCCCCGGCGGCAGAGCATCGGCAGCAACATGCGCGGCTCGGCCCCGTCTTTGCGCCCGGTGGAGACCGAGAACCAGACCGATGGGCCAAAGTCGCGGCGCGGCTTGTCCTCGCCCGGCGCGCCGGGGTCGCTCAGCTCTTCCGGAGCGGATTGCCGCTTGCGGTAGAGGTTGACGAAGGCGGTGGCCAATTGCTCGGCGCTGAATTTCTCGACCAGTGAGGTGACGAATTCCGCCGCATCCTCGGGCGCAGGCTCCACCCATGCGGAATCGGCCAGCAGGCGGGCTTCGTCAGCGGCGTTGACCTCGGCGGCGGAGGGCGGTGCGGCCCATTCCACTTTCAGCTTGGCCCAGCCCAGAAGCCGGTTCGCCTTGCTGCGCATCTTGGGCGGTACGATCAGGGCGGAAACCCCCTTGCGCCCGGCGCGGCCCGTCCGGCCCGAGCGGTGCAGCAGCGTGTCGGAGTTGCTGGGCAGGTCGGCGTGGATCACCAGTTCGAGGTTCGGCAGGTCGATGCCGCGCGCGGCGACGTCGGTCGCAATACAAACGCGCGCACGCCCATCGCGCAGGGCTTGCAATGCGTTGGTGCGCTCGGACTGCGTTAACTCACCCGACAGCGCCACGACCGAAAAGCCGCGGTTGGTGAAGCGGGTGGTCAGACGCGCCACGGCGGCACGGGTGTTACAGAAGACGATGGCGTTCTTGGCTTCATAGAAGCGCAGCACGTTGATAATCGCGTTCTCGGTGTCGCGCGGGTGGACGTTCAGCGCGCGATATTCGATGTCGCTGTGCTGCTTGGCTTCGCCAACGGTGGTGATGCGCTGCGCGTCGCGCTGGTAGGATTGCGCCAGTTTGGCAATCGCCGCAGGTACGGTGGCCGAGAACAGCAGCGTGCGGCGCTCTTCGGGGGATTCCGACAGGATGAACTCAAGGTCTTCGCGGAAGCCGAGGTCGAGCATCTCATCCGCTTCGTCCAGCACCACGGCGCGGATCGCGTCGAGGTTGATGTTGTTGCGTTTGATGTGGTCGCAGAGGCGACCCGGCGTGGCGACGACGATATGCGCGCCGCGGTCCAGCGCCCGGCGCTCGGTCCGGGTGTCCATGCCGCCGACGCAGGTGGTGACCACCGCGCCCGCCTTGCCATAAAGCCAGGTCAACTCGCGGCTAACCTGCATGGCCAATTCGCGCGTCGGCGCGATGATCAGCGCCAGCGGCGCGCCTGCTTGGCCGAAATGCGTGTCCTCGCCCAGAAGCGTCGGCGCGATGGCAAGGCCGAAGCCCACCGTTTTGCCCGACCCGGTTTGGGCCGAAACCAGAAGGTCTTGATCGTTCAGCGCAGGGTCTGTGACGGCCTCCTGTACGGCGGTAAGTGTTTCATAACCCTGTTGGGCAAGGGCATCGGCAATAGTCTGGATCACGAAGGCTGTCCTGTCTTGAACGTTGTGCGGGGGGCGGGCACGTGGGGTGCTACCAGCCACGGCAAAGGAATCCGACCGTCGGTAGAGGGTCGGGGATGGAATGTACATGGGGGTTTTGTGGCGAATTGTCACCCTTTTTACCGGTTTGGCGGCTTTCCGGGCCTGAATGGGCGGGGAAGCGCCATTTCCGCTCTGATCCGGCCCGCTCACATCTCGGTCAGGCCGATGGCGCGGGCGGGCGGCTTGGGGTAGCTATAAGCCAAAGCGGAAAGAGAGAGTGAGGCAATCTGGTGCAAAGCGATCTGCCCCTGACGCGGGATCTGGTGCTGGTGGGGGGCGGGCACGCCCATGCGCTGGTGCTGCGCAAATGGGGGATGGACCCGCTGCCCGGCGCGCGGCTGACGGTGATCAACCCCGGCCCCACTGCGCCCTATACCGGCATGCTGCCCGGTCATATCGCCGGGCATTACGACCGCGATGCGTTGGAGATCGACCTCATGCGCCTTTGTCGCCACGCCGGGGCGCGGTTGATCCTTGGGGCGGCGACGGGGATCGACCGCGCGGCGCGGGAGATCACGGTCGAAGGGTGCGGGGCCGTGGCCTATGATGTGGCGTCAATCGACATAGGCATCACGGCCAAGATGGACCTGCCGGGATTTGCCGAGCACGCGGTCGGGGCCAAGCCGCTCGATCGCTATGCCGCGCGTTGGCGGGAGTTTCTCGCGGCGGTCAAGGCGGGGGAGCAGCCGCCCGAGGTGGCGGTGATCGGTGGCGGTGTGGCGGGCTGCGAGCTTGCCATGGCGATGGCCTTTGCCCTGCGCGAAGCGGGGGGGCAGCCAGCGGTGACGGTGGTGGAACACGGGCCGCAGCTTTCCGGCATGGCCCCCCGGACCGAGGCGATGGTGCGGCGGCAGATGGCAGAGCTTGGGGTGACCGTGGCGCTTGAGGCCGAGGTCAAGCAGATCACCGACCGGCAGGTACTCTTGGCGGATGGCGCGCCGATCCCCGCGGCGCTTTGCGTGGGGGCTGCGGGGGCGGTGCCGCAGGGCTGGCTTGCCCAGACCGATCTGCCGCTGCACGCGGGGTTCATCCGCGTCGGGGCCGATCTGGGGGTGGTAGATGATGACAGGCTCTTCGCCGTTGGCGATTGCGCCCATATGGAGGCCAGCCCGCGCCCCAAGGCCGGTGTCTTTGCCGTGCGGGCGGCGCCGGTGCTGCACGACAACCTGCGCGCGGCGCTTAGCGGCGGGACACGGCGGGCGTTCAAACCGCAGCGGCATTATCTCAAGCTGATTTCACTCGGCGGGAAAGCCGCTATGGCGGAGCGGAATGGGCTGGCCCTTGGCGGTGCGCTGCTGTGGCAGTGGAAAGACCGGATCGACCGGAAGTTTATGGACGGGCTCGATGACCTGCCCGCGATGAAGACCGATGCGCTGACGGGCCCGGTGGCCTCGGGCGTGCAGGAGGCGCTGGCGGGCAAACCGCTTTGTGGTGGATGCGGGGCCAAGGTGGGCGGTGCGGTGCTGGGCGATCTCTTGGCCGAGGTGCAGCCGCCCGTCTCGGGCGATGTGCTCACCGGGGCGGGCGATGATGCGGCGGTGCTGCGCCGCCCCGGTGGCGGCTTTCAGGTGATGAGCACGGATCATTTGCGCGGCTTCATCGAAGACCCGGCCCTGATGACGCGGGTCGCGGCGGTGCATGCTTTGGGCGACATCTGGGCGATGGGGGCCGCACCGCAGGCGGCACTGAGTTCGATCATCCTGCCGCGCATGTCGCCCGAATTGCAGGCCCGGACCCTGCGCGAGATCGCGGTGGCCGCGCAGGAGGTGATGGCGGGTGCAGGTGCGCAGATCGTGGGCGGCCATACGACCATGGGCGCGGAACTGACCATCGGCTTTACGGTCACCGGCACCCGCGACGCGATGCCGATTGGCCACGGTGGCGCGCAGCCGGGCGATGTGCTGGTGCTGACCCGGCCCATCGGGTCGGGGGTGATCCTTGCAGGCCATATGGCGGGGACCGCGCCGGGGCGGGTGGTGGCCGAAGCGCTCGACGTCATGGCCACCCCGCAGGCGCGGGAGGCGGAGATTTTGGGCACGGCCCATGCGATGACGGATGTGACGGGCTTTGGCCTTGCCGGCCATGTGCAAGCGATCTGCCGTGCCTCGGGATTGGCGGCGGAGCTTTGGGCGGAGGCGGTGCCGATCTACCCCGGCGCGCAGACGCTGTCGGATCAGGGGGTGGCCTCTTCCTTGCTGGCGGTCAATCAGGCGGACGCCCCGATTGCGGCGGCAGACCCGGTGAACCCGCTTTTCCACGATCCGCAAACCGCCGGGGGGCTGCTGGCAGCCCTGCCCGAGGATGCGGCGAAAGCGGCGCAGGCGCGGTTAAAGGCCGAAGGCTTGGCGGGCCATATCATCGGGCGGCTTGAGGCGGGGGGGCCTTCTATCCGTTTGCGGTGAAACGGCTGTGCAGGGCTGCGGCGGTTTCGGCCAATGTGCTGTCATCAAGCCGGTCCAGCGTCAACCGG
Source organism: Sulfitobacter sp. 1A12056 (assembly GCF_043558125.1). NCBI lineage: Bacteria > Pseudomonadati > Pseudomonadota > Alphaproteobacteria > Rhodobacterales > Roseobacteraceae > Sulfitobacter > Sulfitobacter sp. 1A12056. Next base: position 135,470 of record NZ_JBIFFY010000002.1, on the reverse strand, counting down.
GCGCGCGGGGCGGGGTTGCGGCTGGCGGCCTTGGCATAGCGCGGATCGTAATGCTGGCCGATCAGCCCTTCGGCGAGGCTGGCCCAATCGCCTGCGCGGGCTTGGGCCTGCCACTGGGTGATCGTCTCACCGCTATGATAGGGCCGCAGCTTGTCGATGCGATTTTCGAGCATGGCGGGGTCGGTGGTCAGGTCATCATAGGCCCGGCACAGAAAATCCGCCCGCGCGGCCAAGGGGGCGGCGATCTCAACCCGCGCGGCGTCGCGCATCGCGGCCCAAAGCGCAGGCGGAAGGGTGATGTCGCCGATCTTGCTGCTCTCGGCTTCGACCCATGTCACCTGCGCGGGGTCGAACGGCAATAGCGCTCGGGCGAGCCGGGATTCGAACATCTTTTGATGCGGCTGCCCACCATCCATCGCACCGAAAAGCGAGCCGCGGTGCTGCGCCAGCCCTTCGAGGTCAAGCACCTGCGCGCCCACCTGCGCCAGATGATGCAACAGCCGTGTCTTGGCCGTGCCGGTGCCACCTTCGATCAGCATAAGCCGATGCGGCAGGGGCGTGTCGTAGAGTGCCGCGACCACGAGCCGCCGGTAGCTGCGATAGCCGCCGCGCAGAAGTTGCACGCGCCAGCCAACCTGATCGAGGATCGTCGAGAATGCCCCCGACCGCTGCCCGCCGCGCCAGCAATAGACCAGCGGCTGCCAGCCGCCGTCTTTATCCGCCAGCGCCGTCTGCAAATGCCGCGCGGTGTTCTGCGCGACCAGCGCCCCGCCGATCTTGCGCGCGTCAAAGGGGCTGACCTGCTTGTAGATCGTGCCCACTTCGGCGCGCTCCGCGTCCGACAGCACGGGCAGGTTAATGGCACCGGGCAGATGATCCTCGGCAAACTCCATTGGCGCGCGCACGTCGATGATCGTATCGACGCGGAGCTGGGCGAGGTCCGACAGGGCGGTGAGGGTGCAGGGGGTCATCTGGGGGTCCGACAAAGCCCCGCGCCCCGTAACAGGGCGCGGGGCAATGGCTCAGGCTTTGGCGGCGATCACCAGCACTTCGACCAGATATTCCGGCGTGGCGAGTTTGGATTCGCCGCAGGCGCGGGCGGGGGCTTGGCCCTCGGGCGCCCATTCGTCCCAAACGGCGTTCATGGCTTCGAAATCGGCCATGTCGGCCAGCCAGATGGTGGATTGCAGGATGCGGGTCTTGTCGCTGCCGACCTCGGCCAGCAGGGCGTCGACCTTATCAAGGCAATCTTGGGTCTGCTGGGCTACATCCGCCCCCGCCGTGCCGACCTGACCGGCAAGGTAGATCACATCGCCATGCTCGACGATCTGGCTCATGCGGGTGTTGGTGTGGTGGCGTTTGATCTCGGTCATTCTGTCTCTCCTTTGACGTTGCAAAACTTGTGGCAGCTTTGCGCGGGGGAGGCCAGATCAAAGCCTACGCTTCAAGACCTCTCGATCGGGCCGCCCGCTTTTTCCCAGCCGCCGAAACCGTCCTTCAGGTGGGCCGCGTCAAAGCCCATGTCTTGCAGCGTCGCGACCGAGATGGCCGAGCGCCAGCCAGAGGCGCAGTGAAAGACGAACTTCTTGTCTTGGGCAAAGACCTCTTTGAAATAGGGGCTCTCGGGGTCGACCCAGAACTCCAACATGCCGCGCGGGCAGTGGAAGGCACCGGGGATGAACCCGGTGCGTTCGCGTTCGCGGGGGTCACGCAGGTCGACGAATTGCACGTTTTCGTCGTCGAGCATGGCGATGGCCTCGGTGCTGTCGATCTCTTCGATCCGGGCGCGGGCCTCGGCGACCATTTGCGCGGCGGTTTTCTTGAGGGCCATCGGTCTTCTCCTTACAGTTGGTTCAGCAGGTCGGGCGTGGGCCAGCCATCGACGGGCATGCCAAGACGGGCCTGTTCCGCGCGTACGGCGGCGCGGGTGCCGGAGCCGAGGATGCCATCCACATCGCCCACGTCATAGCCCTTGGCTTGGAGTTTGCGTTGCAGCGTTTTCATCGCCTCGCCGCCCAGACCGGGGGCCGGACTGCCCGCGTCATAGACCTGCGCGCCTTCCAGCCGTGTGGCGAAATAGGCAGCGGTCATGACGTAGGTAAAGCTCTGGTTCCACTCGAAATAAACGCGGAAGTTCGGATAGGCGATGAAAGCAGGCCCGCCGCGCCCCTGCGGCAGCAGGACGGAGGCGGTCAGCCCCTCGGCCAGCAGCCCGTTGCGGGGGGAGACACCCATGGCCTGCCATTCGCTGACGGGTTTCGTGGTCTCCAGCCCGGTTTGCGACCAGTCGAAATCCTGCGGCAGGGTGACCTCGGCCAACCAAGGCTCGCCCGCGCGCCAGCCGAGGCTTTGCAGCATCTTGGCGCCTGACAGCAGCGCATCGGGGGCGGAGGTCTTGAGCGAGACCGCGCCGTCGCCGTCGCCATCCACCCCGTTCTCTAGGATGTCGCGCGGCAGCATTTGCACCATGCCGATCTCACCGGCCCAAGCACCGGTGGTGGTGGCCGGGTCGAACTCACCGCGCTCGAAAAGCTCTAGCGCCGCGAAAAGCTGTGGGCGGAACAGTTCGGGGCGGCGGCAGTCATGGGAAAGGGTCGCCAGCGCGTTGGCGGTGTTGAAGTCGCCTTGGATTGCGCCGTAATCCGTCTCGAACGCCCAGAAAGCCAAGAGCACCCCACGGCTGACGCCGTATTCCGCCTCGATCCGGTCGAAGATGGCGTCGTATTTCTCGGCCATGGCGCGGCCCCGGTTGATCCGGTTTTCCGAGATCAGGCGGCGCGAGAATTCGATGAAGGGCTTTTGAAACACCCCTTGGGCCTGATCGGCGCGCAGAACGGCGGGGTCTTGGCGCAGGCCGGCAAAGAAACGCTCGGCCTTGGCGGGATCGGCGCCGTTCGCCACGGCCTCGGCCTTGGCATCGGCGATGAAACTGGAGAAATCCCCGCCGCATTTGGCTTGCGCATAGGCGCTGGCGGGAAGGGTGAGGGCCGCAAGGGCGGCGGCGAGAAACGTGGGGCGCATGGATACCTCTTTGTCACAGACAGGCCAGAACTAGGGCGATTGCCCACATCACCAACCATGCCTGCCAGAGGCGGGTGATGGCCGCATCGATCTCCAAAGGTCCGATGACGCGCGCCCCCGCGCCATGCACCCAAGGAAACTGCTGCACCCGCCCATCATAACTGCGCGGACCGGCGAGGGCCACACCTATGGCCCGCGCCATGGCGGCTTCCGGCCAACCGGCGTTGGGCGAGCGGTGCAGCGCCGCGTCGGCCTTGATGTCGCGCCAGCGGTGCAGCACCCCGCCGGGCAGGGCAATCAGCAGCGCGGTCAGCCGTGCGGGGGCGAGGTTCAGAAGGTCATCCATCCGCGCCGCGGCCCAGCCGAAATCGGCATAGCGTGGGGTGCGGTAGCCGATCATACTGTCGGCGGTATTGACGATTTTATAGACCAGCAGCCCCGGCAGCCCGCCCAGCAGGAACCAAAAGGCAGGGGCGATGATCCCGTCGCTGAGGTTCTCCGCCCCGCTTTCGATGGCGGAGCGGGCGACGGCGTCTGCGGGCATCGCGGCAGTGTCGCGGCTGACGATCATCGCCACGGCGCGGCGCCCTGCGGGCAGGGACTGGCGCAGGCCATCTGCCACGGCGCGCAGGTGCTCAACGAGGGAACGTTGCGCCAGCAGGATGGCGGCGAGGATGATCTCGACGAGGGGGCCAGCAAGGCTGAGCGCCCAGCCGAGCAGCGCGGCCCCGATCATCAGCGCCAGCAGCAGCGCCACGCCCTTGGCGCGGCGGGCTTCGCCGTGGTTTAACCGACGATCCCCCCAGCCGATCAGCCGCCCCATCAGCACCGCCGGATGCGGCAGGCGACGCCAGAGCCAATCCGGCTCTCCAAGTGCTGCATCCAGCAGCATGGCCAGCGCGAGGACCGCCGCCGTGCTCATGCCAGCGCCTGCTCCAACCGCGCCCAACCTATCGAGGGCGGCAGGCCAAGGCGCAGCCAGCGGGGGTTATAGGGGAAGATGCGGCTCCAGATCTGGTGCCGGGCGAGGCGGGTTTGCCAAGCCTGCGCGTCTTCGACCTCATAGAGCCGGAAAAGCGGGGTGCCGCCGACGATCTCTGCGCCTGCTGTGGTCATCAACCCGTCGAGGCGCGTGGCCTCGGCCCCCAGCCGCGCCCGCGTGGCCTCGGCCCATGGTTGATCCCGCAGCGCCGCTGCGCCGATATGCAGCGCGGGGCCGCCGACCGGCCACGGCCCAAGCATCTGTTCAAGCCGCGTGACCAAGGCCGGATCGCCGATCACGAACCCCAGCCGCAGCCCGGCCAGCCCCCAGAACTTGCCAAAGCTCTTGAGGATCAGCGTGCCGGGCACCGTGGCCTGCGCCATCAGGGTGGCGTTGGGCGTGATGTCGCAAAAGCTCTCATCAATGATGCTGAGCGGGGCTCTCGTCTCTGCCATGGGCCACAGGCGCCCGTCGGGGTTGTTGGGACGGACGTGAACGGCGGCTTCGGCTTCGCCCGTCTCGACCACTTGCCAGCCGTTCTCGGCGAAGCTGGCGGCATGTTCGTTATAGGTCGGCCCGGGGATGCGCACGCGGCCCTTCGGGGCCAGCGCCGGGATTCGCGCGATGGCCGAGGAGGCCCCCGGCACGGCGAGGATCGCGGCCCCTTCGGGCACTTGCCAAAAGGCGCGGGCGGCGGCCAGCAGCGCGTCTTGCGCCGCGGCATCGGGGAGGGCAGTCCATGTGCCCGCAGGCAGGGCAGGTATCGGGTAGGGCGCGGGGTTGATCCCGGTGGAAAGGTCGATCCAATCCGACCGCGCTCCGCCGAAACGCGCCGCTGCCGCATCGACACCGCCGCCGTGGTCGCGCTGGTCTGGCTTTTGCATGATCATCCCCCTGCCGTCGTCGCTGCGGTGAAAGCGCAAAAGCGCTGCGCGATCAAGCGTCTTCCACGGGGCAGGGGGAGGGGAGGTCAGCCGCGCCCGTGCGGCGCGTCGAAGTCCAGCACCGGATTGATCGGGATGATGCGGTGCGGGTTAATCGTATCATGGCTGTAGTGATAGTGCCGCACGATATGGTCGAAGTTCACCGTCTCGGCCACGCCCGGCACCTGATAGAGTTCGCGCGTATAGGCCCAGATGTTCGGGTAATCGACGATCCGGTGGCGGTTACATTTGAAGTGCAGGTGATAAACCTTGTCGAAGCGCACCAACGTGGTGAAAAGCCGCCAGTCCGCCTCGGTCATCCGGTCGCCCGCGAGGTAGCGGTTCTGCGACAGGATGTCTTCGATCCAATCCAGCGTGTCGAAGAGCGGATGCACGGCGGCGTCATAGGCCTCTTGCGTGGTGGCGAAGCCGGCTTTGTAGACGCCGTTGTTCAGCGTGTCATAGACGCGGGCGTTCACCTCTTCGATGCGGCCGTGCAGGGGCGCGGGGTAATAGTCATCACTGTTGCCGATGATCGCGTTGAAAGCGCTGTTGAACATGCGGATGATCTCGGCGCTCTCATTGCTGACGATGGTCTCGCGCGCTTTGTCCCAAAGAATCGGCACGGTGACGCGGCCTGTGAAATTGGGATTGGCACGGGTGTAGATGTCGCGGGCATAGGGCAGGCCGAAGAGCGTGTCGCCCGTGGCACCGGGGAAATCCGTGTCAAAGGTCCAGCCCTCCCCCAGCATATCGGGATGCACGACAGAGACACCGATGTGATCCTCAAGCCCCTTCAACTGGCGGAAGATCAGCGCGCGATGCGCCCAAGGGCAGGCATAGCTGACGTAGAGGTGATAGCGCCCCGATTCTGCCTTGAACCCGCCTTCGCCGCTTGGTCCGGCGCTGCCATCGGCGGTCACCCAGTTGCGAAACTTGGCCTCGCTGCGCTCAAATTTGCCGCCCGAGGATTTGGTGTCATACCATTTATCTTGCCATTTACCGTCGACCAATAGGCCCATCTTGTTCTCCTTTCCGCGTTTGAGGGTATATTTAGGGCAGGGCGCGGGGGCCGCCCATCTTCATAGGCGCGCAGCCGCTCTGCGCTGATGCAGACTGCCCAAACGTCACCAATTCTTAACTTGAATTTTCTACGCTTTCCGCCAGCTTAGAGGCATCAGCGGGGGGATTGCGCATGGAAGAATTTCTGTCGAAAGAAATACAGGCGGGGCTGGATGCCGCGCGTATGGCAAGCCTGCGCAAGGGCGCGCGCCTGCGGCTTGAGGCGGGCGGTGATGTCTACCGCGTGCTGCGCATGTGGAAGACCGGTTTCTCCGTCGATTTGGAGGATGCGCCGAAGCTGCGCGGGCTGGTCGATCTCTATGACGGCAGCCTGCATCTGTTCCAATGTCTGATCGTGGCGAGTGAGGAAGAAGCGGGCGAGATGCGCTATGAGTTCAAACGCGCCACCGCCGTGGCGGACCGTCCGCCGCTTGATTTCGAACGCCCCGCCGATGCGCCGCTGGGGCTGATCGAAGACGGCCGCACCTGATAGGGCGGCACGGCGGGGCTGCCCCGCCGCGCCGTTTCGTTACTGCAAATCACTGAAGGCTTTGGTGAGCCGCTCGCAGGCTTCCTCGACCCGGGCGCGCGGGGTGGCGAGGTTGAAGCGCATGAAACTTTCGCCCCCCGTGCCAAAGGTGGCGCCGTGGTTGGCAGCGATGGCGGCGCTTTTCTCGACACGGTCCTGAAACTCCGCGGGCGCCATGCCGGTGCCCGAAAAGTCCACCCAAGCCAGATAGGTCGATTCCAGCGGCATCGAGCTTAGCCCCGGGATCGCATTCACCGCCTCGTCGAAAAGCTGCCGGTTGCCGTCGAGATAGGCGGTCAACTCATCCACCCAAGCGGCCCCTTCGGGCGAATAGGCGGCGGTTGCCATGATCAGCCCGAAGGAATTTGCCGAAACGCCCAAGGCCGCCATGCGCCGGGCAAAGCGCGCGCGCAGCTTGGGGTCGAGGATGATGACGTTTCCGGTATGGCCGCCCGCGATGTTGAAGGTCTTTGTCGTGGCGGTCATCATAACCAGTCGGTCTGCAATCCCGTCGATCTGCGCCATGGGGATATGCTTGTGCCCCGGCATCACCAGATCGTGGTGGATCTCATCCGAGACCAGCACCAGATCGTGCCGCTTGGCGAAGTCGGCCACGCCTTGCAGTTCCTCACGGCTCCAGACCCGCCCGCCGGGGTTATGCGGCGAGCAGAGGATCACCATCTTCTCATCCCCGGTCATCAGGGCATCATAGGCATCGAAATCCATCTCGTAGCGGCCCGAGGCATTGGTCAGCGGGCATTCCACCACCCGTCGCTCGGCGGCGTTAATCACGCGGGCGAAGGCGTGGTAAACCGGGGTGAACAGCACGACGCCATCGCCGGGCTGGGTAAAGGCGTCGACGCACATGGCGGTGGCGTTCACCAAGCCATGCGTGGTGAAGATCGCCTGCGGATCGACCTTCCAGCCGTGGCGGTTTTCCATCCACCACTGGATCGCGGCGAGGTATTTGCTGTCGTCGCCGAAATACCCGTGCACCCCGTGGTCGATCTGGGCCTGAAGCGCGTCCTGCACCACCTGCGGGGGGCGGAAATCCATGTCTGCCACCCACATGGCGATGCCGCTATCTGCGGGCACGCCATAGATCGCTTCCATCTTGTCCCATTTCGCACAATGGGTGCCGCGCCGGTCGATGATGTCGTCAAAGCTCATGCTGGTCTCTCCTGATATTGCGGCCAAGCTAACGGCTGCCGCAGGCGCTGCAAGCCCCCGGTTGCGCGATGCACGGGCATGGCCTAAATGAGCGGGATGAAACGCCCGATCCTTTTGCACCCCGATCCACGGCTCAAAAAAGCCGCAGCCCCCGTCGCCGATCTCAGCGACGAGCTGCGCGTGCTGGGCGATGATATGTTGACCACCATGTATGATGCGCCGGGCATCGGCCTTGCCGCGCCGCAGATCGGCGTGTTGAGCCGGGTGATCGTGCTGGATTGCGTCAAGGAAGAGGGCGAAGCGCCCCGGCCCTTGCTGATGTTCAACCCCGAAATTGTGGCTTCTTCGGACGGGCTCAACACCTATGAAGAAGGCTGTCTCAGCATCCCCGACCAATATGCCGAGGTGACCCGCCCGGCAGAGGTTGAGGTGCGCTGGCTCGACCGTGACGGGAAAGAGCAGCAGGAGGCCTTTGACGGGCTTTGGGCGACCTGCGTTCAGCATGAGATCGACCACCTCGACGGCAAGCTTTTCATCGACTACCTCAAGCCGCTGAAGCGTCAGATGATCACCCGCAAGATGGTCAAGCTCAAGCGCGAGCTGGCGCGCGGATGAGCGTGCTGGAGGTTCTTCGCTGGCCCGACCCGCGACTGGCCGAAATCTGCGCCCCGGTCGAGGAGATCACGCCCGAGATCGAACGCCTTGCCGCCGATATGCTGGAAACGATGTATGCCGCACCGGGCCGGGGCCTTGCCGGGCCGCAGGTGGGCGCGATGCTGCGCATCTTCGTGATGGATGCGGGCTGGAAAGAAAATAAGTCCGACCCGCTCGTCTGCATCAACCCGATGTTTCAAGAGATCGGCGAAGAGCGGGTGACCAATACCGAAGGCTGTCTTAGCATCCCCGGCATCAGCACCGACATCTCGCGCCCTGCGCAGGTCCAGATGGTTTGGACCGGTCTGAACGGGGGCCGCTATGTGCAGAGCATGGAAGGCGCCGCCGCGCTAATCGCGCAGCATGAGATGGATCACCTTGATGGTGTGGTGACCTTCGATCACCTCGACGCGGAGACCCGCGCGGCCAAGATTGCGGAGTTCAACGCACAATGACCCTACGCCGCTATGTTCCATGGCCCGACAAACGCCTGCGCAGCCCCGCCGAACCGATTGAGGCGGTGACGGATGAAATCCGCACCCTCTGGGACGACATGATCGAGACGATGGACGCCATGCCCGGCGTCGGCCTTGCCGCGCCGCAGATCGGGGTGATGTTGCAGGTGGCCGTCGTCGATGCCTCGGAAGCGCGAAACAAACGCATTCGGCTGGCGAACCCGGTGATCGTCGATGCCTCTGCCGTGTTGCATCCTTACGAGGAGGCCAGCCCCAATCTGCCCGGTTTCAGCGCCGTGATCCGCCGCCCGCGTGGGGTGAAGGTACGCTTTCTGGATGAGACGGGGGCCGAGGTGGAGCGTGATTTCGTCGGGCTGGAAGCGGTGAGCGTGCAGCACCAGATCGACCATTTGGCGGGCAAGATGTATTTCGACAACCTCAGCAAAACCAAGCGCGACATGCTGTTGCGCAAGGCACGCAAACAGAACGGCTGACGGCGCTCTCCAAGGCGCTGTCCGGCAGGAGTGAACAGATGCGACTGATCTTCATGGGCACGCCCGATTTCTCGGTGCCGATCCTCGATGCGCTGGTGCAGGGTGGGCATGAGATCTGTGCGGTCTATTGCCAACCGCCCCGCCCCGCCGGGCGCGGCAAGAAGCCCCGCCCCAGCCCGGTGCAGCAACGCGCCGAAGCGCTTGGACTGCTGGTGCGCCATCCGGTATCGCTCAAACATCCCGAGCCGCAGGAAGAGTTCGCCGCGCTTGAGGCCGATGCGGCGGTGGTCGTGGCCTACGGTCTGATCCTGCCGCAGCCCATTCTCGACGCGCCGAAACATGGCTGTTTGAACATCCACGCCAGCCTGCTGCCGCGCTGGCGCGGCGCGGCGCCCATTCACCGTGCGATCATGGCGGGCGACGAAAAGACCGGCGTGTGCATCATGCAGATGGAAGCGGGGTTGGATACCGGGCCGGTGCTGCTGTGCGAAGAGACCGAGATCGGCAGCGATGAGACCACGGCACAGTTGCATGACCGGCTGAGCGCCATGGGCGCGGTTGCGATCAACAAGGCGCTGTCGCAACTGACCGATCTGACGCCGCAGCCCCAGCCCGAAGAGGGCGTCACCTATGCCGCCAAGATCGACAAGGCCGAAGCGCGCATCGACTGGACCCGCCCCGCGGTTGAGGTGGATCGCCAGATCCGCGGGCTGTCGCCCTTTCCCGGCGCGTGGTTCGAGATTGACGGCCAGCGGGTGAAAGTCCTCGGCTCGGTGCTGGACGAGGGCACCGGCGCGCCGGGTGAGGTGCTGTCGGACGGGCTGCGCATCGCCTGTGGCGAGGGGGCGGTGCGGCTGACGCGGCTACAGCGCGCGGGCAAGGGCGTGCAGGAGGCGGATGTGTTTCAACGCGGTGCGCAGATCGCAGTGGGTGCGCGTCTTAGCTGAGGCCGAGCGTTCAGCTTTTGGGCGGGGTGCTTTTGTAGACCGGCAGGTGCCAGCCAAAATAAAGCGACCCGGCGCGCAGCACCCAAGTCGTCGCAGCGCAGGCCAGCAGCGGGTAGAGCGTGCCATCGAAATAGGGCGACAGCAGCACGGCAACGGCGGCACCTGAGAGCGCTGCGGTGGCGTAAAGCTCGCCTTGGGTCAGCACCAGCGGCAGCTGCCCCACCACCACATCACGCATCAGCCCGCCCATACAGCCGGTGATCATGCCCATGACGATGATGATTGGCGCGGACTGCTCTTGCGCCATGGCAACACCAACCCCCGCCGCCACGGCAACGGCAAGGGCCAGACTGTCGAGCCAGATCAAGGTACGAAAGCGACTTTCGAGCAGGTGGGCGGTGAAAAACACCACCAAAGCGGCCAGGATGGCCACGCCCAACATGCTGGGGGTCTCGATCCAGAAGATCGGGTTGCGGTCGAGCAGAAGGTCACGGATCGTGCCGCCGCCCACGGCGGTCAGGCAGGCGATAAAGGCAAAGCCCACGATATCAAGCTGCGCCCGGCTGGCAACAAGCGCGCCGGTGATGGCAAAGACCAGCACGGCGGCATAGTCCAGCAGGGCCAGCAGGGTCACTTCTTGCCGCCCGGTTTGAAGGGGGCCATGCCCGCGCGGGCCAGTTCATCGGCGCGCTCGTTCTCGGGGTGGCCGGCGTGGCCCTTGACCCATTTCCACGTCACATTGTGCCGCGCATTCGCGGCGTCCAGCCGTTGCCAAAGCTCGGCATTCTTGACCGGCTTCTTGGCCGCGTTCTTCCAACCGTTCTTTTTCCAGCCAAAAATCCAGCCGGTGATGCCGTTTTTGACGTAGTTGCTATCGGTCACCAGCGTGATCTCGGTCGGCCGGCTGAGCGATTCCAAGGCCGAGATCGCGGCCATCAACTCCATGCGGTTGTTGGTGGTCTGCGCCTCGCCGCCTTTCAACTCGCGTTCCTTGACGATCTTATCGCCGTCCATGGCGCGCATCAGCACGCCCCAGCCGCCGGGGCCGGGATTGCCCGAACATGCACCGTCAGTATAGGCGTAGAGGTCAGGCATGGGTATCTCCGGCAGTTTCCAGCGCGGTTTAGGCGGCTGGCGCGCGGCGGTCAATCAGGCGGGTTGGCGCAGAACGCGCGGCACCTTGAATTCCACGTTCTCCTGCGCGGTCTCGACCAGATCGGTGGTCACATCATAGCGCGCTTTGAAAGCGTCGATCACCTCATTGATGAGCACTTCGGGGGCCGATGCGCCGGCCGTGATGCCGATGCTGCCGATGCCCTCTAGCGCGCGCCAGTCGATGTCATCGGCGCGCTGCACCAGTTGCGCATAGGCGCAGCCTGCGCGGGCGCCGACTTCGACCAGCCGTTTTGAGTTCGAGGAATTGGGCGCGCCTACCACCAGCATCGCGTCGCATTTCGGCGCCATGGCTTTGACCGCTTCCTGACGGTTGGTGGTGGCGTAGCAGATGTCTTCTTTATGCGGGCCGATGATGGCGGGGAACCGCGCCTGTAGGGCGGCCACGATATCGGCGGTGTCGTCAACGCTGAGCGTGGTCTGGGTGACATAGGCCAAACGCTCTTCATCGCGCACGGTGACCTCGGCCACATCGTCGGGCGTTTCGACGAGCAGCACATCGCCCTCGGGCAGTTGGCCCATGGTGCCGATCGTCTCAGGATGGCCCGCGTGGCCGATCATGATGATCTGAAGGCCCGCGTCGGCGTGCCGCTGCGCTTCGATATGCACTTTGGAGACCAGCGGACAGGTCGCGTCGACATAGATCATGTTGCGCGCCTGGGCCGCCGAGGGCACGGATTTCGGCACGCCATGGGCCGAGAAGATCACCGGACGGTCATCGGGGCATTCGCTGAGTTCCTCGACAAAGACCGCGCCCTTGTCGCGCAGCCCGTCGACGACAAATTTGTTGTGCACGATCTCATGGCGCACATAGACCGGCGCGCCCCATTTCTCGATCGCCATTTCGACGATCTTGATCGCCCGGTCCACGCCCGCACAGAATCCGCGCGGCGCGGCGAGGTAGAGGGTAAGAGGCGGTTTGGTCATGGCGAAATCTCCGGACGGTTGGCGCAGAGGTAAGGGCTTGGGCCCGCTTCGTCCAGCCCGTCAGTCCGACTTGGGCGCAGGCTCGCCCGCCGTGGCGTGCACGAGCGCGGCGGCCTGCGCCCGGTTGCGGATGCCGAGCTTGCGGTAGCCAGATTTCGCATAGTCCGACACGGTGTGGATAGAAAGATTGCAGCGGTGCGCGGTCTGCTGGCGGGTGTAGCCATGGGCCAGCAGGTTCACCACTTCGGCTTCGCGCGGGCTGAGTTTGTCGAAGGCCGAAGGGTTTTCGGGCAGGGGCAGCGGCGCGGTGCCGGTCAGGTCTTCGATCCGGCGGTGCATCAGCAGGCAGAAGAGGCGCAGATCCTCGGCGATGTCACTGAAGGCGCGCTCGAACTCTTCGGCCTCCATCCCGTTGCCGACGATGAAGCCGCCAAAGCGTTCGGAGCCCTTCAGCCGCATCGGCACGGCAAAGGCAGCATGCAGACCTTCGCGCCCCGCGCGGGCGATCAGCGAATGCTCGGACGGGGTGACATCGGGGTAGAGGTGTACGAAGGCTTGGCCGATCGTCAGCACATCATAACTGTTGCACGAGTGGTGCAGGAATGGATCATCCTCGGGCGGGAGGTCATCGTAAAGGTCGGGGATGGTCGACAGAAACTGTGCGTCTTTGAAATCCGCACCCACGCTGATGTGGATGGCATGGGTAAAGCCGGTCTTTCGAAATGTCTTTACGATCCCATCCCAAAGCGCGCTAACATCTTGCAGCTTTTCCAAACGTACAGCGGCATCGAACAGCATCTTCCCTCACTTTTACCCCCCTTTTTCGGGGGGTCGTCTACTTCTACGGGAGCAGGTAGTGTGGGATCAAGGGGAACGCATGGGTTCATGTGCTGTATTGTATCTTCCCTGGGGTATTTTAGAAATTTCACAGGCCAGTGACGCCACAGTCGCTGGCCTGGTATTCGTTTGCCCATCATCCGGACGCTGCGCACAATAGGACCGCTGCCGCGCGGGGCGGCATGGTTCTGCGCGAAATGGGTCTACTTCGTTCAGTCCTGCGGTGCGAGATCGCGCGGCGGGCGGCCGATAACGTCACGCAGGTCGTCAAGCTCGATAAAGTTGTCGGCTTGGCGGCGCAGATCATCCGAGATCATCGGCGGCTGGCTGCGGATCGTGGAGACGACGGAGACGCGCACGCCTTGGCGTTGCAGGCTTTCCACCAGCGGGCGGAAATCACCATCGCCAGAGAAGATCACGATATGATCGACACGCGGGGCCAGCTCCATCGCATCGACGGCCAGTTCGATGTCCATATCGCCTTTGACTTTGCGGCGGCCCATGCTGTCGGTGTATTCCTTGGCCGGTTTGGTGACCATGGAGAAGCCGTTGTAGTTCAACCAGTCGACAAGCGGGCGGATCGGCGAATATTCATCGTTTTCCAAAAGCGCGGTATAGTAGAAGGCGCGCAGCAGCTTGCCGCGGCGCATGAACTCTTGCCGCAGCAGCTTGTAGTCGATGTCGAAGCCCAGCGTCTTTGCCGCGGCGTAGAGGTTGGAGCCATCTATAAAAAGCGCCAACCGCTCATCTTTGTAGAACATTAAACTATCCTTTCGGCAGGCTTCGCCGTATTCCCGGTTTGAACTGTAATCGCCGCGGATTAATAAATCCGTGACCTCTGGCGATGCCCCCACATCAGGGTGCATAACTAAGGCTTTTTAACGATGTCGCAAGACCCCGAGGGCATGGAATTAAGCAGTAGAGGCCCTATACGAAAGTATAGTCTTCTGGTTGCGCTCGGCGGTAACCTTGCATCTTCTGTGGGTAAGCCTCAGGAAACGCTAAAATCGGCTTTAAAGCTATTGCAGACGTCCGGCGCGGTGATTCGCGCCACAAGTGCATTCTATCACACTCCGGCCTTTCCCGCAGGGGCGGGGCCGGACTATGTGAATGCCGCCGCCTGGCTCGAAGCGCCATGGGATCCGCAGACCGCGCTTGGCGTCTTGCACCGGATCGAGGCGCAGATGGGCCGCGAGCGGGTGCAACGCTGGGGCCAGCGGACCTTGGATCTGGATCTTTTGGCCTGTGATGATATCGTATTGCCAGACCGTCAGACCCACAAGATATGGCGCGAGTTGCCATTGGAGGCACAGATTGGCCGCACGCCGGATCAATTGATTCTGCCGCATCCCCGGCTACAGGATCGGGCTTTTGTCTTGGTGCCGCTGGCCGATGTGGCCCCAGATTGGGTGCATCCGCTGATTGGAAAGCCGGTGCGCGCCCTGCTCGAAGCCCTGCCTGAGCGGGATCGTGCCGAGGTGCGGCGGCTGCAATAACGGCTTGTAAATCTGCCCGAGGCGGCTTAAATACGGCACTTCTGGCAGCAAATGAGATATTGGAGGCTTCATGGCCCGCGTCACCGTCGAAGATTGTGTGGATAAGGTTCCGAACCGTTTCGAACTCGTCATGCTGGCCGCACATCGTGCCCGCGAGATCTCTGCCGGATCGCAGTTGACCGTTGACCGTGACAACGACAAGAACCCCGTCGTGTCCTTGCGCGAAATCGCCGAAGAAACACAGTCGGCCGATGATCTGCGCGAGCGTCTGATCGAGAGCAACCAGAGCCAGATCGAAGTCGATGAGCCCGAAGAAGACGCCATGGCGCTTTTGATGGGTGCCGAAGAGGACAAGCCCGAAGAAGACAGCATGTCCGAAGAAATGTTGCTGCGCCAGTTGATGGCCGCACAGGGGCAGGGCTAACCCCCGCGCCCCGGCCGGGGCTATGAGGCAGATGGCATGAACAGCGCCGACATCACTGCCGACGACCTGATCGCTCTCGTTCAAGGCTACAATCCGCGTACCAACGAACCCCTGATCCGCGCCGCTTTCGACTATGGGGCGCGGATGCATGAGGGGCAGTTTCGCCATTCTGGTGAGCCCTATTTCACCCATCCCGTCGCCGTCGCTGCGATCCTCACGGAACAGCAGCTTGACGATGCGACAATCATCACCGCCCTGCTGCACGACACGATCGAAGACACCAAAGCGTCTTATGCCGAGGTGCAAAGCCTCTTTGGGGGAGAAGTGGCGGAATTGGTCGATGGCGTCACCAAGCTGACCAACCTTCAGCTAAACTCGACCGAGACCAAGCAGGCCGAGAATTTCCGCAAGCTGTTCATGGCGATGTCCAAGGACTTGCGCGTCATCCTCGTCAAGCTCGCCGACCGTCTGCACAACATGCGCACGATTAAATCCATGCGCCCGGACAAGCAGATCAAAAAGGCGCGGGAGACGATGGACATTTATGCGCCGCTGGCGGGCCGCATGGGCATGCAGTGGATGCGCGAAGAGCTCGAAGACCTCGCCTTTCGGGTGCTCAACCCCGAGGCGCGCGCCTCGATCATTCGCCGCTTTATCACCCTGCAACGTGACACCGGCGATGTGATCCAGCGCATCACCGGCGATATGCGGGTGGAGTTGGAAAAGGCCGATATCGAAGCCGAGGTCTTTGGCCGGGCCAAGAAACCCTATTCGATCTGGCGCAAGATGGAGGAGAAGGAGCAAAGCTTCTCCCGCCTGTCCGACATCTACGGCTTCCGGGTCATCACCGCTTCTGAGGAGGACTGCTACCGTACCCTCGGGGCGATCCATCGCCGCTGGCGCGCGGTGCCGGGGCGGTTCAAGGATTACATCAGCCAGCCCAAGACCAATGGTTATCGGTCGATCCACACAACCGTCTCGGGCCGTGACGGCAAGCGGGTGGAGGTGCAGATCCGCACCCGCCAGATGCATGACGTGGCCGAGACCGGCGTCGCCGCCCATTGGTCCTACCGTGACGGGGTGCGCAGCCGGAACCCCTTTGCCGTCGATCCCGCCAAGTGGATCAGCCAGCTGACTGAACAGTTCGACGCCGAGACCGATCACGAGGATTTCCTCGAAGCGGTGAAGCTTGAGATGTACGCCGATCAGGTCTTCTGCTTCACACCCAAAGGCGATGTGGTGAAACTGCCGCGCGGGGCTACGCCGATTGATTTCGCCTATGCGATCCACACCCGTATCGGCAACGCCTGTGTAGGGGCCAAGGTCGACGGGATGCGCGTGCCGCTTTGGACGCGGATCAAGAACGGCCAGTCGATCGAAATTACCACGGCGCAGGGCCAGACACCGCAGGTGACATGGCTCGACATTGCCACCACGGGCAAAGCCAAGTCGGCGATCCGGCGCTCCCTGCGTGAGGTCGACCGCGAGCGCTTTATCAAACTGGGCCGCGAATTGGCCCGCTCGGCCTTTGCGCAGGTGGGCAAAAAGGCCACCGATAAGGTGCTGCATACCGTGGCCAAGAACATGCGGCTGAATGGCCCTGATGAGGTGCTCGCCCGGCTTGGCAGTTCGGAACTCACGGGCCGCGAAGTGGTGGAATGCGTCTATCCCGACCTTGCCCCGCAAAAGGGCGAACAGATCGACGTGCGCCGCGCGGTCGTGGGGCTAGAGCCGGGGCAGAGCTTTGACCGCGCCCCCTGCTGCACCCCGCTGCCCGGTGAGCGGATCGTCGGCATCACTTTCCGCGGCAAGGGCGTGACTGTCCATGCCATCGACTGTGACCGCCTCTCGGAATATGAGGACCAGCCCGAACGCTGGCTCGATTTGCGTTGGCATGACGGCAGCCATCCGGCGGTCTATACCTGCGCGCTGGACATCACCATCGGCAATGGCGCGGGCGTTCTGGGGCGGGTCTGCACCTTGATCGGCGAAGCCTCGGCCAATATTTCGGATCTGGAGTTTGTGGAGCGCAAGCCTGACTTTTACCGGCTGGTGGTCTATGTGGATCTCCGAGACGTGAGTCACCTGCATTCGCTGATGTCCACGCTCGAAGCCGAGAGTGAGGTCGCCGATGTCAGCAGGCACCGCAATATGAGCATGGGAAAGACCGTCGAAAAGACCGCCTGACCCCGCGCAGACGAAACGCCGATACTGGACCTGAGACTTGATTTTCAAACGCCGCGATCCGAAACCGACCCTGCGCGCGCTGGCCGAGTTTCTGTGGCCGCGCGGTGGTTGGACGCGTGCGTTTCACTATGTCAAACACCGGATGCGGCGGCTGCCCGACAGCCCCGAGCGGATCGCGCGCGGCATCTGGGCCGGGGTCTTTACCACCTTTACGCCCTTCTATGGTCTGCATTTCATCGTGGCCGCGCTGATCGGGCGGGTGATGCGGGCCAATATCCTTGCTGCGCTGATGGCGACCTTCTTTGGCAATCCGCTGACCTATGTGCCCATCGGCATCGCGGCCCTGCAAACCGGGCATTGGATCCTCGGCGCGCCCGTGGCACCGACGGCGCACCGCTCTTTCGGGGGAAAGTTTCTCGACGCCGGGCGCGATCTGAAAGAGAATTTCGTCGCGATCTTTACCGACACCCAGATGGATTGGACCGGGCTGACGGTGTTTTTCCATCAGGTCTTCTACCCCTATCTGATCGGGGGCATCCTGCCGGGGATGATCTGCGCCTCTATCGCCTATTACATCTCGGTCCCGGTGCTGCGCGCCTATCAAAAGCGGCGGCGCGGCATGATCAAAGCCAAGTTCGAGGCGCTCAAACATAAGGCGGCGCAAAAGGCCGACGCCAAGCGCCACGCGGACTGATCCTGTCGCGCCATCAAATTTCGGAAAAACCGCTTCTCCCTATGGGGTTGGCGAAAGTTCCGACCTATGGTCGGGGCAAGTGATGCAAGGGGAATCGAGATGGCGGATCAACCAAAGCTGAGATTGGGCGTGAACATTGACCATGTGGCGACGGTGCGTAACGCACGTGGCGGCGCCTATCCCGACCCGCTGCGCGCGGCCAAGATCGCGGAAAAGGCCGGGGCCGATGGCATCACCGCGCATCTGCGCGAAGACCGGCGGCATATCTCCGACGCCGATATCGAAGGTTTGATGGAGGTGCTGTCGGTCCCGCTCAACTTCGAGATGGCCGCGACGGATGAGATGCAAAAGATCGCCCTGCGCCACAAGCCCCGCGCGGTCTGCATTGTGCCCGAGAAGCGCGAAGAGCGGACCACCGAAGGCGGGCTGGAAGTCGCCCGGGAAGAGAACAAATTGGCCCATTTCATCGCGCCCCTGCGCGAGGCGGGCAGCCGGGTGTCGATCTTCATCGCAGCCGAGCGCGCGCAGATCGAAGCCGCCAACCGCATCGGCGCAGAGGTGATCGAACTGCACACCGGTGCCTATTGCGATGCCTTCGCCGAAGGCCGTTGGGATGAGGCGGATGTCGAACTCAACAAGCTGCGCGAGATGTCGCGTTTCGCCGACTCTCTCGGGCTTGAGGTGCACGCGGGCCACGGGCTGACCTATGACACCGTCACCCCGATCGCCGCTTTCCCTGAGGTGCGGGAACTTAACATCGGGCACTTCCTGATTGGAGAGGCGATCTTCCTCGGGTTGGAACCCGCGATTGCCGAAATGCGCCGCCTGATGGATGAGGCCCGCGAGGGCTGAACCTGCCGCCCGCCGGTGGCGGAAAATCTCTCAAAGTGTGTCTCCTCCGGACCTAAAGCGGCCTTGGCCGCGTTGGGCCGCCAGACTGGTTAACGAACCTAAGGAGGCACCAATGAGCGACCATATCGACACGCTGAAGAAACTGCACACCCGCCTGATCGACAGCCGCGACGGCTATCGTGAATCCCGCAAGCAGGTCTCGGATGAAGCGGCATTTGTCGGCTTCTTCGACCAGCGTATCGCGGAACGTGAGAAGTTCCACACAGAACTGCACCGCCAGCTTGGCGTCGACGGCGTGGATGTATCCGAAGAAGGCTCTGCCGCCGCATCGGCTCACCGCGGTTGGCTGAAACTGCGCGACGCCGTGACCGGCGACAACGAAGCTGTTTATGACGAGATCATCAACGGCGAATCCGCATTGGTCGAAAACTACGACGATGCGATCAAAGCCACTGCTGGGCGCCCCGGCTATGAATTCCTGACCGAACAGCGCGCCGCCGTTCAGCGCGCCATCGACGAGGCGAAAGCCGAGAAGGCGCGCCACGTCGCAGCCTAAGCGCCGCGCCTTGTGGTAAATTCAACGCCGTCCCGTTCCCGCGGGGCGGCGTTTTCGCATCGGATTGCCGCTTTTCCTCGCTTCCGCCGCGTGATCTATTGAGGACAAAGGGCCATCGGCCCCGTCACGCGGCAAGAATGGCACCCAATGATCCTCGGCATCGGCACTGATCTGGCAAATATCGAGCGTATCCAAGGCACGCTTGACCGTTTTGGCGACCGGTTTCGCAATCGGGTGTTCACCGAGGTCGAACAACGCAAGGCCGAGCGCCGCCATGACGTGGCGGGCACCTATGCCAAACGCTGGGCCGCGAAAGAGGCATGTTCAAAGGCGCTTGGCACCGGGCTGCGCATGGGCATCGCTTGGCGCGACATGGCGGTGAGCAATCTGCGCACCGGTCAGCCGGTGATGGAGGTGACGGGCTGGGCCGCGGACCGTCTCGCCGCGATGACCCCGCCGGGGCATGAGGCGATCATTCATGTCACCCTGACCGACGACCATCCGTGGGCGCAGGCTTTCGTGGTGATCGAAGCGCGCCCTCTTGCCGATTAGGCCGCATAGGCTGGCGCGCCCCGCCGTTTCGCGTCATATGCACGCGGGGCAGGCCGATCCGGCTTCGCTTTACTTGACTTGGCCCGCACGGCCCCGCATGTAACCCCAAACCTATATGTCAGGAGCGCCGCATGGCCGCTAAGGAAAAAACCGGCAACGCCTTTGTCGAAACCATCAAGACAATCTTTTGGGCGCTGCTGATCGCCGGTGTCTTTCGGACCCTGTTCTTCCAGCCCTTCTGGATCCCCTCCGGCTCCATGAAAGAGACGCTGCTGATCGGTGATTTCCTCTTCGTGAATAAGATGGCCTACGGCTATTCCTACGCCTCTTGCCCCAGCCTGATGCTGCCCGGTGTCGGGATCGAGGTTGACGCCAAGGATGTCTGCGGTGTCTTTGATGGCGATAACGAGCGTCTTTTCGGCTCCGAGCCTGAGCGCGGCGATGTGGTCGTCTTCCGTCATCCTGTCTCGGGCCGCGACTATATCAAGCGCCTGATTGGCCTGCCGGGGGACAAGGTGCAGATCAAAAACGGTGTCATCAGCCTGAACGGCACCCCGGTCGAGGTCGAAGATGCGGGCACGTTTGAAGAGGTCATGGCCCCACAAGGCCCGCAACAACTGCGCCCGCGCTGCGAAAACGGCCCCGTGGGCCAAGGGGCGACCTGCGTGAAAAGCCGCCAGATCGAAACCCTGCCCAATGGCGTGTCCTACCCGACCCTGAACATCACCAATCAGCAGTCGGACAACACGGGCGTCTATACCGTGCCTGAGGGGCATTACTTCTTCATGGGCGACAACCGCGACAACTCTGCCGACAGCCGTCTGGCGCAGCGCGCCGGGGGCGTGGGGTTCGTGCCCTTCGAAAACCTCATTGGCCGCGCCAACCGGATCATGTTCAGTTCTGCCGGGCGTTCGATGCTGTTCTTCTGGACATGGCGCGGCGACCGCTTCTTCGAAGCTGTCAGATGAAACTGAGCGGAGACCTCAAAGCCTTCGAGACCCGGATTGGCCATCATTTTGCCAAGCCGGAGCTGCTGGTGCGCGCGGTGACCCATGCCTCCATGTCTTCGGCCAACCGCGACGACAACCAGCGGCTGGAGTTTCTGGGCGACCGGGTGCTGGGCCTTGTCATGGCCGAAGCGCTGCTGGGGCTTGATCCCGGTGCTAGCGAAGGCCAGTTGGCCCCCCGTTTCAACGCATTGGTACGCAAGGAAACCTGCGCCGATGTGGCGCGTGAGATTGATCTGGGCAAGGTGCTCAAGCTCGGTCGGTCCGAGATGATCTCGGGCGGGCGGCGCAAGCAGGCGCTTTTGGGCGATGCGATCGAGGCGGTGATCGCCGCGGTCTATCTGGACGGTGGTTTTGACGCCGCCAAAGACCTCGTGCTGCGGCTTTGGGGCGACCGCCTCAAAACCGTCAAGGAAGACGCCCGCGACGCCAAGACCGCTTTGCAGGAATGGGCGCAGGCGCGGGGGCTGAACCCGCCGCGCTATGTGCAGACCGGGCGCAGCGGCCCGGATCACGCGCCGGTCTTTACCATTACCGCGCGGCTGGACAACGGGGCCGAGGCCGCCGCCACCGCGCCGTCGAAACGCGCCGCCGAACAGGCCGCCGCCAGCACGCTGCTGCGGCAATTGGAGAGCAACACATGACCACCCGTGCCGGATTCGTCGCCCTGATCGGAGAGCCCAACGCGGGCAAATCCACCCTGCTGAACCGCATGGTCGGGGCCAAGGTCTCGATCGTGACACATAAGGTCCAGACCACCCGCGCCCGCATCCGTGGCGTGGCGATGGAGGGCGATGCGCAGCTGGTCTTTGTCGATACCCCCGGCCTGTTCCAGCCGCGCCGCCGTCTGGACCGCGCCATGGTCGCCGCCGCTTGGGGCGGGGCCGCGGATGCCGATGTGATCGTGCTGCTGATCGAGGCGCACCGCGGCGTGACCGAGGGCGTGGAACGCATCCTCGAAGAGCTCGGCAACATCGCCAAGGGCCGCCGCGTGGCGCTGGCGATCAACAAGATCGACCGGGTCGAGGCGCCGGTGCTGCTGGGGCTGGCCGAGAAGATGAACGAGCGGTTTGAGTTTGCCGAGACCTTCATGATCTCCGCCGAGCGCGGCCACGGCACCGACACCCTGCGCGAATGGCTGGCGGGCGAGGTGCCGGAGGGCCCGTGGCTCTACCCCGAGGACCAGATCGCCGACCTGCCGATGCGCAACATCGCCGCCGAGATCACGCGCGAAAAACTGACCCTGCGCCTGCATCAGGAACTGCCCTACCAGCTCACCGTCGAGACCGAGAACTGGGAAGAGCGCAAGGACGGCTCGGCCCGGATCGACCAGCTGGTCTATGTCGTGCGCGACGGCCACAAGGGCATCGTGCTGGGCAACAAGGGCGAGACGATCAAGGCCGTGGGCAAGGCCGCGCGCGAGGAACTCGAAGAGTTTCTGGGCCGCAAGGTGCATCTGTTTTTGCAGGTGAAAGTCCGCGCCAACTGGCTGGAAGAGGCCGAGCGCTATTCCGAGATGGGCCTGGATTTCAAAGATGGCAATGACTGAAGCCAAAGGTCTGCCATGGCCCGCCTGACCGCGCGTTTCTGGGTCGACGCCTATCTCGCGCGGCTCAGGTTGCAGGACATCCCCGCCTTCGTCGTGGCCCATGGCGATGACACCGGCGGCGCGGTGCTGGTGAAGCTGGCGACGCTCGATGGCCGCGCGGTGCTGTTCCAGCGTTCCTTCGATCTGATGAGCGGCGCGCGTAAGTGGGTCGAACTGGCCGCGGGCGACGAGGGGGAGGTCGATGCCACCGTCTCGCGCCAGCGCGGCTTCGATCCGGACCTCTGGGTGATCGAGGTCGAGGACCGCGCCGGCCGGCACCTTCTAGACGAGCCGGGGTTGGCCTGATGGAATGGCGCGATCAGGGCATCCTGTTGAGCGCGCGGCGACATGGCGAGACCTCCGCCATCATTGAGGTCTTCACCCCCGCCCAAGGCCGCCACGCCGGCATCGTTCGCGGCGGCACCAGCCGCAAGATCGCGCCCAGCCTGCAGCCCGGTGCGCAGCTTGACGTGGCATGGCGCGCGCGGCTTGAAGACCATATCGGCGCTTTCACCGTCGAGCCGCTGCGCAGCCGCGCCGCCGTGGCCATGCAGGACCGTCTGGCGCTGGCTGGGCTGAATGCGGTCACCGCGCTTCTGGCCTTCTGCCTCCCTGAGCGCGAGCCGCATCCGGCGCTTTACCGGCGCACCGAGGCGCTGCTGGATATGTTGGGGCAAGGCGATGTCTGGCCGCTGGCCTATCTCAAGTGGGAGCTGCGCCTTTTGGAGGAAATGGGCTATGCGCTCGACCTCGATGCCTGCGCGGTGACGGGGGCGACCGAGGGGCTGATCTATGTCTCCCCCAAGACTGGGCGCGCAGTCTCGGCCAAGGGGGCGGGGGAGTGGGCGGATCGGCTCTTGCCCCTGCCGCCCGTGCTGCGCGGCGGCGCGGGCAGCGATGCTGAGGTGGCGCAGGGGCTGCGGACGACGGGGCATTTCCTGACCGTGCATCTGGCGCGGGACTTGGGCGGCAAACCTCTGCCGGAAGCCCGTGCACGCTTTGTCGATGCCTTTAGTCGGCGGCTTTGAAAACCAGACGTTCGCCGCTGTCATCCGACAGGATCATCGTGTCGCCCAGCACGTCCGAGATGGTCACCTCGGTCAGCGCGTCCAGAAACGCCGTCTCGCCCGCAAGGTCGGGGCAGGCGCGGCGGGTGACGGCGATATGGCCCGTGTCGAACCACGGGTAGGGCACCGTCATCGCGGCGCTATAGGCGTTGCAGGGGGCCTGTCCGGCGATCTTGCCGGTCTCTGGGAAGGTTAGGGTCGCGCGAGCATCGAAGGGCTCGCCGTCCAACTCCACCAGATGCCAGGTCTTGTCGCCCGCGCCATAGGCTCGGACGGTTTCATCGCCTTGGCATTGCGGCAGGGCGCTGAGGGCGGCGAGGATCAGAAAGCTGCGCATGGGCTGTCCTTTGGGTTGAAGCGCCGCCTATGTCTCTGACATCGGCAGCGCTTGCAACCCCGGTGGATCACCCCAGAAGGCGGCGGGCGATAACCTGCGCCTGAATCTCGGCAGCCCCTTCGAAGATGTTGAGAATCCGCGCATCGCAAAGCACGCGGCTGATCTTATACTCCAGCGCGAAGCCGTTGCCGCCGTGGATCTGCAAACCGTTGTCGGCTGCCGCCCAAGCGACACGGGCGCCGAGCAGTTTTGCCATGCCCGCCTCTACGTCGCAGCGCCGGCCGGCGTCCTTCTCGAAGGCGCTGTAATAGGTCAGCTGCCGGGCCACCATCAGCTCCACCGCCATCATCGCCAACTTGCCTGAGACGCGGGGGAAGTTGATCAGCGATTTGCCGAACTGCTTGCGGTCTTGGGCGTATTGCATCGAGATATCCAGCGCCGATTGCGCCACGCCAATGGCGCGGGCGGCGGTCTGGATGCGGGCGCTCTCGAAGGTCTCCATCAGCTGTTTAAAGCCGCGCCCCTCTTCGCCGCCGAGGAGGTTCTCGCCCTTCACCTCGAAACCGTCGAAGCCAAGCTCATATTCCTTCATCCCACGGTAGCCCAGCACCTCGATCTCACCGCCAGTCATGCCGGGGGTGGGGAAGGGGTTGGCATCATCGCCGGGCGTTTTCTCGGCGAGGAACATCGACAACCCGCGGTGATCGCTGGTTTCGGGATCAGTGCGCGCCAGCAGGGTCATCACATGGGTGCGCGCAGCATGGGTGATCCATGTCTTGTTGCCGGTCACCTTGTAATCCTCCCCGTCCTTGACCGCACGGGTGCGCAGGCTGCCGAGGTCGGAGCCGGTGTTCGGCTCGGTAAAGACCGCCGTGGGCAGGGTCTCGGCGCTGGCGATGCGGGGCAACCATTTCTCTTTCTGCGCCTCGGTGCCGCCGCAGAGAATCAGTTCGGCGGCAATTTCCGAGCGGGTGCCGAGCGAGCCGACCCCGATGTAGCCGCGCGACAGCTCTTCGCTGACCACGCACATCGACGCTTTGGTCAGGCCCAGCCCGCCGTATTCTTCGGGGATGGTCAGGCCGAAAACGCCCATCTCGGCCAGCTCCTCGATCACCTCCATCGGGATCAGTTCGTCCTTGAGGTGCCAGTCATGGGCGTGCGGCTCGACCTTTTCCACCGCGTAGCGGCGGAACTGGTCGCGGATCATCTCAAGCTCTTCGTCCAGTCCGCTGACGCCAAAGGTCACATCGGCGCTGCGCTCCTGCATCAGTTCCACCAGACGGCTGCGCGCGGCTTGGGTGTTGCCCGCGCGGGTCAGGCCGGTGATCGCAGGATTGTCGAGCGCGGCCTCATCCTCGGCGCTCAACCCCAGATCTTGCAGGCGCAGCATTTCGCCTTGATTCATCTGGATGCCGCCGCTGATCTGGCAAAGGTATTCGCCAAAGGCGATCTGGTGCAGCAGTTGCTCAACCTCGCCAAAGCGGCCTTCGCCTTGCAGGCGTTCGGCCCAAAGCTGCATCTGCCGCAAGGCTTGAACATAGGTGGCGAGCCAAGCAAGCCCGTGGGCGGCGGTCTGGTTGGCCTCGATCAGCTTGGCCGACACGCGGTCGCCCTCGCTAACCTGCGAACGCACGGCGGCGGTGGCGGTTTCGAGCAACTGGTCGAGCGGCGGCAGTGCCGCGCCGGTCTGCCCGATCAGATCGTCGAG
Source organism: Sulfitobacter sp. 1A12056 (assembly GCF_043558125.1). Taxonomy (NCBI): domain Bacteria; kingdom Pseudomonadati; phylum Pseudomonadota; class Alphaproteobacteria; order Rhodobacterales; family Roseobacteraceae; genus Sulfitobacter; species Sulfitobacter sp. 1A12056. The sequence continues at coordinate 109,828 of NZ_JBIFFY010000002.1, read as the reverse complement.
AATTACGCGATGCATCGTCATGTCCTGACCGTCATGTGCCATGGGCTGTCCTTTCTTGCTTAGGACAGGCATAGACCTTTCGCAGTCGCAGCACAACAAAGATACGTTTCGTCGCGGCATTTTGTTCTAATCTTGCGCGAGCATTTTTGACGTGCGGCCCCGGAGGAGGGTGCTATGTAACGGTATGAACAGTATTTTCCCCTTTCTCACCCCGTTCGAATTTTATGCTGCACTTGCAATCGGCCTGTGCGGTGGCTTCGTCAAAGGCGTGGTGGGCTTCGCCCTGCCGCTGGTGCTGATTTCCGGCCTCACGACCTTCATGGCGCCCGATCTGGCCTTGGCGGGGCTGATTCTGCCCACGGTGCTGGCCAACGCTTTCCAAGCCCTGCGGCAGGGGCCGCAGGCCGCGCTGCGGTCGATCAAGCTGTTTTGGGTGTTCCTGCTCTGCGGCGGCGTGATGCTGGTGCTTTCCGCCCAGATGGTGCGGCTGGTGCCGGCAACGGTGATGCTGCTGATGATCGGCGTGCCGGTGGTGCTGTTTGCGCTGCTGCAACTGTCGAAACATCAGTTTCATCTGGCCCAGCGGTCGACGAAGGTCGAGGCACTGGTGGGCGGGTTTGCCGGGGCCGTCGGGGGGATTTCCGGCATCTGGGGGCCGCCCACGGTGGCCTATCTCACCGCGCTCGGGACCGCGAAACATGATCAGATGCGGATCCAAGGGGTGATCTATGGGCTGGGGGCGGTGGCGCTCCTCGCCGCGCATATCGGATCGGGCGTGTTGAACGCACAGACATGGCCGTTCTCGGCGCTGCTGATCCTGCCGGTGATGCTGGGCGTTTGGCTGGGCAGCAAGGTGATGGACCGCGTCGATCCAGTGCTGTTTCGCAAGATGACTCTGGTGGTCTTGATGGTGGCAGGGTTGAACCTGATCCGGCGGGCGATTTTTTAATCGGTTGAAGTTGCCATTCCGGTTCGGGGCAAACCGTAGGCGATGGCTCTCGGGGCTTGATCGCGACGAATCATATGGGGCTACGCGCTACAATCGTCTGATTTTTATGGGTGGGACTGCGCTCTCATCGCCTCTTCGAAGCGACTGCCGCGCGCCGCCTTTTGCTTTGCAAAAGGCTTGGTGGAGCCTAGCGGGATCGAACCGCTGACCTCCTGCATGCCATGCAGGCGCTCTCCCAGCTGAGCTAAGGCCCCATCGTGGATCGTGATCGTGTGATCCGGGTCGTTCTGTGGCGCTGTCTAGGCGCTGGCGGAGGCGGGATCAAGCGGAAAATTGACCCCGCCGCCGATTAATTAATCTTCGTCGTCCGACGCCACATCGGCAAGGTCGTCGAGCGGTACTGTATCGTCATCATCGTCGTCATCGTCGAGGATGTCGTCGTCCAGATCCACATCGACCGCGTCATCGTCATCGACCAGCGATTCGTCGTCGGCCTTGTCGCCCTTCTTGGCTTTGGCTGTGACCGCATCCTCGGCATCCGCCGCGATCATGCGCGACTTGGAATTGTCGACCTCGACCTCTTCGCCCGTGTAGGGGCTGATGATCGGATTCTTGTTGAGGTCATAGAAGCGCTTGCCCGTAGTGGGGCACAGGCGCTTGGTTCCCCATTCTTCGTTGGGCATGAAACACCCCTTTATAATATTGCTGTTGCGTGTAGATGATTCCGGCCAAGTGCCATATGAGGGGGGCACTGTCAAAGGCTTTGGCCTCTATCTAGGGACGTTGCTCCGGTAATGAAAGACCCTGTGCTGCCCGGCAACCCGCCGATTCCGCTGATCCTGCGCCGTTCGGCGCGCGCGCGGCGCATCTCACTGCGCATCTCGCAACTGGACGGGCGGGTGACCCTGACGATGCCGAAACGGCTGGCGGAGCGTGAGGCGCTGGCCTTTGCCGAAAGCAAGCAAGACTGGATTCGCCAACACCTCGCCGCGCGGGGCGAGGATGTGATCGTGGCCCCGGGGGCAGAGCTTCCGGTGGGCGGCAAGCTGCTGCGCGTCCGCGGCGGGCAGGGGAGCGGTGTGCGGATTGGCCCCGAAGAGATCCTCGTGCCCGGCCCGGAGGAAAGCCTGGGCAAACGTCTGGCCGCACACCTGCGCGAGGTGGCGCGGGACCGCCTCGCTGGGGCCTGCGATGATTACGCCGCGCTACTGGGCAAACCCTATGCCCGCATCACCCTGCGCGATACGCGCTCCCGCTGGGGGTCTTGTTCAAGCGACGGGGCGCTGATGTTCTCTTGGCGGCTGATCATGACCCCGCCCGAGGTGCTGGACTATGTCGCCGCCCATGAGGTCGCGCATCTGGCACAGATGAACCACTCCCCCGCCTTCTGGGCCGAGGTCACGCGGATCTACGGCGATTATCAGGCGCCGCGCCAATGGCTGCGCGACCATGGCGGCGGGCTGCACCGCTATCGATTCTAGGCCAGCGTTGCGAAACGCGCCTTCAGCAGCGCTTCGGCATATTCATCCTCGGCCGTGCTGTCATGCACCACGCCGCCGCCCACGTTCAGCCGCAGCCGCCCCTCTGGGTGACAGGTCGCCGTGCGGATCGCCACATTGAACTGCATCGCACCCGTGGGGGCGATCCACCCCACCGCGCCGCAATAGGCATCGCGCGGGGCCGGCTCCAAGGCGCGCAGGATCTGCATCGCGCGGATCTTGGGGGCGCCGGTGATCGAGCCGCAGGGAAAAAGCGCGTGAAAAAGGTCGGTCAACCGCTTTCCCGGCAAGACCTGCGCCGTGATGCGCGAGGTCATCTGGTGCAGGGTCTCATAGGTCTCGATCTCGAACAGTTTCGGCACCTCGACACTGCCCACCTCGGCGATCCGGCTGATGTCGTTGCGCAAAAGGTCCACGATCATCAGGTTCTCGGCCATGTTCTTTTCCGAAGCCGCAAGGTTGGCGCACAGCTTCGCGTCCTCCGCAGCATCCCGCCCGCGCCGCGCCGTGCCCTTCATCGGACGGGCGGTGAGCTGTCCCTCGGCGGTGAGCGCAAAGAACAACTCCGGCGAGCGCGACAACAGCACAGGCCCGCCAAGATCGACGAAAGCCCCATGTGCCACGCTTTGCCGCTGGCGCAGCCGGGCATAAAGCGCCGCTGGCGTCCCGGTATATCGCCCCTCCATCCCAAAGGTCAGATTGGCCTGATAGATGTCCCCCGCGCTGATGAAATCCTGCACTTCAGCAAAGGCGGCCTGATACTGTGCAAAATCCCAATCCGGCGTGAGCGCCGACAGGCTGGCATCACCCGCATCTTCGGCAAAACCATAGGCCTCGGGCGCATCAAAGACGCCAAAACGCAGCAGGGGCAGCCCGCGCGCCGCAGGCATCAACGCACGCAGCTTGTGCGAGCCGAGATAGCCCAACTCATAACTCGCATAGCCCGCCAACCAGGCGCCGCTTTCCTGCGCCGCTTCAAGTGCTGCAAAGGCCGCAGGCACCTCAGCCGGGGTATCGGCACTGATGATCCGCCGCGGCGCGGTAAAGGCCGTGCCGTGCCCCAGCGGGCCAGTGTCGAAAAGAACGCGCGGGCCAGCCATGGCGCGCCTTAAAAGTCCGCAGGCACGCGCATATCGCGCAGAGGCCGCACGATATCGATGGATTCCTGGTAGATCGGATGCGCCTTATAGGCGGCCAGCGCCTCGGCATCCGGGAATTCGGCATAGACGACCACATCCACATCCCCCGACAGCGCATCAACACGGGTGTTCTCGCAGATCTCGAAAGTCGTCGAATGCGGAATGTCGGCCAGTTTCCAAAGCCCCGCCACGATCGTCGGAATGTCCTTGGGGTCCTTGGCCGAGAAAAAGACCACATGACGGATGAAGTTTCGTTTGGTCACGGCGCGTCTCCTTAAGGCAGTTTGACCTCCGATAAATCGCCGCAAGGCCCGCGACAACGGGTGATCGCGTCTTGGCTGCAAAATGCCGCGCTTGACGGGTGGCCGCTTTGTGATCACAACCGCATCATGAACCTGACCCCACGCCCTGTTGAGGCCACACCACTGGCCCATGATCGTGTCTACCGCCGCCTGCGCGCGCGGATCATGCATGGTGATCTGCCGCCCGGCCACGCCCTCACCCTGCGCGGCATCGGCAAGGAATATGAGGTCTCGATGACCCCGGCGCGCGAAGCGGTGCGGCGGCTGGCGGCAGAGGGGGCGCTGACCATGTCGACTTCCGGGCGCATCTCCACCCCCGAACTCAGCAACGAGCGGATCGAGGAGCTGGCCGCTCTCCGCGCGCTCTTGGAGGTCGAGCTTGCCTCACGCGCCCTGCCACGCGCCCATATGGCGCTGATCGAGCGGATGCAGACGATCAACACCAATATTGCCGAGGCCGTGGCCCACCGCGATGCCGTCAGCTACATCCGCACCAATCTCGAATTCCACCGCACACTTTATCTGCGCGCCCAAGCGCCCGCCATGCTCGCCATGGCAGAGACGGTCTGGCTGCAACTGGGCCCCACCATGCGCGCGCTCTATGGCCGCCTGCGCCGGACCGAGCCGCCGCATTTCCACCGTCTGATCATCGCCGCCCTGCGCGCCGGCGATGAGCCGGGGCTGCGGCTGGCAGTGCGTTCGGATGTGACACAAGGTCTGCGCATGCTGGCCAGCTGATCCCGCCCATGGCTTGACAGCCGGGCAGCAGCGGCGCATCAAAGGCATATGGAAAAGACCATCTTCACATCTGTCTATTACCCCCGTTCCTGATCGGCGCGGCACCCATTCCCATATCCACAAGCCGCCACAGCGCGGCTCTGCTTGTCTCCCTGTGGTGATCACAGAAAGAGACGACATGCCCCCCATTCGACCCGCCGTGAAATCCGACCTGCCGATGGTGCTCGATCTGGCCCACGCGCTGGCCGCCTACCACGGCGACACTGCCACCGTGACGCGCGCCGCGCTGGAACGTGACTGCTTCGGCCCCAACCCGTGGGTCACCCTTCTGGTGGCCGAAGGCGCAACCGGCCTGCATGGCTATGCCGCGCTCTGCCCGCGGATGCAGTTGCAATTCGGCGCAAGAGGGATGGACCTGCACCACCTCTTCGTCTGCGACACGGCCCGCGGTCGCGGCATTGGCCGCGCGCTGGTCGAAGCGGCGCTGGACCACGCCCAGAGCCAAGGATGCAGCTATGTCACCGTAGGCACGGATACAAAAAACCGACGTGCGCAGGGCTTCTACCGCGCCGCCGGTTTCGATCAAATCACGCCTGATCCGCGTTTTCGGCGGCGGCTGGCTTAGGCCGCCAGCCCCTTGCGCCCCATCTCAAGGAACTTGGTCCGGCGTTCCTGAACCAGCGTCTTGCCGTCCTTGCCGTCAAGCTCCTTGAGCATCGCTTCAATCGACTTGCCCACGGCCTTGATCGATTCCTCGGCATGGCGGTGCGCCCCGCCCATCGGCTCGGGAATGATCCGATCGATCACACCAAGCGTCTTGAGCTCTTCCGCCGTCAAACGCATTTGCTCGGCGGCTTCGCGCATCTTCTCGCTGTCTTTCCACAGGATCGACGCACAGCCTTCGGGCGTAATCACGGAATAAACCGAATGCTCCAGCATAGCGACGCGGTTCGCCGTGGCGAATGCCACCGCCCCGCCAGAGCCGCCTTCGCCTACGATCACGCTGACCAAAGGCACGCCGATCTGCAGACATTTCTCCGTCGAACGGGCAATCGCCTCGGACTGGCCGCGCTCTTCGGCACCCTTGCCGGGATAGGCGCCGGGCGTGTCGACGATGGTGACCACCGGCAGGTTGAACTTGTCGGCCAGTTCCATCAACCGCACCGCCTTGCGATAGCCCTCAGGCCGCGCCATGCCGAAATTACGCTCAATCCGGCTCTTGGTGTCATTGCCCTTCTCATGGCCAATCACCACCACCGGCGTATCGTTGAACCGCGCCAACCCGCCCATGACAGCCAGATCATCGGCAAAGTTCCGATCCCCCGCCAAAGGCGTGAATTCGGTGAAAAGCGCCTCGATATAATCCTTGCAATGGGGCCGCTCCGGATGGCGCGCCACCTGACATTTCCGCCAAGGCGTCAAAGAGCCATAAAGGTCTTCGAGCATCCCGGCGGCTTTCTTATCCAGCGCGCGGGCCTCATCGGTGATGTCCATCTCTTCATTGGACCGGGCCAACGCCCGCAGCTCTTCCGCCTTGCCTTCGATCTCGGCCAGTGGTTTTTCGAAATCCAGATATTGGGTCATTGCATGCTCCGGCTTGTTGCCTGTGTATATGGAGCGCCGCGCGCCGGTTTGCAACGCGGGTTTGCAAGGCAGGCGAGCCCACGCCCCTCCCTCTTCATCCTTTTTCAAATACCCTCGGGGGGCCGGGGGCAGGGCCCCCGGCGGCTTGCCAAAAGCGCTCAGCCCCCGGAGATCATCTCGGACTGGCGTACGATCACCTCCGCCTGTTTGATGCTGGCGATATCCACCAACCGCCCCTTATAGACGGTGGCCCCTTCGCCCTTGACCTTGGCCTCTTCCATCGCCGCGAGGATTTCGCGCGCCTCGGCCACAGCCTCTTCCGACGGGGTGAACACCTCGTTGCTCAGCGCCACCTGCTTGGGGTGGATCGCCCATTTGCCGACCATGCCCAAGGTGGCCGAGCGGCGCGCCTGTGCGCGGAAACCCTCGTCGTCCGAGAAATCGCCGAAAGGCCCGTCGACGGGCAGCACACCATGCGTGCGGCAGGCGGCGACGATGGCGGCCTGCGCCCAGTGCCACGGGTCCGACCAATGCTTCTGCTCGCCGCGCTGCATATAGTAGTTTTCTTGCGTGCCGCCGATGCCGGTGGTCTGCATGCCCATGGAGGCGGCGAAGTCGGCGGCCCCAAGCGACATGGCCTGCAAACGCGGAGAAGAGGCGGCGATCTCTTCCACATGGGCGATACCGGCGGCGGATTCAATAATGACCTCAAAGCTAATTTTCTTCTCGCGGCCCTTGGCGGTCTCAACCGCCGTCACCAGCGCGTCGACGGCATAGACATCCGCCGCGCAGCCCACCTTGGGGATCATAATCTGATCAAGCCGCGGCCCGGCCTGCTCCAGCAGTTCCACCACGTCACGATACCAATAGGGTGTGTCCAGCCCGTTGATCCGCACCGAAAGCGTCTTGTTGCCCCAGTCGATCTCGGAAATCGCCTTGATGATATTGGCGCGCGCGCTGTCCTTGTCCGAAGGTGCCACGCTGTCTTCGAGGTCGAGGTTGATCACATCGGCATTCGACGCTGCCATCTTTTCAAAGATTGCCGGGCGGGAGCCGGGGCCGAACAATTGGCAGCGGTTCGGGCGGGCAGGGGCGGCAGGCTGAATGCGGAAGCTCATGGGGCACCTATGGGTAATTTTGTTTCATCAAGCGTCTTCATTCTGGTATGAAATTGCGCCCCCAATCGCAAGAAGGTTTTCGCAGGCGCAGCATTTCGAAGGGTTTGCCTGCAAAACCAAGCTGCGCACGAATTTTGCGCAGCCAACGGTAATTTGCGAGAATTGCTGCGCATTTGCATGCAGATGCGTCGACAACGCCACGCACTTGCGTATTCTCGCGCGCAATATGCGGACAAATTCAATGCCGGAGGCTTGCCATGATCAAAACCCCCTATCTGCTCTTTCTGGGCGACGCACCTGACTCTCTGTCCGCCAAGGTCGCTCAAGGCATCAAGGATTGGCGGCCCGACAATGCGGTCGGCCAGTTCCGCATGGAGGGCTGCAAGGCCGATCTCGGTCTGCAAGACATGACGCTGGCCGAAGCGCGCGAGGCAGGGGCCGAGACATTGGTCATCGGTGTCGCCAACCGTGGCGGTAAAATCAGCGCGGCATGGAAAGAGGTGCTGATTGAGGCGCTGAACATGGGCTTCGACATCGCCTCGGGCCTGCACAACCTGCTACGCAACGAAGCCGATCTGGTGGCGGCTGCCGAGGCGAACGGCACCACATTGCATGACGTGCGCGTGCCCAGCGTCGAATACCCCATTGCCGACGGCAAGAAGCGCAGCGGCAAGCGGGTTCTGGCCGTGGGCACCGATTGTTCGGTCGGGAAAATGTACACCGCCCTCGCGCTGGACGAGGCGATGCGCGAAAAGGGCATGAAAAGCACCTTCCGCGCCACCGGCCAGACCGGCATCCTGATCACCGGCGAAGGCGTGCCGCTGGATGCCGTGATCGCCGATTTCATGGCGGGATCGGTGGAATATCTCACCCCCGCCAATGACGATGACCATTGGGACATCATCGAAGGGCAGGGCAGCCTGTTCCACGTCTCTTATTCCGGGGTGACTATGGCGCTGATCCACGGCGGCCAGCCCGATGCGCTGATCCTGTGCCATGAGCCGACCCGGACCCATATGCGCGGCCTGCCGGAATACAGCCTGCCCAGCCTCGAAGCGGTGCGCGACATGGCGCTGACGCTGGCGCAGGTGCCGAACCCCGACTGCAAGGTCGTCGGTATCTCGGTCAACACCTACCATATGTCCGAGGCCGAGGCGGATGCCTATCTGGCCGAGGTTGAAGAGCGTCTTGGCCTGCCTGCGGTCGATCCCTTCCGCCAAGGGGCAGCGCGACTGGCCGATGCGCTGGCGGCGCTGTGACCATGCAGATCGATGTTACCGCAGATACCTTCAAACTGGCGCAGGTCTTTACCATCAGCCGCGGCTCGCGGACCGAAGCCAAGGTGCTGACCGTCCGCGTGACGGAGGGCGGCGTGACCGGCTGGGGCGAGTGTGTGCCTTACGCCCGCTACGACGAGACCCTCGAATCGGTCACGGCTGAGATCAACGGCCTGCCGGGCGATATCACCCGGCAAGCGCTCTATGATCTTCTGCCTGCCGGGGCCGCGCGCAACGCGGTCGACTGCGCACTGTGGGATCTGGAAGCCAAACGCGCAGGCAAGCGGGTGTGGGAACTGGCCGGGCTGACCGCCCCGGGGCCGGAGATCACAGCCTATACCCTCTCGCTGGACGAACCCGAGGCAATGCGCGCGCAGGCGGCGAAACATGCGCAGCGGCCGCTGTTGAAGATCAAACTTGGCACCCCCGACGACATGCCGCGGCTCGAAGCGGTGCGCGCCGGGGCGCCCGATGCCACCATCATCATCGACGCCAATGAGGGCTGGTCGGCTGAGGTCTATGCCGACCTCGCCCCGCATCTGGTCCGTCTGGGTGTGGCGCTGGTCGAGCAACCTCTGCCCGCTGGCGAAGACGACGCGCTTTTGGGAATGGATCGCCCTGTGCCGGTCTGCGCGGATGAAAGCTGCCACGACCGCGCTAGCCTGCCGGGCCTCAAGGGCAAATATGATGTGGTGAACATCAAACTCGACAAGACCGGTGGGCTGACCGAGGCGCTTGCGCTGCGCGATGCGGCGCGGGCCGAGGGGTTCGAGGTCATGGTAGGTTGCATGGTTGGCTCGTCGCTCGCGATGGCGCCCGCAACGTTGGTCGCCCAAGGCGCGAAGGTGGTGGACCTTGACGGCCCGCTGCTTCTGGCCGAAGACCGCGACAATGCTTTGAAATTCGACGGCGCGGGCGTGCATCCCCCCGCCGCAGCGCTCTGGGGGTGACCATGCGAACTGTCTATGTAAACGGCGAATACCTGCCCGAGGATCAGGCCAAGGTCTCGATCTTTGACCGGGGCTTTCTGATGGCCGATGGGGTCTATGAGGTGACGAGCGTGCTGGATGGCAAGCTCATCGCCTTTGACGGCCATGCCGAGCGTCTGACCCGCTCGATGAACGAACTTGACATGCGCGCGCCTGCGACGACCGAAGAACTGCTGGAAATTCACCGCGAGTTGGTGCGGCTGAACGACATCAAAGACGGGCTGATTTACCTTCAGGTGACGCGCGGGTCGGATGGCGACCGCGATTTCGCCTTCCCCGATCCCGACACCACCGCGCCCTCGCTGGTGTTGTTCACCCAGTCGAAACCGGGTCTGGCCGACAACCCCGCCGCCCGTGACGGCATCCGCGTGATCAGCATCGAAGACATCCGCTGGGGCCGCCGCGATATCAAAACGGTGCAGCTGCTCTACCCGTCGATGGGCAAGATGATGGCCAAGAAAGCCGGTGTCGAAGACGCGTGGATGGTCGAAGACGGTTTCGTGACCGAAGGCACGTCGAACAACGCTTATATCGTCAAGGACGGTAAGATCGTGACGCGCGAGACCTCGAACGACATTCTGCATGGCATCACCCGCAAGGCGGTGCTGGAACTGGCCCGCGAAGCGCAGATGCAGGTGGAAGAGCGAAACTTCACCATCGAAGAGGCGCAGCAGGCGGATGAGGCTTTTGTCACCTCGGCCAGCGCTTTCGTGACGCCGGTGGTTGAGATCGACGGGGCCAAGATCGGCAGCGGCACGCCGGGCAAGCTTGCGCCCCGTTTGCGTGAAATCTATCTCGAAGAGATGCGCAAAACCGCGATCTGAGTTTCAGAACCGCGATAAAACCAGCCCCGCCGCCACCAGCGCGGCGGCGGCGATGCGGGTGGGGGTGATGGCCTGCACCGACAGCCCCAAGAGCCCCGTGGCATCGATCACCAGCGCAGCGCTCAACTGGCCGAGGATCAGCGCCGAGATCACCGTCAACGCCCCCAGCGTCGGGATCGCCCAAAGCACCGACCAGACGTAGAAGGCCCCCAGCACCCCGCCCAGCAGCAAGACGGGTGAGGCCGAGGTCGCGCGGGGCAGGGCGCTCAACTCGCCGCGCAGCAGCAAGACCCCCAACAGGATCGCAAAGCCGACGCCAAAGGACACCGCCGCCGCAGCGACGCCGCTGCCAATGTTGCGGCCCAAGGCAGCATTGATCGGGGTTTGCAGGGCCACGGCGGCCCCGGCGATGGCGACGGTGATAAGGGCAAGGATGGGGGTGTTCATGGCGGCTCCGCTCTGCTTGGCCCCAGCATGAGAGATGTCCCGCCGGGCGCAAGGGCTTTCGCAGCGAGCGCCCGCGCGGCTAGACTGGCGCAAAGAGGAGGCCGCGATGCGCAAAGAGATTGACCGGGCAGAGATGGAGGCCGCCGTGGGCCGTGAGTTGGGCGTCTCGCCGTGGTTCATGATGGATCAGGCGCGGATCGACGCCTTTGCCGATGTGACCGAGGACCACCAGTTCATCCATGTCGACCCGCTCCGCGCGGCCAAGACGGATTTCGGCGGCACCGTGGCCCATGGGATGCTCACCCTGTCGATGATGTCGGGCATGGCTTACGGCGCGCTGCCGGTGGTGGCGGGCACGAAGGCGTCGATCAACTACGGGTTCGACAGCGTGCGCTTCATCGCACCTGTGCATTCCGGCAAGCGGATTCGGGGAAGGTTCACGTTGGCCGAGGCGCAGAGGCGCGGGCGCGGTGCCCTGATGACCCGCTTTGCCGCAACGGTAGAGATTGAAGGCGCCGCGCGTCCTGCGCTCAAGGCGGATTGGCTTGTGCTCTATCAGTTCTAGCGAAGGCTTTGAGCGCGCTTGGCCGAGGCAAAGGCGGGCGCACAGGGATGCGCGCCCGCTTTGTGGGTTCATCCAAGCGGGTTGCTCAACCCTTTCCGACATTCTCTTCAAAGGCCGTTTTGAACGCCTCTTTCTGGCTGTCGTTCGCATCGGTCTGATAGTTGGCTTTCCATTCGTCCATCGTCATCCCGTAGAACAACTCGCGCGCCTCGTCCTTGCCCATCTCGATCCCGCGTTCGTTAGCGGCCTCTTGATACCAGCGCGACAGGCAGTTGCGGCAAAAACCGGCGAGGTTCATCATGTCGATGTTCTGCACATCCGTCCGATCTTCCATCAGGTGTTTCTGCAACCGGCGAAAGGCGGCGGCTTGCAGTTCGATCTCTTGTTGGCTGGGCATGACAGCTTCCTTCTCATATCACTGGACGGGACCGCGATGGACCGTCATTCTGATGAAACCTTTGACAGGCACTCATGGGGGCGCTAGGCCACCGGACAGGCGATGTTATCGTTAACATTCGCTCTGGGGACATAGGACACGAAGGAACAGATATGAGACGTTTGCGCAATGTAAAGATCGTGGCCACCCTTGGGCCAGCCTCCGAAACCCGAGAGGTGATCGCGGCATTGCACAACGCCGGGGCGGATGTTTTCCGCCTGAACATGAGCCACGGAAGCCACGAAGAGATCCGGGAAAAACACCGGATCATCCGCGATATCGAGAAAGAGACCGGCGGCGCGATCGGCATTCTGGCCGACCTTCAGGGGCCGAAGCTGCGCGTTGGTGTGTTCGAGGGCGATGGGCCAACCTTGGAAGAAGGTGCGTCTTTCCGGCTCGATCTTGATGAAACGCCGGGTGATGCGACCCGCGTCTGCCTGCCCCATCCTGAGATTTTCGCGGCGCTTGAGCCGGGCGCGAGCCTGTTGGTCAATGACGGCAAGATCCGCCTCAAGGTGCGCGACTGCGGCCCGGATTTCGCCGATTGCGAAGTGGTGACGGGCGGTGTCATCTCAAACCGCAAGGGCGTGAACGTGCCTGACGTGCTGCTGCCGCTGGCCGCGCTTTCCGAGAAAGACCGCGCCGATCTGGAGTTCGTCTGTGAATTGGGGGTCGACTGGCTCGCCCTCAGCTTTGTCCAGCGGCCCGAGGATGTGACCGAGGCGCGCGATCTGGTCAGAGGCCGGGCGGCGGTGCTGTCGAAGATCGAGAAGCCTGCGGCGGTGGAGCGGTTCGAAGCGATCTTGGATGTCAGCGACGGCATCATGGTGGCGCGGGGCGATCTGGGCGTGGAGCTGCCGGTGCAGAATGTGCCGCCGATCCAGAAACGTCTGGTGCGCAAATGCCGCGCGGCGGCCAAGCCGGTGATCGTGGCGACACAGATGCTCGAATCGATGATCGAAAGCCCGATGCCGACCCGCGCCGAAGTTTCGGACGTGGCCACCGCGATTTACGAAGGCGCCGACGCCGTGATGCTGAGCGCCGAATCCGCCGCCGGGGATTACCCGCTACAGGCCGTGGCGACGATGGACAACGTGGCCCAAGAGGTCGAAGCCGATGCGACCTATACGCAGATCATCGAATCCTCGCGCACGGCGGATCGCACCACCGTGGCCGATGGCATCGTCGCCGCCGCGCGTGAGATTGCCGAGACGACGGACATCAAGGCGATTTGCTGCTTTACTCAATCGGGCACCACCGCCCTACTGACCGCCCGCGAGCGGCCCCGCGTGCCGATCATCGCCCTGTCGCCGCTGGTCAACACCGCGCGCCGTCTGGCGCTGAGCTGGGGCACGAATTGCATCATCACCGATGGGCATGACCGGTTTAAACTGGCGGTGCTGAGCGCCGCGCGGGCCGCCTTGTCAGAGGGGTATGCCGGGCCGGAGGATCATATCGTCGTCACCGCCGGTGTGCCCTTCAACGTGCCGGGCAGCACCAATATTCTGCGCGTCGCGCCCTGTGACGAACGTTTGATTTACGCCTCCGATCCAGAGTAGCCTTTCCCCAGATAGGGGGATGTTGCGTGGACTCTGACTTGGCAATGGTGGTGGGCATCGTTCTGACGGTGCTGTCGATCCCCTCGATCCTGTCTGCGGTGACCGACCGTCGGTCGCCGCGCGCCTCGGCCATCACGATCTTGATCGCGGGCGGGTTGATCGTCTTTGCGCTGCGCGAAAACCCGGGGCGCTATTCCTTTGAGAACCTGCCGGAGGTCTTCGTCTCGGTCGCGGCGGACTTCTTGCCCTGAGGGGTCGTGCGAAACCTCTTGCATCCCTGACCGAGCGCGCCTATACGGCGCATCTTAGCCTGCACGACCGGCCTCAAGTGGCATGCCGAGTCGTGTTTATACCGAACTCAAAAGACGGAGACGGAAATGCCCAAGATGAAGACGAAATCGAGCGCCAAGAAGCGCTTCAAGGTCTCGGCGACCGGCAAGGTCATCGCCAGCCAAGCCGGCAAACAGCACGGCATGATCAAGCGGACCAACAAGTTCATCCGTAACGCACGCGGCACGACAACCCTGTCGGAAGCCGATGCAAAGATCGTCAAGGGCTTCATGCCCTACGCCCGCTGATTAAGGAGAGCCGAGATGTCCCGAGTTAAAGGTGGTACAGTCACCCACGCGCGTCACAAGAAGATCATCAAAGCCGCAAAAGGCTACTATGGTCGGCGCAAGAACGTCTTCAAGGTCGCCACGCAGGCGGTCGACAAGGCCAACCAATATGCAACGCGTGACCGCAAGAACCGCAAGCGCAACTTCCGCGCCCTGTGGATCCAGCGGATCAACGCCGCCGTGCGCAGCCACGACGAGGCGCTGACATACAGCCGCTTCATCAACGGTCTGACGCTGGCGGGCATCGAAGTGGACCGCAAGGTTCTGGCCGATCTGGCCGTGCACGAGCCCGAAGCCTTCGGTGCGATCGTCAAGCAAGCGCAGGACGCGCTGGCGGCCTAAGCCAAGATTGCTTTGAATTTGCGAAAGCCCTGCCGGATGGTGGGGCTTTTTGCGTTTGGGGGATCTGCGTTTCGGGCCGGCGTGCGGGCCTTGCCACAATCTTGCCCCGATAATCCCTTGCCACGGCCTTGCCTGCTCCTCACCCCCATGGACAATCTGCCTCAACGACAGGTCACTGTGCAGCCTATCTGCACCGGTGCCGCAGCAATTGGCGCTGTTTGTCGGCAAGTTATTTGTAAAAGGTGGGGAGGTTTATGCCCGGAATTGTAATCAATAGGTTGGACGAAGACCCCCATGAGACGGTCTATGGTATTCGCGATGATACCAGTTCGCGCGGCGTCGATCTGGAGGGCGCGCGGATCACGCTGACCTATGCCGATGGCTCGGTCGAGACGCTGACGTGGCATGCGACGGATCCCTATACGAATGGCGCGGCGGTGGGCGAGGATACGCAGATGTCCTTTGGCTATGACTGGCACCATCTGGAGACGACCAAACCGCTCGCCACGATGGAGATCGACCTTCAGCCCGCCAGTTCCGTTTTCGACACCACCACCACGGCGGACGACGATCCAAACGGCGGCTCGACCCCCACCTCGCTTGAGGGGTTTCCCTTCCGTGTGGAGTCCGGTTCGCGGGATTTGGCCGGTGATCTTGAGGTGACCTATTCCGGCATCGTCAATCTGGCGGGCAGCCCGGCTGCGGGGGATCTTTTCACCACCATGACCGTCGATTTCTCAGACCTGCCCGAGGGCGGGTTATTGGGAAATTTGGCATGGAAGTCCGACATCGACACGATGCGCGAGGCGGGCGATCTGGTCTCGACCGGCGTGGCCTGTTTCGCGCGCGGCACGCTGATCACCACCGAGGCAGGCGATCTTCCGGTCGAGGCTTTGGCCCCCGGCGTGCGCGTGCTGACCCAAGGCCACGGCTATCAGGAACTCGTCGGGGCGCTGCGCCGTTCGGTCGGGGCGGGGGAGTTGGCGAAGAACCCCAAGCTATACCCCATTCGGATCAGTGCCGGAGCCTTGGGCGCGGGGCTGCCGAAGCGTGACCTCATGGTCTCAAGACAGCATCGCATGGTCGCGCGTTCAGGCATCGTCAAGCGGATCTGCGGCGCGATGGCCGTGCTCGTCGCCGCGATCCGGTTGACCGAACTGCCGGGGGTGCATGTGGATGAGGGCGTCTCACAGGTGGAGTATTTCCACTTGGTCTTTGAAAAGCATCAGATCGTTTATGCCGAGGGCGCGCCGAGCGAGAGCTTTTTGCTGAATACCGAAACGGTGAAAACCCTCGGTCAGGCGCAGCGCGAGGAGTTTGCGACGCTCTTCCCCGCTTTGGTTGAGGATGACGGCTTCGGCACCCCCGCGCATCAGATCCCAGCGGGCCCCGTGCAAAAGCGGTTGATTGCAAAGCACAAAAAAAACGGGCGCGCCCTGCTATCGGTCTAGGGTGTCGGGGTCATAGGGATTGTGGCTGGCGGCGGTCAGGTTGATTCCATCCTGTGCTGCGCGATGCGCAATCGCCTCTTCGCTGCGGTTCAGTTGCACCGCGATCACGCTGGTCGCCGTGCCCTCTGCCGCAAGGATGCGAAGCTGTTCGAGGTCTTCGGCGCTCCATGGGGCGCCGGTGCTGCGGTCATAATCTGCCATGTCGGAGGCTCCTTTCACGAGCAAAACACGGCGCGGCCTGTGGCGGTTCCTCCCATAGGGGAGAGGGGGCACGCTTTGCGCCCCCTCCTGCCGTCACTTCAAAAGCGCCAGCATCTCTTTCGCCGCTTCCTCGGAAGAGGCGGGGTTCTGGCCGGTGACCAGCTTGCCGTCGACCAGCACATAGGACGCCCAATCGTCGCCCTTGCTGTAGTCGCCGCCGTTTTCCTTCAGCATGTCTTCGACCAAGAAAGGCACCACATCGGTCAGGCCAACGCCCTCTTCCTCGGTATTGGTAAAACCGGTGACGCGCTTGCCGGAAACCAGCGGCTTGCCGTCGGCTTGGGTGTCCTTGAACACGGCGGGCGCGTGGCAGACGGCCCCCACGGGGCGGTCGGAGGCCCAGAAGGTTTCGATCAGGCGCTTGCTGTCGGCATCATTGGCCAGATCCCACAGCGGGCCGTGGCCGCCGGGGTAGAAGATCGCATCGAAACCATCGGCGTCCACATCGCCCAGCACTTTGGTCGAGGCCAGCGCCTGCTGCGCGGCGGCGTCGTCTTTGAAGCGGCGGGTGGCATCGGTCTGCGCGTCTTCGCTGTCACTGTTGGGGTCGAGCGGCGGCTGCCCGCCCTTGGGCGAGGCGAGGGTCACATCCGCGCCCGCGTCCTTGAAAACGTAATAGGGGGCGGCGAATTCTTCGAGCCAGAAACCGGTCTTGTTGCCGGTGTCGCCCAATTCGTCATGCGATGTCAGAACCATCAGGATTTTCATAGGTCTCTCCTTTCGGGGGAGGTTGGGCGCGCCGCTGAAGCGGGGCGCGCCGAGGGGATGCGGCCTAACGCTTTGCGGAGGTGGTGGTTCCCCCATGGCGCCACAACCCCTACGGCTTGCATTCGAGGGGCGAGAGGGCTAGCAGGACGGGGTATTATTCCAAGGGCCTGTCATGGACGATCTGAAGCAAAAGTACCTGAGCCAAATCGCCAATGCTGGCGACGAATCCGCGCTGGAAGACATCCGGCTGGCCGCCGTGGGCAAAAAGGGCGAAGTGGCGCTGAAAATGCGCGAGCTTGGCAAGATGACCCCCGAAGAGCGGCAGGTCGCTGGCCCCGCGCTGAACGCGCTGAAGGATGAGATCAACTCGGCCCTCGCCGCCAAGAAGGCCGGCCTTGCCGATGCCGCGCTGGACGAGCGCCTGCGCAGCGAATGGCTCGACGTGACCCTGCCCGTGCGGCACCAGCGTCAAGGGAGCATCCATCCGGTCAGCCAAGTGATCGAAGAACTGACCGCGATCTTTGCCGAGATGGGCTTTTCCGTCGCCGAAGGCCCGCGCATCGACACCGATTGGTACAACTTCGATGCACTGAACATCCCCGGCCATCATCCCGCGCGGGCCGAGATGGACACCTTCTATATGCACCGGGCTGAGGGGGACGAGCGCGCGCCTCATGTGCTGCGCACCCATACCTCCCCCGTGCAGATCCGCACCATGGAGGCCGAAGGCGCGCCTTTGCGCATCATCTGCCCCGGCGGCGTCTACCGTGCCGACTACGACCAGACCCACACGCCGATGTTCCATCAGGTCGAGGGGCTGGCGATCGACAAGGACATCTCCATGGCGAACCTCAAGTGGACGCTTGAGGAGTTCTTCTCGGCCTTCTTCGAAATCGACGGCATTAAGACCCGCTTCCGCGCCTCGCACTTTCCGTTCACCGAGCCTTCGGCCGAGGTCGACATCCAGTGTTCCTGGGTCGACGGCCAACTGCGCATCGGCGAGGGCGACGGCTGGATGGAGGTGCTGGGCTCCGGCATGGTGCACCCCAAGGTGCTGGCCGCGGGCGGGATCGACCCCGACAAATGGCAGGGCTTCGCCTTTGGCATGGGGATCGACCGGATCGCGATGCTGAAATACGGCATCCCGGATTTGCGGGCGTTCTTTGATTCAGACCTGCGCTGGCTGCGGCATTATGGGTTCGCGAGCTTGGATCAGCCGAATTTGCATGGTGGGTTGTCGCGCTAAACTGCGCATGGAGCCTGCGACGACCGCCGTAAAAACATCAAAATGCACCGCGTGAGGCATGTCTGATATGAAACTCTTTCGACACGAGAACCGCGAGAACAACGCCCGATCTCGCGCGCTTTATGCGAAGTTCGAGATTGCCTACACGCTTATCGATTTCTGCGCGGCTGTCTGTTTCGTTGTCGGCTCCGTGCTGTTTTTCTTCGAAAGCACGCAGACCAGCGCGACATGGCTCTTTTTGATCGGGTCGATCTTCTTTGCGGCCAAGCCTTGTCTGCGGGTGGTCCGCGAAATCAAACTTTATCGGATGGGCGACATGGCCGATCTGGCCAAACGTTACGAGAATTAGGGAACGATCATGAAATTCACCCTCTCCTGGCTCAAGGACCATCTCGACACCACGGCGTCGATTGATGAGATCACCTATGCCCTGACCGACCTCGGCCTCGAAGTCGAAGGCGTCGAGAATCCGGCGGCGAAGCTGGCCGACTTTACCCTCGGCTATGTGCAATCCGCCGAGAAACACCCCGATGCCGACCGGCTGAACGTCTGTCAGGTCGAAACCGACGAGGGCGTGATGCAGATCATCTGCGGCGCGCCGAACGCGCGGGCGGGGATTACCGTCGTTGTGGCCAAGCCGGGCGTTTATGTGCCGGGGATCGACACGACCATCGGCGTGGGTAAAATTCGCGGTGTCGAGAGCTTCGGCATGATGGCCTCCGAACGCGAGATGGAGTTGAGCGAAGAGCACGACGGCATTATTGAGCTGCCCTCGGGCAAGCCCGGCGACCGGTTCATCGACTGGCTGGCCGAGAATGATCCCGCGAAGGTCGACCCGGTGATCGAGATCGCGATTACGCCTAACCGCCCCGATGCGCTCGGCGTGCGCGGCATTGCGCGTGACCTCGCCGCGCGGGGTCTGGGCAAGCTGAAGCCGCGCGATTGCGATGCGGTCGAGGGCAGCTTTGCCTCGCCGATCAGCGTCAGCATTGATGACGACACGCTGGACGGCTGCCCGGTGTTCTATGGCCGCTTGATTAAAGGCGTGAAGAACGGCCCCAGCCCGCAGTGGCTGCAGGACCGGCTCCGCGCCATCGGGCTGCGCCCGATCTCGTTCCTCGTGGACGTGACCAACTTCTTCACCTTCGACCGCAACCGCCCGCTGCATGTCTTCGACGCCGACAAGGTCGCGGGCAACCTGCGCGTGCACCGCGCCAAGGGCGGCGAGGCGATCGCGGCGCTCGACGAGAAGACCTACACCCTGCAAGAGGGCCAGATGGCCATCTCCGACGACAGCGGCGTGGAAAGCATCGCGGGCATCATGGGCGGCGAGGCGACCGGCGTGACCGAGGAGACCGTGAACGTCTTTGTCGAGAGCGCCTATTGGGACCCGGTTCAGATCGCCTATGCGGGCCGCGCGCTGAAGATCAATTCGGACGCGCGCTACCGGTTCGAGCGCGGCGTCGACCCGGCCTTCACCCCCGAGGGGCTTGAGCATGCCACGCGGATGATCCTCGATCACGCGGGCGGTGAGGCCTCCGAGGTCGTGGTCGCGGGGCAGGTGCCGGACACGTCGCGCGCCTACAAGCTCGATACCGCGCGGGTGCAGTCGCTCGTCGGCATGTCGATCCCTGAGAGTGACCAGCGTGAGACGCTGACCGCGCTCGGCTTCCAGCTCGACGGCGACATGGCGCAGGTACCAAGCTGGCGCCCGGACGTGCAGGGCGAGGCCGATCTGGTCGAGGAAGTCGCGCGTATCGCCTCGCTGACGCAGCTCGAAGGCAAGCCCCTGCCGCGCCTGACCACGGGCGTGCCGCGCCCGGTGCTCTCTCCCATGCAGCGCCGCGTGGTGACCGCCCGGCGCACGGCGGCGGCGCTCGGCTACAACGAATGCGTGAGCTACAGCTTCATCGACCAAGCCTCGGCGGCGCTCTTTGGGGGCGGCACCGATGCGACGCGGCTGGAGAACCCGATTTCGTCGGACATGAGCCACATGCGGCCCGACCTGCTGCCCGGCCTGCTGCAAGCTGCCGCCCGCAATCAGGCCCGCGGCTTTGCCGACATGGCGCTGTTCGAGGTTGGCCCCGCCTTCTCCGGCGGGGAGCCGGGCGAGGAGCAGGTCATTGTCTCCGGTCTTCTGGTGGGCCGCACCGGTCCGCGGGATGTGCATGGCGCGGCGCGTGCGGTGGATGTCTATGACGTGAAGGCCGATGCCGAGGCGGTGCTGGCCGCCATCGGCGCGCCCGCCAAGGTGCAGATCCTGCGCGGCGCTGATGAGTGGTGGCACCCGGGCCGTCACGGCAAGATCTGCCTCGGCCCCAAGAAGGTTCTCGGTGTCTTCGGCGAGGTGCACCCGCGGGTTCTGGCGGCGATGGACGTGAAAGGCCCGGCAATGGCCTTCACCCTCTACCCCGCCGAGGTGCCGCTGCCGCGCAAATCCGGCGCCACGCGCCCGGCGTTGCAGATCAGCGACCTGCAGGCGGTCGAGCGTGACTTCGCTTTTGTCGTCGATGCCGATGTCGAGGCGCTGGCGCTGGTCAATGCCGCTAAGGGTGCCGACAAGACCCTGATCGAAGACGTCCGCGTTTTCGATGAGTTCATCGGCGGCAGCCTCGGCGAAGGCAAGAAATCCCTCGCCATCACCGTGCGCCTGCAGCCCAGCGACAAGACGCTGAAGGATGCAGACATCGAAGCCGTGGGTGCTAAGGTGGTCGAAAAGGTGACCAAGGCCACCGGCGGCGTGCTGCGCGGCTGAACCAAGGAAGGACGGAAGCGATGAAAGTCTATCTCTCCGGTGAGATCCACACCGACTGGCGCGAACAGATCACCGAAGGGGCCAAGGATCTCGACGTGACCTTTACCGCACCCGTCACCGACCACGCCGCCTCTGATGACTGCGGCGTGGCGATCCTCGGCGCGGAGGACGACAAGTTCTGGCACGACCGTAAGGGCGCACAGATCAACGCGATCCGCACCCGCAAGGCGATTGCCGAGGCGGATGTCGTCGTGGTGCGCTTTGGCGACCAGTACAAGCAGTGGAACGCGGCCTTCGACGCGGGCTATGCCGCAGCACTTGGCAAATCGCTGATCACCCTGCACGGCCCCGACCACGCTCATGCGCTGAAAGAGGTCGACGCCGCGGCGCTCGCCGTGGCCTCCGAGCCTGCGCAGGTGGTCGAGATTCTGCGCTATGTCTTGACCGGTACGCTGCCGGGGTGACGCGGCAGCGGGGCTAGCCGCGTTAAAATTGAACATCTATCAAGGGTTTAAGCGCGAATCGATTCGGTAGCATGCTGGACGCCGCTGCTTTGCGGACTAAACCTTCACTAGCTGGAGGTTCATCAGCCGTGATCTGCCCCCCGAAAGGCAGGCCATATCCGACCCCCGCTGCCGTGCCATAGTCGCGCGGCGGGTTAACTTTGGAAGGAGAAGGTCCATTTTAGCCGACACGCCCGCAGAGCAGGACGAGCGTCTAGAGACGCTCTATTCCTATGATATTCTTGATACCGAAGCCGAAGCGGATTTCGACGATATCGTCGAGCTTGCGTCCAATATCTGCGAAACGCCCGTCTCTCTGATCAGTCTGGTTGATGAAAAGCGCCAATGGTTCAAGGCGCGCGTCGGGTTCGAGCCGCATGAGACGGCCCTTGATCAATCGGTCTGCTCTCATGCCATTCTTGACGAAGGCTATACCGAGATTGCGGATATGGGGGCGGATCCGCGCACCTCGGACAATCCGCTCTATGTTGGCGACCCTCGGGTGAAATTCTATGCCGGTGCCAATCTTGTCGCGCCGAACGGCCAGCCGATTGGCACGCTTTGCGTGCTGGATACCAAGCCGCGGACCCTGAATGATTTTCAACGCCAAGCGCTGCAAACCCTGTCGCGCCATGTGATGATGCAGTTGGAACTGCGCAAGAAAATCCGCATCGAAGCGGCGCTGCGCGCCGAGATGGACCACCGGGTGAAGAACTCGTTCCAGACCATCGCCTCATTGCTGCGCATGGCGACGCGCAAGGTGCAAGACCCAGACGCCAAGGATGTGCTTGCCCTTGTCGAGCGCCGTTTCGGCGCGGTGGCATCGCTGCACAGCGAGTTGATGGGGCAGGGTGGCCGAAGCAAGGTGCAAACCACCTCCTATCTCGAACAACTGAACAAGCTTCTCGCCGCCAGCGCGCCGGACCACGTTACTATCTTTTGTGCGGCTGAGCCGGGCGAGTTGCAGGCCGTGCAGGCCTCAGCGCTCGGCATGATCGTGAGCGAATTCGTGGCAAATTCGATCAAACACGCCTTCGCCGGGGACCGGGCGGGGGAGATCAAAATCTCCCTACG
Source organism: Sulfitobacter sp. 1A12056 (assembly GCF_043558125.1). Taxonomy (NCBI): domain Bacteria; kingdom Pseudomonadati; phylum Pseudomonadota; class Alphaproteobacteria; order Rhodobacterales; family Roseobacteraceae; genus Sulfitobacter; species Sulfitobacter sp. 1A12056. The sequence goes on along the minus strand of NZ_JBIFFY010000002.1, from coordinate 87,445 downwards.
GCGGCAGGAGGGGGCCGAGGGCTGGCTTTTGGAATGCCGCGACAATGGCTGCGGCCATGCCGGTGCCGTCTCGGGGGCCGATAGCACGGGGCTTGGGCGGATGTTGATGGCCACGGCAGCCGAGCAGTTGAACGGGCGTCTGACGACCGATTTCAGCCCCGAGGGCGCGCTTTTGCGGGTCTGTTTTCGGGATTGAACGGACGCGGGCCATAAAACGCGCGATTTACCGTAAAACTTTATTGACCGTTCTATATGCTAGTCCGCACTATCGACCGTGATGGCGGGGTTATCGGCGCGCCTTAGAATAGGGACAGAACTGTGATTCAAGAATTCAAGGATTTCATCGCCAAGGGCAATGTCATGGACATGGCCGTTGGTATCATCATCGGCGCGGCCTTCACGGCGATCGTGTCGTCACTGGTGGCGGACCTGATCAACCCGATCATCGGGCTTTTCACCGGCGGGGTGGATTTCACCAATAACTATGCCGTGCTGTCGGGCGATGTGCCCGCGACGGCTTCGCTAGAGCAGGCGCGGGAGGCGGGGGCTTCGGTCTTCGCCTATGGCTCGTTCCTGATGGCCGTGATCAACTTTTTCATCATCGCCTTCGTGGTCTTCATCCTGGTGAAGATGGTGAACCGGGTGAAGGCGGCTGCGGAAAAGCCGGATGAGGTGGCACCAGAGGTCAAGACCGGCCCATCGCAGCTCGATGTATTGCTGGAAATTCGAGACGCTTTGAAGACGCGCTGAGCGCTGCTTTCGAAATGGAAAGGCCCGCCAATCTGGCGGGCCTTTTGTTTGGCCGCTGACGTTCAGCCCGCGATGGCCTGATCCGCGGTGATGCTGTCGAGCCCGAGCGCTTCGCCCACGGCGGCATAGGTCAGCTTGCCCGCGTGGACGTTCAGCCCGGCCTTGAGGTGCGGGTCATCCGCGCAGGCCTGTTTCCAGCCCTTGTCGGCCAGTGCCAGCATGAAGGGCATAGTGGCGTTGCCAAGCGCGATGGTCGAGGTGCGCGCCACTGCGCCGGGCATATTGGCCACACAGTAGTGCATGATGCCGTCGACCTCATAAACCGGGTCTTGGTGCGTCGTCGCCTTGGAAGTCTCGAAGCAGCCGCCTTGGTCGATGGCCACGTCGACCAGCGCCGCGCCGGGTTTGAGTTCGGATAGTTGCGCTCGGCTGATCAGTTTGGGGGCCGCGGCCCCGGGGATCAGCACCGCGCCGATGATCATATCGGCTTCACGCGCCAGTTCGATGGTGTTGCCCGCGCTGGCATAGGCGGTTTTGAAGGTGCCGCTATAGATGTCATCGAGATAGCGCATCCGGGGCAGGGACCGGTCGAGCACGGTCACATCCGCGCCCATGCCCGCGGCGATGCGGGCCGCATGGGTGCCGACCACGCCGCCGCCGATGACCATAACCTTAGCCGGGCCGACACCGGGCACGCCGCCCATCAGCACGCCGCGCCCGCCATTGGCCTTTTGCAGCGTCCATGCGCCGACCTGCGGTGCCAAACGGCCTGCGACCTCGGACATCGGGGCCAGAAGGGGCAGGCCGCCATTGCGGTCGGTCACGGTTTCATAGGCAATCGCCGTGCAGCCCGAGGCCAGCAGGTCGTGGGTTTGATCCGGGTCGGGCGCGAGGTGCAGATAGGTAAAGAGCAATTGCCCTTCGCGCAGCATCTTGCGTTCGCCCGCCTGCGGCTCCTTCACCTTGACGATCATGTCGGCTGTGGCAAAGATTTCCTCGGCCGTGTCGATGATGCGCGCCCCGGCGGCGGTGTAATCCGCATCTTCGAAGCCCGCGCCGACCCCGGCCCCCGCCTGCACGATAACCTCATGCCCATGGGCGATGGCTTCTTGTGCGGCATTGGGCGTCAGGCCGACGCGGAATTCCTGCGGTTTGATTTCTGTCGGGCATCCGATTTTCATGGGGGGTCCTCCTCCTCCGTAGTGGGACAGGATTATCATATCCGCCGTGCATATCGCTGCGAAATTGGGGTCGCCAAGGGGCGCATCCTTCGAATATAATCGCGCTGGGTTGCTTCCTCACGCGAAAGTATTGCGCATATGGCCTTGGATGAGATTGATCGGCGTGTTCTGCGGGCTTTGCAGCGCAATGGGCGGATGTCCAATGCCGAACTGTCAGAGGTTGTGCATCTGTCGCCCTCGGCCTGCCATCGCCGTGTACAGCGGTTGGAGAAGGAAGGGTATATCCGCGATTATGTGGCCCTTTTGGACCCGCGCAAGCTGGATATGCCGACGACGGTCTTTGTTGAGATCACTTTGCAGGCTCAGGCCGAAGAGGTGTTGGAGGCTTTCGAGAAGTCGGTCTCGCGCATTCCCGATGTCTTGGAGTGTCACCTGATGGCTGGCACGGCGGATTACCTGTTGAAGATCGTGGCCGAGAATACCGAAGATTTCGCCCGTATTCACCGGCAGCATTTGGCGCGGCTGCCGGGGGTGGCGCAGATGCAGTCGAGTTTCGCGCTCAGGACGGTGTGCAAGACCACGGCGCTGCCGGTGTAGTTGGAAAGCCCGGAATCAAGGCCGTAAGGCCGCCGGGCAGCGCCAGACCGCCCGGACGGGTTGGCGCTTTTGCTGAGGTCGTGCCGTCCTGAGGTATTTCTCAAGCGCAGCTACCATAAACTGCCTAATTGAAGGGATTTCGAGCGCCTTCCCGCGGTCTGGCGCTGCCCGGCTCGGTTGCGCTCCCCCGCAAAACAAAACCCCCGCTGCCATGGGCACCGGGGGTTCTATATCTGTCGCGTGTCGCGGGGATGATTTACATCATACCTTCGCGTTGCGCTTTTTTGCGTGCCAGCTTACGGGCACGGCGGATCGCTTCAGCTTTCTCGCGCGCTTTTTTCTCGGACGGTTTCTCGAAATGTTGCTTGAGCTTCATTTCACGGAAAACGCCTTCGCGCTGGAGCTTTTTCTTCAGAGCCCGGAGGGCCTGATCGACGTTGTTGTCGCGAACACTAACCTGCATGTGGTTGTCACCACCTTTCTAGGATAAAGTTGCAAGGAATTGCAGGAAATGGGCCTATAACAGCCTATATCACGTTTGTCCACCCCATCACGCCCCGATAGGAGCCCGCCATGACACCGCCCAAGGCCGACCCAAAGGACCAATTGCTGGATGCCGCATTGATGCATGTGCCGTTTGACGGCTGGTCGCCCGCGACCTTCAACGCCGCGATCAAGGACAGCGGTCTGGACCCGGCGCTGGCCCGTGCGGTCTGCCCGCGCGGGGCGGTCGATCTGGCGGTGGCCTATCACCGGTGCGGCGATGCCAAGATGGTCGATGGCTTGGCGCAGGCCGATCTGTCGGCGCTTCGCTTCAGGGGCCGTATCACCAAGGCGGTGCGCCTGCGGCTCGAAGCGGGGGATCGTGAGGCGATCCGCCGGGGCAGCACACTGTTTGCCCTGCCGCATCACGCCCCCGAAGGGGCCGGGCTGATCTGGGAGACCAGCGATAAGATTTGGACCGCGCTTGGCGATACCTCGGAGGATGTGAATTGGTACAGCAAAAGGGCCACGCTATCGGGGGTCTATTCGGCCACGCTGCTTTATTGGCTGGGGGATGCCAGTGAGGGGCATCAGGCGACATGGTCGTTCCTCGACCGGCGCATCGACGATGTGATGCAGATCGAAAAGCTCAAATCCCACGTGCGCGAAAGCCCGACGCTGAGCCGTCTGATGGCCGGGCCGAACTGGCTGTTGAGCCATATCAAAGCCCCACGCGGGCAAGGTGACCCCGATCTGCCGGGCCGTTGGACGCCGCCAAGCTGAGGCGCGCTGCGGGCTTCCCCGCCCGCGCGGCAGGTGGTAGGGCGGGGCACCCGGTTTTACCACAGGCGCCCGATGACCAATCCGACCCTTCCGCTCATCGATATCGACAGCATCAGCTACACCCCCGGCGGCACGCCGGTACTACGTGGCGTGAGCCTGAGCTCCGATGCCGCGCGGATCGGCATCGTGGGCCGCAACGGGTCGGGCAAGACCTCTTTCGCGCGGGTTCTGTCGGGGCTGGTCCCTGCCGATGAGGGGCAGGTGCGGATTGCCGGGGTCGACGTGGCCCGTGACCGCCGCCGTGCGATTGGCGCGGTCGGTATCCTGTTTCAGAACCCGGACCATCAGATCATCTTTCCCACCGTGGAAGAGGAAATCGCCTTTGGCCTACGGCAAATGGGCCAATCCAAAGCGGAGGCCGCGCGGGGCGTGGCGGCGATCCTTGGTCAATTCGACAAGCGCCATTGGGCGCAGGCGTCAATCCACCAACTCTCCCAAGGGCAGCGGCAGTTGGTTTGCCTGATGGCGGTCTTGGCGATGCAGCCGCGGGTGGTGGTGTTGGACGAACCCTTTGCCGGGCTCGACATCCCCACGCGGTTGCACCTTGAACGGGTTCTGGCGGGGCTGGATCTGACGCTGGTCCATATCACCCACGATCCGGCGGCGGTGGCGGCATACGATCACGTCCTTTGGCTGGAGCGTGGCGAGGTCGTTCAGCAAGGCAGCGCCCGCCCGGTGCTGGGCGCCTTTGAGAGGCGGATGAAGGAATTGGGGGCGAGCGATGATCTCTCTGACCTCGCCGGTTGAGACCCGCGCCCATGGCTGGCCGGCCGGGGTCAAGCTGGGGGCGCTCTGCCTGGCCACGCTGCTGCTCTTCGGGGTGGAGGAGCCGGTTTGGCAAATTCTCTTCTGTGCCGGGATGCTGCTGCTCTATGCCCTGCCGGGGCGGCCCTTTCTGCGGGCCGGGTTGGGGCGTCTGTGGATGCTTTGGCCTTTCGTCGGGCTGATCCTGCTGTGGCATGTCTTGACCGACGATGCGGAGGCGGGGCTTGTGATCGCGCTGCGGATGGTCACCGCCGTGGGGCTTGCGAACCTCGTCACCATGACCACGAAGCTCAGCGATATGATGGGGGTGGTGCATTGGCTCGCCGCCCCGCTGCGCCGTTTCGGGCTGCGCACGCGCAGCCTTGAGTTGGCCGTGGCGCTGGTGGTGCGTTTCACCCCGGTGCTGGCGGCCAAGGGGCAGATGCTGTCGCTGGCGTGGCGGGCGCGGTCGCGCAGGCGGGCGGGCTGGCGCGTGGTGATGCCCTTCACGGTTCTGGCCATCGACGACGCCGAACATGTGGCCGAGGCGCTGCGCGCGCGGGGCGGTCTGTAGTGCTTGACCGGGGCAAGGGTGTGGCCTAGGCAATGGGAAATTCAACCCAAGGATCCTTCCAATGGAACGCAATCTGACCATGATCGCCCTCTTTGCCGCGTTGATCGCGGCGCTGGGCCTGATTCCGAAATTCACGCTTGGCTTCGGCGTGCCGATCACGGCGCAGTCGCTGGGTGTCATGCTCTGCGGCACGGTGCTGGGCGCATGGCGCGGTGGCCTTGCGGCGCTTTTGTTCGTGGCGCTGGTGGCGCTGGGTCTGCCGCTTCTGGCCGGGGGCCGTGGCGGTCTGGGCGTCTTTGCCTCGCCGACCGTGGGTTTCCTCGTCGGCTTCCCGATCGGGGCTTTCGTGACCGGCTTTATCATGGACCAGTGGCGCAGCGCGCCGGTGGGTCTGGCGGCTGGGGTTTCGGCGGTCTTGGGGGGCATCCTCGTGGTCTATGCCTTCGGCATCTTCGGCATGATGATGACGCTGAACAAAACGCTGGTCGAGGCGACCCTGCTGGTCCAAGCCTTCATCCCCGGTGACCTGATCAAAGCCGTGCTGGCGGGGTTCATCACCTCCGGTCTGGCCAAAGCGCGCCCGGCAAGCCTGCTGTCGCGCAGCTAAATGATTGGCCCGCTCCCTAAGGGGCGGGCCGCTACAGCCGTATCAGCGCGGCAGAGCCGATCCCCCCGGCGGCGGCAATCGCCGCCAAGCCGGTGCCTGATCCCCGCGCCACCAACTCATGCCAAAGCCGCACCGCATTGATCGCGCCCGAAGCGCCAATCGGATGCCCGCGCGCCAAAGCGCCGCCGCCCCTGTTGACGATCCGCGGCGCGATCCCCGCGCCGGTGACGCAGGCGATGGCCTGCACGGCATAGGCCTCCATGATCTCGGCGCGGTGCAAGCCGCTGGCTTTCAATCCGCTCTGACGAAAGACTTCTCCGATGGCCACCAATGGGGCCAGCCCCGGCTCTTCGGGGCGGCTGCCCTTCGTCGCTGCCGCGGTGAGTTCGACTTTCGGCGCGGCGAGGTCCGCCGCCACCCGTTCTGACACGACGACGCAAAAGGCCGCGGCATCGGCGGCGACGGCGGCATTGGCGGCGGTGATGTCGCCGGAAAGCGCCTTGGCCCGGCTGCAAAGCGCGGGGGTGAGGCGGCGGGTGAAGGCATCGGTTGAGACGCCCGCGAGCGGCACCAGTTCCGCTTCGGTTGGGGGCTGTGCGCGGGCCTTCGCATGGCTTTCCACGGCCCAGTCATCCTGTTCTGCGCGGGAAATGCCTTGGGACCGGCCAAGCGCCGCGGCGGCCTCCGCCATGTCCGGGTCGCGTTCGGGCCACGGGGTGAAGGGCGCTTGGGTATAGGCCTCTGCCGGGCGGCCATCGGCGAAGGTGCGGTAGCGCAGCGGCTGGCGAGAGTAGCTTTCGGCCCCGCCCGCCATGACGATATCGGCGGCCCCGGAAAGGACCATCTGCCGCGCCAGCGCCAGCGCATCCAATCCCCCCGCGCATTGCCGGTCGATGCTAAGCCCCGCCACCTGTTCGGGCAGCCCCGCGGCCAAAGCGATGCTGCGCGCGGGGTTGCCGCCGGGGCCGAGGGCGGTGCTGCAAATCACCTCGTCGACCTGCGCAGGGTCCAGCCCCGCGCGGCTAAGGGCAGCAGAAAGGACCGGCGCGGCAAGCTCGGGTAGGGAAAGATGCGCCAGCGCACCGCCGCGCGGGGCGACCGGGCTGCGGCAGGCCGAGACGATAGAGGCGCGGGTCACGTTTGCCCCTCCACCCAATCCGAGAGGGCGCGCAGGTCGGGCTTGCCCGAGGGCAGCAGAGGCAGGTCGGGGCAGAAGTGGACGCGCCGGGGGGAGGTGAGGGGCCCGAGCGTCGCGCGGCAATGGGCAATGATCTCTTCGGCGGGCGGCTCTCCTGCCGGGGCTTCGACCACCGCGACCAGATGCTGCCCTCGCAGCGCATCGTCTCGGGGCAGAACCGCGCAGGGCAGGCCAGTTTGGGCGCTGATCACGGCCTCCACCTTTTCGGGGAAAACCATCTGGTCGGCGATCTGCACCATGCGCTGCCGCCGCCCCTTGATCCAGAGGTTGCCCTTGGCATCCAGCGCCCCCATCTCACCCACGGTCACGAAGCCCTCCCGGCAGCGGGTCTCTTCGCTGTGGCCGAAGGCGTAGCCATCGAAGAGGTAGGGGCTGCGCACCCAGATCTCACCAACATCAGTTGTGGGTTCACCCTCAGCATTCATCAGACGCAGCTCGACACCGGGGTAGGGGCGGCCCACCGTGCCTTCGGGCGTATTGGCATCGGCCAGCGTGATAAAACTCGTCTCTGCCGCGCCGTAGAAAACATGCACCGCCGCTTGGGGGCAGAGCCGCCCCACCGCCGCCCGGGTCGCCGGATCGAGCGCGCCACCGCCGCAAATGACCAAGCGCAGCGATGGCAGCGGGGCTACGGCAGCGCGGGCAAGCAGGCGCAGCTGGGTCGGCGTGGCGTAGAGGATCGTCGCCCCGGCCTCGGCGATCCGCTCTGCCTGCCGCCGAGGGGCGTGATCCGCCAGCACATGCGCATCAAGGCCAAGATGCAGCGCTTCCAGCACCGCATAGAGCGATAGCGAATGGCTGAGCTGCCCCAACACGGCGACGCTGTCGCGGGGGGTAAGGGCGAAACGGTCGGTATTGACCTCAAAACTGGCGATCCAAGAGGCTTGGCTGCGGCGGACCGCCTTGGGCCGCCCCGACGCGCCGCCGGTGAGGGTGAGAAAGGCCGCGGGCGGGCAGGAGATGCCATCGGGCAGGGGGCGGTCGCTGAGGCAAAAGGGGGCCTGCTGGGTGATCGCTGTGGTGAGGGCGGCCAGCGCGTCGAAGGCCGGAGTGGCGGGCAGGGCGCGGAAGCTGTTGTGCTGGCCTTCGGGCGCGCGGGGCAATTCGCGCTCCCCTGCGTAAAGCCGCGCGGCCTTATGCCATTTGAACCTGCCTTGCCCGCGCATCCGCCTCTCCCTCTTCCGTCGGGTCTCAAATTCCGGGTGCACGCCCCGGGGCCGCCCGTTAGGCTGCGGCGAAACCAGACCCGAGGATACTTCAGACATGACAGAGACCATGCGTGCAATCGAAATCACCGAACCCGGCGGTCCGGACGTTCTGCAAGGCACCACCCGCCCGCGGCCCCAGCCGAAACACGGTCAGGTCATCATCAAGGTCGCCTATGCCGGGGTGAACCGTCCCGATGCGCTGCAACGCGCGGGCCGCTACGCGCCGCCCGCCACCGCCAGCGATCTGCCGGGGTTGGAGGCCTCGGGCGAGGTGGTCGAAGTCGGGCCGGGGGTGACGACGCTGGCCCCGGGCGATCTGGTCTGCGCCCTGCTGCCGGGCGGCGGCTATGCCGAATATGTCGCCACCCCCGCGGCGCATTGCCTGCCCATTCCCGAAGGCATGGGGCTGAAAGAAGCGGCTTGCCTGCCTGAGACCTTCTTCACCGTCTGGTCGAACCTTTTCATGCGCGGTGGGCTGAAGGCCGGAGAGAAAGTGCTGATCCACGGCGGCTCTTCCGGGATCGGCACCACGGCGATCCAACTGGCGCGCATCTTGGGCGCGCGGGTTTTCGTGACCGCGGGCACTGATAGCAAATGCGCGGCCTGTATGAAGCTGGGGGCCGAGGTTGCGATCAACTACCGGGATACGGATTTCGTCGATGTCGTGCAGGCCGAGGGCGGCGCGGATGTGATCCTCGACATGGTGGGCGGCAGCTATATCAACCGCAACCTCAAGGCCTTGGCCGAGGATGGCAGGCTGGTGCAAATCGCGTTTCTGCAAGGGGCCAAGCAAGAGGTGAACTTCGTCACGCTGATGACCCGCCGCCTGACCATGACCGGATCGACCCTGCGCCCACAGAGCGATTTGGCCAAGGCGCGGATTGCAGAGGAGCTTTTGCAGAATGTCTGGCCCCTGTTGGAGCAGGGCCGCGTCGCGCCGGTGATGGACAGCACTTATGACCTGTCCGAAGCGAATGACGCCCACTGCCGGATGGAAGCCAGCGGCCATATCGGCAAAATCGTCCTGAAGGTGGGCGGTGAACTGCAAGGCGGAGAAGATCAGTAAAACTTGAGACAGTAACGAATTGTTAACCAGTAATTCGTTTACTGGAGGCACGGGTGGCCGGGACGCTGACCACCCGTGTTGGAGAGAGAGCCGAAAGGCGTTGAATGCGGGGGAGGAAATTACGCCTCTCCCGCTTTCGCCAGACTATAGGCCCGGATGGGTCTAGCGCAGAGGGGTGAACAGCGCGTTATCAAGCGTGCAGTCCCGCCGAGCGTCCGGCCCGCAGGGGATGAACTCAAGCTCGCGGGACAGGCAGATGCGCGCCTCTTGGATGTGCCCTTGCTTGCAGGAGATGGTGATCCCCCGCGCGGTCAGGTCCGGGTTCGCTTTGAGGAAGGCTTCTTCCACCACCGCGGCGGGGAGGGACACGGTACGGTCGAGCTTGCGAAAGACCTCGGGGCGCTTGATGCGGGCATATGCCTCCCGCGAGAGGGCGAAGTAATCCGCCGGGTCCAACCCGCTGCAAGACCCGTGTTTCTTCCACTGGTGCCATGCCAAGCCACCGGTGCCCATGATATCGGCCATCGCCCCGGTCTGGGCACGGCTGGGCGGGCGGCGGCCGCTTTGGCAATAGGACGGGTATCCCCGTGTAAACTGGGGCCAGAGGCCATGCAGGGTCCAGCCGTGGTCTTTCGCGGCATCGCATTGCGGAGATTGCCGCGCGTCGCCGGTCAATTCGCACCAATTGGGCGACCATGACAGGGACATGACGTAGTAGTCGAATTCGCCCGAACGCTCCCCTTCGGCCAGCGTGGCGGTGGGGGCGATCAGCCCGAGGATCAGCAGACAGGCGCGCAGTGGCCGCATTGGGTCTTCCCTTATGACGTTTGAGCCAGTATACAGCGGCCAACTTCCCCGACAATGGAGACCGTTCTGCCAAGCAGGACAGCCTTTCAGGCGACGGGAAAATTGCGTTTTTAGGAGAGTGACATGGCAAAACCGATTATGGCCAAAGCCACCGCCGTCTGGCTCGTGGACAACACCACCATCAGCTTCAAGCAGATCGCCGATTTCGTCGGCATGCATGAACTCGAAGTGCAGGGCATCGCCGATGGCGACGTGGCGCAGGGCGTGAAGGGTTTTGATCCGGTTGCCAACAACCAGCTGACGCAGGAAGAGATTGACGCGGCGCAGGACAACCCGCTGCACAAGCTGAAGCTCAAGTTCAACGCTGCCGCCGAGGGCGAAGAGAAACGCCGCGGCCCGCGCTATACACCGCTCAGCAAACGTCAGGACCGTCCCGCGTCGATACTGTGGCTGGTCAAGTTCCACCCCGAGCTTTCCGACGGTCAGGTCAGCAAACTGGTGGGCACCACCAAGCCGACGATCCAAGCGATTCGCGAGCGCACGCATTGGAACATCGCCAACATCCAACCGATCGACCCGGTCGCGCTGGGCCTGTGCAAACAGTCCGAGCTTGATGCCGCCGTGCAAAAGGCTGCCGCGAAAAAGGCCGCCGCGGGCGAGGTGATGAACGACGACGAGCGCCGCAAACTCGTCTCGACCGAGCAGAGCCTCGGCATGGAGAGCGAGCCGAAAATCCCCACGGCCATCGAAGGGCTGGAAACCTTCACCCTCTCCGGCAACAGCACGGATGACGAGGAAGAAGAGAGCCACACCAAGGGCGATTACTCTGACGCCGACAGCTTCTTCTCGCTGCCCGACAGCACCGATGAAGACGATGAGGACGAAGACAAAGCCAAGGGCTAAGCACCTTCAAGGCGGTGTGGCGAAAGGAACTTTCGCCGTAAAGATGTGTTAGATGACAGGGCGTCGGGTATTCCGGCGCCCTGTTTTGCTTTGTAGAAAGGGCGCGACGCGCCGGGGGATGGATTTGGAAACGGCATTGGACTGGATGATCTGGGGGCTGGCGGGCTTGCTAATACTGGGCAGCCTGCTGCCGCTGAGCAAATTGCCCTTCGGGGCGATCCGCGGGCTGGCCTTTCCTCGGGAACAATTCCTCGGCTTGGCACTGTTGCTGGCAATCGGGTTCGCACTGTCGCAGGGGGTGACGGCACCCTCGGGCATGGCCGGGATCGCGTTGATGCTGGGGGTCGCCGCGCTTCACGCGCTTTACATCACCAAGTTCACCCCGCTGTGGCGCAAACAATCCTTGGCGGCCTCGCCCGCGTTGCGTCGCGCGACGGACCGGCATTTCAGCCTGCTGGCCGCCAATGTCAAAATGTCCAACCGCGACTATGGCAAGCTGATCGCACTGGCCGAGGCGCGGGTGCCAGATATCTTCATGGCGATCGAGGTGGATCAGGCCTGGATCGACGCGCTGGATGACGGTCTGGGCAAGAACTACGAACACCGCGTCGACGTGCCGCTCGACAATGGGTATGGGCTTTGCCTCATGTCGAAACTGCCGTTGTCAGAGGTCGAGGTGCGCGAGCTGGTCACCGAAGAGGTGCCCTCCATCCGCGCCCGGGTGCACCTGCCGGTGGGGGAGGATTTCCGCCTATACGTCGTCCACCCCGAACCGCCCGTGATCGAACATGACACCAAGGGGCGCGACAGCGAGATCGCCTTGGTCGGTATCGAGGCTGAGAAGGACCCGCTGCCCGCCGTGGTCTCGGGGGATCTGAACGATGTGGCTTGGTCGACCACGACCCGGCGCTTTCAGCGGCTTTCTGGTCTTTTGGACCCGCGGGTGGGGCGCGGCATGTACAACACATTCAGCGCGACGATGCCTTGGATGCGCTGGCCTTTGGATCACCTCTTCCACGATCCGCAGTTTCGTCTGCTAGAGATGGACCGCCTGGACAAGATCGGGTCGGACCATTTCCCGATGTGGTTCGTCCTCGCCATGGCCGAGACCGAAGCCGCCGAGAGCGACCCCGAAGAAACCGACCCCGAAGAAGAGCGGGAAGCCAAGAATATGATCAAAGAAGAACGGAAAAGAGACCGCGACCCCATCGGCAGCGATTGGGAAGACGAGGAAAACTAACAATTTGCCGTAGGGGCAATTTTACCCCTTGTACGAATCCAAAAACGGCGTATGTGGCGCGTTACAGACGCCAACGCACGCGCCTCTGGCCGGTCAGTTCCCACTCTGACTGACCCGCGTTTATGTAGCGACGGTAACGTCTCTTGAAACGACACGCGGGGAACCAGCCCCACCTGCTCTTTGGAGATGACCATGAATGCTACAGTCCCCGGCGCCCTGCGCGCCGCACCGTCCTTTCACGCCGACCAGGCTGCAGCCTATATCGCCGCCAACAGCTTTGACAAGCCCACGCTGGTGATCAGTCGCGACCGTGTGGCCGCGCAATATGACGCGCTGCACAAGGGCTTGGGCGACGCGCATATCCACTACGCGGTCAAGGCGAACCCGGCCCCCGAGATCATTCGTCTGCTGGTCAAGAAAGGCTCTGGCTTTGATGCGGCCTCGCGGGCCGAGATCGAACTGTGCCTGAGCCAAGGGGCCAAGCCCGAGAATATCTCTTTCGGTAACACCATCAAACGTGCCTCGGACATCGCTTTTGCCCATTCGGCGGGGGTGACGCTGTTTGCGGCGGATAGCGAAGCCGAATTGGACAAGATCGCCGCCCATGCGCCGGGCGCGCGGGTCTACCTGCGCTTGATCGTCGAAAACTCCATGGCCGACTGGCCGCTGAGCCGGAAATTCGGCTGCGCCGGTTCGGCGTTGCCCGCGCTGCTGAACCACGCGGTTGCCGTGGGCCTCGTGCCCTTCGGCCTGTCCTTTCACGTCGGCTCTCAAACCCGCAAGGCGGAGTTTTGGAACCCGGTGTTGGATCAGGTGGCCCCCCTGTGGCACGCCGCCCGTGCGGATGGCCATGACCTGCAATTGCTGAACCTCGGCGGCGGTTTTCCGGCCTTCTATGGCGAGGATATCGAAGGCTCCCGCGCCTATGCCGCCGCTGTGATGCGCGCCGTCAAAGCCCGCTTTGGCGACGTGCCCCAGGTCATGGCAGAGCCGGGCCGTGGTCTGGTGGCCGAAGCCGGGCATATCGCTGCCGAAGTCATGCTGGTCAGCCGCAAATCCGCGGATGATCTGCACCGCTGGGTCTATCTGGATATCGGTCGTTTCTCGGGTCTGGCCGAAACCGAGGGCGAAGCGATTCGCTATCAGATCGTCACACCGCATGACGGGGAAGAGACCGGACCCTGCGTTTTGGCCGGTCCGTCCTGCGATTCGGCGGATATTCTCTACGAAAAACGCCCGATCCACCTGCCTCTGGCCCTGCGCGATGGCGATAAAGTGATGATTCGTGCTTGCGGAGCCTACACAAGCTCGTACAGTTCGGTTGGGTTTAACGGATTTCCGCCGCTTGATGTGATCGTGCTCTGACAGCGCGATCTGCGTCGCCCCGGAAAAGGGCCGTCTGCTTTGGGAGGAGCGGGCGGCCCGCTTTGATTCTGGGGGTTAAAGCGACTTGCGCGCCTGCATCGCGGCGGTGATCGTCCCGTCGTCGAGGTAGTCCAGCTCCCCGCCAATCGGCACGCCTTGGGCGAGGGAGGTGAGCCGCACTCGGCCCTCCAGCTGATCCGCGATGTAATGCGCCGTGGTCTGCCCGTCGATCGTGGCATTGAGCGCGAGGATCACCTCTGTCACCCCTTCGGTATCGATCCGGTCCACAAGGCGCGGGATGCGCAATTCCTGCGGGCCAATGGCGTCGAGCGCCGAGAGCGTGCCGCCCAGCACATGATAGCGCCCTTTGAACACGCCAGAGCGTTCCATCGCCCAGAGGTCGGCTACGTCTTCGACCACGCAAAGCTCTCCGTTCGCGCGTTTCTCGCTGGTGCAGATGTCGCAGATGTCGGCGGTGCCGACGTTGCCGCAGTTCAGACATTCGCGTGCCGTGGCGGCGACGGCCTGCATCAGGTCGGACAGGGGGGTCAGCAAAAGCGCGCGTTTGCGGATCAGGTGCAGCACCGCCCGCCGGGCCGAGCGCGGGCCAAGGCCGGGCAGTTTCGCCATCAGCTCGATCAGGGCGTCAATGTCGCGGGTAGAGCTCAAGAATGGCACCTATGGGCGTTGAAAGAGGGGCGGGACCGGCCCGCCCCAACCGGGATCAGAAGGGCAGCTTCATGCCCGCGGGAAGGCCCATGCCTTCGGTCAGCTTGCTCATCTCGGCCTGTGCGCGTTCCGAGGCTTTGCTCTGCGCATCTTTGATGGCGGCGAGGATCAGGTCTTCGACCACTTCCTTCTCGTCCTTATTGAAGATCGACGGGTCGATATCGAGGCCCTTCAACTCACCCTTGGCGCTACAGGTCGCTTTGACGAGGCCCGCACCGGATTCACCTTCGACGGTGATGTTGTGCATCTCCTCTTGCAGCTCGGCCATTTTGCCCTGCATTTCCTGCGCTTTTTTCATCATCCCGGCCATATCGCCGAGGCCGCCTAATCCCTTGAGCATCTGGGTCTCCTTGTTGCGTTGTCGTTTATATGTGGCGCGGGGGCCGGGGGATCAACCGTCCTCGAACGGATCCCATTCGTCTTCGACTTCGGGCAGCGCCTCTGCCGTGGCGGCGGCGGCGATGTCTTCTGGGGTTCGGATCGCGGTGATCCGGGCCTTGGGAAACTGCGCCAGCACCGCCTGCATCATCGGATGGTCCTGCGCCTGTTTCTTCAGCGCCAGTTCACGCGCATCGCGGACCTGCGCGATGGTCTCGGCCCCGCCCTCGTTCACCAGCGACACCGCCCAGCGGTTACCGGTCCAGAGTTGCAATTTCTGCCCCAGCCGCTGCGCGAGATCGCGCGGCGCGTCGTCGGTGGGGACAAACTCGATCCGGCCGGGCTGATAGGCGGCAAGCTGCACGCAGGTTTCCACCTCAACCAGCAGTTTCACGTCGCGGTTCACGCGGATCAACTCGACGACATGTTCGAACGTCGGGAAACGCGCCAGCGCAGCGTTCAGGTCTTGCGCCAGCGCGGTGGTCTGCCCCTGCGGACCGGGGTTCGAGGCCATCCGCTGCTGCGCCTGTTGCACGGCCTGCGCGCCGGTGCTGCCCTGCGCGGCGACATTGCCCCCGCCGTTGCCGCCACCGCCAACGGGGCCGGGGGCCGGGGGCGGGCTGCTGTTTTGCAGCTTGCGCACCAGTTCCTCGGGCGAGGGCAGATCGGCCACATGGGTGAGGCGGATCACGGCCATTTCGGCGGCCATCATGGCGTTGGGCGCGGCGGCGACCTCGTCCAGCGCCTTCAGCAGCATCTGCCAGAGCCGCGTCAGCACCCGCATCGGCAGGGTCTCGGCCATCTGCTGGCCACGGGCACGTTCCTCAGGCGCGATGGTGGGGTCTTCGGCGGCATCGGGCGTGATCTTCACGACCGAGACCCAATGGGTGATCTCGGCCAGATCGCGCAGCACCGCCATCGGGTCGGCCCCATCGGCATATTGCGCCGAAAGTTCGGTCAGCGCGGCACCTGCATCGCCGCGCAGCACCATGTCAAAGAGGTCCAGCACCCGGCCACGGTCCGCCAGCCCCAGCATGGCGCGCACCTGTTCGGCCCCGGTCTCGCCCGCGCCGTGGCTGATCGCTTGATCCAGCAGCGAGGTCGCGTCGCGGGCGGAGCCTTCGGCGGCGCGGGTGATGAGCGCGAGCGCGTCGTCGGTGATCTCGGCATTCTCGGCAGTGGCGATCTTGCGCAGCAGGGCGATCATCACCTCGGGCTCAATCCGGCGCAGGTCGAAACGCTGGCAACGCGAGAGCACCGTCACCGGCACCTTGCGGATCTCGGTGGTGGCAAAGATGAATTTGACGTGCTCCGGCGGCTCTTCCAACGTTTTCAGCAGCGCGTTGAAAGCGCCGGTCGAAAGCATGTGCACTTCGTCGATGATATAGACTTTGTACCGGGCCGAGGCGGCGCGATAATGCACCGAATCGATGATCTCGCGGATGTTGGCGACGCCGGTGTTCGAGGCCGCGTCCATCTCCATCACGTCGACGTGGCGGCCTTCCATGATGGCGGTGCAATGTTCGCAAACGCCGCAGGGGTCAGTCGTCGGCCCGCCGTTGCCGTCCGGCCCGATGCAGTTCATCCCCTTGGCGATGATCCGCGCCGTGGTCGTCTTGCCGGTGCCGCGAATGCCGGTCATCACAAAGGCCTGCGCGATCCGGTCGGCGGCGAAGGCGTTCTTCAGCGTGCGCACCATGGCGTCTTGGCCAACGAGATCGGCAAAGGTTTCGGGCCGGTATTTGCGGGCCAGAACGCGGTAGGCGGATGTATCTGTCATGGTGCCCCAGATCGGATTCGGTCAAGGCCGTAAACTATGCGCTCCGCGCCGTGGCGTCTACCGTGCTTGCGGAAGGCTCAGAGCATCCAAAGGATCACCCCGACCCCGGCAGAGGCGAAGGCAAGCAGGATCGCCAGAACCTTCATGCGGCTGTTGGGCTGGGCATTGGCGTGATGGTCGCTCAGCCGCCTTTGGGTTTTCGCCGCCGACGCCTGCGCGGCCCAGTAGACGTAAAGCGCGGCAAGAATGAAGACCGAGGCCACGGCTTTCGCCACCCAAGTCGGCTCGAACTCCCCAAACACGGCGCGCAGACCTATCGCCACGGCGACAGCGGCCATGCCGGTGCGCATCCAGCCCGCAAAGGTGCGTTCATTGGCGAGAATCGTGCGGTCCTCGGCCCAGTCGGTGCGGTCTTCGGCTAGGTCATTCTTATCACTCATTGAACCAAACTGCGCCTTGCGCGTTCATGTGGCAATAGGCTTTGACAAAACGAGGGACGGTTCATGCGGTTGGGTGGAATTGGGCGGAGCAAGAATGTCATCCGACGCAGTGGAAAGGCCGGCAAGGCGGGGGGGCTTGGATTGGTCGGCGTCTTGGCAGTAATGGCCATCGGCTATTTCACCGGCATCGACGTGACGCCGCTGTTGACCGGCCAAGGCGGCGGTCAGGTCCAACAGTCCCGCCCGTTGAGCGACAGCGAAGACCCGCAGGTCGATTTCGCCGCCCGCGTGCTGACCACGACCGAACAGGTTTGGAGCCGGATTTTCCAAGAGCAATTGGGTGAAACCTATAAACCGCCCAAGCTTGTGGTCTTTGAGAATGTGACGCAAAGCGCCTGCGGCGGGGCCTCTGGCGCAACGGGGCCGTTTTACTGCCCGGCGGACAATATGGCCTATCTCGACACCGCGTTTTTCCGCACGTTGGACCAGCGTCTTGGTGCCGGAGGCGATTTCGCGGCGGCCTATGTGATTGCCCATGAGGTCGCGCACCATGTGCAGAACGAAATTGGCGTTCTGCCGCAGGTCGCCCGGATGCGGCAGCAGGCTTCCGAGGTTGAGGCGAATGCCCTGACCGTGCGTCTTGAACTGATGGCCGATTGTTTTTCTGGCATCTGGGCCTCGAACGTCGAAGGCTTGATGGAGAAGGGTGACCTCGAAGAGGCGCTGAATGCTGCGCGGATGATCGGGGACGATCATTTGCAGCGACAGGCCGGTCAGGTGCCGCAGCCGCATACTTTCACCCATGGCACGTCAGAGCAGCGCGCGCGTTGGTTCGAGCGGGGGTTTGAGAGTGGCCAGATTGCGGCCTGCGATACGTTTGAGGCGGATCGGTTGTGAGGCGATGCCCGTGGTGCCCACGGGCTGGGCGTCTCGCCTCTCGAATGCATCATTTATTTGGAGAAGCTACCCCTCTCATCGCTTCTGCGAAGCGACTGCCGGGGCGTTGCATTGCTGCGCAATGCAACTGTGGTGAGAGGCTGATAACGACCCAAGCGGAGCTCGTTACGGCTGCTTCCTTCCGGATCTGACCGGGTTGGCGAGGCGCTTGCCCGCACCAACCTCTCAAGGCCCATATAGGAGGGCATGGAGCGAAGTGCAAGCCTCACAAGCGGATCGCGATTTGGGCGAAGCCCGAGGCGGTCATGCCGCGCGGGGTGGGCGACAGATGGGCGATGTCTTGTAAGAAGGGCAGGGCCTCGGGCGAGGTATAGAGAACCGCCTGCGCCCCCGCTGCATCGAAGCGCCATGGCGGCGCGTCGGACCATGGGCACTCCTGCGGCGTAGCGAGAGCGGCAATTAGGGCGTCGGACAGCGGAAGCGGGCTGCGCAGGGCGACGTCATCCCCCGCCGCGCGGTCAAACCCGCCGCCGCCCGCCGCGCGGAACTGGTTGGTCGCGAGTAGAAACTTCTGGTCTGGCCTCACCGGTGCCCCTTGCCATGAGAGCGCAGTGACCCGTCTGCCGCGGGGGCGGCAGGGGTCAATGGCATAGGTAACGCCAAAAATTGTGTCGCAGTGGAACGGCGGGCGGCAGGGGTCGAGTAGCGGGCCGGGGGTGCTACCGAGCGGGGCAAACACCTCTGCCGCTTTTTCCAAACGCCGGCGCAGGTCGGCACCGGTGAGGCGCAGCGCCCAGACCGCGTTCTGATAGGGAAGCAGCCCGGCGATATGTCGGCGTTGCACTGCGCCCGGCGGGATATGCAGGAAATGCCCCGGCCCGCCGCGCCCGCCTGCCGTATGCGCCGCCGTGGCGGCGAGGATCGGGAGTTCGCTATCCGCCGTGCCCGCGACCCCTTGGCGGATCACCTCGGCCTGCGCGCGGGCGCTCAGCGCGTCGATGGGGGTGGGCATGGCGAGGGCAAAGTAGTTGTGCAGCGCGGTGTCGGTATGGCCGACCACCTCCTCCAGATGCCTCCGCACGCCGATGTGGCTGACCCGGGCCGCGCTCAGCACCGTGGGATCGGCCAGCGTTTGTGTGCTGTTGTCGCGCAGGTGGCTTTGATGGCCCGAGACCGTCCAGCGCCCCTGCGCATCCCGTTCAAGCGCCAGATCCAGCACCGCCAAATCGGACCCGCCAAAGCCCGGCATCGCCGCCGGACGGTCGGACAGCGTGCCGGCCTGCGTATCAACCCCCTCGCGCGGGCCATGGTCATCTCCGGGAAAACGAAGATGGGTGTGGCCGGTGATCACCGCGTCGATCCCGTCGATCTGGGCCAAAGTGCAGATGTCTTCCTCGGTGGTGATTTCACCTTCATGGGCGATGCCCATATGGGCCAGCAGCACGGTCAGATCGGCCCCCTCTGCCCGCAGCGTCAGGGCGGCGCTGCGCAGGCTTTCGAGCGGGCAAATGATCTCGGCCTCATTCTCCAAAACCTCGCGGTTCCAGATCGCGGTTCGGCCCGGCAGGACCGAAAGCAGGCCTACCCGCAGCCGAGAAGAGGGATGCCCCGCAACGGCAGGCAGCAGGCACGAGACGACGGCCCAACGGCGCAGCGGGCCGGGGTCGGTCAAATGCAGATTGGTCGAGATCAGCGGCATGTCCAGCGCCCCGGCCACAGCGCGCAGATAGGGCAGCCCATGGTCGAGGTCGTGATTGCCAAGGCCCAGACCGTCATAATGCAGATGGTTCACACAGGCGACAAGGGGATGCGTATGGGTGACCGGCATCTGCGCCAGTTGATCGCCCAAGGCATTGCCCTGCAACAGATCGCCATTGTCGAGCAGGATACAGGCGGCCCCCTGTTCCGCCGCCTCTGCCCGGGCGGTGCGGATCAAGGTGGCGATCCCGGCCAGCCCGTGATGGCCCACCGAACGGTCGCCCACATAGTCATGCCCCACGATCTGCATATGCAGGTCCGTCGTGGCCAGTATGCGCAGACGTGCCTCGGCCGGGATGCCACCCTCAGGGGGAACGACACCGGTCGAGGCATATGTGCTGCGCCTGTTCACTGAAAAGGTAAGTACTCGTTAAATTTTGCAACTTAAAGATGTTTTGATACGACCAGATTTCAACCGATCTGGCAAGGGGGCTTGGGATTGCCAATCTCTCATGTGCCGTGGCATGGCTGGGCAAAACGCCAAAAGCCTGTATCGGGCCTGTATCGGGAGAGCGCCATGCGTCACGCGGAGACGGTAACCTTTGGAGGCTCGGCCCTTGATCGGGCGGGGGAGATACGCGGCAATCCGGAAGCCTTGGCGCAGTTGCGCGCCGACCCGGCGGCGCGGGCGGTGGTCTTTTGGCGCGGCAAGCCGCTGATCGCGCCCGAACGCCCCGCCGCTTTGGCGCGATTGGCGATGGATCACCCCGTCTTGCAAGAGGCCGAAGGCACGGCGATCTTGCTGGGGCGCGAGGATGGGGCGCCGCGCTTTGCGGTCGATATCTCCGGCTGGGAACCCCCCGATCTGGATCAATCGCAACTGGGCGCGTTCCTTGACCCCAGCGAACAGCGCCATCCGCTTTTGGGCGATGACATGGCCTTTGCCGAGTTGCGCAGGGTGATGACATGGCTTGATCCGCGCGATGCCGAACTGGCGGCCAGCGGCAAGGCGATCCTCGGCTGGCACGACACCCACCGCCATTGCGCGCGCTGCGGCAGCGCCACCGATCTGGCGCAGGGTGGCTGGCAACGGGTCTGCCCAGACTGTGGCGGCGCCCATTTCCCGCGCACCGATCCGGTGGTCATCATGCTGATCACACACGGAAACTCGGTCCTCATGGGCCGCTCCCCCGGTTGGCCCGAGGGGATGTATTCCCTGTTGGCGGGCTTTGTCGAACCGGGAGAGACGGTAGAGGCCGCTGTGCGGCGCGAAGTCTTTGAGGAGGCGGGCGTGCAGGTCGGCGCGGTGAGCTACCTCTCCAGCCAGCCATGGCCCTTTCCGGCGTCCCTCATGCTGGGCTGTGCGGGGCAGGCGCTGAGCCGGGAGTTGACCATCGACCCGGTTGAGATCGAAGACGCGCTTTGGGTCACCCGCGAAGAGATGATGGAGGTTTTTGCCGGAAGCCATCCGCGGCTTCTGCCCGCCCGCCGCGGGGCCATCGCGCATTTCTTGCTGGAAAACTGGCTTGCGGATAGACTGACCTGACACACCGCGCTGACGGGCCCGGACAAAGCGGCGCGGGTGGCAAATGCGAGCAGAAGAATTGGAACGGACCGAATGAAATTCTCCACCAAAGAAGACATCGAAGCGCCGATTGAGGCTGTCTTTGACATGTTGTGCGATTTTGAAAGCTTTGAGCGGGCAGCGATGCGGCGCGGGGCCGAGGTGCAGCGCGCCGATGCCCTGCATCAGCCCGGCGTCGGGATGACATGGAAGGCGGTCTTCCCCCTGCGCGGAAAGCGGCGCGAGTTGACGCTAGAGATGGTGACCTTCGACCGGCCCAACGAGATGGTGATCGACAGCATGTCGCAGGGGCTGGCGGGGCAGATGTCCTTTGAATTGATGCCCCTGTCGCGCAACAGCACGCGGGTTTTGGTCGCGCTTGAGGTCAAACCGCTGACCCTTTCGGCGCGGCTTTGGGTGCAATCGCTGAAACTGGCCAAGACGACATTGACCAAGAAATACAAAGATCGCGTGGCGGAATATGCCCGTGGGATGGAAGAGCGCTACGCGGGCGGCGTCAAGGTCTAAGCCCGCGCGGCCAGACTTACATCCCGGTCGGCGCGCCCCGGCCGGGATGGGCGGGGTAGGCGCCGAGAATCTCCAGCTTGTTGGTGAAATACCCCAGTTCATCCAGCGCGCGTTTCACCGCCGGGTCTTCGGGGTGGCCTTCGATATCGGCGTAGAACTGCGTTGCGGTGAAGGAGCCGCCGACCATATAGCTTTCCAGTTTGGTCATGTTGACGCCATTGGTCGCAAAGCCCCCCATCGCCTTGTAAAGCGCGGCGGGAATGTTGCGCACCTCGAAGACGAAGGTGGTCAGCATCCGCTCGGCCCGGCGCGAAAGGTCGATCTTGGGCGCCATCAGCAAAAAGCGGGTGGTGTTATGGTCCATATCCTCGATATCGCGGGCCAGCACGGTGAGGCCGTTGATCTCTGCCGCGACCTCGCCTGCGAGAACGCCATCGGTGCTGCCTTCGGTCGCGGCCAGTTCGGCGGCGGCCCCGGCGGAA
Organism: Sulfitobacter sp. 1A12056; assembly: GCF_043558125.1. Taxonomy (NCBI): domain Bacteria; kingdom Pseudomonadati; phylum Pseudomonadota; class Alphaproteobacteria; order Rhodobacterales; family Roseobacteraceae; genus Sulfitobacter; species Sulfitobacter sp. 1A12056. Next base: position 65,383 of record NZ_JBIFFY010000002.1, on the reverse strand, counting down.
TCGGCGGCGGGTTCAGAGGTGATGCCATGTTGCTGCAAAAAGCTGCGTGCCTGCGGCAAAAGCACCAGATGTGCGCGGACATGTTTGATGTCTTCCAATGCCACGCCGGGGCGGGCCATCAGGGCGATGCGCACCCGCACGAAGGCTTCGCCGATGATATGCAGCCCGCTTTCCGGCAGCAGGCGGTGAATGTCGGCCACCCGGCCATAGGTCGTATTCTCGACCGGCAGCATGGCCAGTTCGGCGCGGCCCTCGTTTACGGCCCGGATCACGCCTTCGAACGATTGGCAGGGCACCGGTTCCATGTCGGGGCAGGCCTGAAGGCAGGCCTCGTGACTATAGGCGCCAAGGGCCCCTTGGAAGGCGATGCGCGGCGTGGTCTGGGCGGTCATGGATCGTATCCTGCTGCAAAAGGCGCGGAGAAGGGCAATTGGTCGCGGTAACTACACCTTGCCTGCGCCAAGGGAAAGCAATAGATACGCGGGCAACGATGCCAAGAACCATGGCCCGCCCATGGTGCCAATACCAAGTGATGGACCCTGACGCATGTTCGATACAATGACCCTGACCAAAATCGCAGCCGGCGTATTCGGCGCCTGGTTGGTACTTCTGCTGGGCAAATGGGCGGGTGAAGAGATTTACCACGCCGACGCACATGGGGAAGCGTCCTATGTCATCGAAGTGGCCGACGCCGGTGGTGACGAAGGCGGCGAAGAGATCGATTTTGCCGCCGTGATGGCCGAAGCCGATGCTGACAGCGGGTCGAAAGTCTTCCGCAAATGCGCCGCCTGCCACAAGGTCGACGGGTCCAACGCTGTTGGTCCGCACCTCGACGGTGTCGTTGGCCGCGATATCGCCTCGGTTGACGGTTTCGGCTATTCCGGCGCGCTGACCTCGCTCGAAGGCGATTGGACCCCGGAAGAGCTGAGCGCCTTCCTGCAAAGCCCCAAAGGCTACGCGCCCGGCACCACCATGGGCTTCGCCGGTCTGCGTAAGGTCGAAGACCGCGCCGACGTGATCGCTTACCTGCAAAGCGTTTCCAACTGATATCCCGCGCCATCGCGTGAGAGAAAGCCGCCCTCCGGGGCGGCTTTTGCGTTTGGGCGGGGCGGAACGTCTTATCCCTGGAGGTGTTGGGCCATGAAACGTCCACACCGAAAGGAGACGCGCCATGCAAAGTCACAAAACCACGGTCGATGGAATCGAAATGCGTTGGGAAGAGACGGGGGCGGGGGATCCCGTAATCCTGCTTCACGGCATTCCCACCTGTCCCGCGCTTTGGCGGGATGTCGCGCCCAAGATTACGGGCCGTCGGGTGCTCGCTTGGGAGATGCCGGGCTATGGGGCCTCAATCCCGCAGGGCGAGGGGCGCGATATTTCGGTCGCCAAACAGGCGGACTATCTGGTTGCTTGGATGCGCGATCAGGGCATCACGCGGGCGATCCTCGCGGCGCATGACCTCGGCGGCGGGGTCGCGCAGATCGCGGCGGTGCGTCACCCTGAGATGATCAGCGGGCTGCTTTTGACCAATGCGATCAGCTATGATTCGTGGCCCGTACCGCTGGTCAGCGCGGTGGCCAAGACCGGCGGCGTGGCGAAACATGCGCCCGATGGCTCATTCCACCAGTTGCTGAAGATGATGTTCTCGAAGGGGCATGAGACCGACGCCGCCGCCGAAGCGGCCTTTGACGCCCACGCCCCGCATTACGCGCAGCACGGAGAGGCCGAAGCCTTTGTCAGGCAGGCGCAGTCGCTGGACGTGGAAGACACGAAAGCCATCGCGGACAAGCTGCCCACCCTCAACATCCCCGCGCGGATCGTTTGGGGTGCTGCGGATGACTTCCAAAAGATCGAATATGGCGAGCGGTTAGCGAAAGATCTGAATGCGCCCCTGCGACGGATCGAAGGGGGCAAACACTTCACGCCGGAGGATCACCCCGGCGTGCTGGCGGATGAGATCAACGCGCTGATCCGCACGGTCGACGGGCAGTGATCGGATGCGGGGCGCGGCATAGTACGCGCCCCGTTTTGACTTTACTGAGCGGCGATCACCGGGGCGGTGGCATTCGCGGCGGCAATCCCGCCGATGTCGCAGCGCCAAGCGGGCAGGCGGATCACGGCGCGGCTTTGGCCCGCTTCCACATGCACCTCGAAATCCCCACCGTGCATTTCGATTAGTTTGCGGGTCAGCGGCAGGCCAAGGCCGAGCCCGCCCTTCGTGCTGCGGTGCTCCATCATGCCGCCGACGACGAAGGGTTTGTAAAGCTCGGCCAGATCGACGTGCTCATCGAATGAGCCGTTGTCGATGATCGAAATCTCGATATTGCCCTCGGCGTCTTTGAACGTCTCCAAGGCGATCTCACTGCCGCCATGCAGGACGGAGTTCAGCACAAGTGCCGTCACCGCCAATTCGATCTGGTCGCCGTCGATATGCATCTCCTCAAGCGGGAGACTGTCGCGCAGCGTGATGGTCTTGGGCGTCGCATCCGTGGTGGCGAAATGCAGGGCGGAGACCGATTGCAGAAGGTCGCTCAGGTTGCATTTCCGCTCGTTCAGGCGCAGCTCGCCGGTGCTGACATTGCTGTAGGAAATGATCGTCTCGATCAAGGCGCTCAGATGGTCGACAGACCGGCGGGCCGAGCGGATCAGGAGCGGATTGACCCCCTGTTCGGCCTTGGCCTCCAACATGCGCAGACTGCCGAAAAGAACCGTCAGCGGGGTGCGGAGTTCGTGGCCCACCAGCGTCAGGAAAGTGGCTTCGGCGCTGTTGTCGGCCTCTTGCTCGGACGCGTCCGGCTGGGAGCGTTCAAGGGCCGCGACCACCATGCGGCCCATATCTTCCAATAGGGCGATCTGCTTCTCGGAGGGCGCCTCATGCGGTTGCAGGTCCAGCGCGCACAGGCTGCCGAAGCGATGGCCCGAGGACAGGATCAGCGGCACACCGCAGTAATAGCGTGCCTCGGGGCCGCCCTCGGCGACCATGGGGTGACGCGCGAACCGGGGGTCTTTGCTGAGGTCGGGAACCACCAGCGGCGCGTCCGACATGATTGTATGGCTGCAAAACCCGGTATCTTTCGGCATCGGCCCCAACGGGTAGCCGACCACGGATTTGTACCATTGGGTATCTGCCTCCACGACGCTGATATGTGCGATCGGACAGTCAAGCAGGCGGCGCGTAGCCTCGCAAATGGTGTCGAACAGTGCTTCGTTCTCGGCCGTAAGACCGGGCACATCGAAAACGGCGCGCAGACGGGCTTCTTCGTTAAAGGGAATCGGGTAGGTTCTCATGCTCAGCTCCAGTTTACGCATCGTTAATCTGAGTGAAGAATCTGTTAACTTTAGGGCGAGAAACGGGCTGGGCCGCGAAGATACAGGGGCGGCGGGCTACACTTTGTCGCGAGCTGGGGCGGGGGAAACCGCCAATCCGCGGGGCATGCTTTGCGGTGGACCGCCCGTGCGGGGCAACCTTACATATTCGCAACTTGTATCTTGGCGTCGCACAGCGTTAGCCTAGATGACGCCTATCCGGACTACGCCACGCCAAGGAGTGACCTATGCCCCGTGCCCAGACCCGCGCCGCGACCCGTCCTTCGGTCATTGATGACCTGCCGCTCTGGCTCGCGACGCTGACGCTGATGGTGGCGGCCCTGCTGGCCGGTGCCGCTGCGGCACAGGAGCAGAAGATCATCAAAAGCCACGGTTATTCCTTTTACGGCGATCTGACCTATCCGGCGGATTTCGAGCATTTCGCCTATGTGAACCCGGATGCCCCCAAGGGCGGGGAAATCTCGATCCCCTTCGTCGGCACGCTGGATTCGATGAACCCCTATTCCGGCAAGGGCCGCGCGCATCTGTTTTCGATCTTCGGTTTCGAGAGCCTGCTGGGCGAGGCGCCCTCGGGCGAGCCGCTGCCCTCGGATGTCTATGGCGAGAGTTACTGCCTGCTCTGCGAGAGCCTCGAATACCCCGAGGACAAGTCTTGGGTGACCTTCCACATGCGCCCCGAGGCGCGTTTCTCGGACGGCACGCCAGTGACGGCGCATGACATCGTGTTTTCGCACAACCTGCTGCTGGACGAGGGGCTGAAATCCTACGCCGACGCGGTGCGCAAGCGCATTCCCAAGGTCGAGGCGCTGGATGATCATACAGTGAAATTCCACTTCGCCGACGGCATCTCGCGTCGCAGCCTGATCGAGACGGTGGGCGGCGTGCCAGCATGGCCGAAACATTGGTTCGAGGAAACCGGCAATACCCTCAAGGACAGCTGGATGGACCCGCCCCCCGGATCCGGCGCCTATATGGTCGAAAGCGTCGACCTGACCAAGCGCATCGTGCTGAAACGCAATCCGGACTACTGGGGTAAGGACCTGCCAATCAACCGCGGCCGCATGAACTTCGACCGTATCCGGCTGGAAATCTTCAGCGACGATACATCGGCTTTCGAGGCCTTCAAGGCCGGCGAATACACCTTCCGCGCCGAGGGGGACTCCAAGAAATGGGCCACGGGTTATGACTTCTCCAAGGTGAGTGAGGGTGCCATCGTCAAAGCAGAACTGCCCGACGGCTCGCCTCCGACGCCCTCGGGCATCATCTTCAACTTGGGCCGCGAGACGCTGCAGGACCGCCGCGTGCGCGAGGCCGTGGCGCTGATGTTTAATTTCGAGTGGACCAACGAGTCGCTGCAATACGGGCTGTTTAGTCACCGCGCTTCCTTCACGCAGGACACGCCGCTGATGGCGCAGGGCGCGCCCGAGGGGGCTGAACGGGCGCTTCTGGAAAGCCTCGGCGATCTGGTGGCGGAGGAGTTGCTAACCGAGCCCGCCGTGGTGCCGCATAGCTCCGACCCCGCGCGCCTGTTGGACCGCCGCAACGCGCGCCGCGCTTCCAAGCTGCTGGAAGAGGCAGGCTGGACCGTGCAGAACGGCATGCGCGTGAACGAGGCCGGCGAGCCCCTGCGGCTGAATTTCCTGATGAACTCCGCCGGGTCGCCGACGATTTCGGCAGTGATCGAGAACTTCGTCGGTAACCTCACCTCCATCGGCATCGACGCGCGGCTCGAGAAGGTGGACAGTTCGCAATACACCGCCCGCGAGCGTGACCGCGACTACGACATGATCTATGACGCCTATGCGGCCTTCCTCGGCACCGGCACCGGTCTGGCGCAGCGCTATGGCTCGGAGGCGGCGGAGTTCTCGCTCTTCAACCCGGCAGGCCTCGCCAGCCCCTTGGTGGACGCGATCATCGAGGCATCGCTCGATGCCGAAACGGCTGAGGAGGAAGACGCCGCCCTCATGGCCCTCGACCGGGCGCTGCGGCACGAGTTCTTCATGATCCCGACGTGGTACAACGACAGCTACTGGGTGGCCTATTACGACCAGTACGACCACCCCGAGATCCCGCCCTACGCTTTGGGGTACCTTGATTTCTGGTGGTACGACGAAGAGGCCGCCCAGCAGTTGCGCGCCTCGGGCGCCTTGCGGTAAGGCGACCAAATGGGAGCCTATATCCTCAGACGGCTATTGCTGGTGATCCCGACGTTGTTCGGCATCATGCTGGTCAACTTCGCACTGGTGCAATTCGTGCCCGGTGGCCCGGTGGAACAGGCCATCGCCCGGATTCAGGGCGGCGGTGACGTCTTTGGCGGTTTCGCCGGGGGCAACAACGATGCCGGTGTCGATACCATGGCCCGCGGGTCCGACAGCACCTATGTCGGCGCACGCGGCTTGCCGCCCGAGTTGATCGAGGAATTGGAGAAGGAATTCGGCTTCGACAAACCCCCGGTGGAGCGGTTCTTTCACATGCTGTGGAACTACATGCGGCTCGATTTTGGCGAGAGCTATTTCCGCGCCATCAGCGTGATCGACTTGATCAAGGAAAAGCTGCCGGTCTCGATCACGCTGGGGCTCTGGTCGACGCTAATCGCGCATCTGGTCTCCATCCCCTTGGGCATCCGCAAGGCGGTTCGGGATGGCTCGCGGTTCGACACGTGGACCTCGGGCGCGATCATCGCGGCCTACGCGATCCCCGGATTCCTTTTTGCCATCCTGTTGCTGGTGCTCTTCGCTGGCGGCTCCTACTGGCAGATCTTCCCGCTGCGCGGCCTGACCTCGGATAATTTCGACAGCCTAAGCCCCTTGGGCAAGGTGGCCGATTACTTCTGGCACATCACCCTGCCGGTGCTGGCCTCCACGATCTCGGCCTTTGCCACGCTGACGCTGCTCACCAAGAACAGCTTTCTGGACGAGATCAAAAAGCAATATGTCATCACCGCCCGCGCCAAGGGCCTGTCCGAGAGCAAGGTCCTCTACGGCCATGTCTTTCGCAACGCGATGCTGATCGTGATCGCCAGTTTCCCGGCAGTCTTCATCTCGGTTTTCTTCGGCGGGTCGATCATCATCGAGACGATCTTCAGCCTCGACGGGTTGGGGCGCCTCGGTTTCGAGGCCGCGGTGGCGCGGGACTATCCGATCGTCTTCGGCACGCTCTTCATCTTCGGCCTCATTGGCCTCGTGGTCGGCATCCTGTCTGACCTGATGTATGTGCTTGTCGACCCGCGCATCGACTTCGAGAAGAGGGAAGGCTGATGGCGCTCTCTCCGCTGAACCAGCGCCGCTGGCGCAATTTCACCGCGAACCGGCGCGCCTATTGGTCGCTGTGGATCTTCGCCATCCTGTTCGGGATTTCGCTGCTGGCCGAGTTCGTAGCCAACGACAAGCCGATCCTCGTGAGCTATCGCGGCGAATACTACACGCCGATCTTCAACTTCTACCCCGAGACCGCCTTCGGCGGCGACTTTCAGACCGAGGCCGCCTACCGCGATCCGGAGGTGCAATGTCTTATCGCCACCGGCGGGCTGGACCTCTGTTTCGACGATCCGGAGGGCTACATCCTCGACGCCGAGGATGGCGAGGTCGAAGGGGAGGCAATCGAGACAGGCTGGGCGCTCTGGCCCGTCATTCCTTATTCCTACGACACCGCCGTGGACCGCCCCGGTGCCGCACCCCTGCCGCCCAACTGGCAGAACTGGCTGGGGACCGACGGCACCAAGCGCGACGTCATGGCCCGCGTGATCCATGGTTTCCGCCTGTCGGTGGTCTTCACCCTGATCGTGACTGGCGCGGCCTCGCTCATCGGTATCCTCGCGGGCGCGGTGCAGGGGTTCTTCGGCGGCTGGCTCGACCTCATTTTCCAGCGCATCATCGAGATCTGGTCTTCGACCCCGTCGCTCTACGTCATCATCATCATGTTCGCCATTCTGGGCCGAAGTTTCTGGCTTCTGGTCGTGCTGTTGGTGCTGTTTTCGTGGACTGCATTGGTGGGCGTGGTGCGGGCCGAATTCCTGCGTGCGCGCAACCTTGAATACGTCCGCGCCGCCCGCGCGCTTGGCGTGGGCAATGGTACGATCATGCTGCGCCACATGCTGCCCAACGCCATGGTGGCGACGCTCACGATGCTGCCCTTCATCATCACCGGCACGATCTCCACGCTGGCGACGCTCGACTTCCTCGGCTTCGGCCTGCCGTCCTCGGCGCCCTCGCTGGGTGAGTTGACGCTGCAGGCCAAGCAGAACCTGCAGGCGCCGTGGCTCGCCTTCTCGGCCTTCTTCACCTTTGCCATCATGCTGTCGCTTCTGGTCTTCATCTTCGAGGGCATCCGCGACGCATTCGACCCCAGAAAGACCTTCTCGTGACTGCATTGTTGGACGTCAAAGACCTGCAAGTCTCCTTTCGGCAGGACGGGCAGTTGATCCCGGCGGTGCGCGGGGTGAGCTTTGCCGTGAACCGTGGCGAGACGGTGGCGCTGGTGGGCGAAAGCGGCTCGGGCAAATCGGTCTCGGCGCTGTCGACCGTGTCGCTGCTGGGCGAAAGCGCTGAGGTGAGCGGGTCGGTCACCTACAACGGCCAGCAGATGATCGGCGCCGACGACAAGCTGCTGCGCGACGTGCGCGGCAACGACATTTCCTTCATCTTCCAAGAGCCGATGACCTCGCTCAACCCGCTGCACACGATCGAGAAGCAGTTGGCGGAATCGCTGGCGTTGCATCAGGGGCTGCAAGGTCCGGCGGCGCGGGCGCGGGTGCTGGAACTGCTCCAACAGGTCGGCATCAACGACGCCGAAAGCCGCATGGGCGCCTATCCGCACCAGTTGTCAGGCGGGCAGCGGCAGCGCGTGATGATCGCCATGGCACTGGCCAACAAGCCCGACATCCTGATCGCGGACGAGCCGACGACGGCTCTCGACGTGACCATTCAGGCGCAGATCCTCGACCTGTTGAAGGATCTGAAAGACGAGATGGGCATGGGGCTTTTGTTTATCACCCATGACCTTGGCATCGTGCGGCGCATCGCTGACCGGGTTTTCGTCATGCAAAAGGGGCTGGTGGTCGAGGAAGGCCCGACGGCGGAGATTTTCGACAACCCGCAGCACCCCTACACGCGCAAACTGCTCGGCGCCGAGCCCACTGGTGCGCCCGCGCCCGTGGCCGAAGATGCGCCCGAAGTGCTGCGCACCGACAATCTCAAGGTCTGGTTCCCGATCCAGAAGGGCCTGCTGCGCCGGACCGTGGGCCATGTGAAGGCCGTCAACGACACCAGCCTGTCGATCCGCGCGGGCGAGACATTGGGCATCGTCGGCGAAAGTGGCTCGGGCAAAACCACGGCAGCGCTGGCGATCATGCGGCTCATCGGCTCCGAAGGGGAGGTGACCTTTCGCGGAGAGGACCTGCGCAAATGGTCCACCAAGAAGCTGCGCCGGCTGCGCGCCGACATGCAGATCGTTTTTCAGGACCCCTTCGGCTCGCTCAGCCCGCGGATGACCTGTTTCCAGATCATCAGTGAAGGGCTGGCGATCCACAAGATCGACAAGGGGCGCGACCGGCGCGAGTTGGTGGCCGAGGTGATGACCGAGGTTGGGCTCGATCCCGCGACGATGGACCGCTACCCGCATGAGTTTTCCGGCGGTCAACGCCAGCGCATCGCCATCGCCCGCGCCATGGTGCTGCGGCCGAAGCTCTTGGTGCTGGACGAGCCGACCTCGGCCCTAGACATGACCGTGCAGGTGCAGATCGTTGATCTTCTGCGGGATTTGCAGGCGAAATACGGGCTGGCCTATCTTTTCATCAGTCACGATCTGAAAGTGGTGCGGGCGATGTCGCACAAAGTGATGGTGATGAAACGCGGGAACGTGGTGGAATATGGGGACGTCGACGCGCTTTATGACAATCCGCAGACGGAATACACGCGGAACCTGTTGCAGGCGGCAGGGTAAGCGGGCCTTGCATTTGCGGAGAGGGTAGGGGGGGCGCTGCCCCCATCGCGCCGGGGGCGCGATTCCCCCGCGGTATTTTTAAAAGGATGAAGTTGGTTTGGGCGGCGCTTTGGCCGCCCGGTGGTGGTTTAGCCTTCGCTGGGGCCGATCATGAAGCAGCTGACGTTGCGCGCGGCCAGACGGCGGCAGGCGAGGTCGGCGCTTTCGCGGGACATGCCGAGGAAGTTCGCTTCAAAGCCTTGTGGGCGGCGCACCACTTTGCGCAACGTGCCGTCGAGGGTTGACATTTCGGCCAGTGCGGTTTTCAGCAGGACCTTCTCGGCGGCGTAGCGGCTGGGGAAACGGCCCACGTTCACGCCCCAGTGGCGCCCGCCGGAGGTGGAGACGCGGGTCACGATCTCTTGCTCTACCGCCTGTTGTACCGCCAGCGTCACGTCCTTGGGGCGCGGTTCGGGGCGGGGGGAGGCTTTGGCGGCGGCGATGACGACCTCGGCCTCATTGGCCCCTGGCGTGGGCGCGGCGGCGGGCGGGGTTGGCGCCGTCTCAACCGCTTCGCGCAGCGCTGCGGTGATATCGCTGTTGGAGACCACGCTGGTTGCTTCGGGCGCAGCGGCGGTGGCCACGACCACGACATCGCTGCGGGGGCGCAGTTGCGGGCGTTTGGAGGTGGTGACGGCGCCGACGAGGCGGATCGTTTTGCCAGCAGCGCCGGGGGCGGTTTCCACATCGGCGTAGACGGGTGGGACCGGTTTGCGCAGCGGCGCGGAGGAGGGCGCGCGGCGGAAGCCGAGGTCCATAAGCTCGGCCACTTTGGCGTTGCGCGAGGCGGTGGATTTGCCGCCGAAGACGGTCACGATGATGCGCTCATTGCCCCGTTCGGCCGAGGCGGTGAGGTTGAAGCCGGCGGCGCGGGTGTAGCCGGTCTTGATGCCGTCCGCCCCTTTGTAGGACCCCAGAAACCGGCGGTTTGTATGGGAGACCTTGCGCACGCCTGCGTCGGCGGTGATGCGCGAGAAGAGGTTGTAGTATTGCGGGTAATCATAGAGCAGGTGGCGGCCCATGCGGGTCATGTCGCGGGCGGTGGAGAGGTGGCCGCTCTCGGTCAGCCCGTGCATGTTTTTGAACGTGGTGCGCGTCATGCCAAGCTGTTTGGCAGTGCGGTTCATCCGGCGGGCGAAGGCGGCCTCAGAACCACCGATGGCCTCGCCGATCGCGGTGGCGGCGTCATTGGCGGATTTTACGGCGGCGGCGCGGATGAGATAGCGTAGGGCGATCTTTTGGCCCGGGCGCATGCCCAATTTGCTGGGCGGCTCGGAGGCCGCGTTTTTCGAGATCGTCACTTGGGTATCGAGAGAGATTTCCCCCCGTTCGACCGCTTGGAAGGCGATGTAGAGGGTCATCATCTTGGTCAGGGAAGCCGGGTGCAGGCGGGTATCGGCATTCTCGGCGTGGATTTCTTTGCCGGTGCGAGCGTCGATGACATAGGCGGCGTAGGGGGCAGCGATCGCGCTGAGGGGCAGGAGAACCAGAACCCAGAGTGCTGCGAATAGAAATAGCCCGTAACGGGCCGGCTGAATGCGCCGAGCCTTCATATTTGCCTGCCTTTTACTGCCTCAGGCCGCCGATTTCCGGCTGACCATTTATTAATTGGTTCAAGGCTAGCATAGGACGCCGCATCGCGGAAGCCGTCGAATCCAGTGAACAGGGGAAAAAGGGGCGGATCTCTCCTCCAATATGTAGAGGCTTGCACACATCAACCCACTATAAGCGCGAATAAGGCAAGAATTGGGCGTAAATTGGCCCGCAGTGCGGCATTTTCGGCGATGTGTCAGAACGACTCAGGCGCGGGGGCGAGTCACCCCGACACGATCTTTTCGATCGTTTCTGGGAGGGCTGAGAGGTCGCTGATCTCGGCAAAACGGGGGGAATTGGTTGGCGCTTCGGCATGTTCCATTGCCCATGTGAGGTCATGCGGCACATAGACGCCCCAGCCGCCTGCCGCGATCATCGGGCGCACGTCGGAGGCCATCGAGTTGCCAACCATCAGCCCCCGTTCGGCACCTTGGCCATGCTGCTCAAAAATGTGGCGATAGGCGGCTTCGGTCTTGTGAGAGACGATTTCGACCGCGTCGAACCTGTCGCGCAGGCCCGATTGGGCCAGTTTGCGCTCTTGGTCCAGCAGGTCGCCTTTGGTCACCACGATGAGCCGGTAGTCGCCGCGTAGGTTTTCCAGCACGTCTTCGACATGGGGCAGCAATTCGATGGGATGGTCCAGCATGTCACGTCCGGCGGCGAGCAGATCGCTGATCACCTCGGCAGGGACTTTGCCTTCTGTCACCTCGATCGCGGTCTCGATCATCGATAGGGTGAAGCCTTTGATTCCATAGCCGTAATGCGGCAGATTGCGCCGTTCGGCCTCCAGTAGCCGGGCCATCAGGTGGTCGCGTTCACTATGTTCGGCGAGAAGGGCTGCAAAACGGTCGTGAGAGAGTGCAAAGTAGCGTTCATTATGCCACAATGTGTCATCCGCATCGAAACCGATAGTGGTGAGTGCCCCGCCCATATGTGCTGCCTCTTTCCTAAATTGGTTCAGGGGTTATATAGACGGCTGCACGACGAACAAGCTCTACCCCCAGCCGCAGGAGCAGCAATGCACCGTGACGACGTGAAAGCAGATTGGACGATCCAGCCCGCAGGCCGGTCCGCGCCGGGCGCGTGGATGATGGCCGACGGCCCCAAGGATGACGACGACAGCGAGTTGCTGACCAAGACCCGCCCCAAGACCAAACGCCCGCCGCTCTACAAGGTGATGTTGCTGAACGACGATTTCACCCCGATGGAATTCGTGGTGCATGTTTTGGAACGTTTCTTTGGCCTGAACCACGCGCAGGCGTTCGAGATCATGTTGACGGTTCACAAGAAGGGGCTGGCCGTGGTTGGCGTCTTTAGCCACGAGATCGCGGAGACGAAAGTGGCGCAGGTGATGGATTTTGCCCGGCGTCACCAGCATCCGCTTCAATGCACCATGGAAAAAGAAGAATAACACGTGATTGATCCGCGACTGGAACTGGCCCTGAACGGCGGTGGGCTGGACCTGCCCGAAACTGGGGTGATCGCTGTCTTTCAGCCCCCCGTGGATGCGGATTTGGCCGGTCTTCCGCCCGAGCGTTGTAAGATCATTCACGATTTCAAACCTGCCTATGACGCATGGACGGCGCGGGGCTATGAGGCGGCGCATTCGATCGAGGGGCGCTATGCTGCGGCCATCGTCTGCCTGCCGCGCGCCAAACATGAGGCCCGCGCTTTGGTCGCCCAAGCTTGTGCCGTAAGCGATGGGCCGGTGGTGGTCGACGGGCAAAAGACCGATGGCGCGGATTCCATCCTGCGCGAGATGCGGGCGCGGGTGACGGTGCAGGGGCCGATCTCCAAGGCGCATGGCAAGCTTTACTGGATCGACGCGGGCGCGAGCGACTTCTTCACCGATTGGGAGGCCGGTCCGGCCCAAACAGAGGGTGGTTTTTGGACCGCGCCGGGGGTGTTCTCTGCCGATGGGGTCGATCTGGCCTCGGCGCTTTTGGTGGATGTGCTGCCCGATAACCTCGGGGCCGAAGTGGCCGATCTGGGGGCGGGCTGGGGGTTCCTTTCAGCGCATGTTTTGACGCGGCCCAAGGTGAAGACGGTGCATTTGGTCGAGGCCGGGCATATGGCGCTGGAATGCGCGCGCCATAACGTCACCGATGACCGCGCCGTGTTCCATTGGGAGGATGCCACCCAATGGCAGCCGCCGCACCGGATGGATACCGTGGTGATGAACCCGCCTTTCCACACAGGCCGCGCCGCTGAGCCGCAGATCGGTCAGGCCTTTGTCGCCGCTGCCGCGCGGATCCTCTCGGGGCAGGGCGATCTGTGGATGGTGGCCAACCGGCATCTGCCCTATGAGGCGGAACTGAAGAAACGCTTTGCTCAGGTGGCCGAGCTTGGAGGCGATGCGCGGTTCAAGATGTTCCACGCCACACGCCCGCTGACCCGGCGCCGCTGAGCCTAAAGGGGGTATCCCGATGTCATTCTCGATCTCTGGTAAAACAGCCATCATCACCGGCGCGGCGGACGGGATCGGCCTTGCCATCGCGCGGCATCTGGCCGACCGGGGCGCCAATGTCATGTGCGCCGATTCCAACGAGAAAAAGCTGATGGAAGAGCTGGGCGACACGCCGGACGACGGGAATATCCGCGTCTTCGCCGGTGATCTGCGCCAGCGGCTGACCATCGCCAACCTCGTCTCGGCCACGATCGATGCTTATGATCAGGTTGATATCCTCGTGAATGCCTCGCGGCAGGTGATGCCGACCGATCCGCTCGATGTGGAGGATGGCTCGGTCGAGACCCTGTTGCAGCAAAACCTGATGACGGCACTGCAACTGTCGCAGCAGGTGGCGCGGCGGATGATCAAACAAGCCGAGGGCCAGACCGAGGGGCAGGTGGGGTCGATCATCAACCTTAGCTCCATCGCGGCACAGCGCCACCAGCCGGATATGATGGGCTATGCCATCGCCTCGGCGGCGGTGCAGCAGATGACCCGCTCTCTGGCGCTGGTGCTCGCGCCGCATCGGATACGGGTGAACGCGATCTCTTTCGGTTCGGTGATGAGCGCGTCCCTCCGCGCTGCCGTGGCCGAAAACCGCGATTGGCGCGACGACATCCGCGCGCATACGCCGCTTGGCCGGATCGCCGGGCCGAACGAGCTTTGCGAGGCGGTGCAATTCCTCGCCGCCGAAAGCTCGGGCTTCATGACGGGCGAGATCATGACCATCGACGGCGGGCGCACGCTGCTCGATGTGGTCTCGGCCCCCGCGCATTGAGGGCGGGCGGCAGTTTTCTGCGGCAAAAGTGAAATCATCCAGATTTCGCCCTTGACCCCAATGCCAAGCTGCCTTATCCGACGCGCCACGGCGTTATAGCTCAGTTGGTTAGAGCGAACGACTCATAATCGTTAGGTCCCTGGTTCAAATCCAGGTAACGCCACCATCCTCCCCCCCCCCTTTGTTTCAGATGAACATCCGGCGTCAGCGCTGCTGCGTGCGCGTCGCGCTTGGGTTGCGCATGGAGCTGGAAGGGATAGAAGATAGCCCATGCCCCGCGCGGGTTTGAGCAGATGAAAGAAGCCTTATGACCACGGAAAACTTCGTTCACGAGATCAACGTCACTTGGGGCGATTGTGACCCGGCGCAGATCGCCTATACCGCGCGGCTGCCCTATTTCGCATTGGATGCGATCAACGCGTGGTGGGAGGCGCATTTTGACGGTGACGGCTGGTTTCAGCTTCAGATCGACCGCAATATCGGCACGCCTTTCGTCAACCTGTCGATGGATTTCCGCAGCCCGGTCACCCCGCGGCACAAGCTGATGTGCGAAACCTATCCGACGCGGCTTGGTAATAAATCCATCACTTTCGGCATGAAGGCGCGGCAGAATGGGGTGCTGTGTTTCGAAGGGTCTTTCACCTGCGTCTTTACCATCGCGGATGTGTTCAAAAGCCAATCCGCGCCCGAAGAATTGGCTCGTGTGATCAAACCTTTGGTCCGCGCCGACCTCGCTTGAGGCAATTGCGCCGCGAGCAGTTGAAGTTCCCCCGATTGCAGCGTCTTATCGCGCAGCACATTGAGGGAGACGAAGATGACGATCAGGACTGCGGTAATCGGGTTGGGGATCATGGGGCGGCGCATGGCCGAGAAAATGGTGCTGCACCCTGACTTCACGGTCACCACTATGTGGGATCCCGACCCCGCGGCCTCTGCCGCCGCGCAAGAGGTCGCGCCGGAGGCGGTTGTCTCCGCCACGGCGTCCGAAGCGATGGCCGATGTCGATCTCGTCTATCTCGCCTGCCCCCCGGTGCCGCGCAAAGCCTATGCGCTTGAAGCCGCGGCGGCGGGCAAGGCGATCTTCCTTGAGAAACCGCTTGGCGTGGATATCGCTGAGAGCCGCGCTTTGGTCGCCGAGTTGCAGGCCGCAGGCGTTCCGGCGGCGGTCAACTTTACCCAAGCGGCGGGGGCGGCGCTGACCGATCTGACGCGGTCGATCCAAGAGGGCGCGCTTGGCGATCTCTGCGGCATCGACATCATCGTGACCTATCCGGCTTGGCCCCGGGCATGGCAGGTGGATGCCGATTGGCTGCGCTTTGCCGCTGAGGGGGGCATGACGCGTGAGGTGATCTCGCACTTCCTGTTCCTGAGCGAGCGGGTGCTGGGGCCGCTGACCCTACAATGGGCCCATGCGGAATACCCCGACGAAAAGCTATGCGAAACCCATGTGGCGGCGCGATTGGTTAACGCCGAAGGTTTGCCAGTTTCGATCCTCGGTTCTGTCGGCGGCGCGCAGCCGGACCGGCAGGAGGTGACGGTGAAAGGCGCGAAGGCCAGCCGCCGCATCTCGGAATTCTCCATCGATACCGTCTCGACCGGTGAGGATTTCGCGCCGACCAGTGACGCCCCCGCCGACACCCGCGCCACCAGCCTCAAGGCGCAGCTTGATGACATGGCACAGCTGATGGCGGGCAAGCCCAGCCGTCTGGCCACGCCAGAGGAAGCGCTGCGGGTGCAGGAACTGATCGAAGGCATCTTGGCCAACCGGGGGGCGCAGTCATGACCGCCACGCTGCATTCTTCGCCCGAGAGCTGCCATTGGGGCTATTTCGAGGCCAGCCGCCCGCCTGCGCTGACCATCCAAAGCGGCGAAGAGGTGATCATCAACACCGTCTCTGGCGCGCCCAATTGCCTGCCGCCCGAGGGCTTCCACGTCCCACCCGAACTCTACGACATCCACAAGGCAGGCCCGCCGCCGATGCCGGGCCATATCCTGACCGGGCCGGTCGCCGTCGAAGGCGCGATGCCCGGCGATGTGCTGAAGGTCGAAATCCTTGATGTCGCGCTGCGGCAGGACTGGGGGTATAATTTTATCCGCCCCTTGGCAGGCACGCTGCCGCAGGATTTCCCCGAGACCTATCACAGCAACATCCCGCTCGACGCAGAGCGGGGCGTCGCCCGGCTGCCTTGGGGGCTGGAACTGCCCTTGGCCCCGTTCTTTGGCGTGATGGCCGTGGCGCCGCCGCCCGAATGGGGCCGGATCGCCACCATTGAGCCGCGCAAGCATGGGGGCAATCTGGACAACAAGGAACTGGGGGCGGGCAGCACGCTTTACCTGCCGGTCTTCAACGAAGGGGCGCTGTTTTCCTGCGGGGATGGGCATGGCGCGCAGGGCGATGGGGAGGTCTGCGTCACGGCGATTGAGACGGCGCTACAGGGGCGCTTCCGTCTGACCGTGTTGAAGGACCGCACAGTCAGCTATCCGCAGGCCGAAACGCCGAGCCATGTGATCACGATGGGCATGGCCCCCGACCTCGACCGCTGCGCGGAGATGGCCCTGCGCGAGATGATCACATTGGTCTCAGCACGCGCGGGGATCAGCCGCGAGGATGCCTATGTGCTCTGTTCGCTGGCGGGCGATCTGCGGATCACCCAGACGGTGAACCGTGAAAAGGGCGTGCATATGATGATGGCGAAAGAGTTGATCGGCGGTTAACCGCGCCGCCGCGCCAAGAAAAAGGGCCGCATCGCTGCGGCCCTTTCGCGTGTCTACTTAGCGGCAGATCACTCTTCCGCCCAAGCCATCCGCGCCGGGTGATATTCGAACCCGATGTGATGCGCGGCACCCACCAGCCCCTCGCGGGTGTGGTTGTAGAGCGAGCGCCAGTAGGGCTGGATCGTGACGCCATCGTCTTGCAGCATCTTCTCACCCTTCGCCATGATCTCGCGGCGCGCTTCGACATCCGCCGTTGCCAGCGCCTCTGACAGCAGGGCGTCGAACTCGGGGTTGGCATAGCCAAACTCGTTCCACGCCTCGCCCGAGCGGTAGGCCAGCGCCCAGATCTGCACGCCCAAGGGCCGCGCGTTCCAGTTGGTGGAGGAGAAGGGGTATTTCACCCAGTCGTTCCAGAAGGTCGAGCCGGGCAGGATGGTGCGTTTGACCTTGATGCCTGCGTCGCGCAGTTGAGCGGCCACGGCATCGGTCGTGTCTTTGCGCCATGCATCGTCGATCGAGAATAGCTCATGCTCGTAATCCGCCATGCCCGCCTCTTCCATCAGCGCGCGGGCGGCTTCGGGGTCGGTCTTGGGCGGCTCGATCTCGGCGTATTCGGGATGCATCGGGCCGACGTGGTGGTTCTCGGCGACGAGGCCGCGCCCGGCGTAGCCGAGTTCCAGCAGCACGGCATTGTCGACGGCCAGTTGCAGCGCGTTGCGCACGCGCTTGTCCTCATAGGGTTTCATGCCGTCGACTTCGGCCAATTGGTTGGGGCGGATCACAATGGTCGCCGCCGTGGCGATCTCATTCTCGACCCAGCCGTCAAGCGTGCTCATCACGTCGATATATTCGCCTTCCATGGAGTAGAAAGCGTCAACCTCTTCGGCCTCGGCGGCGGCGATCCATGCGGAAGGATCGGTGCCGTAGTCGATATATTCCAAACGGTCGATATAGGGCCCGCCGAAGACCTCACTGCCCCACCATGTGTGATCGGGGTTCTTCACCAGCACGCTTTTCACGCCAACTTCGAGCGACTCGGGCAGGTAGGGGCCGGTGCCTTTGGGGTTTTCCAACATGTTGTCGGGGTCGAACCCTTCGGGCGTGATCGCGGCGGGGTAGTCGGCCATGCCGGGGATCAGCGTGATGTCGGATTTGGGCAGGGTCAGCTTGACCGTATGATCATCCACCACCTCGATCGCGCCCTCGATGGCCTTGCCGGTTTCCTCGTCCACCAGTGTGGCGAAACGGCCCGCCATGGAGTTGCCTTCGAGCGACTTGTCGCACCAGCCTTCGATGTTGCGCGCCACGTCCTGCGCGGTGAAGGCGGTGCCGTCGTTCCATGTCACGCCCTTGCGGACGTTCAGCGTGTATTCGGTGGCGTCGTCGTTGATCTCCCAGCTTTCCAGCAGACCGGGGGTGAAGGTGCCGTCATTCTCCCAGATGGCGAGGTATTCCAGCCAGCCGCGGCTGAAGTTGGCGATCTGCGACCAGTCATAGGTGCGCGGATCTTTCAGGGCACGCACCTCCATCTGCATCCGCACGGTGCCGCCTTCCTTGAGGTTGGCATGTGCCGCCGCGCGCGCGGGCGCGGCCATGCCAAGCATCCCGTAGGCTGTGGCGGACGTGGCCCCGAAGGCGCTCGCAATCGCCAGAAACTCGCGTCTGCTGACGGGGTCTTTCTTGGCGTTCTCGGCTGATGTCAGCACGGATTGCGGCAGCGGTTTTCCGGTGCGTGTCAAAAATTCCATGATTTTCCTCTCTGTTGGTGCGTTGGCCGGGCCATCGCGGACCCCCACTTTTCACGGCGGGGCAGGTGATGCAGTTGACCTGCTTTTGTCGCCTCTTGAGGTGGGCGCGGGGTGTTTAGTCTGCCGATCAGGCGCGTTGCGTCAAGCCTGTCGCGGGAAGTTGAGCAGCAAGCTAGCGCAGGAAAGCGGCCCGGCAAGCGCGGGCGTGGGGGAAAAGTGCTGTGAGGCTGGCGGGTTAGGCCAGATCGCGCGCGGCTTTGAAAAGCGCCGCAAGCCGGGCCGGGTCGCCGAGTTCATTGGCCAGGATCAGAACCAATCGGGCGTTGAGGGCGTGGCTTTCCGCCTCGGTCAGCCCTTCATGGGCGGCCATGAGGGCGGCATAGACGCTGTCGCCCTCGGTGCCGAGGTTGTCTTCGAGGATCATGCGGTGGCTCCTTTCGCACGGTCAAAGGCGCGGGCAATCGCGGCGCTGTCGGGCTGGTCGAAAACCGCGCAGACATGGCCATCGGGGCGCAGCAGATAGAGGAACCCGCTGCCATAGCGCCGCTGCGCGTGGCCGTCCTTGCCCTGAAAACAGGGGTAAGCATCATGGGATTGATCGATGCCGATCCGGGCAAGGCCGGGGAGGGCGGGGGCGGTGATCTCGCCCACGGCGAGCAGGGTGAACTGGCCCTGAACCGCACCCAACAGCCAGCAATCCCCCGCAGGCCCGACCAATGGCGCGTCGATCAATGCGCTGCCGGGGCGCAGGGGCGCATCGCCTGCGGTTTGCAGCGGGCTATGGGCCAGCGTGCAGGGCTGCGACAACCGGCCTGAGTTGATCAGTTTGCGCGCGAAAGGGTGCTTTGCTGCGAGGGTCAGCACCCCGTTGCGAAACAGGGTCTCAATGGGGGATTTCGGCGTCATGAAATTGGTCGCGCGGGCGGAGTTGCGCATGTTTTCGTCCGCGCCATGGCCGCGTTCGATGTCATAGCTCTCGATCAGGCTGATGGGCGCTTCGCCCTGCACCACAGCCGCCAGTTTCCAGCCAAGGTTGTCGACATCCTGCACCCCGCCATTGCCGCCCCGCGCGCCAAACGGGCTGACCACATGGGCGCTGTCGCCGACAAAGACGACGCGGTCATGCACGAACCTCTCCAGCCGCGCGCAGCGGAACTTATAGACGCTCATCCAATCCAGCCGGAATGGCGCATCGCCCAGCATTTGTTTCAGGCGGGGGACGACCTTCTCTTCGGTCGCTTCGGCCTTTGGGTCGGTCTCTGGCCCCAGTTGCAGGTCGATGCGGTAGATGTTGTCGGGCTGTTTGTGCAGCAGCGCGGATTGGCCGTTGTGAAAGGGCGGGGCGAACCAGAACCACCGCTCGGGCGTGTCATGGTCGCCGAAGGGGGAGGTCTCCATCTCTACATCGGCGATGAGGAAATGTTCGTCAAAGGTCTGCCCCTCGAAGGGCAGGTTCATCCGTTTGCGCGTGGCCGAGCCTGCGCCATCGCAGGCGATGTACCAGTCGGTTTCAAGCCGGTAGGGGCCATCCGGTGTCTCGACCGTCAGTTCAACATGGTCGGCGTGGCCCTTGTGACCGGTCACCTTGTTGAGAAAGCGCAGGTCGATCAGGTCGGGGAACTCCTGCGCGCGTTCAATGAGATACTCTTCGACGTAATATTGCTGAAGGTTCACGAATGCTGGATATTTATGCCCCGGCTCTGGCAGCAGGTCGAAGTTATAGACTTCCTGTTCCCCGTGAAACTGGCGGCCCACTTTCCACGTCACGCCCTTTTCCAACATGCGCTCACCGATGCCGAGCCTGTCGAAAATCTCCAGCGTCCGTTTCGCCCAGCAGATCGCGCGCGAGCCGAGGGAGACGACGTTGTTGTCATCCAGTACGACCGATTTGACCCCGCGCAGGGCCAAGTCCACGGCCATCGACAGGCCGATAGGGCCAGCGCCTACAATCACAACCGGATGCCGCGGCTCGGGCGCGGTCAGGCCGGGTGGGGGGCTGTAGGGGAAAGGGGTGTAGGCATAGGCCATGGCGGTATCCTCAGAGAAAGGCGCGCAAGAACAGCAGGGCCAGCAAGACCAGCGACACCAGCGCCACCCGGCGGCGCGCACCGCGGTATTCGGGCGCGCGCAGCATCTTTGACCAAACCTGCGCGGCATCGCGCAGCCCGGCGTAGGGCTGCCCGCTGCGGCGCGCCGCATGGTGGCGGTGCTCCATCACCAGCGCGAAGACCAGATAGAACCAGAGCGCCAGCGCCAAGACGATCAGGGCGGGAAGAAGCGCGGGCAGGGACATCAGTCCGACAGCGCCTCCCACATCTCTTTGTCGCGCGCCGCCGTCCAGATGCGCGGCGTGTCGATGTCCAGCGCCTCGTCATAGGCGCGGGCGACATTGAAGGGCAGGCAGTGTTCATAGATTGCATAATCGCCGAACTTGGGGTCGCATTCAGCCCGCACGGCGTCCCATGCCTCTTTCAAGGTGCCGCCACGCAGGGCCACGCGGGCCGCCGGGCGGTAGGTGGAGCGGACGAATTCGGCGGTGCTGTCAATTGCGGCATTGACCATCTCGCGGCCCACCAGCGCGTCCCCGCGGCCCGGCGCGATGGCGTCGAGGTCGAAGGCGCGGATGCGTTCCAGCGTGTCGGGCCAGTCGTGGAAATGCCCGTCGCCGCAGTAGCAGGCGGAGTGATATTCCACGATGTCGCCGGTGAACATGACGTTTTGGTCCGGCACATAGATCACCGCGTCGCCCGCCGTATGGGCGCGACCCAACTGCATGATGTCGACCCGGCGCTTGCCGAGATAGACGCTCATCTGCCCGTTGAAGGTGGTGGTGGGCCAGGTCAGCCCCGGAATGCTCTCATGCCCTTCGAAGAGGCGGGGGAAACGCTCGAATTCGCTGTCCCAATCCTCTTGCCCGCGTTCGGCGACCATGGCGCGGGCCTTCTCGGACATGATGATCTGCGAGGCACCAAAGGCCGAGGCACCCAGCACGCGCACGGCGTGGTAATGGGTCAGCACCAGATGGCTGATCGGCTTGTCGGTCACCGAGCGGACGCATTCGATGACCTTATTGGCCAGTCGCGGTGTCGCCTGCGCTTCGATGATCATCACGCTGTCGTCGCCGATGATCACGCCGGAGTTCGGATCACCCTCGGCGGTGAAGGCGTAGAGCCCCTCGCCCACCTGGGTAAAGGAGATTTCCTTTTCGGTCATGTCGCCTTGTGATGCGAATTGCTTGGCCATGTGTTGTCCTTCTGTCTTGCTTCGCCAGCGCGGATACGCGGCCTGTTCAGGAAAAGTCGATTGCCGGGCGGACCTTGCCGGTGCAGGCGCCGAAACCCACGCGAAAGCCATCGCCCTGTGCGTGGCCGGTGAGGGTCAGCGTGTCGCCATCTTCGACAAAGCTGCGGGTGCTGCCGTCTGCGAGGGTGATCGGCTCCTTGCCGCCCCATGACAGTTCCAGCAGCGACCCGCGCTGCGATTTTTCGGGGCCGGAAATCGTACCGGAACCGAGCAGATCGCCCGCGTTCATCGCACAGCCCGAAGAGGCATGATGGGTCAACTGCTGCGCGGCGGAGTAATACATCTCGCGGTAGTTGGTGCGGGCGATTTCCTCGGCCTCGCCGCCCTCGGGCTGGAGCATCACCGACAGGTCGATGTCATAAAGGCCGGGTTTGCTCTCGCGCAGATAGGGCAGCAGGTCTTTCTCACGCTCCGGCGTCGAAGTGCGGAATGGCTCAAGCGCGTCACGGGTCACGATCCACGGGGAGATTGACGTGGCGAATGCCTTGGCCTGAAACGGGCCGAGCGGTTGGTATTCCCACGCCTGAATGTCCCGCGCCGACCAATCGTTGAGCAGGACGTAGCCAAAGATCATCTCATCCGCCTCAATGATGCTGACGGGCTGGCCCATCTCGGTCGAGGTGCCGACGATCGCGCCCATCTCCAACTCGATATCGAGTTTCTGGCAGGGACCGAAATGCGGTGCTTCGGCGTCGGGGGCTTTCAACTGACCGTTTGGCCGCGTGATTTCTGTCCCCGAGACCACGACGGTCGAGGCGCGACCATTATAGCCGATGGGGATGTGCAGCCAGTTCGGCGGCAGCGCGTTCTCGGCCCCGCGAAACATGGTCCCGACATTCGTGGCGTGATGCTTGCCTGCGTAGAAATCTGTGTATTCCGACACCATCATCGGCATGTGCAATTGCGCCGCGTCCATCGGCACCAGATGCGGGGCAACGGCGGCTTGATCCGGCGCATCGGCGCTGAGCAATTCGATCAGCCGGGACCGCAAAGAGGCCCAAGCCGTGGGGCCAAGCTCCATCACATCGTTCCAATAGGGCACATCGAACACCGGCTCTTCGGCGAGGGCGATCAGCCCCTCTTCCTCAAGCGCGGCCATGTCCACGATCTGATCGCCGATCGCCACGCCGCAGCGCGCCTCCAGCCGGTTGGTCGAAAAGACGCCGTAGGGCAGGTTGTTCAGCGGGAAATCGGTGGTGGCCGAATTGGCGCTTTCAACCCAAGAGGTCATCAGGGTCATATCGGTCCTTTCGGGAGCCGCGGGGGCACTTCTTGCCCGGCGTGCCGTCGAATTTCTTCTCAAGGCTTTCCCAGCAGTCGATGTAATCGTCCTGCAAGGGCGCTTCCTTGGCGGCGAATTCGGTCAGATGTTGGGGAAAGCGGGTCTCGAACATGAAAGACATCGTGTTGTCGAGCTTGTGGGGTTTTAACTCGGCGTTCGACGCGCCTTCAAAGGCATTCCGGTCCGGCCCATGCGGCAGCATCATATTGTGCAGGCTCATGCCGCCGGGGACGAAACCCTTGGGCTTGGCGTCATACTGGCCGTGAATGTTGCCCATGAGTTCGGACATGATGTTCTTGTGATACCACGGCGGGCGGAAGGTATCCTCAGCCACCATCCAACGGTCACGGAACAGCACGAAGTCGATATTGGCGGTGCCTTCGACGCCCGAGGGCGCGGTCAGCACGGTAAAGATCGACGGGTCCGGGTGGTCGAAGAGTACCGCGCCCACCGGGCAATAGGTGTTCAGGTCGTATTTCACCGGTGCGTAGTTGCCGTGCCATGCCACCACGTCGAGCGGCGAATGCCCGATCTTGGTCTCATGGAACTGGCCGCACCATTTGATGGTGACGGTGGAGGGCACCTCGCGGTCCTCGAAAGCCGCCACGGGGGTTTTGAAATCACGCGGGTTCGCCATGCAGTTGGCGCCGATCGGGCCGCGCGCGGGCAGGTGGAACTTCTGGCCGTAGTTCTCGCAGACAAAGCCGCGCGCGGGGCCGTCCAGCACCTCCACCCGGTAGACCAGCCCGCGCGGAATGATGGCGATCTCCTGCGGGGCGACGTCCATGACGCCCAACTCGGTGCAAAAGCGCAGACGGCCCTCCTGCGGGACGATCAGAAGCTCGCTGTCGGCGGAGTAGAAATAGCTGTCCACCATGCTCTCGGTCACCAGATAGATATGGCTCGCCATGCCGACTTGGGTGTTCACATCCCCCGCCGTGGTCATCGTGCGCATGCCGGTCAGCCAAGTCAGCGGCGTGTCGGAATGCGGCACCGGATCCCAGCGGTATTGGCCAAGGCTGGTCACATCCTGCGGCTGATGCGGTGCGGACTTCCAATAGGGCAGGTCGATCCGCGTGTAGCGCGACGAATGTTTGACCGAGGGCCGGATGCGGTAGCACCACGTTCGCTCGTTCTGATGAGAGGGCGCGGTAAAAGCCGTGCCGGACAGCTGTTCGCCATAGAGGCCGTAGTTGCATTTCTGCGGGGAGTTCATGCCCTGCGGCAAGGCGCCGGGCAGGGCTTCGGTTTCGAAATCATTGCCGAAACCCGGCATATAGCCCGGATGCGTGCCCGATGTGGTGGCCGCGGTTGTCATCGTCGATGGCTTGGACTGGCTGGTCATCTGTGCCCCCTTGCAGAATCTGTTACAAGCGTAATAGTTGGATTTGTAACTAACAAGCGGCGCAGCATGGCGGACGGTGACTTTCAGCTTCAGTATTTTCTGCCCTACCTGCTGAACCAAGCGGCGGAGGCGTCATCGCTTGAGTTTCAGCAGATCTACAAAAGCCGCTACGGCATGCTGCGCACCGAATGGCGGGTCTTGTTCCACCTCGGCCTCTATGGGCAACTCACGGCAAGCGAAATCGGCCAGCGCGCGCGGATGCATAAGACCAAGATCAGCCGCGCCGTGCACCGCCTGACCGAGCGCCGCTTCGTCACCCGCAGCCGCGACCCAGAGGATCGGCGGGTAGAGCATCTGTCGCTGACCCGGCAGGGCCAAGCGGCCTATGACGATCTGCGCGCCGTGGCGCAGCGCTACAATGCCGCGCTGATGGATGCGCTCGACCCTGCCGAGGCGGCGGTGCTGCGGCGGGCGCTGCTCAAGCTGTCGGATGTGGGGCAGGGGGGCTTTACTTAGCCCGTGGAAACCGCCACCGATGGCGCATGACCGATCAGACCAAAGGCCTCCTGCTCACCTTTCTTGGGGTGATGTGCATCGTTCCCGAAGCGCTTTTCGTGCGCGTCATCGACGCGCCGATGCTGACGCTCGCCTTTTGGAAGGTGACCCTCGTGGGCATGGCGATTGGCGCGGGCCTGCTGCTGGCCCAAGGCACCGCCCCCTTCCGCGCCCTCAGCCGCGCCGGATGGGCGAGCGCGATCTACATCGGCGGCGTGGCCTGCGCGGGGGTCGGCTTCGTGCTGGCCGTGCGCCTGACCTCGGTCGCGAATGTGGTCTTCATCCTCGCCTCGCTGCCGGTCTTTGCCGCGATCTATAGCCGGGTCTTTCTGAGCGAGCCGATCAGCCGCCGCATGTTCTTTACCATCGCAGCGGTGCTTGCCGGGCTGGCCGTGATCGCCTTCGGCTCGGGCGAGACCGAGAATGCCTCGCGCGCGGGCGATCTGCTGGCCCTGTCGATCTCGGCCATCTTCGCCGGAGCGCTGACAGCGGCGCGCCATGCGCGCGCGGTGTCGATGGTGCCGGCGGTGGCATTGGCCTATCTGCTGGCCGGGGCGGTGCTGCTGCCCGTGGCCCAGCCGCTGCACATGCCCACCGCAGAACTGCTGCAGATGCTGCTCTACGCGGCGTTCATGGCTGCCAGCGCCGGGCTCATCGCGCTTGGCCCGCGCTATATCTCAAGCGCTGAAGTGGGCCTGCTCGTTTTGTTGGAATCCGTGCTGGCGCCGCTGCTGGTCTGGGCGGTGCTGGGAGAAGACCCCGGGATCTACGCGTTGATCGGCGGGGGGATCGTGGTGGGCGCGCTGTTCCTGTCGAACCTCATCGCCCTGTCGCGCCGCCGCCGGGTCGTGCCCCCGCTGCCGCGCCACTAGGATCAAAAGTCGGGGCTGACGCCCGGCAACTCCAACGCCTTGATCAGCTCACGCAACTCCTGCCGCGCGGCGATGTTCGAGATATTGAGCTGTTTCACGCCAATATCCTTGAGGTCCAGCAAGGTCAGACCGCGCGGGAATAACTCCCGAAAGATCACCCGCTCATTGAACCCCGGCGCGGTGCGAAAGCCGATCCGCTTGCTGAGGTTGTTGATCGCGCGCTCCATCTTCTCCTTATTGACCATGCGCTGCGCCCCCAAACGGTTGCGCACCACGATCCAATCAATCGCCGACAGCCCGGCCTGCGCCCTGAGCTGCCGCGCGTTCCAAACCATCTCGGAATAGACGGAGGGGCCGGTGATCTTTTCGCCATTGGCATCGATATGGGCCAAAAGATCAAAGTCGATGAAACTGTCGTTCAACGGCGTGATCAATGTGTCCGCCAGCGAATGGGCCACCTGACTGAGCCGCGTGTGCGATCCGGGGCAGTCGATCAGAATGAAATCATTGTCCGGCTCCAGCGCGGCCACGGCGGCGCTCAGGCGATGGTCATACATGTTCTCACCGGGGCGCAGGCTGCTGGCCTCTACATCCGGCAATTCGCAAAGCGTCGGACTGGCCAGCGTCAGGCCGGACTCGCGCATGAAGGCCCGGCGGTTCTCGATATAGCGCCCAAAGGTCCGTTGCCGCAGGTCGAGGTCCAGCCCGCTGACCTTATGGCCAAGCCGCGCCAGCGCCGTCGCCACATGCATGGAAACGGTTGATTTGCCCGCGCCGCCTTTTTCGTTACCGACGACGATAATATGCGCCATACTGCTGTCCCTTCGCGCCTGCCCTTCAAGGCAGGATATTGTTGAGCCGCACTATATGTAGGGTTCACGCCTTTGGAAAGTGGCGAGGCCGCTTGTTCAGCCCGACCGTGGCAGCCCTGCCGCGTTTGGACATCGCGCACATTTGCGCTATTTTCACCGGTTAAGGCGCCGTGTAACACCGTGCCTTACCGCGCGCCGCGCACCCCAACGAACCGCTCAAGCAAGGCCTCCCCCATGCCAGATCACCACCCCGCCACATCGAAACCAACAACTGCCCGCGGCGTGCTGCCGTCTCTGGGCATGGTGATCGCGGAATTCGCGCTGGTTTGCCTGCTGGTGGCGCTGGTGCCCGTGACAGTCTACCTTGATACGGCCGTTCTGGGCGATGGCGTCACCGAAGACTCGCTGACCGAACATATGCACAACACCCTGCTGGCCATCGCGGCTGGGATTTTCATGATGGGCGCTTATCAACATGCGGGCATGCGGGGGTATCTGACACTGGCGGCCACGCTCTTCGCCTGCATGTTCCTGCGCGAATATGACGCCGCGCTGGACCGTATCCAACACGGATTTTGGATCTACCCCGCCCTCGTGACACTGGCGGTGGGCAGCTTCATCGCATGGCGCAATCGCGGCACCACGCTGCTGCCCATGCTGCACCACCTGCAAACCCGCTCCGCCACCTTCGTCTATATCGGCGTGGTGCTGCTGCTCTTCTTCTCGCGGATTTTCGGCACCGGCGCCCTGTGGGAGGCCGTCATGGGCGCCGCCTATGACCCGCAAATCAAAACCACCGTCCAAGAGGGCACGGAACTGCTCGCCTATCTGCTGATCGCCTATGGCGCGGTGCTGTCCCACCTGCACGGCTACGGCGCCCAAGCCGCCCTACAAGAACGCCGCCTCTAACCCGGCCTCCCCCATGCGCGCCGGCCCCCACCGGCACGCACACCCCCTTAACTTCATCCTTTTAAAAATACCTCCACAGCGCTTGCCGCCCACACCCGGCCCCGGCCCCATCCACTGCCCCATCCCCCAAACGCAAAAGGCGCGACCCCCGAGGGGCCGCGCCTTTGTTTCGCGCTGTCGGTAAGGCTTAGAAGCCCAGACCTGCGTATTTGTTCTTGAACTTCGACACGCGGCCGCCGGTGTCCATGATGCGGCCAGTGCCGCCGGTCCAGGCAGGGTGCACGGAGGGGTCGATGTCGAGCGACAGCTGGTCCCCTTCTTTGCCCCATGTCGATTTCATTTCCACAACGGTGCCGTCGGTCATCTTGACGTTGATGATGTGGTATTCGGGATGTGTATCGGTTTTCATCGACCAGTCCTTTATGCGTTCGCGCCGGAAAGCGGCTTGTAGTGGACGTTCTCGGCGATCCGTGCGGATTTGCCGCGACGGCTGCGCAGGTAGTACAGCTTGGCACGACGCACGCGACCACGGCGCACGACGGTGATGCTGTCGATGTTGGTCGAATGCAGCGGGAACACACGCTCCACGCCTTCGCCAAAGGAAATCTTGCGCACGGTGAAGGACCCGGCGATGCCGTGACCGTTCTTGCGCGAAATGCAGACGCCTTCGTAGTTCTGCACACGGGTGCGGGTGCCTTCGGTGACTTTGAAGCCAACACGAACGGTATCACCGGCACGGAAGTCGGGGATCTCTTTCCCCAGTTCGGCGACTTGTTCCGCCTCGATCTCTGCGATCAGGTTCATCTGACCATTCTCCTATGATGTTCGCGGTATTCCACGAAATTATGTCGCGACCCAGAGCTTCGGGTTCTATCGGGCAGCGCCGGGATCGTTTCCGATCAAGGCCCCCCGCCGGAGGTATCGTCGTCATTACTTAGTTTGCTGCGTTAAACGCAAAGCGCCGGAGCCGCCAAAGCGATTCCGGATGCGCGGGGTATAGGGGGCAAAAGCGATAGGATCAAGGGGGCTGTGGCCACCTTGATCCCCAGTATTTCAGACCTCTGCGCGCTGTCGCGTCAGGCCAGCGCGATCACGCCCAAGACAACGAGCAGGAACAGCACCAGAACGATGCCGATCAGCACTTTCGCCCCGGTCATCGCGGCACCCGATACGCGGCCAAAGCCCAAGAGGGCAGCAACGGCGGCGACGATCAGCAGAATAAGAATAAGTTCAAGCATTTGGATTCTCCCTCCGATATGGGAGATCAACGCGCCGCGCAGGGGCGGGTTCCGTATCGGGGCGCGGGCTCAGGTCTTGCTCTCGAACGCGGCCCACATGTCGGGGCGGCGCTTGCGGGTCAGCTCTTCGGCCTGCGCTTGTCGCCATTTCGCAATCTCGCCATGGTTGCCCGACATCAAAACGGGCGGAATCTCGCGCCCTTCCCATTCGGCGGGGCGGGTATATTGCGGATGTTCCAGCAAGCCCGAGGCGTGGCTTTCTTCTTCGATGCTCTCGGCATTGCCCAGCACGCCGGGCAAGAGGCGCACAGTGGCGTCGATCATCGCTTGGGCGGCCAACTCGCCCCCCGTCATGACGAAATCGCCCAGGCTGACCTCGGTGATGCCGAAATGCTCGATCACCCGCTCGTCGACGCCCTCGAATCGCCCGCAGAGCATTGTCACCCCCGCGCAGCTTGCCAAATCGCGCGCCATGGTCTGATCGAACCGCCGCCCGCGCGGCGACATGTAGAGGATCGGCCAGCGCCCATGGGCGTGGCTTTGCGCGCGCGCCAGCGCCGGGCCGACCACATCGGCACGCATGACCATGCCCGCCCCGCCGCCTGCGGGGGTGTCATCGACATTGCGGTGCTTGCCGATGCCAAAGTCGCGCAGGTCATGGGTGTGCAATTGCCAACGCCCTTCGTGCAGCGCTTTTCCGGTCAGGCTGGCGCCCAGCACGCCGGGGAAGAGATCGGGAAACAGCGTGACGATCCGGGCCTGCCAGACATCGGCGTAATCGGGCGCGTCTTGCATCAGGGCGCGGGGTTTGAGGCTGGGCCGTGCGCTTTGACGTCCGTGAGAGCGGGTGGGTTTCATGCGGTTCCTGCCTGTTGCAATAGAGCGGTCTTGGCGCGGCGGCGCGCCTCGGGGTCATCGGCGTGTTGACGGTTGGCGTCAAGCAGAGCCTGCAAAAGTTCCGCAGGCAAGCGCCGGTTCTCGGGCGGGGGCACGGTCATCTGCGCCAAGACCTCAGGCGGCAATGCGCAAAGGTCCAAGAGCGGCGTGGCGGGGCCAAGCGGCAGCTCGCGGCAGGCCTCCAGCCGCGCGTGATGCACCGGGCAGGGCAGGCGGTGAGCAATCGTTTCGGCCACCCCATCCAAATCTGCCGCTGGGGCGTAGCGGGCAGTGAAAGTGGCAAGGTCGAGCGTCATGGAGGAGGCTTTGACATGCTCCCAATAGGCCGAAGCGATCCAATCCGCCGGGTCGCGGGTCGAGAGGTAGACCATGATCTCCGCCCGGGGGAAACGGCGGCGCAGGCTGCGGGTAAAGGTCTCCATCAACACGGGCGCGGCGCTGTAATCAGCAAGATCGCCCCGCCCGGGCATGTGACCGGCCAGTTCCTCGGCCGAGAGGACCAGCGTCCGGCGCGGCATCCGGGGCAGGGCATCGAGAAGGGCGTCGAAGCGGTATTCGGCCTTGAGCAGCGTGAGCGGATCGCGCCATGTGGCGTAGCCGCGCGCGGCATGCAGCAGGTCTTTCATCTGCCAGCGCAGGCGCAGGGCAACATGGGGTTTCAGCAGGGCGCGGTTGGCGCGCAGGGTGGCTTGAACGGAACTGGTCCCGGTCTTGTGAAAGCCGGGATGCAGGATGATCCGGCGGGGCATCATCCGGCTCCGGTCTCAGCCATCCTTGCCCTCGGGCAGCACGCCCAAAGGCGGGTCGGCGATGATCCGGCCCGAGGCGAGATCGACCGTCGGCACGGCGGCTTTGGTGAAGGGCAGGAAGGTGGTGGCCGAGGTGCCTGCAAGTTGCAGTTCCAACAGATCGTCCGCCCCGTGGTTCTGCACCGTTTTCACGCGCCCCAGCAGTACGCCCCCGGTGTCATAGACCTCAAGCCCGATGAGATCGGCGTGGTAGAATTCGTCATCCGGCAGGCCCGGCAATTGATCCCGCGCGGCAAAGAGCGAGGCACCGCGCAGATCGTCGGCCTCTTCCTTGGTGGTGATTTCGGCGATGCGCGCGGCAAAGCCGTTTTTGACCGGGTGCAGCAGGGCGAGGTTGAACTGGCGGCTGCCGTCCTCGGTGCTCAGCGGGCGGTAGCTTTCGATGTCTTCGGGCACGGCGCAGTAGCTTTTCACGCGCACTTCGCCGCGCACGCCATAGGCGCCCGCGATGGCACCGACGCAGATCAGGTCTTGGTCACTCATTGCAACAACTCCGAATTCACGCAGATCGTCCCGGTCCATTCACCGGCCCCGGCTCTGCACTCGTCCTGCATTAACTGCCGATCGTAGCGGATGCCAAGGACAAAGCCGAGCACGAGCACGGACAGAAGGAACAGTAGCTTTCTCATTAGCGGGTCTCGACCTTGAGGCGGGGGGCGCGGGTCTCCCAACCCTTGGTTTCCAGTTCCGGCGTCAGGCTGTTTTCCTCGGGCCAGCCCATACAAAGATAGGCCACCAGCGACCAGTCCTCTGGCACCGCAAGGTCACGGTTCAGCCGGGCGGGGTCAAGCACCGAGACCCAGCCCAGCCCGAGGCCATGAGCGCGGGCGGTGAGCCATAGGTGGGTGATCGCCCCCACCACCGAATAGCGCCGCATCTCTGGCATGGTGCCCGCGCCGAGGCCGCTGCCCTTTTCGGTGCTCTCATCACAGTAGATCGCCAATTGCTCGGGCGCGTCGCTCATTCCCGAGAGTTTGAGCCCGGCATAGAGCGCGGCCTTTTCACCCTCGTATCCGGCGAGGGCGCGGGCATTGGCGGATTGGAAATTCTCAAGCGCGGCTTGGCGCGCGGTGTCGGAGGCAACGCGGATGATCCGCCAAGGTTCCGACAGGCCCACAGAGGGGGCAAGATTGAAACTGTCGAGGCAGCTTTGCACCAGCGCCTCGTCCAGCGGGTCTGTGCGAAAGCGGCGCACGTCGCGCCGCCATCGCATCAGGTCGTGCAGCCCGGCACGGAAGTCATCAGAGAATGTATCCATGCCGGGCGCTCGAAGCTTATTCTGCGGAAGCTTCTTCGGCAGGGGCGTTGGCAGCTTCGGCAGCGGCAGCGGCCTTGTCGGCTTTCTCCTGCGCGCGCTCTTGGGCTTTCTTGCCCGGTGCGCCCTTCTTGGGGTTGTTACGCTCGGTCTTTTCGCGGATGCCAGCGGCTTCCAGCATGCGAACGACGCGCTCGGTAGGCTGGGCGCCTTTGGCGATCCATTCCTGAACCTTTTCAACGTCCATTTTCACGCGGTCTTCGCTGTCTTTGGGCAGCAGCGGGTTGTAGGTGCCCAGCTTCTCGATGAAGCGGCCATCGCGCGGCATGCGGCTGTCGGCGGCCACGATGCGGTAGAAGGGGCGCTTTTTGGAACCGCCGCGGGCGAGACGAATTTTCATTGCCATGGTGTTTAATCCTTTAGGTTGGTTGGGGGGACGGGAGGCCGTCCTATTCTTGGTGGGTTTTGTGGTGCCGAATGACTTCGGCGATGATGAAGTTCAAGAACTTCTTGGCGAAGACGGGGTCGAGGTCCGCCGCTTCCGCCAAATCTTCGAGCCGCTCGATCTGGGCCGCTTCGCGGGCCGGATCGGAGGGGGGAAGGTCGTGCGTGGCCTTGAGTTTCCCCACGGCCTGCGTGTGTTTGAACCGCTCGCCCAGGGTATAGACGAGGATCGCATCGAGCCGGTCGATCGAGGCGCGGTGCTCTTTCAACAGCTCGGCGGCGCGGGCGGCGGTATCCGTGAGGGGCTCGGTCATTTTTTCTTCCCGAAACCGCTGAGGCCGCCGGGCAGGCCCATGCCGCCGCCGAGGCCACCGCCCATGCCACCCAGACCGCCGGGCAGCTTGCCGCCCATTTGCTTGGCCGCCGCTTCCAGCGCCTTGGGGTCCATCTGGGAGGGGTCCATGCCGCCGGGCATGCCGCCCTTGCCCATCATGCCCTTCATGGCCTGCTTGAGCATACCGCCTTTGCCCATCTTGCCCATCTTCTTCATCATGTCGGACATCTGGCGGTGCATCTTCATCAGCTTGTTAAGGTCAGAGACCTCCATGCCGGCACCCTTGGCGATCCGCTTCTTGCGGCTGGCCTGCAGCAGGGCAGGGTTGGCGCGCTCTTTCTTGGTCATGGACTGGATGAGGGCGATCTGCTGCTTGAGGATCTTGTCGTCGAAACCGGCATCTTCGACCTGTTTCGCCATTTTCCCCATGCCGGGCATCATGCCCATCATGCCCTGCATGCCGCCCATCTTGATCATCTGTTCAAGCTGCATCTTCAGGTCGTTCATGTTGAACTGACCCTTGGCCATGCGCTTCATCATCTTCTCGGCCTGTTCGGCCTCGATGGTTTCCTGCGCCTTTTCGACCAGCGCCACGATGTCGCCCATGCCGAGGATGCGGCCCGCGATACGCTCGGGCTCGAAGGTCTCAAGCGCGTCCATCTTTTCGCCCAGACCGACGAACTTGATCGGCTTGCCGGTCACGGCCCGCATCGAGAGCGCAGCACCGCCACGGCCATCGCCGTCCATCCGGGTCAGGACAACGCCGGAGATGCCGATACGCTCGTCAAAATTCTCAGCCGTATGCACGGCGTCTTGGCCGGT
This sequence comes from Sulfitobacter sp. 1A12056, assembly GCF_043558125.1. Classification (NCBI taxonomy): domain Bacteria; kingdom Pseudomonadati; phylum Pseudomonadota; class Alphaproteobacteria; order Rhodobacterales; family Roseobacteraceae; genus Sulfitobacter; species Sulfitobacter sp. 1A12056. The sequence continues at coordinate 31,917 of NZ_JBIFFY010000002.1, read as the reverse complement.
CAGGCCGTCGACGACCAGCAATGTTTCACGTGGATTGGCCACGTCGCGCACGGCTTCGACTTGGCTCATCAACTCTTCGTCGATGGACAGGCGGCCCGCGGTGTCGAGCATATAGACGTCGTAGCCGCCCAAGCCCGCCTGCGTTTTGGCACGTTTGGCGATCTGGACGGGGCTTTCGCCTTTGACGATCGGCAGCGTGTCGACGCCGATCTGCGTGCCGAGGATTGCCAACTGCTCCATCGCCGCGGGGCGGTTCACGTCGAGCGAGGCCATCAGCACGCGCTTGCCCTCACGGTCTTTCATCCGTTTGGCGAGTTTCGCGGTGGTGGTGGTTTTACCGCCACCCTGAAGGCCGACCATCAGGATCGGCGCGGGCGGGCTGTCGATCTTCAGCGCGCCGGGCTCGCCTTCGCCTTTCAGCACATCGATCAGCGCGTCATGGACAATTTTTACGACCTGCTGGCCCGGCGTGACCGATTTGGTCACCGCTTGGCCGGTGGCCTTTTCCTGTACCGTTTTGACGAACTCACGCGCCACGGGCAGCGAGACGTCGGCCTCCAACAAGGCGACGCGCACTTCGCGCAGGGCGGTTTTGACGTCTTCGTCGCTGAGCGCGCCTTGTTTGGTCAGGCGGTCAAAGACACCAGAGAGCCGTTCGCTTAGATTTTCAAACATGGGCACAGGGCCTTTCGGGTCGGTTGCACTTGCCCCTATTTAAGGACGCGCGCGAAAATGCACAAACGCCCCAGTGGGCGCAACGCGCTGACTGGGGGCGATCCCGACGACAAGCCGGGACCGGAAGGCAATGCTTCCGGAGATTGGGTGGCGTTTACGCGCTGCGGGGCTGTGAGTCAAGCCGCGTGGGGTGGCTGGCGAAAGGCCGCCACGCAAAAGCCGCGCCCCCGGTGTGGGGACGCGGCCGATTTGGAGGAGAGGGCGGGGCGCTTAGGCCGCGTCGCGCAGCGCGTCGATCTGCGCATGGGCGCGGGCGATGGTGCCTTCGGCGTCCACGGCCAGCTGGTCCGCTGCGACGAAGGTCACATCGGTGATGCCCAGAAAGCCCAGCACGAAACGCAGGTAGCCGCTGGCGAAATCGGCGGCGGAATCGATGCCCGTCCCGCCCGAGGCGAAGGCCACGATGACGCGTTTGTCCTCCAGCAGCCCTTGGGGGCCGTCTTCGGTGTAGCGGAAGGTCACGCCGACGCGGGCGATCAGGTCAATCCACGCTTTCAGCGAGGCGGGAATGGTGAAGTTATAGATGGGCGCGCCGATGACGATCGTATCGGCAGCCTGCACTTCGGCGACCAGCGCGTCGGAGAGAGCGAGGGCTTCTTGATCCAACTCTGAACGCTCTTCGGCGGGTTTCACCCGGGCGCTGGCCCATGTCGAATCGATCAGCGGCAGGGGTTCGCTGGCGATGTCGCGGGTGACGACGTCACTGTCGCCGAGCGTCGCTATGATCCGGTCTGTCAGTTTGCGGGTGACGGAGTTCTCGCGGTTCACCGAGGTTTCGATGCGCAATGTGGCCATGGTGTTGATCCTTGTTCCAAGGGTAAATCTGATGCCATTGAATTGGCCATTGTGCTCGCGAACGCAACTGCCAGAATGAACGTTACCATGTTCGTAAATGCACAAGTCGGGAAGGCGAGGTGAACAATGGACAATTGGGATGAAATCAGGACCGCCTATCAGGTCGCCCAGCTTGGCACCGTCAGCGGCGCGGCAGAGGTGCTGGGCGTGCACCATGCCACCGTGATCCGCCATATCGACGCGCTGGAGGGGCGGCTCGGCGTGAAGCTGTTTCAGCGCCATGCCCGCGGTTACACGGCCACCGAAGCGGGGGAGGACCTTCTGCGGGTGGCGCGGGCGACCGACGATCAGTTCAGCCAGTTGGCCGGGCGGATCAAAGGGCGCGGCAGCGATGTTTCGGGGGAGTTGGTAATCACCTCGCTCGATTTCCTCGCCCCGCAGCTTGCGCCCTTGCTGACCGAGTTCCAACGCCAGAACCCCGAACTGGTGGTGCGCTATCTGATCGGAGACCGCTTGTTCCGGCTGGAATATGGCGAGGCGCATGTCGCCATCCGTGCCGGGGCCGCGCCGGATCAGCCCGACAATGTGGTGCAGCCCTATGCGCAACTGGCGGTGGGCGCCTATGCCAGCCGAGATTATGTGGCGCAGTACGGCATCCCGCAGGGGCCGGAGGATTACCACAAGCATCGTTTCATCGCCGCCGACAACCGCGACAGCCGCGCGCCCTATCACAAGTGGCTCTGGTCTACGGTGCCAGAGGAGAGCGTGACATGGCGCAGCACCAGCGGCGCGGCGATGGAGGCGGCATTGCGGGCCGGGGCCGGAATCGGCGGCCTGCCCGCCGCCATGGGGCGCAACGATCCGCAATTGGTCGAGATTCACGCGCCGCGCCCCGATTGGGGCAGTGCGCTTTGGCTGGTCACCCATGTCGATCTACACCGCACCAGCAAGGTGCAGGCGGTGCTGCGGTTCCTCAAGGAACATGCCGAGGAAGCGGTCGCATGTCCCGAATAAGCGCCTCGGCGCAGGGGCATCTGGCGATGCTTTGCTTCTCGGCTTTGGTGGCCGGGTCGTTCTCGCTCGGGTCGCAGGTGGCGAATGAGATCACGCCGACGGCGTTGAACGCCGTGCGTTTTGCCTTGGCGACGGTTTTGGTCGGGGCTTTGGCATGGGGGCGGGGCGATATCAGTCGCGCGGGCTTTGCAGCGCCTTGGCGCTACTTCGTGCTGGCGGGGCTGTTCACGCTCTATTTCGTTTTGATGTTTGAAGGGCTGAAGACCGCGCCCCCGGTGGCCGCGGCGGCGGTCTTTACCCTCGTGCCGGTCATGGCGGCGGGTTTCGCGTGGCTGCTGATGCGACAGGTTATGACAGGGCGGATGGCGCTGGCACTGGCCATCGGCGGGGCGGGGGCGCTTTGGGTGATCTTTCGCGGCGACCTTTCGGCGCTTCTGGCCTTCGACATCGGGCGGGGGGAGGCGATTTATTTCGTCGGCTGCATCAGCCACGCGCTCTATACCCCCATGGTAAGGCGGCTGAACCGCGGAGAAAGCGCGGTGATGTTCACCTTTGGCACCCTGTTGGCGGGCACGGTGCTTTTGGGGCTTTACGGCTGGGAAGACCTCCGCGCGACCGATTGGAGCGCGCTGCGTGCCTTGGTCTGGATCACCATCCTCTATGCCGCGGTCTTCGCCACGGCGGCCACGGTGGTTCTGCTGCAATTCGCGGTGCTGCGGCTGCCTTCGGCCAAGGTCATGGCCTATACCTATCTCACGCCCAGCTGGGTAATCCTGTGGGAGTTGGGCTTTGGCAATGCCCTGCCGGGGGCGCTGGTCTGGGGCGGGGTGCTGCTGACGATCCTCGCGCTTTCGCTGCTGCTGCGCGCGGATGGCGAAGAAAAGTCATAAAAAATTCAAAAAGTTGCGGAATCGGCGGAACCTAAGCGCGACGCCCGGCGTTGGGGCGTGAATTAACAGTGAAGGACACCACCATGCGTAGTATTATTTACCTGATCGGGTTGATCGTCGTGGTTTTGGCTATTTTGCGTTTCGCATTCGGCGTCATCTGACCGTCGATTGATCCTCCCCTTGTCTTATTTACCTCGTGGCAAGGGGGGATCACTCTATCGATATAATCTTCACCTACTCTGACCCTGAGCGCATCTCGCCTTCGCCGCCCTCAGGCAGTTCGATCTCCAAGAAACGTTCGAAGGCATCAAGGTTCACCGGCTCGAATTGCCCGAACCCCTGCATCCAAACCGACGCATCGCGCAGCGCATCCGGTTCCAGTTTGCACCATTTCACCCGCCCCCGCTTTTCCTGACTGATCAGCCCCGCCGCTGTCAGCACGCCTAAATGTTTCGAGATCGCCGCAAGCGACATCTCGAAGGGCTCGGCGACATCGGTCACGGCCATATCATCCTCCAGCAGCATGGCGAGGATGGCGCGACGTGTGGGGTCGGCGAGGGCGGCAAACACCTGATCGAGGTCTTGGGTCATACGCTTGAATAGCGCGGGGCGCGCACAGGCGAAAGCGGGCATTGCGGCTAACTTAACCGCTGAGTTGAATAACCCTTCGGCGCGATTTCCGTGGGATTTGCCGGGCCCATTTCAAGTGCCAGCGGGCTCCGCCTACCGTAAGCCCTTGTAAACGAATAAAAACCCGCGGCGGCCAAGGTTGTTGACTCTAACCCGCCCTGACAGTAGCACCGCAGCAGATATTCCTAAGGGGAATTTGGTGTGACCAGCCCGGACCAACGGCAGCAGATGGAGCAGCTTGAGGCCAGACTGGCGGCTGCGAAAGAACGCGGCGCACCCAAGCCCCGGGCGGATGAACATTACTCGCAGGCCAATATGGCATGGCGAATGGTGATCGAACTTGTGGCCGGTCTTGGGATCGGTTTCGGCATCGGATACGGGCTTGATGTGCTCTTTGGCACGCTGCCCATCTTCATGGTGCTATTTGTAATGCTGGGCCTTGCGGCGGGGGTGAAGACGATGCTCCGCACCGCTGAGGAAATCCAGGGTAAACAACAGGCCGAACCGGCCGAACAGGATACGCCCCATTCGGGCAAGGACGAGGGAGCCTGAGATGGCAACAGAGACACACGGCGCTGAAACAGGCGGTCTGGAATTCCACCCGATGGACCAGTTCATCGTATCGCCGCTCTTTGGCGACGATGCTTCCGTTGCTTGGTACACCATCACCAACGCGACCTTCTGGATGGCGCTGGCGGTTCTGGCCACTTTCGCGATGCTCGTTCTGGGCAGCGCGCGCCGCTCGGTCGTTCCGGGCCGTATGCAGTCGGTGGCTGAACTGGCCTATGGCTTCATCCACAAGATGGTCGAAGATATCTGCGGCAAAGAGGGGCTGAAGTTCTTCCCCTATATCATGACCCTGTTCATGTTCATCGTCATGGCCAACTTCCTCGGCCTGATCCCGACAGCCTTCACCCCCACCGCGCATTTCTCGGTGACCGTGGTGCTGGCGCTGGCGGTGTTCATCACCGTGACCGTCGTCGGTTTCGTCAAGAATGGCGCGGCGTTCCTGAGCCTCTTCTGGGTGTCCTCGGCGCCTCTGGCCCTGCGCCCCGTGCTGGCGATCATCGAGCTGATCAGCTACTTCGTGCGCCCGGTCAGCCACTCCATTCGTCTGGCGGGCAACGTCATGGCGGGCCACGCGGTGATCAAGGTTTTCGCCGGTTTCGCCGCCATCGCTGTCATCTCACCGGTTTCGGTCGTCGCGATCACCGCGATGTACGGTCTCGAAGTGCTGGTGGCCTTTATTCAGGCCTATGTCTTCACCATCCTGACATGCGTGTACCTCAAGGACGCGCTGCACCCCGCACACTAACAACCCCAACAACGGCGGGGCTTCCCGTCAAAGTTTTAACTTCCAATCGTAAGGAGATACCCCAATGGAAGGTCAACTCGCACATATCGGCGCAGGCATCGCAGGTCTCGGCACAGGCATCGCAGCCCTGGGTGTCGGCAACGTTGCCGCCAACTTCCTGTCCGGCGCACTGCGCAACCCCTCGGCAGCCGCAAGCCAGACAGCGACCCTGTTCATCGGCATCGCTTTCGCAGAAGCTCTGGGGATCTTCTCGTTCCTCGTCGCTCTGCTGCTGATGTTCGCTGTCTAAGCTCTCGGAACTGTAATCCTTACGAGCGGGCAGGCGCGCATCGCCGTGTCTGCCCGGCTGTAACGGCAAAGTTTCCAAGGAGAAGCCACGATGGCAACTGTAACAACCAGCGACGGGCTGGCCGACGCGACCGGCATTGCGACCCATGCTGCCGAAACGCCGGGCATGCCGCAGCTGAACTTCGATCACTGGGGCAACCAGATTTTCTGGCTGATCCTGGCGCTGATCGCCACCTACCTGATCCTGTCGCGCGTGGCTCTGCCTCGTATCGGTGCGGTTTTGGCTGAACGCCAAGGGACCATCACCAATGACATCGCGGCTGCCGAAGACCTCAAGGTCAAGGCGCAGGAAGCCGAAGCCGCCTATGACAAGGCCCTGATCGACGCCCGTGCCGAGGCACAGCAGATCGTGGCTCAGGCAAAAGCGGACATGCAGGCTGATCTGGATGCCGAAATGGCCAAGGCCGATGCCGAGATTGCCGCGCAAGTGGCGGAATCGGAAAAAGCCATCGCCGAAATTCGCGCGGGCGCCATGGACAACGTACAAGCCGTTGCCAAGGACACCGCCGAGGCCCTCGTCGCCGCTCTGGGTGGCACGGCCGATACCGCAACCGTCAGCGCTGCCGTCGACGCGCGGATGAAAGGATAAGCCATGACCAAATCCATGCGCCTGACACTTTCGACCCTGCTCGCCGGTCTCGCCGCTTCGCCGGCGCTTGCCGCCACGGGGCCGTTCTTTTCGCTGCGCAACACCGATTTCATCGTGTTGCTGGCCTTCCTGCTGTTCCTTGGGATCCTGATTTACTTCAAGGTGCCAACGCTTTTGATCGGCATGCTCGACAAACGCGCCGACGGCATCAAGACCGAGCTGGAAGAAGCCCGCGCCCTGCGTGAAGAAGCGCAAACCCTGCTGGCCTCTTACGAGCGCAAGCAGAAAGAGGTGCAGGACCAAGCGGACCGGATCGTGTCTTCTGCCAAGGAGGACGCCCGTCTTGCCGCCGAACAGGCGCGGGCGGATATGGCCAAGTCGCTTGAGCGTCGCATGGCCGCCGCGAAAGACCAGATCAGCTCGGCCGAGGCCGCCGCTGTGAAGGAAGTCCGCGACCAAGCCGTGACCATCGCCGTGGCCGCCGCGCGCGACGTGATCGCCAAGCAGATGACCGCCGCACAGGGCAACAAGCTGATCGACGAAGGCATCGCCCAAGTCGAAGCCAAACTGCACTGAACCAGCGTTTTATAGAGTTTTGAAAGTCCCGGCCCCGCCGGGGCTTTTTCTTTTGCGTTAGGCTTTTGTTAACTCTGCAGGGGCAGGGTTGAGCCATGCGGTTGCTCGTTATCATTGTAGTCTTATTCAGCCTCGCGGCCTGTACGGCGCCCAGTCGGGAGTTTCGGGGGCTGCCAGCGCAGCGGATCACCGTGGAGGGGTCGGTGTTCGATGTCCGCGTTCGAGGGGAGCGGGCAGAGGCGGTGCGGGTAAACACCCAATACGCACCGCGCTTTGGCCCCATCCGCGCGCGGGCCGGGCGCGCGATGGCACTGGTTAGCGGCTGTGAGGTGAAGGAGGTTCTGGGCGATCAGGCGCTGGCGCTTGGGGTGTTGGATTGTGATTAGCCCGGGCTTTGTATTGCGGCATCGCATGGGGCGAGGGGCGCGGAATGGGCGAAGCGTGCTATCGACCCGATCCAACCGCGTGCCCGATAGGGCAACCTCGCCGATCAAGACAATATCTTGTGGATAACCGCCGACCGCCCCCTCTCCCTTGGGGCTTTTGATTGACTCGGACCCATGCCAAACGGCAAGTTCGCCGCTCAGGCGAGAATCAATCACGGCAGGGCTAACTTGCGCTTTTCCAAACTCAGATTAACCGGCTTCAAAAGCTTTGTGGACCCGACCGACCTCGTCATTTCCGACGGGTTGACCGGGGTCGTGGGGCCGAACGGCTGTGGCAAATCCAACCTGCTCGAAGCGCTACGGTGGGTGATGGGCGAAAACCGCCCCACGGCCATGCGCGGCGGCGGTATGGAAGATGTGATCTTCGCCGGAGCCTCCTCCCGGCCCGCACGCAACTTCGCCGAAGTGGCGCTGCACCTAGACAACAGCGACCGGCTCGCGCCTGCGGGGTTTAACGAGCAAGACGCGCTTGAAATCGTCCGCCGGATCACCCGCGACGTGGGCAGTGCCTATAAGGTGAACGGCAAGGATGTGCGTGCCCGCGATGTACAGATGCTTTTCGCCGATGCCTCGACCGGGGCGCATAGCCCCGCTTTGGTGCGGCAGGGGCAGATTGCCGAGTTGATCAACGCCAAGCCGAAAAGCCGCCGCCGCATTTTGGAAGAGGCCGCTGGCATCTCGGGGCTGTATCAGCGCCGCCATGAGGCCGAGTTGAAACTCAACGGGGCGGAGCAAAACCTCGCCCGCGTAGATGATGTGGTCGAACAACTGGCCGCGCAATTGGCCACGCTGGCCCGGCAAGCCCGGCAGGCGGCGCGGTATCGTGAGATTGGCGAAGCATTGCGCAATGCCGAGGGCTTGCTGCTGTATCGCCGCTGGCGCGAAGCCGATGAGGCGCGTGCGAAAGCCGAGGGGGAACTGCGTGCCCGCATCGCCGCCACGGCAGAGGCCGAAGCGCAGGTGCGCCGCGTGGCCGAAGGGCGTGAGGAGGCCGAAGCCGCCTTGCCGCCCCTGCGCGAGGAAGAGGCGATTGCGACTGCGATCCTGCAACGTTTGACCACGCAGCGCGACACGTTGACTGAGGAAGAGGCACGGGCGGCGTCGCTGATCGAAACCCTGACAGGCCGCATTGCCCAACTGACCCGCGATATCGACCGCGAAGGCGGGCTGAATCGCGACGCGGAAGAAACGATCGCGCGGCTCGAAGAGGAAGCGGAAGACCTCACCAAGGCGGACAAGGGGCACGACAGCGCGGTTGAGGCGGCGGAACAGGCTGCGCGGGAGGCAGCCGAAGTCTTGCAAACCCGCGAGGCCGATCTTTCGCAGCAGACCGAAGACGTGGCCCGTTTGGCGGCGCGCCACAGTTCGGCGGAACGCCTGCTTCAGGACAGCCGCAAGACGTTGGAAAAGTCGGAAGCCGAGGCCCGCAAGGCCCGCGATGCGGTGGCGCAAAGCCAAGCGACCCTCGACAAGGCCGGGCTAGATTTCGCGGCGGCTGAGAAGGCCGAAGCCGCTGCCGTCACCGCCTCGGCGGCGGCGGATGCCGCCCTTTTGGCTGCCGAAGAGACTCGCGCCGACACGCAATCGCGCGAGGCTGAGGCCCACGCGGAGCGCTCTGAGGCGGAGGGCGAGGCCAAGGCTCTGCGCGCCGAGGTTGGCGCGCTGGCAAAGCTGGTGGAGCGTGACAGTGCCGAAGGCGGGCAGGTTCTCGACCGGTTGCAGGTGGAACAGGGCTTTGAGAAAGCGCTCGGCGCGGCCTTGGCCGATGACCTGCGCGCGCCTGAGGTAGAGGCCGATCGCCCCTCAGGCTGGGCGCATTTGCCGAGCTACCCGGCGCCTCAGCCACTGCCCGCCGGGGTGACGCCGCTCACACAGCATGTCACCGTGCCGCAGGTGCTAGAGCGCCGGATGGCCCAAGTCGGACTCGTTGACGCCGACGCGGGCGCTGAGCTTCAGGCGCAGTTGCAGCCGGGGCAGCGCTTGGTGTCGAAGGAGGGGGACCTCTGGCGGTGGGACGGTTTCCGTGCCATGGCCGAAGATGCGCCATCGGCCGCCGCGCTGCGCTTGCAGCAGTTGAACCGGTTGGAAGTCCTGAAACAGACGTTGGAACAGGCCAGCACCCGTGCCGATGCCGCGCGGGCGGCGCATGAGACCCTCCAGCAGCAATTGGCCGAACAGGCCGAGGCCGACAAACGGGCCCGCGAGGCGCGGCGCGATGCGGACCGGCAGGTCGCCGAGGCGGGCCGCGCGTTAAGTCGGGCAGAGGCGGATCGCAACCTCGCCCAAAGCCGGTTGGAATCCCTCGGCCTTGCCGTGAAGCGCCATGAGGAAGCCGCGATCACCGCGCGGGCCGAGGTGATGGACGCCGAGCGCACGCTGGCGGGCTTGGATGACCTTTCCGCCGCCCGTGCGACTGTCGAGGATGTCCGCATGACGGTCGAGGCGTCGCGGATCACCATGATGTCGCGCCGCTCGGCCCATGACGAATTGCGCCGCGAGGGCGAGGCGCGCAGACGGCGGCTGCAAGAGGTCGCGAAAGAGGTCAGCGGCTGGCGAAATCGCTTGGAGACGGCGGGCAAGCGCAGCGCTGAATTGGTCGAGCGCAAGACCGCGTCGGAGGCCGAATTGACTGAGGCGAGCGCCGTTCCGGCGGAGATCGCGGCGAAGCGGGAAGACCTGTCAGGCGCGATCACCTCTGCCGAGGCCCGCCGCGCCCATGCCACGGAAACGCTGGCCGCCGCGGAAGCCGCCTTGAAAGCCGCGACGGATGCCGAGCGCGACGCGGAGCGGCAGGCATCGGATGCGCGGGAGGCCCGTGCCCGGGCCGAGGCCCGCAGCGATGCCGCCCGTGAAACGGTGACCCATGCGGCAGAGCGCATTCAGGACGAACGGCAAAGCACGCCCGAGGCGCTGCGCGATGCGCTTGATGTCGAGACGGATCAGATTCCACCGGTGGAAACGCTTGAAGAGGACGTGAACCGATACAAGCGGCAGCGGGATTCCTTGGGCGCAGTGAACCTGCGCGCCGAGGATGATGCGAAAGAGATACGCGAAGAGCACGAAGCGCTGCTGACTGAGAAGGCCGATCTGGAAGAAGCGATCAAGACCCTGCGCAGCGGCATTGCGGGCCTCAACCGCGAGGGGCGGGAGCGGCTGCTGACCGCCTTTGATCAGGTGAACGCGAATTTCTCGATGCTGTTCACCCATCTCTTCGGCGGCGGTGAGGCGAACCTTGTGATGGTCGAAAGCGACGATCCCTTGGAAGCCGGGTTGGAGATCATGTGCCAGCCGCCGGGCAAGAAGCTGAGCACCCTCAGCCTGCTGTCGGGTGGGGAGCAGACATTGACCGCGATGGCGCTGATCTTTGCCGTCTTCCTCGCCAATCCGGCCCCGATCTGTGTGCTGGATGAGGTCGACGCGCCGCTTGATGACGCAAATGTGACCAGGTTCTGCGATCTGCTGGACGAAATGTGCCGCCAGACCGACACGCGCTTCCTGATCATCACGCACCACGCTGTGACGATGGCCCGGATGGACCGGCTCTTTGGCGTCACCATGGCGGAGCAGGGGGTGAGCCAGTTGGTTTCTGTCGATTTGAAAAAGGCGGAAACGCTGGTCGCGTAAAGGTGGGAGACGCCGGTTCCTTTAACCGGCCCTTAAAGCGGGTGCGCATCAGTTTGCCGCGGGCTGTATTGGCCGCTGGTCAGTTGTTATGAGCCGTATGTTTGTTATCGGTATGTGCGTAAACGAACTTCTGCGTTCAGCCTTTCCGCGACACGGTGACGCCGGAAACATCCTCAATAAACGTTAAAATTCGGGCCTTTACGGCATCGTCCTTGATAGAGCCGATGGCGCTTACGATGTCGAGAGAAGGGTCGTTTCTGCTCTCGGGGGTGTCATCGTCAAGCCCTTCGAAGAAATAGCCGGGGGTGACATCCAGTATACGGGCCAGCTCATGCAAACGGCTGGCGGCGATCCGGTTGGAGCCGATTTCATACTTCTGGATCTGCTGAAAGGACAGTTTGAGTTCGCGTGCCACATCGGTCTGGGATTGCCGTCGCAGGGTGCGTGCCTGCTTGAGCCGGCGACCGACGTGAACGTCTACGGGGTGGGACATGGTTCAATACCTCAGGTTGAGTACAATATATTCACTACCCGCAATGTATTGAGGATCAATTGCCTAGTTCTGGCCTCTTTGCGTTAACCAATTCACCCTAGCTGTATGGATTATGTTGCGTTACCGGGTGATTCATGTACCATCTCTTGCCTATGAACCAGCATATGTCGGATATTGAGCGGGTCGCACCCGTGCCCCAAGCCTTGCAGAAGGACCCCGCTCCGGCGCTTCTGTTCGAGATGATGCGCTCTTTCGTGACGCTGGCGCATACTTTGAACCTCAGCCATGCGGTCGCCGAATTGGCCAGCACGCGGCAAACGGTACGGCGACATATCCAGCAGTTGGAAGAGGCGATGGCCGCGCCGCTGTTTACCATCGAAAATCGCCGCTATTCCCTGACCAAGGTCGGCCTGGAAGCCTTGCCCGAGGCACGCGATATTCTCGATCGGGGCAAGCTGTGGCTGGATGGCAAAACGCGCCATGCCGATGGCATGCTGCGCCTTTCGCATGAAGAGCCGAACGGTTGGTCCTTTCACCAACAACAGCAGCCTCTGTCGCTGATCTGGGACGGTGGCTCTGCCATGCTTCAGGCCGTGTTGCAGGCGTGGAGCTTGAGCCGGGGTGAGTTGGAAAGCGAAGCCTTTCGCGCCATGCGCCCCTATGTGTTGGTGTATCGCGATTCGCCCAATGGATGGATTTGTACCGAAGTGGGGGAGAAATCCTTTTACACGCAATGGTGGGGCTGGACCAACGCGCGCAGCAGCATAGGACGGCCGATCAAGCTGTTTCCGGGCGGGCCTGAGTTCGAGAATATGCTGAACTACCCCTTTCGGGAGGTCGAAGCGACCTGTGGCGTTCGCTTGGACGAGGTGGTCACCGAAATCCCGCGGGAGGAGGGGGGCGCGCCGGTGCCTTTGGCCTATAAACGTTTGCTGATGGCCGGGCGCTATCCGGATAAGAGCTTTGCCCTGATCGCGGCGGTTGATCGGTCGACCTCGGTCAATATCGTCGGCGTCGATGATAGTTTCCTGCGCGAGATGCCTTTGGATGCGAAGGTGACTTTCGCAGGCTAAGGGTTACGGAGCGTGAGATGCGAAAAGGGCCGCCCAACAGGGGCGGCCCTTTCTGTTTCATCCTTGGCGAAAGGCTCAGCTGATCGCCGCGGCTTTCACGTCGTCGTCGATATGGGGCAGGTACTGCTCGAAGTTGTCCGAGAACATCTTGACCAGTTTTGCCGCCTGACGGTCATAGGCTTCCGGGTCGTCCCAAGTGCGGCGCGGGTCGAGCAGAATGTCGGCGACGCCGTTCACCTCGACAGGGACATCGAAGCCGAAGTTCGGATCCTTACGGAACTCGGCATCCGCCAGACGGCCCTCGAGGGCGGCACTCAGCAGGGCGCGGGTCGCCTTGATCGGCATCCGCGAGCCGGTGCCGTATGCGCCGCCGGTCCAGCCGGTGTTCACCAGCCAGCAGGTGGCGCCGTGCTGGGCGATCTTTTCGCGCAAGAGGTTGCCGTAAACCTCGGGCCGGCGCGGCATGAAGGGGGCGCCGAAACAGGTGGAGAATGTGGGCTCCGGCTCGGTTACGCCACGCTCGGTGCCCGCCACCTTGGAGGTGAAGCCCGACAGGAAGTGATACATCGCCTGCGCCGGGCTCAGCCGTGCGATCGGGGGCAGCACGCCGAAGGCATCGCAGGTCAGCATGATGATGTTTTTCGGGTGGCCGCCGACGGCCTTCTCACTTGCGTTCGAGATGTAGTGCAGCGGGTAGGCGGCGCGCATGTTGGCGGTGAGCGAGTCGTCGTCGAAGTCGAGCTCGAAGGTGTCGGGATCGAAGACCATATTCTCGATCACGGTGCCGAACTTGGAGGTCGTTGCGTAGATCTCCGGCTCCGCCTCGGGGTTGAGGTTGATGGTCTTGGCATAGCAGCCGCCTTCGAAGTTGAAGGTGCCATTGTCGGACCAACCGTGCTCGTCATCGCCGATCAGCGTGCGCTCGGGATCGGCGGAGAGGGTGGTCTTGCCGGTGCCCGAGAGGCCGAAGAAAACCGCGGTATCGACCGGGTTGCCGTTGGCGTGGTTGGCCGAGCAGTGCATCGGCATGATGCCTTTTTCCGGCAGCAGGTAGTTCAGCAGGGTGAAGACCGACTTCTTGTTCTCGCCCGCGTATTCGGTGCCGCCGATGAGGATCATCTTACGGTCGAAGTTCATCGCGATCACGGTTTCGCTGCGGCAGTCATGCTTGGCCGGATCGGCTTGGAAGCTGGGGCAGTTGATGACGGTGAAATCGGCGGTGAAGTCCTTCAACGCTTCGGCATCGGGGCGGCGCAGCATGGTGCGGATGAAAAGACCATGCCAAGCCAGCTCGGTAACCATGCGCACGTTGATCGCATGTTTGGGGTCCGCCCCGCCGACGAGGTCTTGGACGAAGTAGTCCTTGCCTTGCATATGTGCGAGCATGTCTTCGTAAAGCGCGTCGAAGCCCTCGGGCGACATCTCGGCGTTGTTTTCCCACCAGATGCTCTCGGCCACGCTGTCGGTCTTGACCACGTGTTTGTCCTTGGGCGAGCGGCCCGTGAACTTGCCGGTGGTCACGAGGAAGGCCCCGCCTTTGCCAAGGCTGCCTTCGCCCCGTTTCAATGCCGCCTCGACCAGCGCAGGCTCGGTCAGGTTGTAATAGACATCGCCAAGCCCGCTGATCTTTTGATCCTCAAGGCTGAACTGCGGGTTTACCCGTCCAAATGTCATATGATGTCTCCTGTGGTAGCGCGTGAGCAGCGCAGAACGTGTCCGAGCGGGCGCAATTGCCCTGGGCGTCGGGGGCCTTGAGAGCCTCTTAACACGGGCGTTTTCTGGTTGAACAGGCAGCTTTGTCACAGTTAGCGCCATCATCTAAAACTTTGTTTCCGAGCGCTTAGAACCCGGCCCAATGCGGCGCGCGGGGCCCCGGCTTCCTCTTGGAGCGGGCCGGTCAAAGTGCGGCAATTTAGCCATTCCTAACCAAATTATGACGGAATTGGTGCATCTCAGAGGCACGATTCGCACTTAAGGATTGATTCGATCTGGAATATTGGAGATCACTGACTCCAAAAATAAGAACGAATTGAGCAGCATAAGGAAGCAGGCAATGTCAAAGATCGCATTGGTAGACGATGACAGGAACATCCTGACATCCGTTTCGATGACTCTTGAAGCTGAAGGTTTCGAAGTGGAAACCTATAACGATGGCCAAGCGGCGCTGGACGCCTTCAACAAGAAACTGCCCGATATGGCGGTGCTGGACATCAAGATGCCCCGTATGGACGGCATGGATCTGCTCCAACGTCTGCGCCAGAAAACAGCGATGCCGGTGATCTTCCTGACCTCCAAAGACGATGAGATCGACGAGGTGCTGGGTCTGCGCATGGGGGCTGACGATTACGTCAAAAAGCCCTTCAGCCAGCGCCTGTTGGTCGAGCGTATCCGCGCTCTTCTGCGCCGCCAAGACGCGGTCGAGACCAATGAGGTCGGCGATACCGAAGAGACCAAGGTGATGGAACGCGGCGATCTGCGGATGGACCCGCTGCGCCACGCGGTGAGCTGGAAGGGCAAGGATGTGTCGCTGACCGTGACCGAATTCCTGCTGCTGCAAGCCCTCGCGCAGCGCCCCGGTTTCGTGAAATCGCGCGACCAACTGATGGATGTGGCCTATGATGATCAGGTCTATGTGGATGACCGCACCATCGACAGCCACATCAAGCGCCTGCGCAAGAAGATGCGCAGCGCGGATGATGAATTCTCGGCGATCGAGACGCTTTACGGCATCGGCTATAGATATAACGAAGAGTAAACCCGTCGGTTAACGCGGGTCGAAAGGAAGCTTGTGCGGGACATGGCTGCTGGCAGGGACGGTGATGTTGTACTGGGGGACGATTGGGTCACTCCCGACAGTGCCGCGCCGGATGAAATTCGGGTCAAGCGCGAACGGCGGGGGCTGTTCTCGCTCCGCTCCTCGCCGCTGACGCGCAAGATCATTACCTTCAACCTGATCGCGCTGAGCGTTCTGGTGGCGGGGATCCTCTACCTCAATTCCTCGCGCGACAGTCTGGCGCTGCAACGCGCTGCGGCGCTGGTCTCTGAGACCGAGCTGATCGCCGATGTGATCGAAGCGCAACTGCCCGCGGGTGCGCCGGTGAACCTGACCACCGGCGATGGCGTCGATGTGGCTGCCACGCTCGACGGGCTGGACCTGCGCGGCGGTATCGAAGTCTTTGTCTATGATCCGGCGGAAACCTTGGTCGCCCGCACCGCAGGCAGCCTCACCGTGGCCGAGGCCCTCGCCGCCTCCGAGGCGGGTGAGCGGACCTTGCTGAACGACGGGTTGAATTGGCTTTGGGACCGGGTCTCGGCCCCCTTCAGCACCGATGAGCTCACCGCCACCCCGCCGCTTGAAGAGCAATTGCGCGGCATGGTTGGCACCAGCGTGATCAGTGGCACCCGGCGCGAAGGCACGCTTGCCATCGAAGGCGGCACGCTTTTCAGCGTGGTGACTCCCATCATGCAGGGCGAGACCCCCGTCGGCGTGGTCGCCGTGGCCAGCGCCGCGGGAGAGATCGACCGCCTTGTGCGCAGCGAACGCGAGCGCGTCTTGCAGATTTTCGTCATCGCGACCCTCGTCTCCATCGGCCTCAGCCTCGTTCTGGCCTCGACCATCGCCAATCCGCTGGCCGACCTCTCTGCCGCCGCCGAACTGGGCCGCGACAAGGACGCGCGCAAAATGAACCCCGGCCGCATCCGCATTCCCGATCTGACCGCGCGGCCTGATGAGATTGGCCGCCTGTCAGGCGCGCTGCGCGGCATGGTCTCGGCGCTCTACAACCGGATCGACGGCAACGAACAATTCGCCGCCGATGTGGCCCATGAGATCAAGAACCCGCTCGCTTCGCTCCGGTCTGCCGTGGGCACGCTGCGCATGGTCAAGCGCGACGACCAGCGCGAGAAACTGCTGGATGTGATCGAACATGACGTGCGCCGCCTCGACCGTTTGGTGAGCGACATTTCCAATGCCTCGCGGCTCGATTCCGAACTGGTCAAGGAAGAGGAAGAGCCCTTCGACCTGCTGCAAATGCTGGGCAATCTGGGCCAGTACCTCGGCGAAGACGCGAAATCCAAAGGCATCGATTTCATCACTGATCTCCCCGCTGCGCCGATCACCGTGCATGGGCTGGAAGCCCGTTTGGCGCAGGTCTTTGTGAACCTGATCACCAACGCGATTTCCTTTTGCGAAGACGGCGACGCGATCCGGGTCTGGGCCCGCAAACGTGCCAATCGCGTGTTGATCGTGGTCGAGGACACCGGCCCCGGCATCCCCGAGCAGGCGCTCGGCAAAATCTTTAAACGCTTCTATTCGCAGCGCCCCGAAGAGCATTTCGGCAATAACTCCGGCCTCGGCCTCGCAATCTCCAAGCAGATCGTCGAAGCCCATGGCGGCGTGATTTGGGCCGAGAACATCCGCCCGACCGAAGCCGACATTACCTCCGAACCGCTCGGCGCGCGTTTTGTCGTGGGGCTGCCCACCTGAATCCCGGGCGCGGGGCCTGATATGACCGTCGAGCGCGAAAACCTCCACGCCAGCTGCGTGGCGATCAATGGGCGCGGGGTGCTGATCCTTGGGCCGTCGGGTGCAGGCAAATCGGCGCTCGCCCTGCAACTGATCGCCCTCGGTGCCAAGCTGGTGGCCGATGATCGCACCGATATCATGCGCGAGGGGGATCAGGTGATCGCCAGCGTCCCCGAGCCGATCCGTGGCCTGATCGAGGCACGCTATGTGGGCATTCTGCGGGCCGAGGATCACGGCCCCGTGCCGCTGGCCCTCGTCGTCGATCTGGCCCGCACCGAAGACCAGCGTCTTCCCGAAGGGCACAGCCATATGCTACGGGGTGTCACGTTGCCCTGTTTTCACAAATGCGATAGCGCTCATTTTGCGGCAGCAATTCATCTGTATATGTCAGGTGTGGAAGAACCGAATTGATCAGTCAGACCTCATCAACAGACCCCGCCCCCCGGCGGTTGGTCCTTGTCACCGGCCCTTCGGGCGCCGGGCGGTCCTCCGCGCTCAACGTGCTGGAGGATGCGGGGTTTGAGGCGATCGACAACCTGCCGCTGCGGCTGCTGCCCGCGCTGCTTGACCGCCCCGGCGATGCGCAATCGGTGGCCTTGGGGATCGACGCCCGCAACCGGGACTTTTCCACCGAAGGCGTGCTGGAGCTGATGGGCCGCCTAACGGCTGAACCGGGGTGGCGCGCGGAACTGCTCTATCTCGACTGCGCGCCCGATGTGCTGCTGCAACGCTTTTCCGAAACCCGCCGCCGCCATCCGCTGGCCCCGGCTGACCGCCCAGTCGACGGGATCGCACGCGAGCAGGAACTGCTCCACCCGATCCGCGCCCGTGCCGACGTGCTGATCGATACGACAACGCTGAACGTTCACGAGCTGCGCGCCGAGGTCGAGCAATGGTTCGCCCCCGGCGGGCAACGCCAACTCACGGTCTCGGTACAAAGCTTTTCCTACAAGCGGGGCCTCCCGCGTGGCGTTGATGTGGTGCACGACTGCCGCTTTCTGAACAATCCCTATTGGGTGCCCGAATTGCGCAGCAGCGACGGGCGCGACCCTTCCGTCGCGGCCCATGTGGCGGGGGACAAACGCTACGCGGATTTCGCCGACAAGGTGCTCGACCTCAGCCTCCTGCTCCTGCCCGCCTACCGCGAAGAGGGCAAATCCCATATCTCCATCGCCTTTGGCTGCACGGGCGGGCAACACCGCTCTGTCGCCATGGCCGAAGATCACGCTTTGCGCCTTGCAGAGCAGGGCTGGCAGGTGTCAATTAGGCATCGAGAGCTGGACCGTCAGCATCGTGAAGGAAGCAAGCCGTGATCGGGATCGTCATCGTCGCACATGGGGGGCTGGCGCAAGAATATCTTGCCGCCATCGAACATGTCGTGGGATCCCAATTCGGCGTGCGCGCCATCGCCATCGAAGCCGACCATGACCGCGCAGACAAAGAACGCGAGATCTGCAGCGCCGCCGATGCGGTGGACCAAGGCGCCGGTGTGGTGGTTGTCACCGATCTTTTCGGCGGCTCCCCCTCGAACCTCAGCCTCTTGGCTTGCCGCCCGGAAAACCGCCGGATCATCTACGGCGCGAACCTGCCCATGCTGATCAAACTCGCCAAATCGCGGCATATGGATGTGCCCGATGCCGTGCGCGCCGCGCTCGAAGCTGGTAAGAAGTATATCGACAGCCAGAATGTCAGCGCAGGTTAGAAGGCCCCAAGACGTCATGCCCGAATTTTCTTTAAAGATCGTTAACGAAAAAGGCCTGCACGCGCGCGCCTCCGCCAAATTGGTCGAGGTGGTCGAGGCGTTTGATGCCCGTGCCGAAGTCAGCAAGGATGGCATGTCGGCCTCGGGCGACAGTATCATGGGGCTCTTGATGCTCGGCGCGTCGCGCGGCACCACCATCGATGTCCAAACCTCCGGCCCCGATGCCGAGGCCTTGGCCGAAGCTTTAACCGCCCTCGTGGCGGATAAGTTCGGCGAAGGGTTTTAGGCCCGCCAAGCGGGAAAAGGAACCGCCGACCCCATGGATGACGTGCAAAACATCGCGGCTGAGCCGGCCCAGACAGGCGACGGCACGGTGACCTTCACCAAATACGACCGCCGCAGCCTGTCCTATGCCTCGACCTTCGATGACCCATGGAAGGCGCGGGTGATCTCCGCGATGGAGCTTTTCACCGGCAAGCTCAAAATCCTGCGGCTAATCCGCAAGTTCGAACAACGCGGCACCCCCTCGGGCCAAGCCTTTTGGCGCGCAGCGCTCGACACGATGGGCATCGACCTCACAACCCCGCAAGAGCAGTTGGACCGCATCCCGAAAGAAGGGCCCGTCGTAGTCGTGGCAAATCACCCCCACGGTATGGTCGACGGTATGATTTTCGCCGATCTCATCGGCCGCGTGCGCCCCGATTACCGTATCCTCACCCGGTCGCTGCTCACTTCCATTGACGAGGTGGCAGGCAGCTACATGATCCCGGTGCCCTTCCCACATGACCCGGATGCGCAGCGCAAAGGCGTGGAAATGCGCGCCAAGGCCATGGCCCATCTCAAAGAAGGCGGCGTCGTGGCGCTCTTCCCCTCAGGCGTCGTCGCGGCCTCGGAAAGCTGGTGGGGCCCGGCGGTCGAAGCGGAATGGAACGTCTTCACCGCCAAGATGATCCGCCGTTCCGGTGCGCAGGTGGTGCCGATGCGCTTCCCGGGCCAGAACAGCCGCGCCTATCAGATTGCCAACAGGCTCAGCCCGATGCTGCGCCAAGGGCTCTTGCTGCATGAGATCGCCCACGCCTGCGACAAACCCCAAGGCCCCATCGTCGGCCACCCGCTCGCCCGCCAAGAGATTGACCGCTGGGCCGACGACCCGCGCGGTTTCATGGCTTGGCTGCGCGCCCATACTCTGGCGCTCACCAACTAAACTTCATCCTTTTAAAAATACCCTCGGGGGAATCGCGCCTCTGGCGCGATGGGGGCAGGGCCCCCAACACCCTCGCAACTCAGCGCGTCGGAACGGGCTTTTCGCCCCGGTAATCATAGAACCCACGCTGCGTCTTGCGGCCCAACCACCCGGCTTCGACATATTTGGTCAGCAGCGGGCAGGGGCGATATTTCGTATCCGCCAACCCGTCATGCAGAACGTTCATAATGGCAAGGCAGGTGTCGAGACCAATAAAGTCCGCAAGCTCCAGCGGCCCCATCGGATGGTTCGCCCCCAGCTTCATCGAACTGTCGATCGACTCGACGTTGCCGACCCCTTCGTAGAGCGTATAGACCGCCTCGTTGATCATCGGCATCAGGATGCGGTTCACGATAAAGGCTGGGAAATCCTCCGCCGAGGCGGCGGTCTTGCCCAAACGGTCCACCACGGCTTTGCAAGCGTCATAGGTCTCGCTGTCCGTGGCGATGCCGCGGATCAATTCGACCAGCTGCATCACCGGCACAGGGTTCATGAAGTGAAAGCCCATGAATTTCTCGGGCCGGTCGGTGCGGCTGGCAAGGCGGGTGATCGAGATCGAGGAAGTGTTCGAGGTCAGGATCGTCGTCGGCTTCAGATGCGGGATCAGGTCTTCAAAGATCGCCTGTTTCACCGTTTCGCGCTCGGTCGCGGCTTCGATCACCAGATCGCTTTGGCCCAGATCGCTTAGCGTCTGCGTCGTGGTGATGCGCGCCATGGCGGCGTCCCGGTCGGCGGCGGTGATCTTTTCGCGGCTGACTTGGCGGTCCATATTGCCGGTCACGGTTTTCATCGCTTTGGCCAGCGCATCGGCGCTGACATCGTTCAGCAGCACGTCGTAGCCCGCCAGCGCCATGACATGGGCGATCCCATTGCCCATTTGCCCCGCTCCCACGATACCGATTGTCTGGATGTCCATGGCCTGTCCTTTGCTTGAGTTCGGCGCACAATAGGGCGCGTGGCGGGGGTGCCGCAAGGGCAGCTGTTTACGAAATCTCACGACAAATTCGCCCATTAACAGAATCGCAGCCCCTGTTGTGCAATCTGGCTTTGGGTGAACAAAAAGGTGGGTTCGATGACCTATGATGCAGTGGGGCCAGCGCCTCTGGACTATTTGCCATGCCGCTACGGCACGTCAAAGCTGATGTTTCGCGGCCCGCGCCGCAGGTTGGAGGCGCCCTATATCGCCTTTCTCGGCGGGACGGAGACCTATGGCAAATTCATTGAAGAGCCGTTTCCCGCGCGGGTCGAGGCCGAGATCGGCAAGACCTGTGTGAACTTCGGCTTTCCCAACGCGGGGATCGACGCTTTTGCCCACGACCCTTTCGTCGCGCAGGCCGCCTCGCAGGCAGATGTGACGGTGGTTCAGGTCATGGGGGCGCAGAACATGACCAACCGTTTCTATTCCGTGCACCGGCGTCGGAACGACCGTTTCGTCGGGGCCTCCGCGCTGTTGCAGACGATCTACCGCGAAGTCGATTTCTCGCAGTTCCACTTCAACCGGCACATGCTGACGCACCTCATGCAGGTCTCGCCCGAACGGTTCGAAGCGGTGCGCGCGGAGCTTCAGCAGGCGTGGATGGCGCGCATGCGTTTGATGTTGGGGCAGATACAGGGGCGCACGCTCCTGCTTTGGCTGGCTGACCGCCCGCCGGTCGCCACAGCAGCGCAGCCGGTGAGAGAGTTGGGCCATGATCCGCTTTTCGTGACACGCGAAATGTTGGACGCGGTGGCCCAACACGCCACGGCCAAGATCGAGGTCGTCTCTCCCAAAGACCCCTCAGGGGCGCCGACCGCTGGCATGGTGGTCAGTGAATTCGAGGCGCAGGCCGCGTCGGAAATGCTGGGCCCGATGGCTCATGCCTCTGCCGCCGCCGCTTTGACCGATGCGCTGCAAAGCATGTCCTGACGCTCCCGGTAGGGGCATGCACGAAAAAGGCCCGCCGAGAACGGCGGGCCTTTGGTGTTTCAGGTGAAAAGCCTTACAGCTTTTCGATCAGTTCCGGCACCGCGTCGAAGAGGTCTGCCACGAGACCGTAGTCGGCAACTTGGAAGATCGGCGATTCTTCGTCTTTGTTGATCGCGACGATGATCTTGGAGTCTTTCATCCCGGCAAGGTGCTGGATCGCACCCGAGATGCCAACCGCGACATAGAGGTCGGGGGCGACCACTTTGCCGGTCTGACCCACCTGCCAGTCGTTCGGGGCATAGCCCGAATCGACCGCCGCGCGGGAGGCGCCAACGGCCGCGCCCAGTTTGTCGGCAAGTTTCTCGATCAGGGCAAAGTCCTCTTCGGAGCCGACACCGCGACCACCGGAAACCACCACGCCCGCGCTTGTCAGCTCGGGGCGGTCCGATTCGGCGACCTTGTCTTCGACCCATGTGGACAGGCCGGGGTTCTCGGCTGCCGAAATGGTCTCGACCGAGGCGGACCCGCCGTCACCGGCGGCATCGAAGGTCGATGTGCGGAAGGTGATGACTTTCTTAGCGTCGTTGGACTTCACGGTCTGCACCGCGTTGCCCGCGTAGATCGGGCGCTCAAAGGTGTCGGCATCGACAACACCGGAGGCATCCGAGATGACCATGACATCAAGCAGGGCCGCAACGCGGGGCATGATGTTTTTGGCGTCCGTAGTGGCGGGCGCGACGATGTGGTCGTAGTCACCGGCAAGGCTGACGATCAGCGCCGCGGTGGCTTCGGCCAGACGGTGGCCCAGCATCTCGTCTTCGGCGACCAGCACCTTGGAGACGCCATCGATCTTGGCCGCCGCTTCGCCAGCCGCCGCAGCAGAGCTGCCCGCCGCCAGAATGGTCACGTCGCCCAGTTGCTTGGCCGCGGTCACCGCCTTGGCGGTTGCGTCCATCGACAGTTCGCCGTCGGAAATCTCTGCAATCAGAAGAACAGCCATTACACAGCCCCCGCTTCTTTGAGTTTCGCCACAAGCTCGTCGACCGAGCCGACCTTGATGCCAGCGGCGCGTTCCGCGGGCTCTTCGGTCTTCACGATCTCCAAGCGGTTGGAGACGTCGACGCCGTAGTCCTCGGCGGTCTTCTCATCCAGCGGCTTTTTCTTGGCTTTCATGATGTTGGGCAACGAGGCGTAGCGCGGCTCGTTGAGGCGCAGGTCTACGGTGACCACGGTCGGCATGGTGACTTCGATGGTCTGCAGGCCGCCGTCGACTTCGCGGGTCACTTTCGCCTTGTCGCCTTCGATGGCGATGTCGGAAGCGAAGGTGGCCTGCGACCAGCCCATCAGCGCCGAGAGCATCTGCCCGGTGGCGTTCATGTCGTTGTCGATCGCCTGCTTGCCGCAGAGCACGAGGCTCGGCTGCTCTTCGTCGACGACGGCTTTGAGGATCTTGGCCACGGCCAGCGGTTCGATGTCCTTGTGCACATCGTCCGAGGCCACCACGAGGATCGCGCGGTCGGCACCCATGGCGAGGGCGGTGCGCAGCGTTTCCTGCGCTTGCTTCACACCGATGGAGACGGCGACGACCTCTTCAGCCTGGCCGGCTTCTTTCAGACGAATCGCCTGTTCGACGGCGATTTCGTCGAAAGGGTTCATCGACATTTTCACATTGGCAAGATCAACACCCGATCCGTCCGCTTTGACACGAACTTTCACGTTATAGTCGATCACGCGTTTGACAGGCACCAGTACCTTCATGAGCGGTCTCTCTCCTCAGTTTGCGACGCGGGCTGGTGGCCCGGTCTCCCTAATTCTCCAGACGGGTGTAACGAAGCGGATCGGATCAAAACAGGCCAAAATCGGCAGGTTGGCAGTTTTGAACGCGGCGTTTTCCCGGTTTTTCGTCTGTTAGCGCTATTTTACGCCCGGTTCGCCCCCGGCACCCAAAGCACGTCTTCCTTGCCCGCGTTATTGGCCATCCGTGCGGCGACGAAGAACCAATCGCTCAGCCGGTTCAGATAGGTCACGCAGGCGGGGTTCACCGCCGTTTGCTCAGCCAGCAGCACCGCCAGCCGCTCGGCGCGGCGCGCCACGGTGCGGCAGACATGCAGATGCGCGGCCAGCGCGCGCCCGCCGGGCAGGATGAAGCTGCGCAGCGGCTCCAACTCGGAATTCATCACGTCGATCTCACGCTCCAGCCGGTCGACCTGTTCTTGAGTGACCCGCAGGGGCGGGTATTCCGCATCCTTATCGGCTTCCATATCGGGGCGGCAGAGGTCGGCGCCGAGATCGAAAAGGTCGTTCTGAATGCGCGCCAACGCTTCGTCGGTGGCGCCCGTGGCTTCAAGCCGTGCAACGCCGACAAAGCAGTTCAACTCATCCGAGGTGCCATAGGCCTCGACCCGCGCGTCATGTTTGGCGACACGGTCGCCATTGCCAAGGGCGGTGGTGCCCTTGTCCCCGGTGCGGGTGTAAATCTTGTTCAGTACAACCATTAGATCGTGCCCCCTCGGAAATAGACATAGGCAAGGATCAGCAGCACGGCGATGAACTGCGCGATGATCCGCCAGCGCATCAGCTTATTGGCGTTGCGTTTGTTGAATTTGCCCCCGGTGGCAAAGCCGCCCAGCCCCATCAGGAGCACAACGGCGACCGCCACGACAGAGATCAGGACGATCACGAAAAACGGATCATTTGGCATGGGCTGTCCTTTCGTTGGCCTGAGATGTAGCGGCACCGTGCAGCCGCGCAACCAAAATCAGCGGCTGGTGACCCAGTCCAACGCCCGCGTCGGCAGGATACGCCGTAAAATACCGCCGATATGCGTTGGGGTTGTGACGAAATAGCGCGGGCGGGCCCGGGGGGATTCGACGGCGTGGACCAGCTTCTCGACCACCGCCTCGGGCGGGAGTTCGAAGCGGTCCTTCTTGCCGCTGTCGTCATAAAGCCGGGGGCGCATTGTGCTTTCATACTCCGCCGCGCGGGGGCTGCTTTGCCAGTCGATCCAACGCTCGAAACGCGGGATGGCCTTGGTCCGCAGTTTCGAGGTGACAGGGCCGGGTTCGATCAGGATCACCGCGACCCCGGTGCCGCGCATCTCAAGCCGTAGGGTATCGGTCAGCCCTTCAAGGGCGAATTTCGTGGAGTTATACGCCCCGCGCCACGGCATCGCCACCATGCCAAGCACCGAGGAACATTGCACGATCCGCCCGTGCCCCTGCTTGCGCATCACCGGGATCACCGCGCGGGTCAGGCTGTGCCAGCCAAAGAAATTCGCCTCGAATATCTCGCGCAGGGCATCGGTGGGGAGGTCTTCGACCAACCCGGGCGTGGCGTGGGCACCGTTGTTGAACAGCGCGTCGAGCGTGCCGCCGGTTTGGTCCAGTACATTGGCAAGCGCCGCTTGGATGCTGGCCTCATCGGCGTAATCGAGGCGGGGCGCGTCGAATCCTTCGGCTTGCAACCGGTCGCAATCCGCTTGTTGGCGGCAGGCAGCGAAAACGCGCCAGCCACGGGCGCGCATACCGTGGGCGGCTGCATAGCCGATGCCGCTGGAACAGCCGGTGATGAGGATGGAGCGGGTCGCAGACATGCAAAGGGCCCTTCGTGTGAAAGGCCCTTCATCGCGCGATGCTATGGGATTGGCAAGTTAGCCGTTGCTGAGCAGGAAGTCGGCCATCCAGCCGGATTCGCTGCCGTCGACGCTGCGGAAACGCACCCAGCCTGCGCCGTTGTCTTCGATCACTTCGACAGCGTCGCCTTTGCCGAGCTTGCCGACCACGCCGAAGTTGGTGCCCGGACCGCCGCGGACATTCACGCGGGTGCCGTTGACTTCGCGAATGTCGGCCTGCGTCGTGCTGACAAAGGTCGCGCCATTGTCAGCGCCTTCAATCAAGCTCGGGATGACAGCGGGCGCATTGGCGCTTGTCGTCGTGTAAGCGGCCTTTTCCACTTTGGGGGCAGGGGTGCTGACGGCCTTGGCCTTCACCACTTTCGCCCCGGCACGGTCCGCAGGGGTGGCCGCGGCCTTTTGCACCATCCCGTCATTGGCCTGCGGCAGGTCGCTCAGCGTCGTGAGGTTCAGCGCCACGCGGGTTGCCGTGGCATCACGCGCAGGGGTCCGTTCGGCGAAGGGGGTGATCGGGCTTTCCGCCTTGCGGGCCGCGTTCGCGGCGGTGGCAGTGACAAGGTTGGAAGAGGGGTTGGCGCTGGCGATCAGGGCTGCCTCAGCCGCTTCGGCGCTGGCCGTTTGCGAGCCTGCGGGCACGAAGTCGGCCCCGCCGCTCATTTCGTAGAATGCCCAGCCCATGAAACCAAATGTCAAAAAGATGAACCGTTTCATTTTTGCTGTTCCTCGTCCCGTGTCAAACCATGTTGTTGTTGAGAGACCAACGCGAAACTTCGCGAATGGTTCATTTCCGATTGGCAAGAATTCGCATAGCCAAAAAGTATTGCTTTTTTCTCACTTGAAACCGTGCAGGCGGCCATTTTGCCGAGTCGTTTGCCGGTAATCTGTCGCTTGCCCGCTCTGGCGTGCTTGGCTAAAAGACCCGTCATGTCAGACACAAGCACACCCCCAGAACTCGACCCGAATGACCTGTCCGAGCCGCTGCGCCGCGCCTTGGGGGATCGTTACCTGACCTATGCGCTGAGCACGATCATGCACCGGGCGCTGCCCGATGCGCGCGATGGGCTGAAGCCGGTGCACCGCCGCATCCTCTACGCCATGCGCGAGTTGCGGCTGTCGTCCACCGGGGGCTTCCGCAAATCGGCGAAGATTTCGGGCGACGTGATGGGTAACTACCACCCGCATGGCGATGCCGCGATCTACGACGCGATGGCGCGTCTGGCGCAGGATTTCAACGTGCGCTACCCGCTGGTCGACGGGCAGGGCAACTTCGGCAACATCGACGGCGACAACCCGGCGGCCTCGCGCTACACCGAGGCGCGGATGACCGCCGTGGCCGAGGCGATGCTGGAAGGGCTGAACGAGAATGCCGTCGATTTCCGCGAGAACTACGATGGCACGCTGACCGAGCCTGCGGTGCTGCCCGCGCAGTTCCCGAACCTTTTGGCCAATGGCTCCTCGGGCATCGCCGTAGGCATGGCCACGAACATCCCGCCGCATAACATCGCCGAGCTTTGCGACGCCTGTATCCACTTGATCAAGACGCCGGACGCGCGCGACGACACGCTCTTGAACTACGTTCCCGGCCCCGATTTCCCCACCGGCGGCATCATCGTCGAGCCGCCCGAAAACATCGCCAATGCCTATCGCACAGGTCGCGGCTCCTTCCGGCTGCGCTGCCGTTGGGAGGTCGAGGATCTGGGCCGTGGCGCGTGGCAGATCGTCGTCACCGAGATTCCCTATCAGGTCCAGAAGTCCAAGCTGATCGAGAAGATCGCCGAGCTGATCCAGACCAAGAAGATCCCGATTCTCGCCGACATCCGCGACGAATCCGCCGAAGACATCCGCATGATCATCGAGCCGCGCTCGAAGAACGTCGATCCGAATGTGCTCATGGGGATGCTGTTCCGCAACTCCGATCTGGAGGTGCGATTCTCGCTCAACATGAACGTGCTGATCGACGGGCAGACGCCCAAGGTCTGTTCGCTCAAGGAAGTGCTGCGCGCTTTCCTCGACCACCGGCGCGAGGTGCTGCAGCGCCGTTCGCGGCACCGGATGGACAAGATCGACCACCGGCTTGAGGTGTTGCAGGGCCTGATCACGGCGTTTCTGAACCTCGACCGGGTGATCGAGATCATCCGCTACGACGAAGACCCCAAGGCCGCGTTGATGTACGAGGACTGGAGCCGTGCGCATCAGGACACGCTCAGCCGCGCCATGGACGAGGCCGCTTATGTCTCGCCGCTCGCGGGGGTCGATGTCTCGAAACTGGCGGTCATCGCCGATGCCGAGGCGCAGGCCACCGGCGTGCTGGCCGAGAGCGGCGACACCCGCGCGATCCCGCACAGCTACGCAGGCCGCGAGAACGGTCTGTCGGACGTGCAGGCCGAGGCGATTCTCAACATGCGCCTGCGGTCCTTGCGGCGTCTGGAAGAAGACGCGCTGGTCGCCGAGCGTGACGCGCTGATGACCGAGCGTGCGGGGCTCGAAGACCTGTTGGAAAGCGAGGACCTGCAATGGTCCACCATCGCCGACCAGTTGCGCGCGACGAAAAAGCAGTTCGGCAAGGATTGGGTGATCGACGGCGTGAAGCGCGGCCAGCGTCTGACCGAGTTCGACACCGCCGGAGAGGTCGAAGACGTGCCGATCGAGGCGATGATCGACCGCGAGCCGATCACCGTGGTCTGCAGCCAGATGGGCTGGATCCGCGCCATGACCGGCCATATCGACCTGAACCGCGAGTTGAAGTTTAAGGACGGCGACGGCCCGTGCTTTATCTTCCATGCCGAGACGACGGACCGGCTGCTGGTCTTCGGCTCGAACGGGCGGTTCTACACCGTCTCCGCCGCCAATCTGCCCGGCGGGCGCGGCATGGGCGAGCCGCTGCGCTTGATGGTCGACCTGCCCAACGAGGTGCAGATCGTCTCGCTCTTCATCCATCAGCCGGGGCGCAAGCTTTTGGTGGCTTCCACGGCGGGCGACGGTTTTGTCGTGCCCGAGGATGACGTTGTGGCCCAGACCCGCAGCGGCAAACAGGTGCTCAACGTGCGCGGCGAGGGGGTCACGGCGCTGGTCTGTCACCCCGTCTCGGGCGATAGCGTCGCCACGGTGGGCGAGAACCGCAAGGTGCTGGTCTTCGGCCTCGACGAGCTGCCCGAGATGGGCCGGGGCAAGGGCGTGCGACTGCAGAAGTTCAAGGACGGCGGCCTATCGGACGCCATCACCTTCACGCGCGAGGCGGGTCTCACTTGGCAGGACCCGGCGGGCCGCACGCGGACCGAGGCCGATCTGGCCGAGTGGACCGGCAAGCGCGCAAGTTCGGGCCGCATGGCCCCCCGCGGCTTCCCGCGCGACAACAAGTTCACGTGAAACACCCGCGCCCCTCGGGGCGCGGTCAGTCCAGCGGCTCGGCGGTCATCCAGACGCCGCCCTCGGGGCGCAGGGTCAGGATCATCACCGGCTCCGGGTCGCGGCCCGGCACCGGGGTGAATTTGAACCGCCCCAGCAGGGTGGCGAGGATGATCACCGCCTCCTGCAGCGCAAAGCTCGCCCCGATGCAGATGCGCGGCCCGTCCCCGAAGGGCAGATAGGCGTAGCGGTCGATCGCCTTGCGGTCAGCGAAACGCTCAGGCTGGAAGGCATCCGGGTCCTCCCAGAGCAATTCGTTGCGGCCAAGCGCGTAGATCGGGATCATCACCGTGTCCCCGGGCCGGATCTCGCGGTCGCAGAGCGTGTCGTGCTTCTGCGCTGTGCGTGAGATGATCCCGGCGGCGGGGTAGAGGCGCAGCGCCTCGTCGATGATCATCCGCACCAGCGGCAATTTATCTACGTCCTCGCCGGTGCAGGCACGGCCCTGAAGCACGGCGCGCACCTCGCCCCGGGCGCGTTCTTGCATCTCGGGGTCGAAGCCCATCAGGTACATCGACCACGCCAGCGTCAGCGCCGTGGTTTCATGGCCCGCGACGATGAAGGTCAGCAGGTTGTCGCGCAGCTCGCTAGTGTTCATCTGGCGCTTGGTCTTGGGGTCCTCGCCCCCCAGCAGCAGATCCAGCAGGTCGGGCGTGCCGTCATGGCCGCGCGCGACTCGCGCCTCGATCGCCTGATCGGCCATGGCCTTCATCTGCTTCAGCGCCTGACCGGACATCATCCGCCCCGGGCGCGGCAGCCAGTCGGGCAGGCCGAGGATGTCGAACAGGCTGATCTTGCCGGCCTCGGCGATATAGTCGTCGATGGCGCCATGCACCTTGTCGCGGTCGAAGGTGCCGTCGCCCGAAAAAGTAACGTCGCCGATCACCTCGAAGGTCGTCGTCACCATCTCGTCGAGCATGTTGACCGCGCGTGGCCCGGCGGCGGCGATGCGCTCGGCTGAGCGGTCAGCGGCGGCGCTCATCACCGGGGCGAGGTTGCGCACGTTGCGTTGTGAGAAAACGGGTGCAGCCGCCCGACGCTGCCAGCGCCAATGCGCGCCCTCTGCGATGAAGAGCGACTCGCCGATGGCGGGGCGCAACAGGTTCTTGGTGACGTCGGACTTGGGGTAGTCCTCCAGCCGGTCCAAGAGGATCTGCCGGATCGCGCCGGGGTCCATCACCATATGCCAACGCTTGCCGGTCTTGCCCGAGACCATGGGCTGGGTGGTGGCGATCTTGGGAATGATGCTGAGCACATTGTGACGCGCCATCTGCAGGCTGCCGAGCATGCCGACAGGCTCGGTAACGAGCGGCACGCGAACGGGCAGGGGGCGGGCTTGGGTCATCTTGCTGTCCTCACTTTGAGTCTAAGATAGACCGGCCCGGGGACTGCGCAACTGCGGCAAATGATTGCGCCCCTTGGGCCCATCGGCTACCCCTTTTCGAAACCTTAACACCCCTGAGGGATTGCCCATGCTGAGAGTTCTTGCCCTGTTGACCTTCGTCGCGACGCTGGCCGCCTGCAACGGGGCATCCGACCTCGACAAGGCGCCGACCCCGCTGGGGGATTTCAACCTGCACCACAATATCGTGGTGGCCCCCAAGGCGCAGAAGGGGCCGCTCAGCCGCGAGGTGAGCAAGGACGAACTGGCCGAGGCCGTGCGCGCCGCCACCGCCGAGCGCTTTGACCGCTACGAGGGCGAGCGGCTTTATCACTTCGGCATCAGCGTCGAGGGCTACGTCCTGGCCCAGCCGGGCATTCCGCTGGTCTTTGCGCCCAAATCGATCCTGATCCTCAACCTGACGGTCTGGGACGACGCCAAGAACAAGAAGCTGAACCCCGAGCCGCATCAGATCACCGTCTTCGAATCCCTCGATCAGGGGCCGGTGGTGGGCTCGGGCTATACCAAATCCGCCGAGGAGCAGCTGAAGAACCTCAGCCAGAACGCGGCCAAGGCGATTGAGACCTATCTGGTTAAGAAAAACCGCGAAGAAGGTTGGTTCAACGGCGGCACAGCGCTGTCCCCCGCCGGGGAGCCGGAGGATAAATAGCCCATAGCCGGGGCGCGCCCGACCGATGCGGCAGGCCCACGGTGGGCTTTAAGTGGCGCCAAGACGCAAGTCTCGCTTGATTTTACCGCTCGAACCCAATACATCGCCCGCCAGATAGGGTTCGGGTCCCCGTTGGGGCCCCTCAATTAAAAGGGCGCCACCATGGCAAAGGCAAAGTTTGAACGCACCAAACCGCACGTCAACATCGGCACGATCGGCCACGTTGACCACGGTAAAACCACGCTGACCGCGGCGATCACCAAGTACTTCGGTGACTTCCAAGCGTATGACCAGATCGACGGCGCGCCCGAAGAGAAGGCCCGCGGCATCACCATCTCGACCGCGCACGTTGAGTATGAGACCGAGAACCGTCACTACGCCCACGTCGACTGCCCCGGCCACGCTGACTATGTGAAAAACATGATCACCGGTGCGGCGCAGATGGACGGCGCGATCCTGGTTGTGAACGCGGCCGACGGCCCGATGCCCCAGACCCGCGAGCACATCCTGCTTGGCCGTCAGGTTGGCATCCCCGCCATGGTCGTCTTCATGAACAAAGTTGACCAGGTCGACGACGAAGAGCTGCTCGAGCTCGTCGAGATGGAAATCCGCGAACTGCTGTCCTCCTACGACTACCCCGGCGACGATATCCCCGTTGTTGCAGGTTCCGCTCTGGCGGCGATGGAAGGCAACAAGCCCGAGATCGGCGAAGAGTCGATCAAGAAGCTGATGGCCGAAGTTGACGCCTACATCCCGACACCTGAGCGTGCCGTGGACCAGCCCTTCCTGATGCCCGTCGAAGACGTCTTCTCGATCTCCGGCCGTGGTACCGTTGTGACTGGCCGTGTTGAGCGTGGCGTGATCAACGTTGGCGACGAAATCGAAATCGTCGGCATACGCGACACCAAGAAAACCACCTGCACCGG
>NZ_JBIFFY010000029.1:0-1238 GCF_043558125.1 Sulfitobacter sp. 1A12056 | reverse complement strand
GGGTCGGTAGCTCAGGTGGTTAGAGCGCACGCCTGATAAGCGTGAGGTCGGAGGTTCAAGTCCTCCTCGACCCACCATCGCTTCTGCAGTTGCAGAACCCCTTTGGGGCCTTAGCTCAGCTGGGAGAGCGCCTGATTTGCATTCAGGAGGTCAGGAGTTCGATCCTCCTAGGCTCCACCATGAATTCTCTTGCCGCCTCTGTTCCGCACGGATTAAAAGAAGGCATGAAGATTTGTGCGATCACAATGGTTTACCGCGATTATTGGGCGTTATCACAATGGTACGCGCATTACTCACGGCACCTAGGTTCGGAACATCTTTACATCCTGTCCCATGGTCGTGATCCGAAGGTTTCTGAGCTTTGCCCACGGGCGAATGTGATCACGGTGCCGCGCGGTGACCTGACTGGTTTCGATCGGGTTCGTGGACAGCTGCTGAACGGCCTTCAGGACGGATTGGGTGGGCTATACGACTGGGTTATCCGCACGGATGCGGATGAACTGATTTGTTTCGACCCGGAACGTTACGCAAATTTCAGCGACCTGTTCGCCTCACGCAAGAGAGCATCTGCACTCTTTGCTTTGGGAATGAACCTCGCTGAAATGGAGGGCGATCCTACGCTAACTGCGGAGGCTAACGTCCTGCACTACAGGCGTGAGGCGCATTTCTCCGGGCACTACAGCAAAGCTTGGGCGGTTCGACGTGGAACGCATTTGGTGCGCCATGGCATTCAAACTACTCCTGAGCGTTTGGATGACACGCCATTCACCTTTCCCAAAGGTGTTTACTTGGTTCATCTCAAATACGCGAACAGCGCAGCACTTATCGATGCAAACCAGCATCGGACGCTAATTGGCAACGCTGGTAGCAAAGGTCTTCCCGGTAAAGCTTGGGCGCAGGCAGATCAAGATGCCTCCCGCTTTTACGACGCTTTTCGAGAGTTAAACGAGCTGGACTGGCCCTTAGCCGAAAGGCGCGCCTATCGGCGGATCAAGCGCGATCCGGTTCGAGATGAGAAGCTTAACGTGCTGCGTGCCAGATCGGTAAAGTTCCCGTTTCGGACGACCCTCCCAAAGTGGTTCGAAAACTGCTGATAGATTAGATCAGCAAGAGCGCTACGGCGCTTTTGCTCGTCCAATCTGGACGTTTGCGTGACATCCTTCGGATGCACGTGATTGACATCGTAAAGAGAGATACTAACAACATGTTTGATCTCACCGCGTTAGGTGATGATCTCA
>NZ_JBIFFY010000017.1:0-7993 GCF_043558125.1 Sulfitobacter sp. 1A12056 | reverse complement strand
GTCGAGCTTGAAGATGCGCTGGTGATCGCCGAAGCTATCGAAATCTAAACCGCTGGGCCGTCGCCACAGACGGCCCAAACCGGACCTCCGCCAAGACAGGCATCGCTGCGGCGCAGCTTCCCCGAAGCAGCCGTCTTAGTCTGCGTGCAGCAACGTTTGGGAGTTCGAAGCAGCGCGCGGGCAAGCGGCACCGAGCGGTCAGCCTGCTGATCGCGGCTGACATCTATGACAGTGCCTGAGGCGCGCCCGCAGCGAGAAGCGGCGTGAAGCCGTTTGCCGCGACCGCCTTGCGGACGTGCGACGGATAGCAGTTCCCGAGCCCCTTCGAGACGCGGTGCGTCGCGCGTGCTTGGTCGTTCGTCAGGAGGTAGAACGTCGGTGAAAGCGTTCGAAGATCGAGCTCAACAAAGAGGAAAAAGTCGGCGTCGCCCTGGACCGGCCCCCGTTTCACCGGACACCTAAGCGGTTTCGGTTTTAGCCTTGATGAACTCGCGAGGCGAGCGCCATCTTAGGCCGCTGTGTGGGTGGTTGTTGTTATAGTCCTCGATCCATTCTCCTATCAAATTCAAAACGGTTTCGGCATTGGGTAGTGGATTGACGCGCACGTAATCGCGTTTGAGCGTCTTTACGAAGGCTTCGGACATGCCGTTGGATTGCGGGCTGGCGACTGGGGTGAAGCATGACTTCAGGCCGAGCTGGCGAGCGAAGATGCGGGTTTCCTTTGCTGTGTAAGCGCTTCCATTGTCGGATAAGACCTCGACCACCTCTGGCGCACGATAGCTGCCGAAGCGTTTCTCGACCGCCTCCAGAAGCATGTCACGCACGTCCGAGCCGCTAATCCCGGCATCGGCGACGGCCCGCCAGGCAATGATCTCACGATCATGAGCATCGAGCAGAAACGCCGCGCGGATAATGTCGCCATTCCAACAGGTGAACTCCAGCCCGTCAGAGCACCAGCGCAAGTTCGACCGCATCATGATGACCTTGCCATCGTGGGCGCGTTCGGGCCGGTCGAAGCCGGATCGCTCCAGCAGCAGGTGATTGGCCTTCATAATGCGATAGACGCGTTTATGATTTGCCGGGGCAAGGCCTTCTGCCTTGAGCTCCCGGTTCAGCACTGCACAGATCCGGCGATAGCCATAGGTTGGGCGCTCCGCCACCAAACGCTCGATACGTGGCAAGAGCGCCGCGTCCTGAGCTTTATAATAGCTCCGACGCGGCTCCGTGTTTCCCCTTTGCCGTTCATGTAGGTTCGAACGGGATACGCCTAACGTCTGTGCCACCGCCTTCATCGGGAACCGCCCGGTTTGAGCGACTGCGCAAGCAAGGTCGGTTTTTTTGAGCGGGACTTGTCGAGCGCTTCCTTCAAGATCTCCACTTCCAACGTTTTGCGTCCCAGCTGGCGCTCGAGCTCCCTCACGCGGGCTTCCATCTCTCGGACAGCCTTATTACTGGTCACGCTGTCATCCCCTGTCACGGCGATACTCCCTCCCTCGAGCATCAATCTACGCCAACGATACAACAGATTTGGGGCCACGCCATTACGGCGAGCAACAGCGGAAACGCTGTCCCCGTCATAGAGGGTCTCTTCAACGATCCGCAGCTTTTCTGCCGCAGACCAGCGTCGACGGCGCCCGCCATCAGTAATGATTTCCATCTCAGACATAAGCATGTGCTTAAGGCTATCCTTAAGCCTCCTTGGTCAGTCCAAGGTGGCCGGTCGAAATGGGGGCCAGTTCACGCCCTTCGTAGCCATGTCGACCGGCCAGCGCGAAATCTCGGTCGGCCGTTCGAGGAATTGACGGGTCTTCACCTCGATCGAGTGCGCCATGCTATCCACCACGGCTATGAGGTCGTGCCCCGGTGCTGAGCAGACATTGGCAACAAATGTCAATCCATATTATCCACCGGATCACCCGTTAACTATCCTGAACAAACCAAAAGTTAGGCGGAACAGGCACGCGGTAGTGTCTACACGCAGTTAACAGCATAGGCGACAACCCAAACTTGACGGCGCTCATTTCACCGACGGCTGGACATGCTTTGATGGCTTGATTGAGTGTTTCAGCCAATGCATCGTGGCCCTTCTGAGGGGAAAGGTCAGTGACGCAAACTCCATGATCAGTATTTCCGCTCCAGATATGATCGTCCGTGTTTTCATCTGGGAACCATGCTTGGTGAGTACAATTGGGGATCTTATTTTGGAGGCGCTCAGCAAATTCGGTTATATTGGCGAGGTCAGTGGCGTGGTGTATCCATAGATAGAGGTACGGATACAGAATGCTCCCAACGCACGCCTCATCACGGTAGGATTGGTCAGAACTGGCTGGGTGAGACAGTAAATCACTGTAGTCATGGCGACAGGTTGGGTACTGAGAATTTGTTATCAAGGCAAATGTCGTTTTACCGGAAATTCCTTCCAACCAAGGTAAGAAGCGAGTTACCGTACGGGTCTGTTGTGCAAGATACATGACCAATGCGATCTCAATCATGTGATCGTCTTTAATCGGCGCATTGAGTGTTGGATTTGTGTTAATTGCTGAGACAATCGTATCTAACGTTCGGGCCGTCGTCTCCGCAAATGATTGCGCAAACTCGGGATCTGCCTTCGATAGGACCTTTGAGAAATGATCTGTCCAAATTCCGCGTACAGCTAGCCGACCTACTAGCTCAAACAGGGCCAGGTTGACGTCCACTGACTCGCGAGACCGCACTGCAACAGAAAGAGCGTGCAGTTTGTTGCCGTGAGCATAAGCAGTCTTGGCAAAGTACATTTCAGATGTCGTCAAATACAATTTAAGAAATTGATCTAAGATCGAAGTCAGCGTTTTGTCATATTTTGTGGGTTTTTCTTTCGGTTCATTTACACGGACCACATTCCAGCAAAACAGGAACCCGAGCTCTGAAACGCGATAGGTACTCTCCAAGTTGTCGGCTTCAATGGCCCACGCTGTGACCGCGTGTAGACAGATGTAAGCTTGGCGAAGCTTCAGTAATTGAGCTTTCTGTTGCGCTTGCTCTTCCAATAACAAATCACTTAAGAACGCACGTGTGTAATCGTAGCAAGCAGCAGGTTCGTTCACCATTGCGATGGCCTTTTGAAAATTGCGCCGAGGTTCTTCTTCCAGCAATTCCCGCGCCAACAAGCTACGCATCATGAGTTCCGCGAGGCGATCTCCATCCCACAACTTATATGCGATGTTGTCGGATGTATTCGCCTCAGTGAACCCTGCCCAGTTCATCAAGACTGTTTCCTCAAGTTCCCCACCACAACATAAGCAGATCTTCACGGGTAGTTTAGCGTGCTCTGTGGAAACATTACTCCGCAAGTATACTTCACGGGCTTCGTTTAATTCCGCACGGACAGCCTGAGCCCCACCGTCCCAATCATTTCTCCGTACGTTCCCGGCCTTGATTACAAAAAGATATAGATAGCTATGTTCATCCTCACCTTTGATTTTCCCAACCGCAGCAATATCGACGCCATTTTGCCTTGTTCCGATCATCGGCGTGTTGAGTACGCGAAGCCCAATTTCTGAAAGCAAGTTTGGTAAAACGGCTTTGTCAAGGTCACCTCGCTCCTTGAGCGATGCAAGATACTCTTTCAAGATTATTTTCATCGTGAGATCCGTTTCTCTAGGCGAAACACGGTCAAGGTTTCGTGGAAACCTACTGGATCGACGACGGAAAGCCTTGGTAGCTCAGCACTATAAGAAAACTCGGAAAGTGGTGTGATGCTTGGCGTCTTTTTGTCATCCGCGCCATAGATCATTGTGAAGCTTTTCTTCCCATATAGTAGAGTAGAGTGGCTGACTATGTCCGCAAATATTGACCGTTTATGGGCCTGTTTTTGGATATCCCGGTTGCGCTCGTGGTCCTTTGCAGCCGCTGCACGCCGCTGCACGTTACTTGGAAGAAGTTCAACAAGACCGTCTGTTTGCTCAAGACCCTTTATGTATGTGTCGTGCTTATCGAGTAGCCTTTGAGCACATTGAGCAATCCGCTTCGACGTGCTTCTTTTCTGATTGATTAAAAAATCACGTAGTTCACCCCCATAGCAAAGCAAAAGTGGATCAAACAAAAGCTCTTCGATCTCTGTTCTTGCGGCCTGCTTTCCATGTTTTATGATACTTAGTAGGATCGAGGCCGCAGTAACTTCATGTAGCCAAAAGAAACCAACGCATTTTCTGGCCATGAAGATTTGATCGCCTGCATCACCCGGCAAGTCGGCCTTCATTAACTCAATAGGTTTGCCTTTCTTCCCACCCGCTCCAACCATGTTAGAAATGAACGAACATAGCGCGAATTGGCCGTCATTTAACCAGCTAGAAAAGAGCTTTGAAGCATTGCTCTGATCCTCCCAAATCCAGCGGCAAAAATGGTAGTACTCACTCGCTTCAGTTGATTTCGGCAGTCTTGGGACTTGTTTTGCGAAGACATCGACAACTTTCTCCAGTGGCCACCTTTCGTCCTTGGCGTGCAAAGCGTGGTCCAAATGGTTGAGGACTGCCGCAGCGGGAGCAGCTTCCGATTTTACAGCGTCTAAGATCAGAATAATGCTGTTCGAGACTAAGCCTTTTGGGTGGCAAAAGAGCATTGCAGCAAGTAGGGCAAGCTCAGTTTCCTCATTGGTGTTGACAACGGCCGATATGATATCCGCCTGTAGGTAGGGCTCAGATTGGCCCATTTCTTCCCAAGTCTTGAAGGCGGTTTCAATAGCTGATGATCTCACATCTTGATCCGACTCTTCGCTCAACGCTTTGAAACACTCATCCATGAGACGCTTCTTATCTGCTAAGTCTTTCAAGTTAAGTCTCCCGAGTGAACGCAACCCGACTGCAACAACTGCTTTGTCTGAATGATCCAGGAGTTCAAATGCGATTGTTGGATCGCCAAGGCCTTGGATCGCAAAAACGCAATGTGCCAAACATAGCTGATCGAGAGACATTGCACCCGAAATAATCTGTTTGGCTTTTTCGGGGTTTGCGCTGGACCACTCTACTAAAGATTGGTTCGGCATGCCTGCCGCTCCGTCAGAGCCGCCTTTCTTCACCAGCGTATGGACAAATTCCAAAATTTCTCGGTAGGAGCATTTCAATCCAGAAATGGACTGATCCAAAGTATGTACAACCATCCAAAAACTATTGTGCTCAAGCTGTGCTATTGCCGTTAAATTGCGACCAGAGACTAACGAGAGTTGCCCTTGATTATGCATCTCACACAAAATTGGCCCACATTCTAGGCGTCTTACACGACCTTCCAAAGAGAGAATGCAATCAATCAGTTCGCCGCTTCGATCAGCGGCGGCGAGTGCTTTCTTTATAGGGGCTAGGTCTTTCACCGACAAATTCTCGCTAGTAAAAAATTGTTTGACGCTACTGCATAGGGTGTACTCGTGGGAGTAAATTTACAACCCTGTCAATGACCGCTTGTCGTATTGCATTTTCTTCAGTGAGCGAACGCAGCGAACTTCCGCTCTCCGCGCCCCTCGTGTCCACGGAGAGGACAAAGTTACGAACGGCCCGGAGCGGACTTTCTGGGATTTCCCAACACATGGCCGTTGCACTTCAAAAGCTACCCTTTGGGTTCCGCCGGGGTAAGGTTGGCTGCACGGGACTGGGAAATACCTTCCTGGCGCACGCTAAGTCGAGTGGACACCTGAACCGACGTGTTCGCGGCCTCGGACTTCTGAATTATTGATTAAGGCAACCCACGGGCCTTGAATGGAATCAGAGGAAATCCCAAGAATGCATTGTGAAATCTGGGGGCTTATCTGAGTGCATCACTACACGTTGTTCGTGGACGAAGCCGGGGACGATAAAGTCGACCAGCTCAAGCCATGCCATAAAGACGGGAATTCAGAATGGCTATGTATTGGCGGATATCTCGTTCGCGCGGATCAAGAGAGCGATCTTGAGCGCCGTACAGACGAGATTTTGACTTCATTTGGCGGACAAGCCGGAGGAACTCTCCACTACAAGAAACTCAAGGCTAAAAATAGGATATTTACAGCAAAGCGTTTGGCAAAGAGAGACTTCTCTGCGCGTGGCTTCGTCGTTTGCTCCTACAAACAGACAATGATTGGATACGAAAATCCCCGTGCCGCAGCAGCAGCGACTGGGAACCCGAGAGACGTTCTATACAATTTCGTAAGCCGACTATTGTTGGAGCGTGTCACAACATACGTAACCAAAACCGCAATGCGGCACGCAATTAGAGAACCTGTTTTGCGCGTTGTGATGGCCAGCCGCCGCGGGCACCATTTTGGAAGGTTCAAGGCATATGTGATCCAGCTAAAAAATCAGGCCGTCGCTGGAACAACCTATTTGGACGCAAGGGAAATTGATCCCAGCGTCCTTTGCAGCGATCAAATCCTTCGGCTACCCGCTTCGGAGTCACCTGGACTTCAATTGGCCGACACTTTGGTCAGCGCTTTCTTCCAGTCCATAGAACAGGCTTCTCCCAACTACACCGATCACCCCGCGCTCCATCTGAAGCCTCTGATGGCGGAGAGAGAAAAGAGATTTAGAGGTCAACGTAGGTATGATAACGAAGGGGTGACACTCTATCCGGCCAAAGACGCCATACATTCGTTGACGGCTCAACAATGCAGATTCTTCGAGGCATTCGGCTATGATCCTGAATGGCTGAAATCACGTCCACGAGAGAGACGTAGCCAGCAGTTCTCACAGTCGCAAAGGATGTGGTCTAGGGAGCATCGTGAAGAATAAGCTGGACTACGGACCTACAGCAGATAGCATACAGTAACTCGCGCCAAAGGCGCACATTCATCTATGTCCGGTTCCGCGGCATAGCTGTCGGTCGTCTATGGCGCAGCGAATAGCGGCTCTCAGCCCTTGGTGTAGATTAGGAGCCGCCGTTCGCTGCGAAACGAAGGGTTTTTTTGATTTGAAGATTGCTTGCCCCTTCCAAGTTGTCGAAAGGCTTTTCGATCTCAATAATGCAGTGATGGCCAATAGGAATAGTTAGACCGATCCGAGATAATAACCGATGGCCTCTGCCAGTTCAGTTTCCTCGTATCTGAAATGAGATCGCACGACCTCCTCCAACTTTCTGAAGGCGGTGGCGGCATGAAGGAAATTCGCATCGTTCGGATCTTCCGTCAATACGTCCGCCGCGCGGTCGAGGCGGAGGATCAACTCATGCACCACCGCGTGCTCCGCCTTCAATTTGGCGACGACCTCACGGAACTTGCCTTTACCCGCCGCCTCGATCCGAGGGAACATGTCGGCGCTCTCGATGTCGTGGTGGAACTTCAGAATTTGGCATTCGCGTCCGCAAAGCGAACCGAAGGCGCGGAAATTCTCTGCCATATCGAGCGAGAGGACGATCCGCTTGAGGTCTTCCGGTGGTCTGTCCCCCGCTTCGATCCGCGCCAGAACCGCCCCGATCCGCGCCATCTCCATCAGATAGTGCCGGTGGATGGCCGCCAGTTGCCGCCCCTGAGCGCGGTGCCTGTCCGTCGCCTCAGGCACCGGCGGCGCCTTTGGTCGGGCAGCCTCGTCGAGGTTCAGTTGTTCAAGCGGCTGATTGGAAAGATCGGTCATAGTGGTATTCGAAGTCCTTGCCTGTGAATGCTCGACTGTAGGTGAAGCCAGCGTCAGGGGTAGAAAACCCCGCCCTGAGCGCGTTTGATCTTGGGCCTGCCTTCCGGCGCGGGGATGAAATCGGCCTCGTCCCCCGGCACCGTCGCGAAACGGCCTCGCCGCCATTCCTCGCGCGCCTCCTCGATACGCTCCCGCCGCGAGGACACGAAGTTCCACCAGATGTAGCGCGGCCCCTCCATCGGCGCGCCGCCGAAGAGCATGAAGCGCGCATGGGCGCCGGTGCCGTCATCGACGCCCGTTACGGTGACCTCGTCACCGGGGCGGAGGACCAGTAGCTGCCCCGGCGCGAAGGTATCCCCAGCCACGTCGATCCCGCCGTGGATGGTATAGAGGGCGCGTTCCTCGGTATTCGCCACGATCGGTGC
>NZ_JBIFFY010000016.1:0-8514 GCF_043558125.1 Sulfitobacter sp. 1A12056 | reverse complement strand
TTGGATATGGTCATCGTCCTTGCTCCTCTCAGGAAGCATGGACCAGATCGCAATTACACAGAAGATCGGACACTCTCTCTACGATCGAGCCCCCATAAAAATGGGGGGATTACCTCAGCATCTTTGCTAAACTTGGCACCTTTCTTCTCGTCCTCAAATATGTAGGCACCAGTGACCCTCAACCCGTTAATTTTGTCATTGAACCAATCATCCCACAAATCGAGAACGGTTGGATCGCTCCCATCAAGTATGCGTGCTGGCTCTAAGTGTTCACCTCGCAATTTGACCGACCGGCCATTCAGTTCATGGACGGTAATCGGTGTTGCCTCCTTTTTCTCTGCTACTTTTTCGTCACCCACTGCGACCGGAGGCGCTGCACTAATTTGCTCCGATTTTTCAACAGCTGCCTCGTAGGATACATTTTGCTCTGTCGGAACGGGCGTTGATAGCGCGGCGGCGGTAGCCAGTGGTGCAGCAGCCGAAGTCATGTTCAAAGAAGCGCTTTTGTCACTGTGAAGGGATGCAAATTCACATGCCGCTTTGCCAGGCGTGCTCATTCTGAGCAGTGCTTCTGTGATGGCAGAGTCCTGCCCGGCGCAAAATCCTCGAGCTCGGCGCTCACGCTCTTCGCTGACGGCAATCATGGTCCGAACCATCTTGTCTGCCAGAACCGCAAAATCGTCTTCAGCTTCGTCGAGAGTGATCCCGAGGCGCTGTGCTGTATCTCTAATAGGCTGAAATGCAGGGCTCCGGTCGCAAAGAAAAATCGCATCACGCAACGAAGCACGTGCGGCGCCCTCTAAAGCCAGCGCGGCCTCGCCCGCTTCTCGCGTGCGAGGGCCGGTGAGTGCATGCACTCGGTCTGCAAGTTCAATCTCGATCTGCGCATAGGCAATCAAGATCTCGGTCATGAAATCAGGGGGCATCTTCTGCTCCGCTTTGAAGCAGATCTCGCTAACAGCGGTTAGTCGCCGGGCGAGCTCTGCGGCATCGCGGGGGACATGCGTTCGCAACGAAAAACAGAAGAATGCCGGTTTGAATCGATTTTTTACTGCCGCAGGCACGCGGCGCCGCCAGTAAAATCCGGTGGATCGAAGTTCGAGATGGTGTTGGTGCGTCGTCATCGTCAGGGCTCCTCAGGTTGGAGGTGCCGCAAATTCCTGAGCGTCTGTGCAGAGCTCTGTGCAACAATCTGTGCAGAGCAAAACGCAAAACCCCCGGACCTCTGCAGAGGACCCGGGGGTTTTTGCTTTATCTTCAGCGGCTTGCTGAAGGATTGGCTCCGGCGGTAGGGATCGGAGCGAATTTCGGATCTAGGCATTCAAGATTTTGTTATTGCTCACTTTTAAATCCATCGAAGCATGCTCATTTTTCTATATGTGCAACCAACTGTGCAACCATTTGTGAAACTTTTCAAGCCGTGGACCAATCGCCTCGAAGCCGCGGTGCTTAGCTATTGCCGTGGCTGGACCGAAGGCTTTCAGACCCGTTGATGCGCGCCGGTCAACAACCGAATTTCGGCAATTCGTGTTTTTTCCGCATAAGAGTTCTGAAATGCGATCGGCTGAAAACTCACGCTCTTCGACCATCGTTACTGCGATCCGAAGGATATCTTTTCGGTAGGTCTGGATGATCTTACGGGCGATCTCCTCCGCGGCTCCTAAACAATTCTCCACATCGGCGTTTGCAGCGTGTGCGGTTCCGTACCGCAGTGTGATATCGATCGGAATGTGCGCAAGCTGAGTACCCAAGCCCCATTCAAATAGGGCGCGGCCAGCGAGGCGCGTTGCTTCGGCGAGGTCCGAGCTGGGCCCAAGCCCGGCTCCGTTAGAAACACTGCCCAGGATAACCTGTTCCGCAGCCCGCCCGGCCATCAGCGTCGCAATACGGTGCCGGACAGTTGTTTGGCAT
This sequence comes from Sulfitobacter sp. 1A12056, assembly GCF_043558125.1. Lineage (NCBI taxonomy): Bacteria > Pseudomonadati > Pseudomonadota > Alphaproteobacteria > Rhodobacterales > Roseobacteraceae > Sulfitobacter > Sulfitobacter sp. 1A12056. The sequence goes on along the minus strand of NZ_JBIFFY010000016.1, from coordinate 6,603 downwards.
TCCAAGGGGCTTTCCGGAATTTCAACGGATCCGCCAGTGTTTGTCAGCACAGCCTTTCTGGCGGGCGGAATGCCGAGATGATGGGCAACGACGATGTGACCGGCCTCGTGGACAGCCATACGCCAGAGCAGGTATTGATCATGAGGCCGTGCGATCCTTGATGCGGCATCCTGCAGGTGTTGGTCTTGCAATTCAACGGCTTCTGATCGAGCCAATCCGAGCGCTTCGCGAACAATTCCCACAACCTGGGCTCCGGATGCTCCCAACAGCTGATTTGCGATGGGCGCAAGGTCAAACTGGCCTTCGGGCTTTCCGATTGCCTTCGCGAGAATGCGGATGATCGCAGCGCGTTCCGGATGGCCGATCTGCAAGTGGGTGTCGAAACGTCCGGTGCGGATGATCGCCGGGTCAATCATATCGCGGTAGTTCGTGGCCCCCATCACCACCACGCCCGGCGTGTCGTTGAGCACGGACAGGTGTTCGAGCAGCCCATTGACCACGCCGACAATGTAATCGTTTCGGCGGCTAGGCACGTTCCGGTGGGTGAAGGAGTCCAACTCGTCGAGAAAGAATACACTGGGGGCGTTCCGGATGGCTTCGTTAACCTTGTCAGACAGTGCGCGAAGCATGTCACCTTGATGGCCATGCCGCTGACAATCGGAATAGCTTGTCGAGATCAGAGGCACCTCAAGGGAACCCGCCAATGCCGCTGCGAGCAACGTTTTACCGTTTCCCGGCGGGCCATACAAAAGGACGGAAGCGGGGACCTCTGACCACGCCAGGTTTCTGGAACGCCACGCTCCGATGTCAGCGACCAAACGATCCATGCGGTCGCGTGCGGCGTCATTCAGCACAACATCTTCCAAGGTTTTTCCGGTAGGTTTCCGGAGGCGGGCCGCTGCGTCTGCAAGGGTTCTTGCGACAGTGAGTGTCGTCGGTTCGCGAAATGCGCTCTCAATGACTGCAAGCGGCAAGGCGGCAAGAGAACTGGACTCCGAGAGCAGCGTGCGGAGATTTTCCGTGGCAACCTCGCCAGTCGCAGAATGCGTGACCCGCAGGACCTCAATCCAGATTTCAGCCGATAGCGGCGGGAGGTGGAGAGCACTTTGACACATCGCGCGTCCGACGGGGGGAAGAGAAGCGAGGCCCTGGGTGAGAACGATAACTTTCGCACCTTTGCGAACCGCAGAAGCGATGGCATTCTCAAAATGCTCTCCCCGCTTCTCTGTTTCGCTTTTGGAGCCCGTCAGCGCCTCTTGTTGAACGACGATTTCGAAGCCCCGCCACCGGCTATCCAAATGATGATCCAAGTCTGAAAGCCACTCCAGGATCCGCTCGATCTCGCGCCGAACAGCTTTCAGGTCTTGGGAGGATGCGACCGCAAGCTGGGTGAAAGACCGCGACTTCGTAAAGACTTCGATGTCTTTGTCGCTTTGAAGCAAGGTCGCGAAGCGCGCGGCGTAGAGCAATGAAGCCACTGGAGGCTGAGGCAAAGGGCTGGTGCGATGGGTATCAAGTTCCTCCGCCCAAGGGTCACAGCGCTCTGCGATGGCTTCCGCGACCTCGCTGTCGGTCATTCCGGAAGCCGCTGGTGTCGCGGAATAGAGCGCATCGAAACGCGCCTGAAGCGGTGTGAGCATCGCGTCGAAACTGGGCGGCACGCCAGTACCGACGCCGAGGTCGCAGGTCTCCGCGTCAAAATCAGCAGGTGAGCCGCTGATGACGCGGGCTTCCGCGACACGGTCGCGATGCCAAAGGGCAATGCGACGCAAGAGAGGGCGCATGATCGAGCGAACATGCGGAGAGAGCGCGCTGGCGCGCGGGTTCAATGATAGTGGTGCCATAGGGGAAAGGTTCCGGAAACGATGGGAGGGAGGAAGCGCAGCGCAGGGCGCGGCTACGCTTCGGTATCAGTAGGAGGTCAGAATGGAGGCATGTCCGAAGTCGGATCCCAACCGTCGACGACGGCATCGAGAAGGTCGGAAATAAAGGCCTCCGCACGATGGTCATAAATTTCACTAACAGTACGGAGGTGCTGTTCGAAATTCTTAGACGGCACGATCAGGTCGGGCCAAGAAGCTGCAATGAAGGAGTGCAGTGCCTTTTCGATGCGGACAGCCTGATGTCCCGTTGTCATCGGGATGTCGCGAATGACGGCCCCCTTGGTCACCAGCGGGTCATGCTGGACCTGCCGCACCCGGTATTCCGGATTGCTGCTGTACCCCAGTTTGATCACCGGAGATTCCGGAAGCTGGAAGCGGAGGAGGTAAATCTTGCTCGGCTTGGATGTCCAGCTTTCACCGCAGCTGGCGCAGTCGACGTCGCCGTGCCGCATGTTTGCAATCGTCACGTTTTGCCGGTGGCCGCAGGCGTGTTCGTATCGACGATAGCTGGCATGCTTGCGGTCTGCATTGCAGATCAACTGCCAGCCCTGCGCTTCTGCCTCTCTGGCATGACGTGCTCTCAAACAAATACCGCAGCTCAATTTGTGCCCACCAGCCGCCGCGGTCTCGACACGTGTATGCTGCCGGCGATCGGCATGGCCGCAGGGCAACTCGTAAAGGCCGTAGCGTCGCTTACCTTTTGGGTCAGGTCCTAGAAGGGTAGCACCATAGCCCGCGGCGGCATTCTCGCGGCGCGTTCGGATACAATGAGGACATTCTGGATTGTGATCTCGAACAACGCTGACGCGCTTCGGAGTCGGCGAACCACAGGTCTTGCACCCAAGAACGAGGTGCTCATGACTGACGGCACGGCCTACGATGGCAAAGCCTTTTGCATCTGCGGCTTTCTTCCAATTCGCGAGAATGGGCCCGTGGTGAACTCGTCGGAATTTTCCATCGATTGGAAAGGCGTAGATAGAATTGGTGATAGGCATTCAAGACTCCAATCGAATCTGTCGCGCGCCGGAGGAAGGAGCGGTCGCGGGGTGGGGTTTTGGGAAGGAAAGCTGCCGCATCGAAGCCGTGCGAGGCGCACCAAAAGGAATAGTGCGGCAACTGATTTCGCGTCCGATCAGCGCAGGCTCATGACGACCAAGTTCGCGCTGTAGGCTTCCAAGAGGCAAAACGCTTCTTCCAGCAGGTCGGCCACTCCGGGGCACGCCTTTCTGTGCTTCTTTGCGCTCGACAGGATGTGCGCGCCATGAAGACTGACACAAGTTGGTTTCGGGGCCTGTTCCGGAATGGTCTCAAGCATCCGTGCCGCGGCTGCTTGCAGATCCGGGTGCCCATCTTGCGTATTCTGAACGGCGTGCAGCGACTGGATGCAGGCTGCCCAAACCGATGCTGCGGCATGGCCCAGTTTTGCGCGGCTAGGAGCATTCGACGGTGCCGCGAAATACTCCCAATCCGCACGGAGCGCCGCGAAGAGAAGATCCAGAGTATTCCGGAACTCCAGACGGTCGGGAGACGCGAACTCAACAGAGGGTTCAGCCCCGTTCGGTGCCGTGGTAGTATGTGTGTCAGCCATAATGATCTCCATCTGATCGTTTCGGTTAGCGAAAGCGGAGGAGTTGCAGCTTCTCCGCTTTCGTGCTTCCATATGATATCAAGAAATCAAACCTGTCAATAGGCAATATCATGAAATCACGCGGACGCCCAAGAGTCGACACTCAACCGGTCATGGTTAGGATGCCAACAGAACTTTTAGCGGCCCTAGACGAGGCGCGGCGAGTGGATGAAGATCTCCCCAGCAGGCCGGAATTGATCAGGCGGATCATTGAGGACTGGGCTGCGCGGCGAAGGCGGGAGAGTTAGTTTTCATTGCAGTGACTAGGCTATGCTAAACCTAAAAAAATCGACCAGCCGGGGTCTATATTTGACGCAAGCAAACCATATCCGAACGCGGCGAGCGCGTATGTTCGCCGTTGCCTAGAGCCATTACTTTGGGCGGGGAGGAGCCATTCGCCGCTGTTGCGAGGGGGGATTGCGCTGGAACAGTAGGAGCAGACGTTCAGATGGGCATGAAACCGAATGGCACGCGGCACCCCCGCAAGTCTCCTCCGAGCCCAAGAAGACTTCGTAAATATCTGGAGGCTTCGGTGGCAGGATAGATGCGCTTGTCGCGAACGGCCCGAAGCGGTTTTCAGTCAGTGCCGCGGCGAGTGTCTGCTCACCGCCCGGAGCAACCGGGTCAGCTCTCGGCCCATTCCCGACCTTCAGAACACTGCTTCGACGCTGCTTCGCAGCAGCATCAAGCGGACATTGATCCGAACCACTGCTCTTAGAAGGGAAATGACGCGCTGACTTGACCTCTCCGTGAGACAGCGCGTCAGCTGTTCAGCGGAAACGCGCTGCGTTCTCTGCGGCCGCAGCCTCCGTATCGCCCTGACCGAAAGCCGACGATCGCGGCTCCGGCAGTTGCAGCGCCTCCTGGACCCGCGGCATGGCGTCAATGCGGTCGAACCACGCTTGCAGGTTCGGCAATCCGTCGACGCTCACCGTGGCCCAGAAGTAGCTGCGCGCCCAGGGGTAGGTCGCGATATCCGCGATGGACATCGCATCGCCGACCAGCCAGTCGCGCCCGGCAAGCCGCGTATCCAGCACTTCCAGCAGGCGGCGGCTCTCGGTCACGTAGCGGTTAACGGCATAGGGCACCTCGTCGCCATTCGGCTTGGCGATCCGCTGGAAGAACATTGCCTGGCCCATCATCGGGCCGATCCCGCCCATCTGGAACATAAGCCATTGCAGCGTCTCCGAGCGCTCCTTGAGATCGTGGCTGAGGAAGCGGTCGTATTTCTCGGCGAGATAACACAGGATCGCACCGCTCTCGAACACGGCGAAGTCATCCGCGCCGCGATCCACGATGGTCGGAATGCGCCCGTTCGGATTCAGGCGCAGATAATCCGGCGCCTTCTGCTCCTTCTTGCCGAAATCGATCGGCACCAGCTCATAGTCGATCTGCGCTTCGTGCAGGAAGATCAGAGGCTTCCAGCCGTTCATTGTGTTGGCGGTGTAGAGGACAATGTCAGGCCGCGTCATTAGAAAACTCCCCGAAGGTCATTGCCAGATGGTCGTCGAACCGGGCAAGATCTGTGGTTACGTCGGGGTTCTTCATCACGTCGAAAGCCCCGAAAGTCGGCAGCGGCGCCATGCCGAAGAACTTGGCGTTCAGATGGACCGGGCGCAGGAGGTCGTCCAGGGACATGCCCTCGAAGAACGGCTCTGCCGGGTCGTCGAAGGCCTCAGCCGGGGCGTTCAGCGTTGCCGAGATCATGTAACGGGTTCCTGCCAGCTTGCCGCCCATGCCGTAATTCGCTTTCGGTGCGGCAGCGCTACGCCCGTCGCCGTTGCTAAGCTGCCCGCCCATGCCGACCGTGTAGACCTCGTCCATGTATTTCTTGAACGACCACGGCACGCCCATCCAGTTCACCGGGAACTGCAGGACGACCCCGTCCGCCCAGAGGTGGCTGTCCACCTCGGTCTGCACATCGTAACCGGCTGCCACCGTAGTCAGGCGGACCTCGTGTCCCTGCGCCGCAAATGTGGCCTTGGCGCGCTCTACCAGCGTTTCGTTGAGTTTACCGGGGGCAAATTCATAGGGTTGCGCGCCGTTCAGAATGTAGATCTTGCTCATGTCGTCTGTTCCATCGTTGCTGCGCCCGCTTGACATAGGCGGGGTCCGGGATGAGATGAATGTGGTGGGCAGCAAAAACAACCAGTATACTTTTTGTAACCTAAGCCGGAACAGATCAGCGGAGCGCGAAACGATGGATGCAAAGATCGAAATAGACGGTGCTGGCCGACGGAGCGCGGCAAATGCCTGCACCGAGCCCTGCGCGATCGAGCGTGGCATGCGGATCATCGGAGGGAAATGGACTGGCTCTATCCTTTGGCACGTCAAAGATGGGCCGGTGCGGTTCAACGACCTCGCCCGGATGATCGGCGGCGCATCCAAGAAGATGATCACGGAACGCTTGCGGCAACTCGAAAACCAGGGGCTGGTTAGGCGCGAAGTCTGCGACACTGCTCCGATCACCGTGGTTTACGAAATCACCGACTTGGGGCGCACAGCCTTGGGTTTCCTGGACGAACTGCGCAAGTGGAGTGAGGGCCTGCAGAAGAGTTTGACCACCGAAAAGTGATGGCCTGTAGATGGCATGATCGGCCCAAAGGAGACATTGACCGACGGTCGCAGTGCCGCAATGCAGCTTCCCCAAAGCGGACGTTGTCGGCGGAGTGCAGCATTTTGGTATGGTCAATGACCGCAATGCGGACAAAGCGCCATTTTGCTGCGGCTGCGCAAATGGCTGCTTTAGGCCTGGCGTACCAATAGAACATTGCAGCAGGACACGTCGGTTAATCCGTATAGCTTCGGCAGGCATCGACCCCTACGGCTGTCGAGGCAAGTAGTTGATCTGCGTCGCGGATGAGATCAGCAATCCGCCTGTCCGCAAGGCGATACCGGACGAACCGACCTTCGTTCCTGCGACTGACCAGACCGCAATCCAAAAGGCAGCGCAGATGGTTCGAGACATTGGGCTGACCAAGACCTGTTTGGGTAACGATTTCCTGCACGCTGCGTTCGTCCGACAGTAGCGCATCGAGGATCGCAAGACGGCTGGGGTCGCCGAGACCCCGGAAGAGCTTTGCCCGCGGCTCA